>CALAJH010000006.1 GCA_937922655.1 uncultured Bacteroidia bacterium
CAACGGCCCGATGCCCAAACCCAGCGCCGTGTTGAACAGCATCTTGTATATCGGCAATCCCTCCGAATACTTTTCGTTCAAAGGGTCGAACAACAAAACAAAAAACTCGAAGGTCATCACCAACGCCACGTAAAGCAGGCCCCGAAGCGTCCACGCCGGCAATTTCATCCTGCCTAAAAAAAACAGCGAAACAATCATTAACATCAAAAAAGCAAAAATGCCGATGGATTGAAACATGTACACGCGTTCTTGACGCTCGGCTTCTTGGGCGGCGGCGATTTCGGCTTGGCGTTTTTGTTCGGCGGCTTCGAGTTCGTATTGGCGGCGGGCTTCGAGTCGGGCGATTTTTTTGGTTTGTTCGTCGTTGCGCAAGGAGTCGGAATAAGCTTTGTAAAGCTTGTGGTTTTCGAAGGCGGAACGAAAATCGCCGACGGCGGAGTCGGCCAGAGCGAGGAATAGGGCGTTGATTCTCATGGTTTGCATGTTGCGGATTTCGGTGGCGAGGGCCAAGCCTTTTCGCGCGAGGCTTCGGGCCTCGGCCGGCCGTCCCGTTCGAAGATAGACCTCGGCGAGGTTCGCCCACCCCCCGGCGACGCCGCTTTTATCGCCGATTTCTTCGAACGTCTTTAAGGCGCCGAGGTAGTGTTCGATTGCCTTGCCGTAATCCCCTTGATTGTCGTAGACGACGCCCAAATTGTTGAGGCACGCGGCAACGCCGTTTTTGTCGCCGATTTGTTCTCGAACCTTTAAAGCGTTGAGGTAGTGTTCGATTGCCTTGTCGTAATCCCCTTGACTGTCGTAGACGACGCCCAAATTGTTGAGGCACGCGGCAACGCCGTTTTTGTCGCCGATTTGTTCTCGAACTTTTAGAGCGTCAAGATAATATTCCGTTGCCTTGCCGTAATCTTCTTGGTCGGCGTAAACGATGCCCAAGTTGTTAAAACACGTGGCAACGCCGCTTTTGTCGTCGGTTTCTTGGTATGTCTTTAATGCGTTGAGATAATATTCGGCGGCCTTGCCGTAATCCCCTTGATTGTAATAAACGACGCCCAAATTGACAAAACATCCGGCGACGCCGCTTTTGTCGCCGATTTTCTTTCGAATCTTTAAAGCGTCGAGAAAGTTTTGGGCCGCTTTGCCGTAATCCCCCCGACTATCATAAACAACGCCCAAGTTGTTGAGACATTCGGCGACCCCCCCGTCGTCTTTACGCTTTTGCGCCAACGCCAAACCTTCGCTCCCTCGCTTTAAAGCCTCCTCATAACGCTTTTTTTTCTGCAATTCCCGACACAAACGACACAGACTCTTTGCCTTGACCGTGTCCTCGCCCGCTTGAGCGACGACTTTTTCGAGCGAATCGATTTTGCCGGTTTGTCCGAAAACACACGAACACAAAACGAAATATGCAATGCCGACGGCGCCCAAAACTTTTCGCATAGGTATAAATGAATTTTATGGGTTAGTGCCTTAAATGAATCGGTTGTTTTATTCAAACGTTGCACAAAAATAATGAAAAGTTGGGGATAAAAAACTTTTTGAACGTCCCGAAAACCTTCTCCGGCGCCTTCGTTTGACGGCCGCCAAACCCAATATTCAAAAACGGGTGCGCCCAAGGGTTTGTCGCCGTTTGGAGCGCTAAAACGAACATAGGTTTGGTCAAGAATCGTACAAAAGAAGCGGGGGAGGCGGATGGGGAAGCGCCGGAGAAACGATAAATGGTTTAGAAAAAAAAGCCCCGCGCAATGCACGGGGACGTAAAATTTTTTCAAAGACGAAAGGTTTATCGTGCCGAAACGGCGACGGATTCCGCCTGTTCTATGGGCGGCAGACCGTTTTTGACGCGATAGTCGTTGATGGCGGACTTGATGGCGTCTTCGGCCAAAACCGAACAGTGGATTTTAACGGGCGGAAGCGACAGCTCTTCGACAATATCCATGTTCGAGATGGTCAAGGCTTCGTCGATGGTACGTCCTTTGAGCCATTCGGTGGCAACGGACGAGGACGCGATGGCCGAGCCGCAACCAAAGGTTTTGAATTTGGCGTCGCGAATGATTTTCGTTTCCGCATCCACCTCGATTTGAAGGCGCATGACGTCGCCGCATTCCGGGGCGCCTACCAAGCCCGTCCCTACGTTGGGCGACGATTTATCCAGCACCCCGACGTTACGGGGTTGCGTGTAATGGTCTATGATTTTTTGGGAGTATGCCATGATTATGTTGATTAAATGTAAACTCTTGGAATTAAATGGATTAATGATGGGCCCATTCGATTTTGGAGATGTCCACGCCTTCAAGGTGCATTTCCCACAGCGGGCTGAGTTCGCGCAACTGATTGACGGCGCGGGTTGTCGTTTCGATGGCGTAATCGATTTCTTCTTCGGTCGTGAAACGCCCGAGACCAAAGCGAATGGACGAATGGCCGAGTTCGTCGGAAAGCCCAAGGGCTTTAAGGACGTAAGAGGGTTCGAGCGAAGCCGACGTACACGCCGACCCCGAGGATACCGCAACGTCTTTCATACCCATCATCAGACCTTCGCCCTCAACGAACTTAAAGCTGATGTTGGTGGTGTGGGGCAAACGGCGTTCGCGGTTGCCGTTGACGACGGTTTCGGGTAGTTTGAGGAGTTCGGTTTCGAGTTTGTCGCGCAGGCGGGAAAGGCGAATGGCGTCGTCGACCATTTCGTTTTTGGCGATTTCGCAAGCTTTTCCAAAGCCGACGATTCCGGGGACGTTGAGGGTTCCGCTGCGCATGCCGCGTTCGTGGCCGCCGCCGTCCATTTGGGCCGTAACTTTGACGCGCGGGTTTTTGCGGCGCACGTAAAGGGCGCCCACTCCCTTGGGACCGTACATTTTGTGGGCGGTAAAGGCCATGAGGTCGATACCGTATTCTTCGACGTCCACGGGAACCTTGCCCACCGCTTGCGTCGCGTCGGTCATAAACAGCGCTCCTTTGGCGTGAGCAATGGCCGATATTTCTTTTATCGGTTGGATGACGCCGATTTCGTTGTTGGCAAACATGACCGAAACCAATATCGTTTTGTCGGTAACGGCATCGGCAAGTTTTTGCAAATCGACCAGCCCGTCGGATTCAACGGGAACGTAAGTAACCTTGATTCCGCGTTTTTCCAGGGCACGACAGGTGTCGAGGACGGCTTTGTGTTCGGTGGTCAGGGTAACGATGTGGTTGCCTTTGCGGGCGTACATTTCGGCCACGCCTTTAATGGCGAGGTTGTCGGATTCGGTGGCGCCGGAGGTGAAAATGATTTCGCGTTCGTCGGCGCCGACAAGGACCGCAATTTGCTCGCGTGCGTAGTCGACGGCTTCTTCGGCGCGCCAGCCAAACGGGTGATTCCGACTGGCCGCATTGCCAAAATGTTGCGTAAAATAGGGCAACATCGCTTCCAACACCCGAGGGTCGGTTGGTGTTGTCGAATTGTGGTCTAAAAATATCGGGAGCTTCAACATTCTATCGCAAAGTTATTTATATTCATTCTAAATTCAAAAACCCCTAGCCAACTTTTTTCGTTCCCACAACCCAAAAGAAAGTATGAAAATACAAAAGCGTCCACGAACGATAGCCGGTCTACAAATGCAAACACAAGGGCGCGGGCCGGATTTACCCGCAGGCGAAGGTCTTGAGGCGTTCACCGCCGCTTCGGCAAAACCACAAAAGGCCAAAAAGGCGAACGCATTGTACGTTCGCCCCAAATTTCAATTTTGAAACGTTTCGCCATGAACGAATTCAATCAAAATATCCGCCAAGGATGCGGGCCTCGGTGCGGCGGTTGAGCTTTCGGCCCTCTTCGGAAAAGTTGTCGGCGACGGGCTGGGATTCTCCAAAACCTTTGGCTTCGATGCGCGACGCGTCTATACCTTTTCCGACCAACCACGCTTTGACGGATTCGGCCCGCGCCTGCGAGAGCCGCAGATTCGAAGCGTCGTCGCCGACGTCGTCGGTATGCCCCTCCAAACGGATGCGCAACTTGCGCCGAATCGACATCGTTTCCAACAATTCTTTGAGTTCGGCCTCGGATTCGGGTTTGAGCGTGGCTTTACCCGTATCAAAAAACACGTTTTTGAGTAGATAATTGCTTGCCGGTTGGTAATTGAGAATAATGATTTGCGTGAACGTGTATTGACCTTTGAAGTCGGGAATGGAAACGACGCTGCCGCCGTCGACCCATTCGTTCATCACCTTGTATTGAAATTCGTAGTCGTCGTTGAGGGGGATTTGGGTGCAAAATTGTCCGTCGGAGCCGCTGACCCCTTTAAAGGTTTTTCCCGTTTTTTTGCTTTTAAAAAGTACGATTTCGTTGGGTCTGGGATTGCCGTCGTCGTCTTTGAACTCGACGATAAGCTTGGCCTCGCTCATGGTGGCCTGCACGCTTTCCTGACAACCGATACGCAACTGTGCTTGGGCGCCTAGCGCCCAACACGTCAAAAGAAGGGTCAATAATTTCATCGTTCGCATCTTTGACGGCAAAGATAATCAAAGAACGTGCCGGATGCAAATCCACCGACCGCAAAATTCGTAACCCCGCCCAATATTGGCGCAACCTTTCGCATCTTTGAAACGTAAAAGCTTGGAACGCATCCCAATAACATGAAACGCACCCTGAAAACCGCTTTGGCCGCACTGTTTGCCTGCTCCTGTCTTTTCGCCCAAGACGCGACGAAAAAAGACAAATACGACGACCCGCGCCTCAACACCCCCGTCCCCTTCACCCT
>CALAJH010000007.1 GCA_937922655.1 uncultured Bacteroidia bacterium
CCACGTCGTGAACGCCCGGACCGGCAAGCGAAGGACAAAACACGTTCCCCGAAACCCCCGGCCCCGAAAACACGCCCCCCAACGGCGCGCCCGACAACGTAACGCACGCGTTGGCCGTGCAATGCGTCGAAGCCAAACCAAAAATTTGAGCTACCGGCGATTCAATGACGTTAATTGCAACGTTGGCTTGATAGTAACAACCTTGAACTTCGCCTTCATAGTATATTTCATGAAAACCGGCGCCGGCGGCGGTGGGGTCAAAAATATTTCCCGAAATACCCGGACCGGAAAAAGTTCCCCCCTCGGGAAAACCCGTCAATTCCACCGGCCCGTCCGACACACAATAACCGTTAATATTGTAACCCGAAATTTCCGCTTCTATTTGCGGTACAACATTAACGGTAACGGTCGTCGTATTGGCACAGTTTTGAGCGGTGTAACCGGTAACGGTGTAAGTAATGGTTTGTTGGGGAAAAGCGGAAACGTTTTCTCCAAAATCGGAAGAAAGGTCGATGTTCGGAAACCAAGAATAAATACCGTTTTCACCGGCGCCGGACGCCGTCAATTCAACGGATTCGCCAAAACAAATCGTTGTTTCAAAGGGTTCGACGACAATTTCGGGTAAATCAAGTACATTAAGGGTAAATTCACCCACGCCCGAACAGCCCAAAGCATCACGGGCGATGACCGTAAGGGTAAGGGTGGATTGCACGTCGAGGAGGGTAAGAGGGTTTCCGACAACGTCCAAAGGCATCCAAACAAATTCGACGGCTTCATCGGCGGAAGCGGTCAAAATAGCGTTTCCGCCTTGGCAAACGAATTCGGGCCCCGAAACGGAAACGTCAAAGGTAGGGGGAATAACAATCGAAACGGTGTCGGTGTCGGTCAGCCCACAGCCGTCGGTCATGGTCAGAACGTAAAGGGCGGGACCGGTAGGCGCAACGATAACGTTTTGACCCGAAAACGGTCCCCCGGGACCATTCCAAACAAAAGAATAAGGCTGAGCGCCGGAAACGATGTAGGATTGCAAAAGCGTTTCGGTACCGGGGCAAATTTCAATGACCTCATCCACAACCGCAACGTTGGGCAAAGGTAAAACGGTAACGGCTATGGTTTCGGTAATTTCGGCGCAACCGTCGCTTGCCACCACGTCGACCTCAAACTGGGCGGGCAACGAACCCGAAACGTTGATACTCGTACATTCGGAATTAAGACATTCGTAACCCAGCCCGGTAGGCGGATACCAAATCAAAGGTTGATAATTGCCCGTACCTCCGCCGGGTACGGCGTTCAAAACAATATCCGCGTTCGAACAAACGGCTCCGTCGGGAGTAATGTCGACAAAACGAAGAGGGTCGTCGGGGTCGGAACCGATGAAAACGGTTACGGTAAACTCGGCGGACGGAATGCCCTCGCATACGTCGGTTATGCGCAAAGTATAAGTGGTGGTAGCGTCGGGATTGACGACGACGTCGGCTACAAAACTAGGAAAAGGACTGACCCCAAGCCATTCGTACAATTTTTCCGGCGTGCCGCCCGTAACCTCAAGGGGCGAAAGCGTAAGCTCTTGCGGGAAACACAAAACGGTATCGTTAAGCACGGCTTGAATCGGCGAAGTGTTGCGAATGAACAGCGTATCGGTAATGAATTGGTCTTCACACCCCGACGGAAAACCAAGGACGACGTACTCGAGCTCGGCTTCGTCGTCGTTTTCGTCAAAAATGGTTTCGATGGGAAGGGTGTAAGAGGTTTGTCCGGGTGCAAAATAAATGGACGAGGGTATGCCGCCCGGAACGACGTAGTCTTCGTCGAGGACGGCGGTGCCGCCCACGGTCAGCTCGGCCACAAATTCGGAACCGACGTTGGCAAAGCGAGTAAAAGTGAAGGAACCATTACAGCCTTCGTAAAACATGGGCCGTCCGTCGGGCGTTTGAAACGGCGCCTCGGCAACGGTTTGTCCGCCCGAACATACAAAGCTGTTGGCCTCCAAAAACACGCCCGAATCCAGCAAGCCGTCAAAAACGTCCTGAATCGCCAAAATAATGTGGTACGTGGAGCAGGGAACGACGACGGCCTCGGCGGTGAAAATAGTGGTGAAAGCATTGTAGCCCACGTTTTGGTAAGCGGGGGCGCCGATAAAATTATTGTCTACATAGTATTGAGTATTGGTGATGGCGTTGATGTTTTCGATGGAAACCGGCAAACTCGTTCCGGGAATAAGGGCGATGTTGGTGGGAACGGGATAATTGGGTCCGGAAATGAAAAAACCAAATACGTCGTTGAAGTTGCCGGCGCTACTGCCGCCGGGGGCGTAATCGGGATATTCATCGGAGGCAAAACGATAGCGAAAGCGCAAAGTGTCGCAGCTGGGAATAAAGTCGAACTCCAATATGGTGGCGTCAAAGCCTTGATATGGGGCGGAAAGCTGGTTGAGCAGTCCATAACCGCCGAGTTGGTTGTTGAAGTTGGCGGTGTTTCCGATGTTCGGGCCTTGCGCGGCGACGGCACGGCCTGTAGTGAGGATGATGCCTTGGTTGTCGCCGGCGGTAAAACCCAAGGCGCCCGCAGGGTCGTTGAAAGTGCCCGAGGCAATGGGCACGCCCGTATACTGAACGTTGAAGACCTGCACGCCCTGCCCCACCAAGAGTTGTACCATCGCCTGCGCCGTCGAAGGGGACGTTACCTCAATGGGTTGCGCCGTCGCCGCAGTCGAAAAAAACAACGGCACGAAAATCCAAAATAATTTATAAACCATATCGGTTTGGATAAATCCTGTCAAATGCGCCCAAATTTAAGCCAAACGGCACGATAATCCAAATCCAAAAGTCCCGAACGGTGGATTATCAACAATGAACCGTCCGCCATAACGATACACGCAAAAATCTTTGCGCACCCGTCGAGTATGTTTTTCTGCGATAAACTACGGATTTTGCATAAACAATAAAAAAACAATTAACTTTGCGAAACATCGAACGAAGATAACCGAACGAAAATGCATGAATATATTTCACGATAAACCCTTCCGCAACGATTGTTGCCGCGCAAAAAATCGACGAAATTTAAATCGTGGTTAGGCGCCCTAAATTTTTTATCCAAAATCATGCACGAAGTTAGAATGAAAGAATTGAAAATTCTCGACGGTTACGAATGGATGGATCCCGAGGAGGCGGACGCCAAAGTCGAGTCCTTGTATCAGGCCTACTTGAATATTTCCAAAGATTCGACAAGCGACGACGAACTTCGCATCATTTTCGACCTCATCGAAGGCTTGATTTTTGTACGCGACTTTGCCCGGCTCGCCGACGTTCTTAACGACGCCCGCGAACGTTTGTACGTACGTTTGGACGCCAACCCGGACGACGAATCGGCAATAGACAAGCTCGTGGATTTAAATCACGCTTCGATTCGGTTTCTTTCGCCCTCGCCGTCGGAATTTGTGGAAAAACCGTTTTACGAAGAGATTATCCGCCGATGCGAAGGCAAAACGGGTAAACCGGAATTGAGAAAAAAACAAGCGGAAATCGGCTTGGTCAATCATTATCTGAATTGGGTGGCGACGGGTGGCCAAACGGACGACGCTTATCTCGTCGAATTGGCGGCCAACCTCGAAAACGAGGCCGCGGCTTACCTCGAAAAAACAACGGGACAACCCGAATTTCGCATTCCTTATCGACGTTCGCTGGCTCACTTCCATCTTCAAAACGGAAAACCCAACGAGGCCGTCGCCCAACTCAAAGCCGCGCTTGAAGAAGCGCCCACCCATCCGAAATTCGCTCCCACCGACGCGGCCGACTTCAACCTCGAAATCGGAACCATTCTCGCAAACCACAACAAACACCAAGCGGCGCTCAAATACTTCGAAGCCGCTTTCGATATCTACGAAAAAGCCGGCGAAGACTACGAAATTTACGCCCTTCAAGCCGAGGCATGGATTAACGAATGCAAAGAATTAAGTTGAAACACCCGACTTTGCATGCACGCCCATCGAAAACGATGGAACTATTATCCCGAAATCAGTCGTTTTAACGACGGGCGGCTGTGGGTTTTCAATTCAACGCTTTGTTTCGGTGCAAAGCTACACCCGATGCGTCCATTCGAGGCAACGTCATGCCGTAAAAACCCTGCGTCCCCCATCGCATTGCCGAATCATGTCGATAAAATTTAATGTAAACGGTCGGCTTCCGACGATGGAAGTACCGATTGGGGAGGTACCGGTCGGTGGAAAAAATCCGATTCGGGTGCAGTCCATGACCACGGCCGACACCATGAACACCACGGCCGTCGTCGAAGAGGCAATACGTATGATAGAGGCCGGGTGCGAATACGTGCGAATCACCGCCCCCAGCAAAAGCGAAGCCGAAAATTTGGCCGAAATCAAAAAACGCCTTCGCGAACGCGGATATCGCACTCCCCTTGTCGCCGATATCCACTTTACGCCCAACGCCGCCGAAATTGCCGCCCGCATCGTCGAAAAAGTCCGGGTCAATCCGGGCAACTACGCCGACAAAAAAAAATTTGAGTTCAAAGAGTATTCGGAGTCGGAATACCAAGCCGAACTCGAACGCATCTACAAACGCTTTTCGCCGCTGGTCAAAATCTGCAAGGAGTACGGCACGGCCATGCGTATCGGCGTAAACCACGGTTCGCTTTCCGACCGTATTTTGAGCCGCTACGGCGATACGCCCGAGGGCATGGTGCAATCGGCGTTGGAGTTTATCGACGTTTGCGAGTCGTTGGGGTATTTTTCCATCGTCGTGTCGATGAAGGCCTCAAATCCGCAAACGATGGTTCAGGCGTATCGCCTGCTTGTGGAAAAAATGCGCGAGCGCGGCACGCTTTACCCTTTGCATTTGGGGGTAACCGAAGCGGGCGACGGCGAAGACGGGCGGGTAAAGTCGGCGTTGGGTATCGGGGCGTTGTTGGCCGACGGCATCGGCGATACCATACGCGTTTCGCTTACCGAACCCGCGGAAAACGAAATGCCGGTTTGCAGATACTTGATAAGCCTTTTTCCGCCGCCGCGCCCCGGCGTTCCCGAATTTGTCTTGCCTTACGACCCACATTCTTTTTCGCGCCGTATTACGCCCGCGGTGTTCAATATAGGCGGGGAAAACGTACCGCGCGTCGTCGCGGATTTTTCCACCCGCCCCCCTACGCCCGAAGAATTGGCGGCCGTCGGCCACCGCTACAACGCCCTGCTCGACAAATGGGAAATGGACGAACAGGGCGCCGACTACCTCTATTTGGGCTCGCAATCGTTGGGATTCATGCCGCCCAACGGCCTCAAAGAAATTTACGACCACGCACATTGGGCAAACCTACCCGAACGCGAACGCGCTTATCCGTATTTTTCATCGTATTCGGAGTTCAAAGCGAGCCCATACCGTCATCCGGAAATGAACTGGGTGGAATGGGACGGCGAAGACATCGATTTCGCGCCCGCCGGGACGGTTTGGGTACTGCGCACCGGCGATATGCACCGCCGGCGGCGGCTCATTTCGCTTTTGGGCGGGGGAACGGCGATTTTACGCGTTCGCGTCGAGGCGCCCGAAGACCCCGCCCAAAGCGACGACGCACGATATTTCACCGCCGCCGCCGCCGCCCTTTCCGAACCCACCGTCGACGGACTTTACGACGGTCTTTGGCTCGAAGCCGACGACTTTCCCGCCGAGTGGCGCAACCGCGCCGCCTTCGCCATCCTACAAGCCGGGCGCCTGCGCACCACCAAAACCGAATACATTTCCTGCCCCTCGTGCGGACGCACCCTCTTCGACCTCCAAGAAACCACCGCCATGATTCGCCGGCGCACCGAACACCTCAAAGGCGTCAAAATCGGAATCATGGGTTGCATCGTCAACGGGCCGGGGGAAATGGCCGACGCCGATTACGGATACGTCGGCGCGGGCGTCGACGTCATCACCCTTTACAAAGGAAAAGACGTGGTCGTGCGAGCCGTACCCACGGCGCAGGCCGTGGACAAACTCGTCGAACTCATCCGCGCCGACGGCCGCTGGGTCGAACCGACGATAGCGCAGGGAGTATAGTTTTCCGTTCGAGGCAACGCACAAAATCGGTTTTTGCCCGTTAAAAAACACAAAACGGGGCAAGGTTGCAATCAAACCCGCTCGCGCCCGTACGCGGAGCGGGTTTATTCGTATCTTAACGATTCGATGGGGTCTACCCTCGCCGCCCGCATCGCCGGATACACCCCGGAAACCAAGCCCACCAAAAAACATATCGCAAAAGCCAACGCTATCCACGCCCAAGGAATTATGACGCCCGTTCCAAGCGCGTAACCCACCAAATTGCCGACACCCACGCCGAAAACCACGCCCGTCAAACCGCCCAATTGCCCTATGGTTATCGCCTCAATCAAAAATTGAAAAAGGATGTGACGGCTTGTGGCGCCCAGCGCCTTTCTGACCCCGATTTCCATCGTCCGCTCGGTTACCGAAACAATCATGATGTTCATCAAGCCGATGGCCGCACCGATGAGGGTGATGGACGCAATGGCCGTGGCCGAAAGCGTTAAAATCGCCAAGTTTTCCAAAAGGTTGTTTACTATGCTGTCGGACAAAGCCAAAGAAAAATTGTTGGGCTTTCCGGGGCGGATTTTTCGCACCCCGCGCATGACGCCTATGGCCGTTTCGATGGTCGCGGTAAGTTTTTCGGGGTCGGGACAAAATACGTGAATAACGGCCGAACGTTCGCGGTCGGGGAAATCGAGCATGAGCGTGGTAATCGGAACGACGGCAATTTTATCCCCGCCCGCGCCAAAAGCCGCTCCTTTTTCCTTAAACACGCCGACAACCTGATAATGTTTTTGGTCTATGGCAATGGTTTGCCCCAACGGGGACGATTTGGGAAAAAGCTTGTTTTTGATTTCCGCGCCGACGACGACCACCTTGCGTCTAAAACGCAAATCTTCTTCGGTCAATGCCCGGCCTTCTTCGAGCTCATAGGCCTCGACGTCCATAAAACGGTCGTCGGAACCGCGAAGTTGGAGGTTGTTGTTGGTTTCGGCGTTTTTGAACGTGGCTTTGGCCGCCCAGTTCGCGGTCATGTCCACGCTGGCCACGCCCACGCCCTCGATACGCTTTTGAAAAAGCGTCGCTTGTTTGTACGTGATGGGGGCGTAAAAGTTCGGATTGCGGCGGCCTTGACCGATGCGCAAAGGGGAACCCCGGTTTTCGATTTTGAAAGTGTTGGCGCCGAGGGTGGTAAACGTGTTCGTCATCCAATACTTGAGGCCGTCTATCGATGTCAGCACCCCTACGATGGCCGTAATGCCGAAGGCGATGATGAGTATCGTGAGCGTCGAGCGCAACAAATTCGCACGCACCGACGACAACGCTTGTCTTACGTTTTCCCAAAACATTTCGCCTCCTTGCTATCTTTGCACAAAGATACAAAGCATAACGACAATGTCCGTCGGAGCCGTTTATTTTGAATGCCGTTTTAGCGATGGACAAATTTCACGGCCGTCGAAGCGCCGTCGAAAAACGTGATTTTCAGGCCGTAAATTCCGAAAGGCAATTGCAAACCGGGCCATTGGACGCGGACGGCGCCCGCTTCGAGTTCGGTTTCCATGCTCGCCAAATTTTTACCGCTTGCATCGAAACATTCAAACACGGCCCGCCCCGCCGGCGCCCGGTCAATGCCGACAACCAAGAAGTTTTCAGCCGGAATTACGGTAACGACGACGCTCGGTGCGTGTCGTTTTGTCAAATCGTCGGACAAAATTCTTTTTTCTCCAATGATGTAATACCTTTCGGGGTCGAAAACGACGGAATCGGGCTCAAACGCCGCGTCGATGACAAAGTTCGATTCTTGGGAAGCGATATTGACAAACTCGTCTTGAAAAACGATTTCGTTGCCCGGACCGCGCCCGTAAATCCGCACTTGGGGTTTGAGGGCAAAGCAAGGTTGAAATTCGGGGACGGAGGTCGTTTGTCGAATATGTAAATACAATTTTCCTTCATGCCATCGCCACGTTCCCGACAAATTGGGATAACCTTGCCCGTAAACCCAATCGGCGAAAAAAGTTTGCAAATTTTGTCCCGTTGCGCGTTCCAAGGCGCGGCGAAAATCTTCGGTGCGTGCAAAACCGTCGGCGTGTCGATTTAAATATTCGCGCACCGCCGCCCAAAAATTTTGCGCGCCCAATTCGTATTCGAGCATCCGCAAGATGTACGCGGCTTTGGCGTATCGAAGCCGGCGACTGAACAAATGCCTAACGGGAACGGTGTCGTGAGCGTAAACGCTTCCCGAGGGGTCGCTCAAAATGTTGGCGAGCGTACCGGTTTTCCATGATTCCCACCATTCGGGTTCGACGAAACGGTAAGCCAACCCCGTGCAATAGGTGGCAAATCCTTCGTTGAGCCAGAGGTCGCGCCAACTGCCGCAGGTAACGTAATTACCGAACCATTGATGCGCCAATTCATGCGCCAAAAGTTCAAAATTGTAATTTCCGACAAATGAAGCCGTTTGATGTTCCATACCGCCGTTGCGCACGAAACGAACGTGGCCGTATTTTTCGCTTTCAAACGGGTACGGCCCGAAAAGCGCGGTAAAAAGTTTAAAAACTTTTTCCTGACGGCGAACGGCCTCCAAAGCATGGGGAAAGTCTTGCGCAAACGCATGATTGACCACGGGAACGACGCGCCCCGTAAGCGAATCGCGATATTGGTCGTCGAAGCGACGATAATCGGCCGCCGCCACGCCGATTAAGTATGCCGCAATCGGCCGCCGATGCCGCCATTCGACCGTAACCTTGCCGTCTTTTCGTGTTTCGCGGACGGGCATACCGTTGGATACGGGATAAAACGGCTCGTCGACGGTGATTACGGCTTGATAATGGTCGATTTTGTCGTGTAAATTTTGACGGACGGGAAACCAATCGGCGGCGCCGTAGGGTTGGGACAAGGTCCACATCCACGGCCCGGTCAACGAATCCGTTCCCGTTGCGTACGTCCCCAAATCCTTAAATTTCGGTTGGCCGCGATAAGAAATCGTTACCGAATCCGTTCCCGAAATTTTTTGGGGAAAATGGCATTGCAGAACGTTTTTTTGATGTTTTGCGGACAAAAATCGGCCGTTGCGCGAAACGGATTCCAGAATCAACGAATCGGAAAAATCAAAGCAAATCGATTTTAAGGGACGAGCGGCTAAAAAAGTGTAAGTACACCGACCGACAATTTCTCCCGTACGTACGTCTATATCCCAAACGGCACGAAGAGACTTAACGTCAATCCCCCCCAATGATTGTGTTCGCTCCTCAAAATTAACTTGTTTGCACTCGTAAAACGTCGGCGCCGTTTGTCCGACGGCTCTAACGCCCGCGTACATCATCGATACAAAAAAACAAAACGCCTTGACCATCTTTCGATACATAATTCCGTCATTATCGATTCTTGACAACGTTGTTTTATCAACATTGCGGGCGTATTTACGGAAGGATTTTCGGATTTTAACATACAAGGCGATTGATTTTGTCCGGATATGTTTCAATTCAACGAATTATAAAAGGTCGCCGTAAATGAGGCGTATCTCCTGCTTGCGCTCGTCGGTCGGCGCCGCACGCTCCATCTCTTCAATCAATTCCATCGGCATGCAACGCGACAACCCGCGCCTTTTCCAAACCCGTAAAAGCGCAAATTTTTTCCAACGGCTCGCCCGCGGCCAACATCGTGCGAACCACGGCAATCAACGTTTCATCCACGCCTTTTTGTTTGCCCTCGTCGAAGCCCTTTTGTTTGCCCTCGTCGAATCCTTTTTGTTTGCCCTCGTCGAATCCTTTTTGTTTGCCCTCGTCGAAGCCCTTTTGTTTGCCCTCGTCGAAGCCCTTTTGTTTGCCTTTTACAAAGCCTTTCTTGCGCTGAAGTTTGAAAAGGTCGCCGTAAATGAGGCGTATCTCCTGCTTGCGCTCGTCGGTCGGCGCCGACCGCTCCATCTCTTTAATCAATTCCATTTTGAAATATCGTTTGTCGGGTCTTAAATTGGCAAACCCCAAGCATATTTCCAACCAAAACTTGCGGTCGTCGCGATGAGGTAAAGCCGTCAGTATTTGTACGACGCCCGCAATCAAAAGGTTGCGTTTGACGACTCGGCTCAAAAGCGCGAACACCGCGGCCTCGGGTCTGCCCAAGGCCAACCAACGCGTTCCATCGAAGCGCGTTAGGTCCATAACGTAAACGTTAAACGCATTAGGAAAACCCCAAATGCGCCGCAACGCGCGTTTGGGTAAGGGGGTAAGCAACACTATCGCCTGCACGAAGTAAAGATAACGCAGTTTTTCAACGATGCGCCCGAAATAACCGCACATACGAAAGAGTTCGTCCCCACCCCATCGCGTTTGGACCTCTATGTGCAATCCCCCCTTGACCGTTTTTCCGAAAAGCGCCGCGTCCAGCAACTCGAAAAGCATGTCGCAAAAACGACGACTTTTGCCAAACAAATCGGCAAGTTCTTGGCTTCGGTCGTCGCCAACTTTTGCGAAAACCCCCGTTTCCAGCCATCGATAAACATAACCGACAAGGGCCGTCAAGCAGAGTTTGGAATATTTATCGTAAAAATACGTTTCGCCGTTTTGCATAACCCGTCTCTAAGTTGTGCAATCGAAAATACAAACATAAATGCCGACAAAGGCAAAATTAACAACATCGTCAAATATCCACCAAAATTATTGGCCTTTCCATGTTTTTTTTCCGATGGTTGCCTCCCCGACTGTAAAGCGATTAAAAAACGACGCGATTCGGACGCTTTTCAACATCCGAACCGCGTCGCAACGGTTTATTTTGCAACGACGACCGTTCGCTCAGAACGCTCCCCGGTCGAAAAAGTCAGTCGCATGCAATAAACGCCGGGCGAAACGTCTTTGAGCGACAATTGGCGCGTCGTTCCGGTGGGCGTCGCAACCTTTAAAATTTCGCGCCCCGTCGCGTCGAACAGGCTTATCGTCGCGGGAGCGGGATTGGAATGAACGACGTTCAGAACGCCGATTGCGGGTTGAGGATAAATTTTTATTTCGTCTCCCGCGCCGTCTTTGCGACGCGTCCCTTCGGTTACCACGACCGAAAAACGAAGCGTATCGGTGGCACAAGCGCCGTTGCCCGCAACGACTCCGACGTTTTTCGTTCCCAACGTCGTCCATGTTACCCTATACGCCGAAATACCCGGCACGGATACGTCTTCAACCGCCGTGCCGCCGTCGAAATCCCATTGCGTCCATTCTCCGTCGCTTTGCGCCGAAACGACAATCGTGTCTTTGACCCGATAAACGAAAACCGGTTCGTCGTATGGGTGGGAAAGCGCCGGATATTCATTGACGAAAATGCCGCGGGAAAATTGGGCGCTGCACGATTCCAAAACGGCCAAATGAGCAATGGACTTGTTTCCCGGACCGTCGAAAACGACGACGTAAGGGCCGGCGCCGCTGCCGCTCTCCACCCTCCCGTCGCTAAAATTCCAAAAATGTTCGTCTGCGGGAACGCCGCCGACAAACGAAACCAAAACGGGCCTGCCGACGCAAGCGTTTTCGGTCGAAACGACAAATTGCGCCTCGGGTTTGCGCACCCTAACAATACGCACGCTTTGACTTTCACAATCCCCGACCCGGGTAACGAGTTTGACGGGCAAGTCGCCGTTTTCGTTCCATTTCACACGAAACGGACCCGGCCCTTGCCCGTCAAGTACGTTGCCCAAACCAAAATCCCATTCGTACTCGACGCCGTCGTCGGGCGTACCCGTAAATTGAACGACAACGGTATCCCCCGCGCAAACGGCATTGGGTTGCAAGGAAAAAACGGCGGTAACGCCGCGAAAAACAATCTCTCGCTGGGCCTCGAAAACGCAACCGTCGGACGTTACGCGAACACCGACAAACACGCTTCCCGCGTCGCCACGACGAACTTGCGCAACCGAAGCGCCGGCGTCGCCCAAAATCGAACCACCCGCCGCCGTCCACTGATACTCGGCGTTCGAAGAAACGTTGCCCTCGAAGCCGAGTTGAACCACGTCGCCGATGCAAAATTCGCCGGACGGCACCACGACATTGCCGTTCAAAGTACAAGTTTCTATGCCCGTAACGTTGATGTTGTCCAAATAAAGATTGTTGCCGTAACGGTTGTAACCTTCAAATTTAAATCGTACCCCGGCCAAACCCGCCACTTGCGGAAGGGTCAGCGTAGGACAGAAAACGCCGGAAACGTTGGTCGAATGACACCAGTGCGAAGCCTGTCCGGGGACAAACGCACCCCAAACCGGCGCCGGCGCAGTGGCAAAGGGGGTAAGCGCCCCCTCGGCACGCGCCCAAATCCGATTCCACGTTTGACCGCAATTGGTCGAATAGTAAACGATTAGCGAGTCGCGGGCTTGAACAAAAGCCGAACTTTGCGGATAAGCGTATTCAAAGCTCAACGTTACGCTTTCAAAACCCGTAAAATCGAAGACCGGCGAGACCAAACCGTCACGTTGGCCGTTGCCGGTATAATTGTAAAAAGGCATGTAAGCGGCGCGGTTGCCGGGCGTCGTACCTTGCACCGTTTGAAAGTCCCAAGTCAGTCCGTTGTCGGGATTGACGATTTCCCACGGCGCCGTTGGGTCTTCAAACGTTTCGACGAACGGGAAGGCGTCAATCATACCGACGACGTTGATATAAGCGGGACGATTTTTGACGACGCAGGTTTCGGCGTTGCAAATTTCAACGCTTACGTCGTAAACCCCCGGAGCGGAATACAAAATCTGTGGCGGGGTTAAGGTGTTGACGGCGAGAGCGGGCGTACCGCCGGGGAAATTCCACGTGACGGATGTGAAAGGCGGCTCCAAATTGACGGCTTGCGCGGTAAAATTTACGACAAACGGTGGACATCCCGGTCCTGAGAAACCGGTGGTTTTGTTGGCCGTGAGGTTGGCCACGGGCTCGGCGTTAAGTCCGCCGGGAACTTCGGTCGCGCCCGTACCGTCGGGGTCGAGCCAATTTCTCAAACGATTGGAAGGGGCGCCGCCGCCGTCCCAAGACACGGCCACTTTGCCGTAGTAGTCTTCGGTTAGGCTGGTACAAGAGGCGGGGCCGCCGTGGAGCTGACCGACGATTTGTTGTTGGAGATTGAATATCGGCGAACCGCTTGAACCGGGTTCGGTCGTTCCCTCCTCGTAAGTGCCCGTCGCCCAATGCGTGTTGTCCCCGCTCGAAGCAAAACTCGACGAAACCAAAGCGTCGTTTTCAAACGTAATTTTTTTGACGTCGCCGCGCGGATGATGAATTACCACCGATTGCGGCGCGGGTTGGTCGACGTTGTTCCAACCGTTGTACCAAACGTCGTAATAATCTTGGGGACGGCCGTTGAGTTCGAGAAGCATAAAATCGCTGGCGGCGTAACGCGCCCGCACCGTACATCCCGAAACGGTTTGGTTGGTCGGTCCGTCGACGTTCGCGCAGGAGGGGCTCTCGTAGTTGAACATAAAGACCCACGTGGCGACGTCGTTGCCGTGGCAGTGGTTGGCGGTCAAAAAATAAGGCGTACCGGATTGAGGAACGTCGTTAATCAAGGAGCCGGTGCAAAGCCGGCTTCCGCCGGCGTTGAGAATCATGGCCACGCCCTTTTTTGCGTTTTGCCAACCGGCGCCCTGCGGACAATTGACGTTGATGTTGCAATCGCCCGAGTCGCCGAAACCCTTTTGGGTCTTGTTAAAAAACACGTCTTTATAGCCATGAACGACGGAACCCAAAACAAAAGGGGTTCCCGTATAAGACGCGCCGGCCGTCAAACGATATTCGACGACGGCGCGGTCTCCGGGCAATGGCGCAACGCCCAATTTTCCGTGGCCTTCGACGTTGCGAACGTCGAATTTACCGCGCACGAAGGACAAATCCGGAGTGTAAATAAACATTTCCTCGCCCTCTTTCAACCGAAAAACGTCGAAGATGAAGTTGAGCGAATAGGCGCCGGGAGACCAAATTTCAATTTTCCAAACGCGCGAAGCGTCGGGCAATTCGCCCCACGCTTCCGGAAGCCTGTCGGGCGACAAGCCAAGGTTTATCGGATGGCCGAAACGAAACGGCAAATTTTGTTGCTCTTCCCACACGTCGGCGGCCAAAAGCGAATCCACGTTCACGGCGGGCAAACGAATTTCCACGGCCGTTAATGCGGCGCCGGCGGGAACTCCGCCGTAAGCAACCTGCCCCCTAACGCCGGTTGGCCGGGCCAACAACACCGCTACGACCGCCATAGGCGCCATTATCCAATTTTTCATGCTTTTTGTTGCTAAGAAAAGATGTACGAAATTACGAAAAACGGCGGTACCCCCCGTTTTCAACCCTAATTTTGCCTAACGGTGTCGTCGCGTACGCTAGACAAAAAAGTTTTGTCGGCCCATAGAAAATAATGGATAAATTGCGGTTCTATTCGTTATTCATGCCCAAACGCACTCAACGCCCAACGGCGTTAAACATCGAACCGCGCCCGTTTCCCGAAGTGGAATCGACGATATTACCCAACGGGCTGCCGGTATATTTCGCACAATTCGGAACGATGCCCATTGTCGAGCTGTCTTATGTCGTTCCGGGAGGGTTTTGTCGCGAACCGAAGCCCGGTACGGCGAGGGCCGCCGCGTCCATGCTTTCGGAAGGCACCCAAAAAATGGGAAGCGAAGAACTTGCACGAACGTTGGACGGTTACGGGGCTTTTTTTCATACGGATTCGGGATACGAAATTAGCGCCGCCAACCTGAGCCTGCCCGCCAAACATCTTCCCGCCCTCGGCCCGATTTTTCACGAAATCATCGCCCGTCCCGGGATGCGTACCGCCGACTTCGAACTGCTCAGAAAACGCCGAATCGACGAGCTGACCGTCGAACAAACGCGTACGGCCTACGTCGCGCTCAAAACCTACTCGCGTCGCATTTTCGGTCCCGGACATCCTTACGGAACGGTTTTAGGTCCCGAAGATTGGCAGGCGTTGGCTCACGACGACGTCGTCGCTTGGCATGCCGACATGTTTTACTCCGACGAGGCTTACGTGGTAGCCACGGGTAATTTCGACGAAAACGAACTGATAAAAACGCTCGAAAACGGCATCGGCACAATGAAACTACACCAATCGGCGTTGGCGCCCGTTTATCCGCCGCCGCACCGTTTTGAGGAAGAAAAACGCACCCGTAAATTCATGCCCGACAAGGCCCAATCGACGATAGCGATGGGAATGTTGTCGATTCCGCGTATACACCCCGACCATCACCCCCTGCGTTTTACGACTTTGATTTTAGGGGGATATTTTGGTTCACGGCTCATGTCCAACATACGCGAAGAAAAAGGCTACACCTACGGCATCTCTTCAACGCTCAAACATTTCAAAAAAGCGGGTTCGTTCACCATCGCCTGCGACACGGCCAACGAATACGTCGAAGCCGTTGTTTGCGAATCCTACAAAGAAATCGAGCGGATGCAAAACGACCTTGTTCCCGCCGACGAACTCGAAACGGCCAAAAACTATCTTTTGGGGCGTACCGCCACCCATTTCGAAACCCCGGAACAGCTTTCGACCTCTATACAACATTATTTGGCGCTGGGCGTACCGTTCGAGGATTTTGAGCGGGGTTTTGAAATCATTGCTCAAACCGACGCCCAAACCGTTCGGGACATGGCCCAAAAACACTGGCGTATCGACGAAATGGTAGAGGTGGTCGCCGGCGGCGCCTAACGCCTTTTCGCCAGAATACGATACACGCCGTCGGCGGCATGCATGGGCTTGTGGCGCAAAAACGGGCTGTGCGGCGACGAAAGGGCTTCGAGCGTGTAACGAAAACCCGCGTTTTCCAAAACCGACAAGATTTGAGAAAGCGTCTGAGGACGTCGAAAGTCGGAAGACCATTCGACCCAAATTCGGGCCACGTGGTCCAAACAAAGTTCTGCCAAAATTTCCGAACGGTGCAAAACCAACAAATCGACGGGCTCTTGCAAATAGTCGTTGAGATTGACGGCGGCAACGACGAGCGTGGGAACAATTTCGGACAAGACGGGCCGCCCCGCCCAAACGCCGTTGACGTGAACGGTCTCGGTACCGTTTTTTACGTCCGCCAATGCGTTTATCGCCTCGAAACCGTTGTTTTTTAAAGCGGTTTGATGTTCGGGAAGGGGGTCGAAAGCCAAAATTTGGGCGTCGGGATAGCGTTGCAACAAATATTTCAACAGCGTTCCCTCCTCGGCCAACGTAACGACGAAGCGTGGTTTTTTGAGGCCGGGGGGCAACAAAATACGTTCGGAAAGAAAATATTGTTTGTAACGCCCCGCCAAGCGTTTGGCGTCGACGTAGGCGAAAGGAGGGCCGAAAAGCGTGGAAACCCCGGGGACGTGACGCGGCTCGCGTTCCAATCGGTTCAATTCCCGACGAATTTTGATTTTTGAAGGGACGACCAACGATTGAACGTAACGACGAACTTCAAGCGGGATGCGACTGAGAATTTCGTAACGTTTGCGTGCCGGCCACGGGGCGCGTTGTTTGAGATAAAACCGGCGCATGGCGGCCCGGGCCTCCTTCGATTCGACCAACGGTATTTTTTCGACGCGCACCGATTCGGCCAACGAACTCGGGCGCGCACGGTCCTCGACCGACGAATTTTCACCGCTGCCATCCATGCCGTCGTTCGATACCAAAGATCTGCCGGGATGCAAACTCAAACCGTTTTCCAAAAAGACGGTCGCCTGCCACAATATGGCCCAAGTTTCAAGTCCGTTGGCGGCATTGTTTTCGATTTGGCTAAAAAAGTCGTAGACCCCTTCCAGATTAAATGCGTATTTTTTAGGCCAAAGCCTTCGATAAAGTTCGACGGGGTCGGCAATGATTTTTTGCCACTTGTTTTTCCACGTCGCCCATCCCCAACAAGTGGTCGGACGATAAAAAAAAGTTTCGGGCAATTCGACATCCACGGGAAACATAAAGCCGGAGACGTGCATAACGCGAGGTTCGTCGCGATAAAAAGCCAACGCCGCGTCCATGTACTCCAGAAATCCGGGCGAAAAAATCAAATCGTCTTCGATAACGATAATGTCTTCGTGTCGTTCGAATATTTTTCCAACGCCTCGCAATATCGAATGCCCAAGTCCGAGATTGGTCGGCGATTCAACGACGGTTGTTTTTGGAAAAATAGCTTTGACCACCTCCCTAGTGCGCGCGACGGCTTCCAATAAAGCTTTCGACGCGGCGGGCGGAGGCCCGTCGGCAAAAACGGTCAAACGCTCGGGATGAAAACCGCGCACGCGGGAAAGAGACTCAAGCGTTCGGCGCGTGTGTTCGGGCCTGTTGTAAACGAAAAGGGCAATCGGAGCAGCAGCCACTGCAAATAGGGTTTGACGTCGATGTTTTCAACCTCGTCGATAGAACGACGCGAAACTATTTAAAACGACGAAACTACGACTTATTTTCTAGGTTCTTCGCTCAAAATGTATCCCACGCCCACAACGGTGTGAATCAATTTAACGTCGTAACCTTTGTCGATTTTGTTGCGCAAATAATTGACGTAAACGTCGATGACGTTGGTGCCGGTATCGAACTTGAGTTGCCAGACCACTTCGGCGATTTCGCGGCGGGTAACGACGCGGTCGCGGTTGCGCACCAAAAAGAAGAGCAGGTCGTACTCTTTGGTGGTCAAAGAAATTTCTTTGCCGGCACGGGTAACCTTTCTGGCGGCGGTGTAAATGACGAGGTCCGCGACCTGAATCTCTTCGGTAATGGGGGCTAAGGAACCTCGGCGTAAAAGCGATCGGGTCCGGGCCATAAGTTCGGCGAAATTGAAGGGTTTAACCATATAGTCGTCGGCCCCCGCGTCCAGACCGCGAACCACGTCGTAGTTGGTTCCCAACGCCGTAAGCATCAATATGGGTAGAGAGGGAAATTTTTGACGCAACAAGCCGATAAGTTGAAGTCCGTTCACTCCGCCGGGCAAACCGATGTCCAAAATAGCCAAATCAGGGGTGAGGTCAAGGCTTTCTTGCATGGCGTCGGCGGCATTGGTCGCGGTCAGAACACGGTACCCCTCCTCTTCAAGCCCCTGCTTAATCGAGGCCAACACCCTCGGTTCGTCCTCGACGACCAAAATCACTTTTGGGTTCATAACGCTCTATTTTGACGCAAAATTAGACGTATAATCGTTTGAATGTATTAAGCAACCCTTATACGCATCGGTAAACAATTCTAATCCATTATTCTAACCGAAAACACAATCCACATTAGAAAAAGCGAATAAACCGTGTTTTCCCGCCCCTTTTTCAAGTCAATCGACAATGTGTTCGCGTTCGGACGAATGCCGAAAAATTTACCCAATCCGAAAGGCCCAAAAACACCGTCCCCCGTCGCATAATCCCTCCGTTCAACGACGGCAAATCCGACGGCGGCGGCTCATGGGGAACAACGACGAAAATTGTTTTTATACGGCCTTAAAGTAAGGCCGAAAACAAGGAAGCCCGTGTCTTGTAGGTAGAATCAAACGGCCGCACGTTTTGCGACACGCTTGGGAATCGCGCATGCCGTTGCGATATGATTTACTGCTCGTCTTCGTATTCGTATACGATTTCGGTAGCTCCGAGCTTGAAAAATATGTCGTGCTTTCCTTGAACGTAGCTTTCTTTGAAACGCCCAAACCACGGGCCTTCGCCACGCGGATACCCCGGAATTTTGGCGTAAAACGTCTTGGTGGACGGACTAAACTGAGTGATTTCCATCGGATACTCGGTTCCTTCGGCCTCTTTGCCCCGACAACAAACGAGTATTTTGCCCCTCATGTTCTTTTCCTCGAAATGGTCGAGAGTGATGCGTCCGCCGCATTCGCCCTTGTCGTAGAAATAACCATAATTTCCGGAAAAGTAACCCGGAGCGGTTTGCGCCCAAATCGAGCCCGAAAGGGCGAAAACAACGGTCAATAAGGTCGTCATGGTACAATTATTTTACCGGCAAAGATACAAAAACCGTGCAAAACTCTCGGCAATAAAATCGAAGATAACACAAATCAAAAAACAACAATGACGGAGGCTCTACCGACCGGCACGGGGCGGCTTTGAAAGCGCTCGAAAAATAAAAGTTATACGGCGTTAGAAGTATACGGCCCGCGCTTTCGCGCGGGCCGGGAAAATTCTCAACTTACTTTTTCTTTTCTTCGGCGGGTTTGTTGGCTTGGCCTTCGGCAGGTTTGGCCTCGCCTTCGGCGGGTTTGGCTTCGCCTTCGGGCTGGGGCTGGGCGGCTTCAGGCTGCGCCTCCATCGGTTGAGCCGGTTGTTCGGCTTCCTTGGGAGGCTCTTCCTTTTTTTGTTCGCCGCCGCCGCAAGACGACAACGACAAAGCCCCCGCCATCAAGAAAATTCCAAGAAATTTTTTCATTGCTTGCTGATTTAATGATTTAATGTGGAAGCAAAATTAGGCGCTAAAATCGAAACCTCCAAATTTATTTTCGGCAAAACCATATTTTTTTTATTTACCCTTATTATTAAGGGATAAACATTAAACGTAAAACGAGGTGGAGCCATCGCCAATCCCAAACAAACGACGGAAAGAAAAGGCGCCAAAAATTCGCCGTCCCCAAACCAAAACTATGTAAATTACGTAACTTTGCCATGCAAGTCCGTCTCGATTCCAGACCGATGAATTCCAACCCGCAAATACTATCCCGAAAAGCGTTTTTATTTTTATCGGCGCGTTGGGAACACCTGATATTGGCCAGCTATGCCGTCGAAGCCGAAATGCTCGCCGACCATCTGCCGACGGGCTTGGAGCCGGATACCCTTGACGGAAAAGCGTTCGTGAGCTTTGTCGCCTTCCGGTTTCTTAATACCCGCGTCTTGGGCGTAAAGATACCCCTGCACATCGATTTTCCCGAAATCAACCTTCGCTATTACGTTAAATTGGGTGGGCAACGCGGCGTATGTTTCATTCGGGAAATCGTCCCCCATTCCACAACGGCGTGGGCGGCGCGAACGCTTTACAACGAACCTTACGTCGCTTTGCCCTTGTATTGTCGTATCAAAACCCAAGAAGATCGACTGACGGCGGAATACGGCGTCAAACACGCGGGACGCACCCATTCGATTCGCGTCGTCGCGGAAAATCGGCCCTATCTGCCCAAATCCGACTCGCTGGCTCATTATTTCAAGGAACATGAATGGGGCTTCGGACGAACGCGTACCGGCAAAACCCTCGGTTACCGCGTCGTGCATCCGCATTGGAACGTCTATCCATTGACAAGTTATAGAATAGACGTGGATTTTGCGGCCTTGTACGGACCCAAATGGGCCGTACTCAACGGCGCCGAGCCGTTTAACGTTACCTTGGCCCAAGGTTCGCCCGTCAAGGTTTATTCCCCTTACTCCGCCATCGTGTGATAAACGGCTTGAACGTCGTCGTCGTCCTCGATTTTGTCCAACAAATTAAGCACGTCTTCCTTTTGTTTTTCGGTCAATTCGGTATAAGAATTGGGAAAGCGTTGGACGTCGGCCTTAACGACCTCGATACCTTTGGCTTCGAGTCCTTTCTGCATTTCGCCGAAGGATTCAAAAAGCGTCAGCAAAACGTACTCGTCGTCTTCGACAATCAATTCTTCGAGGCCAAAGTCGATGAGTTCCAGTTCCAAGTCTTCAAAGTTTCCGGTGGCGGGAATGCGAAAGACCCCGCGCCGGGTAAACAAATAGTCCACCGAACCCGATTTTCCAAGCGAACCGCCCGATCGCGTCAAATAAGAACGCAAATTGGCGACGGTTCGGGTCGGATTGTCGGTGGTACATTCTATCATGAGCGCCACGCCGTGCGGCCCATACCCCTCGTAAACGACCTCTTCAAGATTTTTTTCATCCTTTGCCGTCGCCCGTTTGATGGCGGCCTCGATATTGTCCTTGGGCATGTTTTCGGCTTTGGCATTTTGTATCGCCATGCGAAGCATGGGGTTGGTTTCGGGGTTGGGACCGCCCTGTTTGGCGGCGAACGTTATCGCTTTGGCAAGTTTGGGAAACACCCGGGACATCTTGCCCCAACGCTTTTCTTTTGCTGCTCTTCGATATTCAAATGCGCGACCCATAGTTGTCGTTTAGGCCGCGAACTTAGTTATTTGCCGCCGTTTTCACAAACCC
>CALAJH010000008.1 GCA_937922655.1 uncultured Bacteroidia bacterium
ACAGGTTCGCTCCCGATGGGACGGAAACCGAGCCGTTTACGTCCACGTACCAACCGCCAAAGTTAGGGTCAATGGTTATGGGTCCCGTTCCTTGCAGGACAAGGTTGCCGTCGAAATAAACTTGGTGCAAAAATCCGCCCCCAGTGGCGACGTCCATGATTTGAGCGCCGCCGTTAAGCGTAACGTTTCCCAAGACGAAAAGGACACAACCAACCAAGTCAAGCTCGTCGCGCAAGTTAATGGTACCGGAATGGGTAAGCGTACCGTTCACCACGAGTTGGGATGACAAGGTATCGACAGTGTCGGCAGTGATTTGAACGGTGGCTCCTGCGGCAATCGTGGCGTTGCCGTGTACGGTTAATTGGCCGAAATCGGAGTCGTCGGGTTTGCCTATATCCAGCGTGGCGCCCGATTGAACGGTGAGGTTCAATACGTCGGCGGTACCGTAAAGAATGGGAAAGTTGGGCGCCCCCGTTGGAATGATAGCACTGGTAGAGACGTTGGGGACGCCCATGGTCCAGTTGCCGGAGTTGTGCCAATCGCTGTCCATCGCGCCGCCGGTCCATGTCGTGGATTGCGCCCACGCGCTTGCCGCCCACCACAACGTCAAGCCCAAGGCCCACGAAAACGGCCTGAGGCTCCATCTTAAAATTTTTTTATCATTCATCATAGGTAAAAATTTTTTCATTGTTGCTACCTAATTTTACTTGATTCATCGGGAACGGCTGCTTGCCCAATAATGAAGCGCCCGATGCAATGCAATATTCAAAAATTTGGGGTTGCAATCCAAATTATTTTCGCTCAATGGTGCAATATTGTCGCCAAACACAACGAAATGGCGGCTTAGGCATAAAATCGGAACGAAACGTCGTCGTTCTCGGTCGGGACGTGATTGTCCGACGTAGGCGGTTGGCGTTTTTCGGTTGTTTTTTGAAAATTTGTTATTTTGCGAAAAAAAATGACGGTACTTGCCATCGTTGTAACGACGGTTTTCAGTTTGCGGGCGACGGCGCAGGAATTGCGCATAGAATCGCGAAGTTTTGAAACGCGAACGTACACGGTCTTTCGTCCGTATGGGGAAACGGAGCCGGCGCTGACGCTGAAACGACCGGATCCGGCGGCGACGGAGGTGGTGTTGAGCGTGGCGGGCGCCGGCACCGACCCGCGCGGCGGCGTTCAAGGCGTGGTTGTGGTCGAAGGAAAAATCGTTCAAACCGGGGTCATGCAATGGGACGGCGCCGTAGTGATGCTCAACCACCGCATGCAAATCTTGGATGCGAACAAAGGATATCTTTTCACCGACGATTTTGTCAAAACCCGTGCAAAATCCGGGGCAACGATGTTTCAGGCGCCACTCTTGGTCTATCAAAACAAGCCAAGAAAGGTGTTGGCGGGAGCGGTCATCCAACGGCGGGCGTTGGTGATGCTTCACGACGACACGCCCGCCGTCGTCGAAAGCCACCAACCGATGACACTCGACGTTTTCGCCGCCGACCTCGTGCAAATCGGGGTCAAACACGCGGTGGAATTGGACATGGCCGGACGTTCCGAGGGCTGGTACCGCGACCCTTTGCACAAAAACCCTGTGGTCATCGGCGAAAACAAAAGCCGCACCGCCACCCAAACCAATTGGCTGATTTTTCGCAAAAAGTCTTGAAAATCGAATTTACGCTCTCGGAGCTCGACGAGGTGGCGGCGCGGTTGTGGGAACGGTTCCCCGACGCCCGGGTTTTTGCCTTTTACGGGGATTTGGGCGTGGGCAAAAGCACGTTGATACGCGAAATGTTGCGGCAAAAGGGCGTGGACGAAGCCGTTCCCAGCCCGACTTTCGCCCTCGTGCAAACGTATCGGGAACGATTTCATCATTTCGACCTCTATCGAATAAAAGATTACGACGAATTTTGTAGGGCGGCGTTGGACGAATTGTTGTATTCGGGGACGAGTTTTGTGGAATGGCCGGAAATATTGGAGGATTGGGTGGACATGGTGAAAATAAAATTGGAATACGGCGTCGAAAATGACGCACGGGTTTTGTATCTTTGCGACGACAATCAACGCTAGCATGGATTACGGGCGAAAACTTGGGGCGCCGGCCATAGGATTAGAGACTTTGGAACGCGCGGTGAAGACGCTCCCCGGCGCCTGCTCGCTGAAAATCGGCGTTCCCCGCGAAACCCACCTGCAAGAAAAGCGCGTCGCCCTAACGCCGGGCTCCGTCGGCGTACTGACCGCCCGAGGGCATCAAGTGGTCGTCGAACACGAAGCGGGCCGACACGCCCAATTCGCCGACAACCTCTACCGCGAGGCCGGCGCCGTCATCGCTTCTTGCGCCAAAGAAGTTTACGACCAAACCGACATCATTTGCAAAATCACCCCGCCCGACGAGGAAAACCTTCAACTTTTGCGTCCGCGGCAAACGTTGGTATCGGCCGTGCATTTGGGCGCGGTAAAAAGCGAATATCTCCAAGCCCTGCTTGCCAAACAAATTACCGCTCTCGGCTTCGAGTTCATTGAATCGGCCGACGGCACCATTCCCTTCATGCAGTCGATGAGCGAAATTGCGGGCATCAGTTCGATTCACATTGCGGGCGAACTGCTTACGGGCGAAAAAGGGGGGCCGGGGTTGCTTTTAGGGGGCATTACGGGCGTTCCGCCGGCAACGGTAACCATCATCGGCGCGGGCAACGTGGGTTATCACGCGGCGGCCACGGCCATCGCCCTCGGCGCGACGGTCAAAGTCATTGACGAAGAGGTGCACCGGCTTCGACGGCTCGAAGAGCTTTTAGGCCGCAAAATTTACACCTGCGTGGCCCAACACGACTTTGTCGCCCATGCCGTAGCCCATGCCGACGTCGTCATCGGTGCGGCCTACAAAAAATCCGGCCGCCCGCCCATGGTCGTTACCGAAGAAATGGTCATGAGCATGAAAGACGGTTCGGTCATCGTCGACGTTTCCATCGACCAAGGGGGGTGCATTGAAACCAGTCGCACCACCACCCACGACCATCCAACGTACGAAGTTCACGGCGTAACCCATTATTGCGTGCCCAATATTCCCTCGCGTGTGCCGCGCACCGCCTCCACGGCCATTAGCAACATTTTGTCCCCGATATTGGTGCGCATCGGCGAGGCCGGCGGCATACCCAACCTTTTCGCCACCGACGTGTCCATTCGCACGGGCATATACACTTTTCAAAACCACGTTACCCAAAAGCCTTTGGCCCAAATGTTCAAGCTCGACCATATGGACCTCTCCCTTTTATATGCCGCCCAAATGTAGACGGTGTTAAACCGATAACGACGGAGACCGTTCTTTGGCGCCTTTATTATTGAATCGGCGATAAATGATTAACGTCTTTTATCCGTACGGATTTTTCGTCGTTAGCCGGGCTACACCGCCTTTACGACGGCTTATTGCACGCGCCGTCCTTTCCATCGATATTTGGGGGCGATGAGCGCCGCCGTGCCGAAAACCGCCACGTACATCGGGTAAACGAGTTGAATTACGGGATAAAGCGGCAAAAGCTTTGTGTGTTTGAGTAACAGGGACGCCGGCAAAAGGGGTAAAAATTCCAACGCCGATTTTATTGTCCACGCCCACAACGCCGTCGTCGTTTGACCCGCCAAAAACGCCGTAATCAAGAGCAGGACGTAAGCGAGTGCGGAAAGTTGGACCGCCGCGAGGGTCGGGCTTTGGTAACGCCTGTTTTTTCCCGCCCAACGCAAGCGCTGTCGCCAAAATTCCGTCCATGAAGTGCAGGCGTGGGTAAAAACGACGGCGTTTTCGTCCCAAGCGTATTTTCCTTGTCCGATTTTGCGCAGTTTTTCGACCAAAAACATGTCGTCGCCGGAAGCGAAAGCGTCGTCGCCGTAACCGCCGACGGCCTCGAAAGCCGATTTTCTAAACGCGAGATTGGCGCCGTTGGACAAATGTGGAAACCCCAGTGCAAAACCGCCCCCCGCCAAGCCCATCAATCCCGTAAACTCCAAGGCCTGCAAACGTCCAAACCACGCACCGCCCGATTCCATACGCACCGGGCCCGCAACAAAAGTCGTTTTCTCGTCGAAACGCCCCAGAACCGCCCGCGTCCATTCGGGACCCGTAAAACAATCGGCGTCGGTGCACAAAACGATTTCGCCCTTGGCGGCGGCAATGCCCGTAGTCAAAGCCGCTTTTTTACCCTTGCCTCGGGCCCGCAAAACCCGAACGCCGCAACTTTCCGCCGCCGCCCGCGTCCCGTCTTCCGAATCGTCGTCGACGACGACGATTTCCACGGCCACGCTCTGGGCTTGCAAACTTTTGACGCAGCGGACGATGTTTTTTTCTTCGTTGCGTGCGGGAACGACGACGCTTGCCGTCGGCAAGGGGCCGTCGGCAAGACGCCGACCTTGTCTTCGCCGAAGTTCCAATTGCAACGCTCCCAATGCCATAAAAAAAAGGTAAAAGGCGTAAACGGCGCCGGCGCCGGCCAAAGCCACGGTCATGACCCTGTTTTTTCGCCCTCGCCCACGTCTTTGGCGACGACGGCGCCGGGCAAAACAACGGCGTTTTTACCGATATTGACGTCGGGAAATATTACCGCCCCCGCGCCAATAAACGCCGCCTCCCCCACAACGGCGCCGCGCCCGATTTTTGCCCCCCAACCGATATTGACAAACCCCAAAATCCGTACATTGGGTTCTATCAACGCCCCGGCGCCGACGATGTTTAACGGTCCGAGTTCGGCGTTCGGACCAACCACCGCCCCGGTATACACCGCGTTGCCCGATTCGATTTTGGCGTACGGCGAAACCGTCGCCCCGGGGGAAACCACCGTTTGCGGCAAGCGTCCCGTCAGCTCGAAAAGAACTTTCAACAACGCCTTGCGCATGGCCGGAGCCTCGGACGCTATCGCATAATCGGTTTTTTCGTTTTTGAGCGTCGAATGGTAGGTTTTGTCTTCGAGCGTACCGAGTACGGGAACGTCGTTCCAATCCGACTCGGTTTTGCGCTTGTCGGGAACAAGAAATCCGTAGACGAGAATGTCGGATTGGGCAAGGGTTTCGGCCACCAGCCGGGCTTCGGAACCGGCGCCGACGACGATAACGGGTTTGCTGTTCATTCGTTTTCGGTTAAATAATGTTTGACGGCGGCGATTTCTGCGCTGTTGCCCAAAAGAATCAATCTGACGTGGGGAAAAACGGCGAAATCGGAAGAGGGATTGACGAAAAAGTCGCCTTGGCCGACTTTGGCTGCGATGACCGTCGGCCCGAAACGATTGCGTAAATCGAGTTCTCGTAAACTTGCCCCCTCGTATTCGGGTTTGAGCAGGGTTAAGTCCACCTCGTCAAAATAAAATTCGGTATGGCTGACGTTGGTCAAAAAGCGGATGAAGGAAACGACGGTGGGATGGGTGACGAACGAGGCCATGGCCGTTCCGCCGATGCGTTCGGGCATGACGACGTAATCCGCCCCCGCGCGACGAAGTTTGTTTTCGCAACCTTCGGTCGTCGCCCTGCCGACGATGGTCAGTTTCGGGTTGAGTTCCCGCCCCGTCAAAACGACGTAAAGGTTGTCGGCGTCGCGCGGAAGGGTGGTGAAAAGTGTCGCGGCCCGTTCCACTCCCGCTTTCTTTAACGTTTCGTCGTCGGTGGCGTCGCCTTTGACGTACAAAAATTTGATTTCGTCGTGCAACAAGGCAATGAGTTTGTCGTCGTTTTCGACAACGACGAAAGGAATATGGCTCAAAAAAAGTTCGGTGCACACCTGACGGCCGTTGCGCCCAAAACCGCAAACAATGGCGTGGTTGTGCAAGGCGGATATTGCGGTGTCCATTTTAAAGTTTTTAAAGAATTCTTGGGCCTCGCCACCCAAAAAAAAACTCGTTATTGTCGAAAGTCCAAAGGCGAAAACGCTCAAACTGCTCAATATCAGCAAACTCGTAAAAATTCTGCCGCTTTGGTCGAGCGGCTTGACCTCGCCGTAACCTACGGTGGAAACGGTGATAACCGTCATGTAAACGGCGTCCACCCATTCGTACTCTTCGAAATAATGAAATCCGAATATCCCCGAAAATATCACCGCCAAAAACAATCCCAAAGACAATCCGATTTTTCTGAGCAGCACCTTCAACAACCCTCGGGGTTTGAGAAACAAACTGAGCAGGAGGCTGTCGCCCAAACCGGCGAAATGCCGTGCGGCCATTCGCTTGAGCTCGGGATGACTTCGAGGCGGTACGTACATCTTGACGGAACTTGCCGATACTTCGATTTTGAGTCGTTGTGCGATTTTTCGCCGTGGGTTTCCGCCCAAAAACGACGGCGGCGTCCGCTGCGGCGGTTAATCGGGCTACTATCGATGCGCACGGATGCGGTAAATCGACGGCACACGCAAAATTACACAAAGTTGCGACAAGAATAAGGGCTTCGCCGGCCTTTAAAACCGAAGTTAGCGCCGATATGAGAGAAAAAAATTCGTAGCGGGAAAATATAGCTCTTAACATAGAAGTCAACGAGTCGTCGCTTCATACTCAAAACCAAATGCATAAAACACTCGCCTGCCCGTACAACAATTACTTATTCGGTCGACCATTGCAACATTGGGATGTTTTTTACGACTCTAAAGATTAATGCTCGGACAACAACGTTCATGTACACGACGAAAAGATTATGTGTTCATGAAGGAATATTTTTAGTTTCACGGCGAAAATGATGAATTTCTTTATTTTTTGTTATAGGGATTCCGAGGAAGCGCTATATAATCGTAACCCGATGCCTTTAATGCCGTTATCAATTCGTTTTTTGGGGTAGATTTGAAAACGACGGCGCAAAGCAAATTGAATGGGCGAATACCCATCTTGGAACGTCCGTCCAATTTTCGCAATTTTTTTAACATTTGTTTGTAAAGCGGAGCGTTGGGTTTCCAGATTTCTTTCTCCATTCCGGGAATATGAATCATATTTATACCGGCGAATGCCACGGCCGGAAGGTCGATTCCCATTGCCGCTTTAATCAACTCGCGTCTGGAAATAGAATATAAATAATTGCCTACCTCCTCATAAAATCCGAATTCATAATATATTGGACGCCCAATCATTCTTTTTATGCTGTTTTTCATGCCTTGCCACATCCAATAAAAACCGGAATAAAGTGTTAAAACGTCGGGGGTAAAAATTTCCGAATCACATGGTTCTATAATTACAACCGCATGCTTACTAACCCTTAATAATTCGTAAAACGCCAGCATTGGACGGGGAAAATGATGGTAAGATTCTTTACACAAGGCAAAATCAAAAGTATTATCGCCGAAATTGAGCTTTTCGGCATTTTGAGAAGAACATTCGTCTATAAATCCATCGTTTACCGCTTGACGAAGATGAACGTCGTTTAAATCGCTCGCATGAGCACGAACCCCTTGTAATTTCAAAGCGTGCGCATCGGTTCCGCCGCGTCCATCCCCTACCGTCAACCAATATGAACCGGGGGCGTTTTGCGTGAGCGGAATAATTAAATCGTAAATTTTATTGTGGACATAAGCGTCCGTTGTATCTTGTCTTCGCCATATTGCAAGTTTTTCTTGACTTTGTTTATCAATATGCCGGACGTGAAGATCATAACTTGTTTCGCTAAACATTTTATAGGTATAATTTGTTTGACGCAAATCTAATAAATTAAACGCTCAATTGCTGAAAAATACCGTACGCCCAACTAAAAACGGTGAAAAAAGCATGTTTTTTAATTTTAAATAAGAGTAATCGTTTTTCATTAACAATATGATTTGATAGGTTCAAGGAATAATTTCTACCGGATTATGTGAGAATACCGAAAAAATGTATTGAAATGCCTCTTGGCTAAAAACGATAGCCAATCGTGAAGTTCGCGTTGAGGCCGAGTTTGGTGTTGCGGATGAATTGGTCGCGTTTGGGGTCGTAGGGGTCGACGGCGGGATTGGCCGAGTAGATGTGCACCCATCGAACGGGGTCGTTGAGGACGTCGGAAACGGCCAAACGGACGGTCAAACGGTCGAAAAACGTTCTCGAAAGTTGCAAATCCAAGACGTTGCGCGGCATTTCGTAGATGGACGGAAATATGGTGTCTCCCACGCCGACGAGCGCGATGCGCCGGCTGACGCGGTTGAAAAAAACGGCCAAAGAAATTTTGGTTTGGGGTTCGGTGAAAATAACGCCAAAATTCAAGACGGCGTCGGCCTGTCCCTGCATCGATCGCCCGGGCTTGAAAAGGCTTTGGCCGTTGACGCGCGAACGCATAAGCGTGGCGTTGCCGTAAACGACGAAATTTTCAAGGTAGGTCGAATTTGCGATTCTTCCCAAATTTTGCCGGGCTTCTAGTTCGATTCCCAAGACGTCGGCACGGTCGCTGTTGTTCGATTCGTACGTGATTTGCCCGCCCTCTTTGAACGAACCCGCCGTGACCCACTGCTCCATCGGCGTTATCAGCCGTTTGTAAAACAAAGACGCGGAAACGATTTCCGTTCCCGAAGGGAACCATTCGTAGCGCAAGTCGTAATTAAAACAAAGGGTGCGCTTCGTGTCGGGATTGCCGACGGTGTACACGCCGTAAAACAAATTCAGGAAGGGCAAAGGCGCCAAGTCGCGGTCGTTGGGGCGGACGACGGTTTGGGAAAAGGCGGCACGAAGGTTGGTTTTGTCGTTGGGCGAATAAATCAGGGTGGCCGACGGCAAAAGGTCGGTTTGCGAGCGGTCAAGGTATCGAAACGCCGCCGCACCCGAAGTGGGAAAAAGGTCTATCGTTTGCCGAAAATACTCCAATCGCGCGCCTGCGGCCAAACGGAAGCGGTAAGGAAACCGAAATTCCAAACCGGCGTAACCGGCGGGATTGACGGCGCGGGCGTCGTAATTGTGAAAGTCGGTGGTGGAATCGGAGGCGGTGAAGGCGCCGGGACCAAAGTTTTCGTCGGATAAAACGTTGCGGATGTTGGGGAGCGCGACGGTTTCATAAGACAAGTTTTCGTCCATGGCGGTGTCGGTCGAATCCAGAACGACGTTGTGTTGGGTGAGTCTGGAGCGGAAATCGCGGTTGCGAACGTTAAGATAGGCGCCGGTACGTATTTTTCCACGTACTTTTCCGAAACGCATCGGGGTTTCGAGGTCGGCAAAACCGCCGTAAACGACCGCCTTTTGTCTGCCCGAAAACATATTGAGCCAGTTGGCGGCGTAGTATTCGTAGACGTACCCTCGGCCGTCCTTGTAATCGGCGTAATTGGCCGTGCGATAAAAAGGAGTTTCGTTGGCGTTGAGGGTGTAATTCGCCCCCCATTTCAAGTGCGGGCCCATGTCGGGCTTTTGGGATTTGAATTTCCAACCGCCGTCCAGCTGGCCGCTGTACGTGCGCGAAACCGTGAAGCGCATGGGATTGACGTAATAGTCGGTGAAGACAAACGTGGTATCGTACTGCGAGACGTAAGAGCCGTAAGTGTCGCAGGCTATGTTTTCGTAAAAAAAGGAAAAAAAGTTTTTGAAGGCCAAACGGCCGCGTTGCCCGAGACGAATGCCTCCGTTGAGCATGCCGGTCAGGGCGGTGTAATGACGAAAAATATGGGAAGACAAGGTGTCGAAAGGAAGGCAGCGTCCGAGTTCGGTATCGAAGGTTTCGAGGATGTTGGAGCGTAGGCGTTCGCCCGTGTGGTTGTTGAGGTAGTTGGCGAAAAAAGTAAAGCCCGCCTCTTGTCCCCAAAGGGTTCCACGGCGTTGAAGGGTAAGATTGAGATTTTGCCCGACGGGGGCCATGGCGGTGTCGGTGTGAATGGAACGGGGCAGCGCACGGGCGAAATTCAATCTTTCCTCGCTTGTTTCGGCGGCGGCATTAACAACGTCCGGCGGGGGCAGGTCGCGCGGAAAAGGGTGTGGGGCCGGAAAAATTCCCGCGATTCTACGGTTGGTCGGCGCAAAATAAGTGTTCCGAAAACTTGCTTTCGAATTGTACAGTCCTTGAACGGCGATGCGAAACAGATTTTGTTCGGGCATGTCGACGGTGTTGAGCTGGACGACCCCGCCGGAAAATTCGGCAATCATGTCGGGCGAGGCGGATTTCAACAAACGCACGCCCGAAAGCAAATTCGAGGGGATAACGGAAAAATCAAAGGCCGAACGTTCGACGTCGGTAACGGGCAAAAGGGCGCCGTTGAGCGTGGTGAGGTTGTAGCGTTCGGGCAGGCCGCGCATGACGATGAGCCGGTCGTCCAAGAGCGCCATGCCGGGCATGCGTCGCAAAACGGTGGAAACTTGAAAATCGGGCGTTTGATTGAGAATCATGTCGCCGGAAAAGCCGTCGGAAACATGAATTTCGTTGCGTTGAAGTTGAACGAGGGCGGCGTCGGAGGCGGCGCGCATCGTCGCGCGAATCTCGACCGCCTCCAATTTTACGCCTTCGGGCATGAGCGGGGTTTGAATTTTGGTCTCTTTGCCGCCGTCCAAACGCACTTTTTCCACCACGTACGGCTGATAGGAAATGTAATTGAAAGCGACGTCGTAAAAGCCGGCGGAAAGATTTTGGATGTTGAAGCGTCCGTTTTCGTCGGTGGTGGTACCGAAACGGGTGCCGGCCAAACGCACTTCAACGCCGACGAGGGTTTCGCCCGTTTCGCCGTCGACGACCACGCCCGTCAACACCGAAGGCTTAAGCGCGTCGGCCTTCGGCTGCCGTTCCGGAGCCTGATTTTGGGTTTTCTTTGCGGCGTCACGCTCTCCCCCCTTTCGGCGAACGTTTTGGCCGAAAACATAAGAAACACAAAATATGGCTACGACGACAAAAACGTAAAAGCTTCGCATAGGCGGTCTGTGATTATTGGGACAAAATTAAAAAAAAAAAAACGACCAATCGCTTGCCCGGGCGCCCAAGTTTTTTGCGTAATCGTTTGTAATTTCGTTTCCAGACGGAAATGCGCGGGATTTATTTTGTGTTTGTGAATAAAAGCCCTAATTTGGCGCTTAAAACCATAGACAAGCAAATCCTTTCAGTAAACAGTCATTTATGTCAAATTTCGCCGAACTAAAGTACGGGGACAAGAGCTATCAGATTCCCGTAATCACGGGAACGGAGAACGAGTCGGCCTTGGACATTTCCAAGCTGCGCGACCAAACGGGCCTCATTACGTTGGACGTGGGCTATAAGAACACGGGCGCAACGTCGAGTAAAATCACGTTTTTGGACGGAGAGGAAGGCATTCTTCGTTATCGGGGCTATCCGATAGAGCAGTTGGCCGAACATTCGACGTTCTTGGAGGTGGCGTACCTGCTCATCTGGGGTTCGCTTCCGACCAAAGAGCAACTCGAAAATTTCGCCAACCGCATCAAAAAACACACGCTCATCCACGAGGACAACCGCAAATTTTTCGACGGTTTTCCCACCACCGCCCACCCGATGGGAATGTTGGCGTCGGTGGTCACGTCGATGTCGTCGTTCTATCCCGAATCGCTCGACCCGCACCGCCCCGAAGAGGACGTTGAACTGACCATCATCCGCCTTTTGGCAAAAGTACCGACGCTTATCGCGTGGATTTACAAAAAAGAAACCGGACACCCCTACAACTATCCCCGCAACGACCTCAACTACTGCGAAAACTTTTTGCACATGATGTTTTCCATGCCCACGGAAAGCTATCATTTGGACCCGGTCATTGTGGACGCGCTCGACAAACTGTTGATTTTACACGCCGACCACGAACAAAACTGTTCGACCTCGACGGTGCGCATCGTCGGTTCGTCGCACGCCAACCTTTACGCCTCGATTGGCGCGGGCATTTGCGCCCTTTGGGGGCCGTTGCACGGGGGAGCCAACCAAGAAGTCCTCGAAATGCTCCAACGCATCCACGAAGACGGCGGCAACGTCGACAAATACGTCCTCAAAGCCAAAGACAAAAACGACCCCTTCCGATTGATGGGCTTCGGCCACCGGGTCTACAAAAACTTCGACCCTCGCGCCACCATCATCAAAAAAACCTGCGACCTCGTACTCAACAAACTCGGCATCAACGACCCGCTCCTCGAAATCGCCAAAAAACTCGAAACCGTCGCCCTCGAAGACCCCTACTTCATCGAACGCAAGCTCTATCCGAACGTCGACTTTTATTCGGGCATCATTTATCGAGCCATCGGCATTCCCGTTGAAATGTTTACGGTCATGTTCGCACTCGGACGTTTGCCCGGATGGATTGCCCAATGGAAGGAGTTGCGCGAAAACAAAGAACCCATCGGCCGTCCGCGCCAAGTCTATACCGGCGCCGTCAAACGCGACTACGTCAATATCACCAACCGCAAATAAATCGCGCCCCCGAATTTTCGGGGGCTTTTGGTTTGAATTTATTTTCGCGGGTGATGGGCGGCAAGCTCCTCTTTGAGGTACGACCGGTCGAGGTGAAGGTAGATTTCGGTCGTGGCGATGGAGGCGTGTCCCAACATTTCTTGTACCGCGCGAAGGTCGGCGCCGCCTTCGATGAGGTGGGTGGCAAAACTGTGGCGAAGCGTGTGCGGCCCAACCTCTTTATTCAACCCCGCCTTGTGCGCGTACTCTCTGACGACGGCCCACAGTCTTTCGCGGTCGAGAGCTTTGCCCCGACGGCTAAGAAAGAGTACGTCGCCCGATTCGGGACGGTAAAACTCGACGCGGGCCGTATCCAAATACAAGCGAACAAAGCGTGTCGCCGTCGGACCCACGGGTACGAAACGCTGTTTGTTGCCTTTGCCCACAACGTTGACAAACCCGTCTTCGAAGTGAAAACACGGCACGGTCAGCGAAACGAGTTCGGAGGCGCGAAGGCCGCCGCCGTATAAAGTTTCGAGCATGGCCCGGTCTCGTACGCCCAAACTTGTGTTCATGTCGCAGGCGTTGCAGAGCGCGTCCACCTCCTCGACGCTAAGGCAATCGGGAATTTTTCGCCGCAGTTTGGGAAAATCCCATTCACGGGCGGGGTCGTCTTTGAGCGTACCGTCGTAGACCCAAAAACGGTGCAGGGCCCGAACGGCGCTCAATATCCGCGCACGGGTGTAGTCGCCGTATTCCCCCGCCTCCGACAGCCCCGAAACAAATGCGAAACCGTCTTCCCGAGCGATTTTCGACGGCGATTCCACCTTGCGAGACTGCAAAAAAAGCAGATAGCGTCGTGCGTCCAAAAGGTAGGCCGAAACGGTGTTGTCGCTAAAGCCGCGCTCGGCCTTTAAATAATACTCGTATTCGCGAAGATAGGATTCGTAGCGATTGCTCAGCTTCTCAGCCACTCCACCAGTTTGTAGATAATTCCACCCAAAAACATCGTTATCGCCAAAATGTTCGTTCTGCGCATGAAGCGTATGTTGAACCGCGACGACGGCGAGAGTTCGGGTTTTTCTTCCCGGTTTTTCATGTTGTTATTTTTAACAAAACCCCGAAACCGTTTTTCCCGTTCGATTCCGTGCAAGGGCGACTTGGCGACCCAAACCAAGGGCTAAGGCAAAGATAGCGCTCCCGTTGCGAACGACCAAACGGCCGGCTGTATTTTTTCGCGTATTTCACGCCGACGCTTTTAAACTTTGACGTAAAGGTTGGCGCCGACTTCGACAAACTCGCGGCTTTTTTCGGCCAAACCCACCGCTACCGCTTGGGTTTCGTCCAAACCTTGCGATTGGGCAAACTCGCGGATTTGACGCGTGATTTCCATCGAACAGAACTTCGGACCGCACATCGAGCAAAAGTGGGCGACTTTGGCGTTGTCGGAAGGAAGGGTTTCGTCGTGAAATTCGCGGGCGGTGTCGGGGTCGAGCGACAAATTGAACTGGTCCTCCCAGCGAAATTCGAACCTTGCCTTGCTTAGGGCATTGTCGCGGATTTGGGCTCCCGGATGGCCTTTGGCAAGGTCGGCGGCGTGGGCCGCGATTTTGTACGCAATCACCCCGTCTTTGACGTCTTTTTTGTCGGGCAGGCCAAGGTGTTCCTTGGGCGTAACGTAGCAGAGCATGGCCGTGCCGAACCACCCTATCATCGCCGCGCCAATGGCCGAGGTGATATGGTCGTAGCCCGGGGCGACGTCGGTCGTCAGCGGGCCAAGCGTATAAAACGGCGCCTCGTGGCACAAGCGCAGTTGATGTTCCATGTTTTCGCGAATCATGTGCATCGGTACGTGCCCCGGCCCTTCAATCATCACTTGTACGTCGTGTTTCCACGCGATTTTGGTAAGTTCGCCAAGGGTTTCGAGTTCGGCGAATTGGGCGCGGTCGTTGGCGTCGGCGATGCATCCGGGCCGCAGTCCGTCGCCCAAAGAGAACGACACGTCGTAGGCCTTCATGATTTCGCAAATTTCTTCGAAATGGGTGTAAAGAAAGTTTTCTTTGTGGTGGGCGAGACACCATTTGGCCATGATGGAACCGCCGCGCGAAACCACGCCCGTGATGCGTTTGGCCGTCAGCGGCACGTAAGCCAAGCGTACGCCCGCATGGAGGGTGAAGTAATCGACGCCTTGTTCGGCCTGTTCGATGAGCGTGTCCCGAAAAAGTTCCCACGTCAGCTCTTCGGCTTTGCCCCCCACTTTTTCCAAGGCTTGATAAACGGGTACGGTACCAAGGGGGGTGGGGCAGTTGCGAATGACCCATTCGCGGGTTTCGTGGATGTTTTTGCCCGTCGAAAGGTCCATGATGGTATCGGCGCCCCAGCGTGCGGCCCAAACGGCTTTTTCCACCTCCTCGGCGATGGAAGAGGTTACGGCCGAATTGCCGATGTTGGCGTTGATTTTGACCAAAAAGTTGCGTCCGATAATCATCGGCTCGACTTCGGGGTGATTGATGTTGGCGGGGATGATGGCGCGTCCCCGGGCGACCTCTTCGCGGACAAATTCGGGCGTGATTTCCGAACGCGGCGTATTGGCCCCCCAATTCCTGCCCGGATGTTGTTGTGCGGCCCATTCGCGATATTCTTGGTAACGCATGTTTTCGCGAATGGCCACGAACTCCATTTCCGGCGTAACGATTCCCTTTTTGGCGTAGTGCATTTGGGTAACGTTGGCGCCCGCTTTGGCGCGAAGCGGCGGACGAACGTTGGGAAAACGGATGGCCGACGCGTCGGGGTCTTGGGCGCGACGCCCGGCGTATTCCGAACTCGGCTTCGACAACCGTTCCACGTCCCCACGACCCTCAATCCATTTCCGGCGCAATTCCGGCAATCCGCGCGTAATGTCTATTTCCACGTTCGGGTCGGTGTACGGCCCCGAAGAATCGTAGACGGTAATCGGAGGGTTGTAGTCGCCTTCGACGGCCGAAAGTTCGATTTCGCGCATCGGCACACGAACGTCGGGATAAAGGCGGCCTTGCAAATATATTTTTTTCGCCTTCGGAAACGGAGCACGGCTAATGACCTCGTTGTCCGGCAATCGGCGCAATTTTTCGGCGCTGGGCATAGATTCAAATTTTATTGAATGCACAATATTACGCATTAAACGCCGTAATACACGCGCCGGTTCAATACCGTATGACGAAATCGAAAATAAACGAATGCGTTCAAACGGACAAGGGCGGCATACCCAATTAATTCCATGGGTGAACCAAAATTTTTCGCGCCTCGCCGTCGTTGAACCGTAAAAAATACACGCCTTGGGCCAAACCCGAAAGCGAAAGGGTTTCGACGGATTGAGGACCGACGACTTTTTTGACGACCGTGCCGTCGGCCGTGGTTAGGGTCAAAACCTCGTGAGATTGCGGAACGCGGGCGAACCGAACGGTGATGCGGTCTTTGGCGGGATTGGGAAAAACGACGGTCATTTCGCGGACGGGCGTGGCGCCGCGTCCCGTTGTACCGTCGTAGAGCGTATAACTCGAAAGGATTTGGTCGAGTTCGTCCACCACGCGCAGACGCAACGAGTCTTTTCCGAACACTTCCAACGTGGCGTAGGTGTCGGCAAAATTTTCGTTGTCGACGCCGTTTCCGCCCATGTTCCAAAGAATTTCCTTGACGGTTTTGTTGAGCAGAAACTTGGTGAATTGGTTGATGTAATAATTGGCGTAGCCTTCGTCGCCGGCGGCGAGTCCGCTGGCCATGAGTTCGGGGATGCCGGCGTTGGTTCCGTCGTCGATGGCCGAACTATGGGAGTCGCCGGAAAGAAAAACGGTTTTTTTAAGTTTGCCCGCTTGGGCAAGGTTCAACACGGCGTTGAGGTCGACGGGATAGGCCGCCCAATTGTAGGCAAGCGCCGCCGAATACGTGCCGGCCGTTTCGTTGCGCCCCGCCACCGGTACCTCGATTTCTTGCACGGGCATGAGGCCGTCGATAAAATCGCGGTAGCGTTTGTTGAACACGACCCCCGAAGCGATAAAGCGCCAATCGGCGTCCGAATGCTCCAACCCCGAAACAAGCCACGAACGTTGAACGGGGCCGATAAGCGTGTGCGCCTCGCCCAACGATTCGGGGTCGAAGCGCCACAGCCCGCTCGTCGAATCCAAAACGTAGGCCCAATTTTGCGGCGTGGACGAAGTGCGTACGTCGGTAACGAAAAATTCCGTCCTGCCCATGCGTATCGAATGATAAATGCCGTGCGCCGAATCGGGCAAAGGATAACCGGGAAAATGTTCGACATAGGCGCGTATCGCTCCCACCCGGTGCGCCGAATCCATAAATTGGGTATCGAAGCGATGGCGTATTTTGCCCGCCGAATCCCGATAATAACTCGTCACCGGCCACGACGTGCCCTGTACACCGTTTTGCGACCAGTCGTCGTCGTAGATGTAATCGACCGCGCAACGCGGCTGGACGTAACGACGCATGTTTTCGTCCCGATAACGCAAGGCAAACGAACGCGCCCGCTTGTCGGGGTATAGATTGTAGTCCCAACCCTGCCCCGGCGCACTCGGCGGATAGTTCCAATCCCCCAAATGCAAAAACAGTTGCGGGTCGAAACGGCGTATGCTTTCAAAAAGCGGAAAGTTGTCGAAATAATTGCACGAGCCGACGACGATTTTCAAGTGGGTTTCGCCGTCGCCGGGGCCGGGAAAGGTGTGAAAACTGTAAGGACCGTTGGAAAAAAGCGTATCCGCCACCCCGTCGAAAAGAAAACGATAATAAATGCGACGAAATTCGGGCAGGCCGTCCAAATCCAGAATTATCGACCCGAATTTGTCGCTTCGGGTCGAATCGTTAACGATTGCGAGGTTTTCGACGAACGTCGAGTCGGACGAATACTCCAAGACAAACGGGCGAGGCGACGCCGTTTGTACGTAAACCCGCGCCGAGCGCTCCGTAACCCCGCCCACTATCGGCCCCGAGGTAATGTGTTGGGCGTCGGCCGCCGCCGACCACAACCAAATCAACATCCAATGCATTTTGTTCCTATTTTTTCGCAACATATGCCGTTTTTTGAGAAAATACAAGTTAATTTTTTGGCCGACAACCCGGAACGTCCCTCCATCCCCGCCAATATTCCAATCCAACGGCGGTCGAATTGAAAAAAGCCGCGAAGACACGTTAGACGCCGAATATTTTTCAAATAAAAAACAAGGCCCGGACGGCGCGGGTCCGTTAAAATTTTTCTTGACCCCAATGGCAACGACGATAAAAACAAGAATAAAAATCATCGATAGAGCTTGTGTTGTTTTTGATTTTACATGCCGTTTATTGAAAGTTTGTCATACCAACAACCCAAGCGTTGAACTTTTTCAAAATTTTTTCCAAACCGGCCCGCCGAAGTTAAAATTCGGCAACATGTTCGCAACCCCGTTCACGGGTAAATACTTACCATTCACCGAATTTTAATTGCGTGGTTTCACGCTTTTTTTTTATATTTGCGCGAAAGCATTTTAAATTATGCTTCTTGAATTTATTGATTCAATCTTATTGTTTAACCTTAAAAACAGCTTTTAAGGGCGGCAAAAAGTTTATGCTTGCGAAAAATTTGATTTACAATACCCTTACATATAAAAATATGAAACAGATTTACGTAGCGATGATGCTTGCTTTGATGGCAAGCGGAGCCTCGGGCCAGACGGTGTATTGGGTGGAGTCCTTCGACGTCGGTTACACCCATCCGAACCATTACACGGGCGGCTGGGTACTAAGCAATCCGGCGTACGTCGGCGGAACGTACAACATGGGCCACCCTTCGAACCCGACGCCCGGCAGTACCGTCGGCCCACCCTCTTCACCTACGACGGTGGGCTCGCCCATTACGGGCCTGACCTACAACGCCCCGGCAGAAGGCGTGGGCAACAAGCGTTGCAACAACTATTGGGTCATCAACGACGCCAACACGGCGAACGCGTCGATGCAAGCCGTTCGGTACGGCACTCCGCCCGCGTCCCCCTGTACTCCCGACATCACCCCCAACACCTATTTCCCCTACGGCGGCACGCAAAACCGAAGCCTGCACATCACCGCCGGAACCTGCAACTGTCTCGATACTTACCCGGGAAGTTTTGAGTTCGTGCACGGCCAAGTTCCGGGTTACGGCGACGCCTACCAATGGAACGACGACCCGTGGGACCCTCTGGTGGATAATTTCAACTGCCTCGCCACCTCCGACCAATGGGCCTACATGAACTCGGGCATCGACAACACGGGCAAGTGTAAATCCCGCATCCGCTTCGACGCCTTCCTCGGCGGCGCCAACAACGGCTGGACCCAACGCTCGGTGTTGTATTCCATCGACGGCGGTGTTACGTGGAAGGTGTTGGTCGCCAACATCACCTCGCCGTTTTCGCCTTTTTTCAATCCCTGCGGCTTTTGGCAAACTTACACTTACAACCTTCCCGCCGAATGCGACAACGTAGCCGACTTGCGTTTTGCTTTTCGATGGCGCAACTTCAACGGTTGGCCCCAAACCACCGCCGACGGTTCTAACGCCGCGGGTATGAACATCGACAACATCCGGCTTATTTCCCCCCAACTTCCCGACGCCGTCTTCACCGTCAATCCGGTATCCGCATGTCGCGGACAACAGTTTTCGTTTACCAACTCTTCGGTCGATTTTGGAATCACGCCCGTGACCTATACATGGGTCATTCCGACCACCGACATGACGCTCCACAATGCCGCCGCTTTCGACGCCGTAAACGTCGTCGGCCCCAACACACATTGTATAACGACAAGCAAAACCGTCACCCCTCAAATATCTTATTCGACCATCGGTTCGCGTATCATTACCTTGAACGCCGTCAATTGCAACGGCGACGCCGACCCTACGCCCATGTCCGTAACCATCAACGTGGCCTTGTGCGGCCCCGTTCCCGACTTTACGGGAACGCCTTTAACCGTCTGCGACTTTGACGCGCCCATATCCAATCCCTCCAGCCCCGTCGTCGTCCAACTCAACGCTACCGACGAAAACACAATCATTCCCTGCACGGGGGGATGCGTCAAATGGACGTGGATCTTTACGGGCCCGGGCGCGGTAACTTACGAGGTCGGCGATCCGAATTCCCAAAATCCCCAAGTCAAGTTCAACACGCCCGGACTGTATACCGTCACGTTGGTTGTACGCAACAACGACGACCTTGTCGGCGTAACCAAAACCCGCACGAACTACATCAACGTTATTAATTGTGAATGCGGCGTAACCACGCCGCCGCCGCCGGCCGCATGTGTGGATTTCAATACTACCGGCAACACTTCAATCAACACCGACGAATGGCCCGGCGGATATGTAACGTACAACAATTTCACCATCAATGCGGGCCATACCGTATCGATAATAGGTTCGAATCCTTTCCGTCTGGACGTTCAAGGCAACGTAATCATAAACGGTACACTGTTGGCGGCGGGTGAAGATGCGGCCGGGCCGACCGGCGCGACGGGATACGCCGGAGGTCAAACCGGCGGCAACAGCCCGGGAACGCCGACGGCCGGTACCGGCGGCGCGGGACTTGGCGGCGGTACGGGAGGTACGGTTTGTACGCTTATGTTAGGCGTCAACGGCAACGGCGGCGGGGGCGGCGGCTATGGCGACAACGGCGGTTCGGGGGCGGTATCTTCAAACGGCAGCGGCGTGCCGTGCGCGGCCCAACCCCCCGGCGGCGGGGCCTACGGCAACGCTCCCATAACCACCTTACATCCCGGTTCGGGCGGCGGCGGCGGCGGTGGATGTTCGGGCGGGCCGGGCGGCGGCGGCGGGGCCGGCGGTGGAGCCGTTCGCATTCTTGCCAACAACATCACCATTGGCGCTACGGGAATGATTAACGTCAGTGGCGGCAAAGGAGGACCGGGACCGGGTGATATTACCGGCGCCGGCGCCGGCGGCGGCGGCGCCGGCGGCTCCATTCAACTCATCGCCAATACCGTCGTTAACAACGGTACGCTTCGTGCTCGTGGAGGAAACGGCGGCGACGGCGTTGGTACCCTCGGCTCGGGTTATGGCGGCGGCGGCGGCGCCGGCGGACGAATCAATATCAAATACGTTACTTCGGCAACGGCAGGTACCATGCAGGTCAACGGTGGCAACGGCGGCGCCGGCGCCGGCCTTTGTACCCCGTGTACCGCTACCAACGGCAATAATGGCACCACCCTGGTGGAAAGCATTGCATCTTTACCTGCAAAAGCCGTATGTATAGCTCCGCCCGGCAGCGGCGGCGGATGCGGCGGCCCCAATCCCGCATGCGATTGCGAAAGCGAAAATACCGACGGCGCCCTTAACGTAACCTCCGGCACCACCACCATCAACACTACACTTGACGCCGACGGCGTCTACCATTATACTTCGGTGAATATTGCGGCGGGAGCCACGCTTCGCGTCATAGGCAACAAACCTTACGTTATGAAATCGACGGGGCCGGTGATTATAAACGGTTTAATCGATTTGAGGGGGACAAACGGGGCCAACGGCCCGGCGGCCGGCACGTGTTCTGGCGCCACCGGCGGAACGCCCGGTGCGGGCGGTGGCGCGGGCGGCGCCGGTGCACCCTGTTGCAGCGCTAGCAACGGTTGTGGCTGTTCCGCGAATGCGGGAGGGGCAGGCGACGTTGCGGGTGCCGGAGGCATAGGCTCAAGAAATGGAAAACCCGGATCACCTTGCGGCAACTGCAGTCCGGGCGGCGGCGGCGGCGGCGCCAACGGTGGCGGCGGCGGCACCGGCGGAACGGGAACGGGTTCGGGAACCAGTCCCGGAGGCGCCGGGGGAACCACCCTCCTCCCCAACGACGTTAGCGAGGCCGGAGGTATACGAGGCGGTTCGGGCGGCGCAGGCGGCGTTTCGGGAGCTTGTCAATTCAGCTCCGGTGCCGGAGGAGGAGGAGGAGGAGCCATTAAAATTGTCGCCCCGTCGGTCACTATTGGAACGGCGGGACAAATCAACGCCAACGGCGGCAACGGCGGCAACATCGCGTCAATCACGGGCTTATCTTCGGGCGGCGGCGGCGGCGGCGCCGGCGGTACCATCTGGATTCAATCGCCTAATATTACCAACAACAACGCCTCGGGGCTAACCGCCAGAGGCGGGAACGGAGGCAACTCCGGGAGCTATAGCTTCTTTTGGTTTACATACATGGGTGGCCGCGGCGGCGGCGGCGGCGGCGGGCGCATTTATATTCAAGGAAATTATACGGGCCCCGTACTTTCTGCGGGAACCGTCTGCGCCGGAGGTGCAACCGGCGCATCGGGAGGCAATGCCGGCACCGCGGGTAGCGTCGGCACCCTACGTATCGACGGTGTGTGTACTTTGTCGTCAAGCACAAAACAATGGGTCGGCGGGGGCACGCCCGACGTCAACGCTTGGAACCAAAACAACAATTGGAACCCGCCGGGCGTTCCGACCACCGGGGCCGACGTCGTTATTCCCGACGTGCCGCATCAGCCTATCATCACCACCGTAACGCCCGTGTTGGGTTCGCTTACCGTCAACAACAAAGCCCTTGTGCGCATCCACACCGGCGGCGTGCTCAACGTCAATGGGATAATCAACGGCGGCGCCATTCGCATGGACGGTGGATTCGTAAACGCCGTAAACGTCTGCAACAACGAACTCATCGAAGTCAACAATCCATCCAATTACATGACCGTTACGGGGTATTTGAAAAACAATGGTTACATCCAAACCAACAACCTCGACCCCGGTCCCGACGTACGCATGATGGATTCCGACCCCGCTTCCGCCAACAACAGCCGTTACGAAGGGACGGGAACGAACATCGGCGTCGATTATTACATCATCAATACGCCCGCCGTGAATATCCAAACGGTTTTGGAAGCCAACCTTTCGTGCCGTTCATTGATTGTCCAAGGCAACTTGGTGGCCTCCGACCGTACGGTAACCCTCAAAAAAGACTACAACGTGCAATCGGGAACGGTAACGTACACGAACAGCACCTTCGTTTTGGACGGCGACGGCACCAACACCGTTACACACGGCGGCAATCCGCAAACTTTGAGCGCAGCGGCAATTCAAACTTTCCACAATCTTTTCGTCCAAAAACCGAACGGTCACGCGCTCTTGAACAACACGTTTAGGGTATCGAACACGTTAAGGTTCGCCTGCCAAAACGCGGCCTACGTCGACGCCAACGGTCACGTATTGCACCTGACCAACAATGCATCCGGGTCGTTGGAACGCATACCGAGTTTTGCCGACCCGTTGGCGGGCCACGTCGTCGGCAAATTCCGTAGGGGCTTGACGTCCACGGGCGTGTTCGAATTTCCGCTGGGTATAAACAATTCGGTTGCCGCCACATCAAGGTACGAGCGCGCGCAAATGGACGTGAAGGCCGTCATGCCCGGATTCATGTCCAACGTTACGGGCGAGTTTTTGGCCGTCGGTCATCCGACCGCAAGCATCCTTTTCAACGAAAGTTCCGCTTTGCCCATATCCGGCACGGACAATCCTATTCCTTACCAAGAATTCATTCCCGGCCCCGGCTATTGGAACTTAACGCCCAACAACGACCCGACAAGCATCGACTACGAGCTAAGCATTTGGCCCAACGGTTTTGCTGGTCCGGCAAGCCCATATTGGACGTTCTCCAAACGCCGAACGACGGCTCCGACGTATCCGTGGGGCCTGCGCGGAACGAAAACGGCGACGTCGTGGCCATGGGTAAAGCGTACGGGGGTAACGACGTTTTCGGACGCGGCGCCCGTGCAGTCGCTCGACCCCTTGCCCGTCGAAGCGACGCCGCTCATGGCCCAAGCCCTTTCCAACGAAATCCGCCTGACGTGGCAAACGCTTTCCGAACGTTCCAACAAAGGCTTTGAAATCGAGCGCGGCACGGACGGCGAAAACTTTGCCAAAATCGGCTTCGTCGAGGGTGCCGGCACTACAATCGAAACGAAAAATTATAGCTTCGACGACCGCGACGTCCAACGCGGAACCGTATACTATTACCGCTACAAACAACTCGATTTCGACGGCCGGCACACGTATTCGAACGTGGCACAGGCGATATTGCCGACGCTAAAAGACGACCGGGCGCTCGGTGCGCTCACCGTTTATCCCAATCCGTTCAAAAACACGGTAACGTTCAATTACGCTCTGAATAAACCGGCGCGCCTAACGTTGGAAATCTACGACCTCAACGGCAAACTCGTAACCACGCCGTTCAAAAACCTCGAAGCCAAAACGTCGGGCGAAAAATCGGTGGATTTGTCGTCGTTGAGTCCGGGGGTCTACGTGTATCGGTTGAAGGCCGGAGCGGAAGCGTTCACGGGCAAACTCGTTCGCGAATAACCGCCCGCCCATGAAAAAATCCCCCTTTCGTTTTTTTCGGAAGGGGGATTTTTTTTACGAAAACGTTGAAAGTTAGGAAAAGTTTTCGGGCCTCATGTGCGGGAAAAACAGCACTTCCTGAATGGAATTGGCGCGGGTAAGAATCATGGCCAAACGGTCGATGCCGACGCCCAATCCTGCGGTGGGCGGCATGCCGAATTCGAGGGCTCGCAAAAAGTCTTCGTCGAGGGGCATGGTTTCGTCGTTGCCCGCGCTTCGGGCGGCGGCTTGCTCGGCGAACCTTGCCCGTTGGTCTATGGGGTCGTTGAGTTCGGAATAGGCGTTGCAAATTTCTTTGCCGTTGCACACGACCTCGAAACGTTCGGTGAGGGCGGGATTTTCGGGTTTGCGTTTGGCCAAAGGACTCATTTCGACGGGGTAGTCCATGATAATGGTGGGATTGACGAGCCGGGGTTCGACGGCCGAGGAGAATATTTCGTCCCAGAGTTGGGCGCGGTCGGGCCGGCGGTCGAAACGGGCGCCGAGCCGTTGGGCCAGTTCGATAAGTTCGTCGTCGGAGGCGGTTTGAGCGTCGACGGCCGTATATTCGAGTATGGCGCCGAAAAAAGTGAAACGTTTCCACGGCCGGGCGAATGAAATCGGTGTATCGGGTACTTCGGGCGTACCGTTTACGGCGACGGCGACGCGTTCGAGCATTTCTTCGACGAAGTTCATCATCCAAAGGTAGTCTTTATAAGCGGCGTAGAACTCCATCTGGGTGAACTCGGGATTGTGGAAGCGGCTCATGCCCTCGTTGCGAAAGTCTTTGGCAAATTCGAACACCCGCTCGAAACCGCCGACAATCAGCCGTTTGAGGTAAAGTTCGTTGGCGATGCGGAGGTACAGGGGCATGTCGAGGGCGTTGTGGTGGGTAACGAAAGGTTTGGCCAACGCGCCGCCGTAGACGGGTTGAAGGATGGGGGTTTCGACCTCGTGACAGCCGTGCGACAACATAAACTCGCGCATGGTCCTCACCAACGCCCCCCGTTTGAGGAAACGCTCCTTGACTTCGGGATTGAGAACGAGGTCGACGTAGCGCATACGATGGCGAAGCTCGGGGTCGGAGAACTTGTCGTAGACCACGCCGTCCTTTTCACGCGGTACGGGCCACGGCCGCAAGGACTTGGCCAAAAACACGTAGTCGCGGGCTTCGACGGTTACGTGTCCGGTTTTGGTTACAAAGACCCGCCCCCGAATGCCGACGACGTCGCCGATGGCCGTCAATTTTTCAAACACCTCTTTATAGAGGGTTTCGTCGGGGCCGGGGCAAAGGATGTCGCGTTTGAGGTAAATCTGAATGCGTCCCGATTCGTCGAGCAAATCCATGAAACCGGCTTTGCCTTGGGTACGGCGATTCATCACGCGCCCGGCAACGGCGACGTTCGTCCATTGGTCCGCGTTTTCGGGTTTGAAGTCCCGAAGGATGTCGGCGGCATGGTGGGTTACGGGAAATTCCCTTGCGGGGTAGGGGTCGATGCCCAGTTCGCGCAGGCGTTGAAGCTCGGCCCGCCTGACGACCTCTTCGCCCGTCCATTCGCGTTCGTTCATGGACGCAAAATTATCAAAAATAGACGACGAAAGTGCGACGTAGGCGCGAGTGAATCGCGGGTTGTTGAGACCGTCGTGGTTTTTTGACCGTTAAAACGATATTCCGTACGAGGAGCGTGCCCAAAAATCAAATTTAGACGGCGCGACCGACGGCCGCGGTTTTACCTTCGGTAATCGTAGCCCATGATTTTGAAACCGGGGGGAATGGCGAATTGGGCTTTTTCGAGTTTGCGGGGAATAACTTGGGTGGCCGTAACGGTGATGGTGCGTTGTTTGTTGGTACGGATGGTTTTGAGGGGGATGCACCCGTTGAGTCCGCGGGTAAGGAACGAGGCCGTGGCGCGAGTGGATTCAAGGGGATAGAACGCCAAATTGGCCCGAATTTTCGGTGAAATGTAATAAACGATGGTCTCGTTCTTTTTTTCGACCTTGTAACCGTAACACATATAACCGCAAATTTTGAGCGAATCGCCGATGGGCTTGGCCTCGGGGATTTCTCCGACGGGCGGCTCGTAAATTTCACGTTTAAAGACGCGTTCGTTTTTGACGTCGACGGTGTACATTTGGTTGGAGTCGGCGAGAAAGAGCCGGGTAGTGGGAAAGATTTGGGGTTTGCGAATACCGCCGTCGGGAAGAAAAAAATCTTCGTCGATTTGGGTGTGGCGGGGTTCGGAACGTTGATCGGGACCGTACAGGTGCACCAAAAAATTGCCGTCCTTGATGGAAAAGGACATGAATTCGATGGCGTTTTGTTCTTTGATGTACTCGGCCCACGAACCGTCGACGCTGAACTTGTAGTTGAGCGTGCCTTCGAAGTAGCCTTTGGCCCGAAGGACGTCGTCGGGCTGAGCCCACAATTTGGGCGCCGCCGCAAACACCAGCGCCGCCCACACCGCAATGCTTTTCATCGTCGCAAATATATCGAAAACTTTCATCGTCGCAAATATATCGAAAACGAGGCAAATACCATGCCGTAGGACCAAATTGCCCGCAAATCGGGCGGGGGCGAAAGCCATTTCAAACAAGACGACAATGCGATCGGGGCTTCGAAACCCGCATGCCGCTATTATTACAAAAATCGACTTTTGGATATGGAAAAATTGCCGTCGGTCGGCAAAAATTGCCAATCGTTTTGTAATTTGCGGCATGATGAGGAGCGTAATCATAGCAACGTTGGCGGGGGCGTTGGCCGCATGTTCGGCAAGCCGGCAGAGCCAAAACCAAGATTGGAAGGCGGGCGAAGTCGTTGCCGCCCCCAACAACGGCAACGTCGGGCTTGAATTTCCCATGCCCGAAATCGAAACGTACAAAAAAGTCGGTCCCTATCGGGAAAGCTATCCTCGTATCAACGATTTAATGCACACGCTTTTGCGCGTGCGTTTCGATTGGGAAAAAAAACAACTTCACGGCGAGGCCCGGCTGACTTTGCGACCGTATTTTCACCCCACCGATTCCGTCGTCCTCGACGCCAAATTTATGCTCATCCACAAGGTCGAACGAATGATGGGAGAAAAAAAAATCGCCGACCTCAAATACACCTACGACGACCAAAAACTGCGCATCAAGTTGGACACAAGCTTTACGCGCTTTCAAACCTACGAGCTGCGCATTGACTATACCGCGCGGCCCGAAGAGGGAGAAAAAGGCGGGTCGGCGGTTATTTCGTCGGACAAAGGCTTATATTTCATCAACGCCGACGGCGCCGACCCCGACAAACCGCGTCAAATATGGACGCAAGGCGAAACCGAAGCCTCGTCGCGCTGGTTCCCCACCATAGACGCTCCCAACGAACGCACCTCCCAAGAAATTTACATCACCGTGGACAACCAATACACCACCCTTTCCAACGGCATTCTCGTTTCCCAAACACGCAACGACGACGGCACCCGCACCGACTACTGGAAACTCGACGCGCCCCACGCCCCGTACCTGTTTATGATGGCCGTCGGCAATTTCGTCATCGTCCGCGACCGTTGGCGCGGCATCGACGTCGATTATTACGTCGAACCCGAATACGAAAATTACGCAACAATGATTTTCGGCAACACCCCGGCGATGTTGGAGTATTTTTCCAAACGTTTGGGCGTGCCGTATCCGTGGCCGAAATACGCGCAAGTCGTGGTGCGAGACTTCGTTTCCGGCGCCATGGAAAACACCTCGGCCACCATACACATGGAAGCCCTACAACACGACGCCCGCGAACACCTCGACGAAACCCACGAGGACTACATTTCCCACGAACTCTTCCACCAATGGTTCGGCGACTTGGTAACGTGTGAAAGTTGGTCGAACTTGCCGCTCAACGAGGCCTTCGCCACTTACGGCGAAATCCTTTGGCGCGAACACCAATACGGCGCCTTCGACGCCGACCACCACCGCTTCGACGACTACATGAACTATATGAACGAGGCGGCGGGCAAACGCGTGCCGCCCGTTCGCTATTACTACAACGACAAAGAAGACATGTTCGACAGCCACTCCTACGCCAAAGGCGGATTGATTTTACACGCGCTTCGAAGGTATTTGGGCGACGAGGCCTTTTTTGAGGGCTTACAACATTATCTGCGCAAACACGCCTATTCCGACGTCGAACTCGCAGAACTGCGTCTTGCCTTGGAAGAAGTTTGCGGACTCGACCTCAACTGGTTTTTCGACCAATGGTTTTTGAGTCCGGGACACGCCGAACTTGAATTAAACTACGATTACGACAGCGCCGCCCGCCAAGCTTCCGTCGCCGTCAAGCAAACCCAAACCACGCCCGCCAACCTCGAAGTCTATCGCTTGGACACCGAAATCGCCGTCTATTATCCCGACGGACAAAAACAAACCGTTCCCGTCCGGCTCAACACACGCGACACCGTATTTTACGTTTCGACGACACAAACGCCGCTCTTCGTTGATTTCGACCCCGAAAAAGTACAAATCGCCGTTTTTCAAGAAACAAAACCCGAAGCTTATTGGCGCATGCAGGCCGAAAAAGGGGAATATTTTTTACAAAAATACTATGCTTACGTACAATTGGCCGCCGCCGATGCCAACCTTGCCAACCTCGCAATATTGAAAAACGGCTTGAACGAGCCGTATTGGGGCCTGAGAAAAACGGCCGTCGAAGCCCTTTCGGGAAATAATTCGCCGCATATTTTCGACACGCTCATCCGCGTGGCGATGCGCGACCCTTCGGCCAAAGTCCGTGCCGCCGCCCTTGCATGGTTCACTTCGCTGGAAAACCGTCCGCCCACCGACGCCTACAAACTCATGTTGGAAAGCGCCGTCGCCGACAGCAGTTATCGGGTTGCCTCTTTGGGCTTGCAACTTTTGGCCGAGGCCGACCCCGAACGCGCCATCGAAGTCGCAAGAGAGCTTGCCCCGCTCAAAAACGACGACGTACGTTTCGTTGTCGCCTCGATTTTTCTCGGCTCCGCCACGCCCGAAGCTCCCGCTTTCGTCGAAAACGCCATAAACCGTTCCAAAAATCTTTACAACAAACTGTTTTTGATTTATCAATACGGCGAATACCTCAAAAAACAACCCAACGACCTCAAACGACGAGGAATCGCGTTTTTGCAGTCTCAAACGGCTTCGGGCAAACCGTCTTACGTTCGGCTTTTCGCCGTCCGCGCCCTTTTGGCCTTCAAGGAAATGCCCGACGTCGAAGCGTTTTTGCGGCGGCTCAAAGCGGACGAACCCCCCGGCACGGACAAAACTTATTTTGAACAGCTGATTACCGAATAAAAAACGTTAAATTGCACGCGCAATGAGCGGTACAACATTATTAATATTGACGACGCTCGTTTGGGCGTTGGGCGCGACGGCGGCACACGCCGGAGGTTTTCAGGTGCCGTTGCAAGGCCAGAAACAAACGGGCATGGCGCACGCGGGAACGGCCATCGCACTCGGACCGACGACCGTGTTTTTCAACCCCGGCGCCATGGGCTTCGGAAAAGGACGAGGCGGCGCCTATCTGGGCGTTCAGCCCCTTTACGCCGCCGGCGCCTTTCGCGCCGGCGACTATGCCGTAAACAACCAATCCCCGTGGAACTTCCCCTTCAACGTTTACGCTTCCACCGCCTTTAAAGACAGTTCGAAAATCGGCATCGGCGTCGGCGTTTACACCCCTTTCGGTTTGAGTTTTCGTTGGCCCGACGACTGGAAAGGACGGTTTATTATCAAGAACGTCAGTTTGATTTCGGTGTTCGTACAGCCGACGCTATCCTACCGCATCAACGACAAAATCGGCGTGGGATTGGGTCCGGTCATGGCCGTGGGCTTGGTCAACCTCGAACGCGCCCTGCCCGTCGCCGACGAAACGGGGCGTGAAGGCAAAACCAAACTCGCCGGCTCCGCCGTTTCCGTCGGCGTGAACATCGGCGTGTATTACCGGCCCGTCAAATGGTTTTCTTTGGGCGCGACGTGGCGTTCGCCCGTCGCTTTTCGGGTGCGCGACGGCGCCGCAACTTTTTCCGTCCCCTCGTCGCTTTCGAGTCAATTTCCCGCCCAAACCAAGTTCCAAACCTCGCTTACCCTCCCGATGATTGCCTCTTTGGGCTTGGCCGTTTATCCCGTCGAGAATTTGGCCGTTTCCGCCGAAGTCAATTTCACCGGCTGGAGCGTATTTAAAGAATTAAAATTCGATTTTGCCGACAACACCTCCACCCTTACCGACCAAAACTCCCCCCGCAATTACCGCAACACCTTTACCTTCCGCTTGGGCGCACAGTACCGAATCAACGACTTTTTGACCGTCCGAGCCGGCGGACTCTACGACATAACCCCTGTTCCCGACGACTACCTTACCCCCGAATTACCCGACGGCGACCTGCGTTGCGGCACGGCGGGCCTGACCCTTACCCCCGTTCCCCGTTTCGACATCGATTTGTCGTTCGTCTTCGTCAATACCCAACGTCGCACAACGACCCTTAAAGAAGCAAACTTCACCGGCACTTATCAAGCGTTTTTGTACATCCCGGGCGTTGGATTCGAATACCGCTTTTAAGCGCCGGGGAATGGCGACGCTGTTTCTTGCGGCGGCGTTGTATTTTCCCTATTTTTTGCATTTGGACGCTTTGCCCCTTCGGTTGTGGGACGAATCTCGTTTGGCGTGCAACGCACTCGACCAATACCAAAACGGCTTTGGGGTCGTCGTTCGTTTTGAGGGCGAGGTCGACCTATGGAACACCAAACCCCCGCTGATGATATGGCTTCAAGCGGCGTGCATGAAAATTTTCGGTCCCGGCGAGCTTGCGGTGAGGCTGCCGGCGGCATTGGCGGGTTGGGCTACGAGTTTGCTTTTGTTTTTTAAGCTTAAAACACCGGCGGGAGCGACGGCGGCGTTGATTTTGGCGACCATGCCGGGCTGGGTCGGTTATCACGGCGCCCGCACCGGCGACTACGACGCGCTTTTGGTTTTTTGTTGCACGGGATTTTTGTTGTTTTTTTTCGATTATTTGCGTCGAGAAAAAGCGCGGGCGTTATGGACGGCGGCGGGTTTTGCCGCAACGGGGTTGCTTGTCAAAGGCGTGGCGATGGTTATGTGTGTGCCGGGAGCGGTCTTGGCCGCATCGTGGATTCGTCCCGGCGTTTTTCGTCGTCCGGAGCCGTATTTTGCCGCCCTTGCCGCACTCCTTCCCCTGTTGTCGTTTTATCTTTTGCGCGAAAACGCCGAACCCGGTTATCTCAAGGCCGTTTGGAACAACGAAATCGGCGGACGTTATTTTTCCACTCTCGAAGGGCATCGTTATCCGTGGTATTATTACATTGCCGGGATGTTAAATGGACGCTGGGGATATTGGGCGTTCGTCGTTGGTTTTGCGGTTTGGGCCGTGGTTTCATCACATTATCGTTTGGATTTGGCGAAGTATTTGTGGACAACGTCGTTGTCGTACTTAATTATCGTCAGCGGTTCGCAAACGAAATTGGAATGGTACGATTTGCCGGTATATCCGTTGTTTGCCGCGCTGACGGCGTTGGGATGGCGAATGCTGTTCTCAAAGCCTATATGGATTTTGACCACGGCATTGGTTGCGCCGTCGTATGTTTACGTCGTGAGTAAGGCGTATCATCCCAAAGAACGGCCATGGGACGAGCGATTGTACGCCTTGCCGCGCTTATTGAAACGCGAAGCCCCTCCGTCGGACTTTATCGCCGTCGGCGAATTTCGACAACTCATCGCCTTTTACGCTCGAAAAGGTCGTTTTCCCCACCGAACGTTGGACGACGATTTTAGGCCCGGCGAAAAAATTTTGGTTTCCGAAGACCGTGCATGGGAACGGTTGAACCAACGCTACGACGTTCGGCTTTTGAAAGACGAAAACGGCGTAAGATACGCCGAAATTTTGGCGGGGCGCTAACGCGCTTTCGGGTTTTATCCGCCAAACTGTTTGCGGATGAGCGAATCGCGCAGTTTGTCGGGAAGATTGGCCACAAGTTTGATGAACAGGGACTTTTTGGCGACGAGGTAACGACTTTTGGGTTCGGGAGCGGTGAGGGCGTGCCATATCGCTTCGGCTACGGGTTCGACGGGCAAAGCGTCTTTTTCCACGTGTTTGACCGATTTTTTGACGGCTTCGATGAGTTTGCCGTAGAGTTTTCGGCCTTCTTCGGGCAATTTTTCTTCGTTGGCTTCGGCACGCTGCATGGATTTTTGCCAAATGGGGGTAATGATTCGCCCGGGTTGGATGAGCGCCACCTTGACGCCGTGGGGCGCGAGTTCTTGGCGAAGGGCGTCGCTAATGGCTTCGACGGCGTATTTTGAGGCACAATACGGGCCCATGAGCGGCGTGGTCAAGATGCCCGAAATCGAGCCGACGTTCACAATGCGCCCTTTGGCATGTCTGAGCGCGGGCAAAAACGCTTGGGTAACGGCCGTCAATCCGACGACGTTTACCTCGAGTTGATCGCGCAGTTCTTCGAGGGGGACGAACTCCATTGGGGCGGCAACGGCCACGCCCGCGTTATTGACCAATCCGTCCAGACGCCCGTGGGTTTCGGAAAGAATTTTGTCGGCGGCGGAAGCGATGTGTTCGGTATTAACGACGTCGAGAACGACGGGGACGAGGCCGTTTTTTTCGGCGTTTTGGGCGGCTTGGTCGTTGCGCACGCCCGCGTAAACCCGCCATCCCCGCCCGTGCAAAAGCCGCGCCGCCGCCTCGCCAATGCCCGTGGACGCGCCCGTAACCAGCGCCGTTTTTTTCGTTGCCATGACTTTTCGGGTTTGTTTGCGACGACAAAGATACGAAAAAAGACCGAAATTTTAGGCTTTCCATCTTTTTTGGGGCTTCAAAGAAAGGAAAACGACCCGGCCGGAGCGGGATAATTTTGTAACTTTGCCCCGCAGCCGAGAGGTAGGTTAATCATAAAGTTTTAAATTTTCTCCTTCCCGCCGAACCCCGTTTTCGTTCCCATAGGGAATGGGTCTTGACAAAGAGAGGTTTTGCACCGAATAGGGGCGAAACCGGCTAGGCGGGAGGGGCCTCTTCGCTGTGTTTTTCCACAAAAACATTCCGAGCTTTTACAAACAACATTAAAAAGTTGTAATTTTCCCCTTTCCACGCCGGGGAAAAAAGAAAAATGCGGTAAATTTGCGTATATTGCCAACTGTTTTCGGCTTTGCGTAAGAAAACCGTCAAGACGAACCTTATAGAAAATATGTACCCGCACCCGGAGTACGAAAAACTTTTCGCCTCCATCGACGACAAAAAGCCGGCATGAGACGTTGTTGGGGAGTAGTAATGCTAACGTTGGCGCTTGGAGCGGCAAGCGTCCCGCAAGAGCTTGTGGCGCAAAGCGCCAACGCCTTGCAGGGCAAGCGTGTCGGCGTTTACGTTTCCAAAAAAAACTTTCGTTTTACTTACGACTTCAACCAAACGTTCGCGGGCATGTTGCAAATCGAGGACAGCCTCGGTTTGTCGGAAGAGGTCTTGCAAACGGGCATGACCATTTGGCTGGGCAACCACCTGACGCGTACGCTCGTCGAACACGTCGGTTGTCGCGACGCGTATTTTATCAACGCTCGCCCGGAATTGGCGCAAGCGATGGTCAAGGCGTTGGAGAATCCGGATTTTCAGTTTTCGGCGTTGAAACCGCTTTTGCCCGCCGGCACCGATTATGTGTTGTTGTTGGACGCCGCGCGTTTTCGCAAGGATTCCAAACGCACCTACCTAACTTACAGCAACAATTTATACACCTTGCCGCGCAAGACGTCGATGGCAAGTGCGGCTATGCGATTGTATTCGGCCCAAACGGGGACGAAGGCTGCACAATGCGAAACGAGCTTCGATTCGGACGTGCCGGCGCCCCCGCGTCGGTTTATTCCCTTAACGGCCGACCACAACCCGGGTTTGACCCTTTGGAACCGGCTCTTGGACGACGGACTCTATAAATTAACCAGAAACCTCAACAATGAATAAAGAAAAAGTTTGGCTCGTTACCGGCGCGTCGTCGGGATTGGGCAAGGCGTTCGTCGAACGCGCCTTGGAAGCCGGTTACCGCGTCTGTGGCACGGCCCGCAAACCCGCGGACTTGCAAACGTTCGTCGAACGCTTCCCCAACACCTTTTTTCCCCTCGAACTTGAAGTAACGGACTTTGATTCCATCAAACCCAAGGTCGATTCGGTCGCCGAACGTTTCGGACGTTTGGACGTCGTGGTCAACAACGCGGGCTACGGCCTCGAAGGCACGATAGAAGAGCTCGAACTTGAACAAATCAAGCGGCAAATGGACGTTAATTTTTTGGGATTGGTGGAGGTTTGTCGTGCGTCGCTGCCGTGGTTGCGTCAAAACCCCGGAAGTACGATATTCAACGTGGCCTCGATAGCGGGCTTGCGGAGTTCGCCCGCGATGGGCGCCTACAATGCCTCAAAGTTTGCGGTCGTCGGCGTGTCGGAGGCCATGTCGTTGGAACTCAAAGACTTGGGCGTGCGCGTATGCATCGTCGAACCGGGGCCGTACAGGTCGGATTGGGCGGGGCGTTCGTTGCACCACTCGAAAGCCATTGCCACGCGCGACCCTCAAAGCCCTTATCGCGCCGTCAACGAGTTCATCGTTTCGATGATTGACGCCAACAGCGGCAAACAGCCCGGCGACCCCACCCAAATCGCGGACGTTCTCATTTCCGCCGCCGAGCATCCCAATCCACCCTTGCACATGATTTTCGGCGACGAGGCTATCAAAATGTGGGAAACCAAATACGCCAAACTCGCCAGCGCCGCCCACGTCGGTCTTTTCCCGCACAGTCGAAGAAAAATTTAACAATGAACACGGGCCTACACGCCAAAACCATTTTTCTTTTCGGCGCAATCATCGGCGCGGCCAACATCGCCGTTTTTGCAGCGTTTTATTTCGGTGAAAAGGTAGTCCCGTTGGAATGGGCCGTGTTGGCACAAATGGTTTCGGCCATCTTTATCAATTTCGTCGGGCTTTTGGCCGCATTGTACTTTCTGAAAAGAAACGTGGGCAAAGTCGGATTTTTGGCCTTCGTTTCCCACGCCGTACTCATCAATCTCGTCGCCGCAATGATTCACGGCGCCTTCGACTATACTTTTCATTCACGCATCGAACCCGACTACGAAATCCGAATGCTCGAAAGCCAACATCGGCGCATGCTCGAAAACGCTCAAAAAATCGACAGCCTGCAACAAAAATCCATGTATATGGAACAGGCGCTCGTCGCGGAAAAAATCCTCAACGAGCGCAAAAACCGCCCCCCGGACTACGTGGCCAACTTTAAAAACGTCGTTTACATGTACTTGTTTATCGCCCTGCTTTTCGGTTCGATTTTGGGATTGCTTTTTCGGAACCTAAACTGAAAATCTTAACGAAAAACAAAAGAGACGGAGCGTATCCCGTCTCTTTTCTATACAAACGAAAGTCGCCGAACTACTCCGTGAATTCATCAACGACCGGCGGAAAAGGAGGGATTCGAACCCCCGGTACCCGTAGGCACACCTGATTTCGAGTCAGGCCCATTCGACCACTCTGGCACTTTTCCCTAAGGCGGGGCAAAGTTACGGCAACGTTTTCGATTTTCCAAAACGAATTTTTTCGAAAAATTTTGTAATTTTGCCTGCGTAGAAGGCTCAAACAAACTTTTGGATTCAGGCGACGGCGTGGCAATCTTACGGGCAAAAAAATTTTATGCGAGTTTGGCGGCGGTGATTGCAACGACGATATTCACAACACTGCACGCACAAATGGGCGTGGGAATTCTCAACCCCGATTCATCGGCCGTTTTGCATTTGGAGTCCGTGCAACCGCCGCGCGGCTTTTTGCCCCCGCGTTTGACCCAAGCCCAACGCGACGCCATCGTCCATCCCGCCGTCGGTCTGACCGTTTACAACACCGACCTCAACACCCTTCAATACTTCAATGGCGAGTGTTGGATAAGTGTTTTTCAACAAAACTGTACCGACTGTTACTTTTCCATGACCCTTTCCGACTCGTCGGGAACGATAGACCGCACGCAAACGGACTCGTTGGCGGTGGAAGCGTTCATTACCCAAACGGCGGGAACGCCCCAAGCCGTAGGCGTAAACGTTTTCGGCGTTTTGCCGACGGGCGTGAACGTTACGGTTTCGGGCAACCCGGTGGCATCCGTCGGCACGGCACGCATCGTTTTTCGGGTAACGCCGTTCACGCCCTCGGGAACGTTCGTCATCCCAATACAAGCGGTGTGCGGACCGTCGATGCGAACGATTCTTTTCACCCTCACGCTCGAACCCTGCTTCACGGTAACGGTATCGAACGCGACGACGAACTTTGATTTGGCCGCACGCGTGTGGCTCGAACATTTTAACGGCGTTCCTCAGGATACGCCCGTATGCGTAGTAGGGGTCGTGGCGCCGGGGGTGGAGGTAAGTTCGACCGACGCCGCCCAGCCCGCCTTCACCACCGGAAACCTGCCCGCCGGCTCTATGGTCGGTATCGTCAATAAAGGACTGATTATCGGCAAAGGGGGACGTGGCGGAGACGCTTGGGCGCCCTTCGCCAATCCGCCCCTTGACGGCGCCGGGCAAAACGGCGGACACGGTCTTTTCCTCACCGAACGCACCGTCCTGCTCAACGAAGGCCACCTCTATGGCGGCGGCGGCGGCGGAAACGCTATGGCCTTTCGCTTCGACCTGCCCTCGATTCCCGTCATCGGCGTGATTTCCTTGGGCATCGGCGCAGGCGGTGGCGGCGGCGCAGGCAACGGCCCGGGCGGCGACGCCGGAACCGTCATCCAATACTATTCCCCCGGCGCCCCCGGAACCGGCGGACAATTCGGCGCCCCCGGACAAGGCGGAACCCTTATCACCCCCATTCCCATTTCCTTCGTTACCGTCAGCCCCAACATCTACGGCGGAAACGGCGGCCATTACGGCTTTGCCGGCACGCAAGGAACGTTCACCGTCGATGTAACGGCCGTGATTCCCCCCTTCGGCATCCCCCTCAACATCGGAACCTTCGGCGTTCCCGTAACCCCGCCGCCCGCCGGAAACGCCGGCTTCGCCGTCAAGCGCAACGGAAATCCACTCGACGGCCTGCCCGACGCCCCCAATTATCAAACCAACTTCATCAAAGGACCCGTAGGCAACTGAAATGACGACCGACATCCAACGCGTAGGCATCGCCGGCGCCGGAACCATGGGCCGAGGGATGGCCCAAATCTTCGCCCAAGCCGGCTTTTCCGTCCTGATTTTCGACCCGTCGAACCCCGCACTCGAAAAAGCACGCGCCGAAATCGAAAAATCCACCCGCACCGCCGTCGAAAAAGGAAAACTTTCCGAAAACGACCGCACCACCGTACTCGAACGCATCGCCTACGTCTCGACGATTGAGGCGCTCGTCGCGGATATGATTATCGAAGCCGTACCCGAAAACCTCAATCTAAAAAAAGAACTCTTTCAAACGCTCGAAAAACACAACGGCCCCGAAACCCTCTGGGCAACCAACACCTCGTCGCTTTCGGTAACGGCCTTGGCGGCGGCGCTCCAACGACCCGAACGTTGTTTCGGTTTTCACTTTTTTAACCCCGTGCCCGTCATGAAATTGGTCGAAGTGGTCGCAGCCGAACAAACCCACCCCAAAATCGTCGAAAAAGCCGTCGAATTGGCAAAAAAACTGGGCAAAACCCCCGTCGTCGTCAAGGATTCGCCCGGTTTTATCGTCAATCGCGTCGCCCGGCCCTATTATCTCGAATCCCTGCGTCTGCTCGAAGAAGGCGCCGCCGACATCGAAACCATCGACGCCGTCATGAAGTCCGCCGGCTTCCGCATGGGCCCCTTCGAACTCATGGACCTCATCGGCGTCGACGTCAATCAATCGGTTACCGAGTCGGTTTACGAAGGATTTTTCCACGAACCGCGTTTTCGTCCGTCGCGTTTGCAAAAAGCGAAAGTCGAAGCCGGCAGACACGGACGAAAATCCGGCAAAGGATTCTACGACTATTCGGACAAACAATAAAATTGACCTTTGACGTTGTCGAAGATGTCGGCGGGGACGACGAACGTTTTTTAAAAGTTTGGGACGAAAAAAAGTCCTAAAACCCGCAAAATTTGGCCCCGTTTTTGATAGCGTTTGGTTTTATTATCGACGATGCGGGTGCAATCGAAGGCGTGGAAAAAGTCTTTGGCGACCTTATTTTTGAGTTCCTCTTCTCGGACGTTGGGATAACGCATGGCGTTCAAATTTAACGAAAAACCACGGCCGGATTGCACAAGAACGTAAAAAAACGTGCGCCGCCCTGATTAAAGGCGGCGCACGGGATTTGTATTCGTCGTTAAACTATTGTTTGACCAACTTTTGCTCGTAAACCGTACCGGCGACGGTCAATCGCAAAAGATACAAGCCCGAAGGCGCATCGGAAACATCGAGCGTGCGTTGGGATTCGCCGACAAGCCTACCCGCCAAAACGAGTTTGCCCGTCATATCGAAAATTTGGTAGCCTCCCGTTGCGGGGCGGCTCAACGTCAATTCGTACACGCCGTTGCCGGGATTGGGATAAACGCCGACGCTCAAATCGTTTTCGCGCGACGCACGGCCTACCGTCAGGCTCAACCATGTTTCGCCGACGCACCCCGTTTCAACGTTGCGCACCCGCACCATGTATTCACCGGCCCGCACTTTTTCAAACACGTTGCTGAAAAAGTATTCGTTGTTTTGAATCGAATAGACGTACGACGACGGGGCGCCCGTCGGAAGGATGCGTATCACGCCGTCGGCACAGGTGTCGCACGACGGTTGCGTGTAGTCGATGGTAAATTGCGGTTTGTAATACAAGCCGATGAACACCTCGTACGAACGCGAGGGTTGGCAGCTGCCGTCCGATACCGCCACTTCCACCGAATAGTTGCCGGGCTGGCGCACCACGTAACGATGTCCCGTGGCGCCAACCAAAGGAACGCCGTTGCGGTACCATTGATACGAATAATTGGAACGCAATTGCGTGAATATCGGCAGTTCGCCGTCTTCGCAAACAAAAGGCGAACGGTTGCCCTCGATGGAGATATCGGGCAAAGGCAGGTTCGGCGACAAAGAAACGCTTACCAAAACGTTGGCCGTAGCCGAACATCCGTTTTCATTGACGACGGTAACGGTATAGATGGTGGTGGACGTAGGCGATGCAAGGGTCGTGGCCGCGAAGGGGTCTTGCAATCCGAAAGCCGGCTCCCAGCGCACGGTTCCCGTTTGCGGGCCGACGCTCAACGCTATCGTGCCTCCGATACACATACTGCGGTTGCCGCCCGTTTGCAAAACGGGACCGGGGTTCACGCGAACCGTAACGGCGTTTGACGTTGCCGAAGGACAACCGGGCGTGGCTACCACGCACGTATAAACCCCCGAATTTTCGGCCAAATAAGAAGGATTGACTTCACCCGGAATATTTTGGCCGTCGCGCCGCCATTGATACGTATATCCGGGGCCGCCGGCCGCCACCAACAGCACGCTTTCGCCTTGACAAAACTCCGTTGCGCCCGCCGCACTAATCAACGCCGTCGGCGGCTGATTGACGGTAACGAAAACGATATCGCTGTCGGTACAGCCTTGCGCGGTAATGACGGTGAGGGTATAAACGGTGGTGCCGGCGGGAGAGGCGACGGGATTTTGCGCAAAGGGGTTGTCCAAAGAACCGGCCGGTTCCCAGCGATAACTTCCGCCGGGGCCCGCGCCCGAACCGTTCAACGTCGTACTGGCCCCCGTGCAGATGGCTACGTCGGGGCCGGCGTTGGCCGTCGGCGCCGGCAAGCTAACGACGCTATACGGCAAAGTCCGCACCGAACAGCCCGCCGTCGTAAAGACTTCAACGAAATATTGCCCTGCGGCGGTGGCGGTGTAAGCCGCACCCATCGCCCCCGGAATCGGGTTGGTGTTCAAATACCATTGATAGGTAAAGCCCGCCTGCTCGGGAATACGCAACTGTACGCTGCCCCCCACCGAACATATCGCGCCCGGTCCCACCGAGGTTATCGTCGGCGGTTCCTCGGTGATTATCGAAACGCGCACCGAATCCACGCCCACGCAACCGTTCTGGCCCGTCGCCACCACGGTGTACGTCGTGCTCGTAACGGGGAAGGCCAAAGGATTGCGGACGTTGGGGTTGCTCAAGCCTGCGGAAGGAGTCCAGCTGTAAGCGATGCCGCCCGTCGCCGATAACGGCACCGTCGAACCCGGACACACAAACGTATCCCGACCCGCATCGATGTCGGGACGCGGAAAAACGGTAAAGAGAACGCTGTCGACGAGCGTACAGCCGTTTTCGGCGGTAATGACAACGGTATAGACGGTGGTTTCGAGGGGAGTGGCAATGGGGGCGGCCGCGTTGGGATTGTTCAAGGTCGCGGCGGGTTCCCAGACGTAAGACGCGCCGCCCGAGGCAAAAAGTTGCGTCGGAACGCCGCCGCACGCCGATACGTCCGGCCCTGCGTTGCCCGCAGGGTTTTGATTGACGGCCACTTGAACGGTGTGCGAACGGAAACATCCGTTGGGTCCAAAAACCTTGACGGTATAGTTGCGCGTGAGGTTGGGGGTCAGGGTTTGTTCGGGGCTGTTGGGGTCGGCGAAATATATCGTCGGCTCCCACAAATACGCCACGCCGCCTTCGGCCGTCAGCGTTACGCTTTGTCCCAAACATATCGTTTGGTTGGGCGTGGCGGTGGAATTCGGAATCGAGTCGGCGACGACGACGACCGTGGCGCCCGGGCCTTCGCATCCGTTGCCGTCGATGGCGTAAACGGTGTAGACGGTGGTGAATTCGGGCGCGGCTTGCACCGTGCCTTCGGTCGTCGAGCTAAGCCCCGTTTCGGGAGTCCAACGGAAGGTTACCCCGCCCGTCGCCGAAAGGGTTACGGGTTGCAATCCGCAAGTATACAGCGTGTCGTCCAAAACGCCCGTGGTCGGCAAAGGATAAACGGTAACCGTTACGGTGCGACGCAATTCGCATCCGTCCACCATGCCAAAAGTTACGGTGAACGTTACCGTGCCGTCAAAGTTGGGCTGGGGCGTGAAAACGGGATTGGCAATGTTGGGATTGGAAAGCTGTTCGACGGGCGGATTCCAAACGTAATAGTCGGCACCCGAGGCATTGAACTGAAACGACGTACCCGCGCACATGGTAACGTTGGGCGAAAGTACGGGATTGGGCGCATTCGTATTGACGACGACCGTCGTATTGACGACCGTCGTACATCCCGCCGCCGATACCGTGGTTACGGTAAAGACGGTGGTTTGATTGGGAAAAAGACGGGGGTTGGGCAACGAGGGGTCGCTGACGAATTGGGCGGGTTGCCAATTGTAAGCGGCGCCGGTGGACGCGGCCAGCGTCAGGGTATCGCCCAAGCATATCGTCGTTTGTGTCGGCAGGCCGGGTTGGGGCAAGGGATTGACCCGTATCAAAACGTCGTCGGTGTTGATGCATCCGTTGGCGTCCGTAACGGTAACGGTGTAGGTCGTCGTCTGTTCGGGCAGCGCAATGGGATTGGGAATATTGACGGCGCTCAAACCTTCGGCGGGCGCCCAAAGGTAGGATACGCCGCCGGTAGCCTGCAATTCCACCGCTTCTCCTTGGCATATATCGCTGTTGGGACCAAGGTCGAAGGACGGGGGTTGATTGACGGTGACGTCGAAAAACGCTTGGCCGACGCACAGATTGTCGTAGGTTACGGTTACGGTGTAACTGACCGAAGAGACGGGCGAAAGGATGTAAACACCGTTCGAGATTTCAAGGACCCCCTGCAAGGGCTCCCAAAAATAAGACTGTCCTCCCGATTGGTCGACGATTTCTTGGTCGAAGCCGAAACAAAAAGTTATGGGTTGTCCGCCGCCGAAAGGTTGGGGGCCAAAGGGCAAAAACTCCAAGCGGACGGTATCTTCTTTGACGCATCCCGAGGGTGTCGTTACCTTGACCCGATATTCGTTGGCAAAGTTGCCGTCGATGATATTGACGACGGGGTTGCGGGCGAAGGGGTCGGAAAGTCCAAAGGGAGGCGTCCATTCGTAGGCGCCGTCCACTTGCCCCGAAAGTTGAAGGCTCGGTGTGGATTCACAATAATTTACGACGTTGGAAACGATAATCTCGCCGGGGTCGGGGGCGACAATCACCCTTGCAACATCGGTAAAGACGCACCCGTAAGCATTGGTAACGGTCAAGGTGTATTGTGTGGTTTGCGCGGGCGAGGCGAAAGGCGTAGCCGAGTTGGGATTGTCGAGCCCCGTGGTCGGCGACCAAGAATAGGTTACACCGCCCGAACCCTGCAAGGTTACGCCGCCGCTACCGCATAGGACTTGGTCGGGACCGGCGCTTACGTCTTGATTGCCCAGAACCGTTATCGTAACAATTTCGGAGGCGTAGCATCCCAATTCGTCCCGGACGACGACGGTGTAATTGGTCGTCGATTGCGGGGTCACGGTAATGACGGCATCGGTGGGAGTGGAAACGTTGGGCGACCATTGTATATTCAATGCGCCGAATTGTCCCGACGCCACGGCCTGCAGGCTTACCGACTCTCCCTGACAAACAACGTATTTGGACGTTAGATTGGAAACGCTCACGCGCAGGTTACAGGGATTGTAGGCGGCAAGCGAACGACGGAATACGGCGTTTTCGATGAGTTCGTTGTCGAAACCGAAGGTCGTTTGGACCAGACGCTCAAAGTTTCCGCCGATAAAGAGTCCGTCTTCGCCGGCGGCGATGCCGCGCACGGGGCCGTCAACGACAACCATAAAGTCGCAAAAACTCAATTCAACCACGCCGTTGATTTCGTCGAAGACAACGCAAGCCAAATTGCGTACGGGGCGCGGCGTGGGTTCGCCGTAAAGGATTAGTTCGTTGAAGTCGCCGCCGATTTGCAATTTATAAATATTTTCGAGCGAATGAAAGGCAAGGCTGTATACGGGGCCGTCGACTTGTGCGTCGAAACCCGGAACGGGCGCAGGGTCGTTGACGTTGGTGCGCAAATACGTCAGATAACGAATCGGCAGATTGGACACTTGGGTAAATCGTCCGCCGACAAAGATTTTGCCTGTCGACGAAGGGGCGAGAACGTATACCTCGTCGTTCAATACGGGGTTCCAGTTGGTCAATTGGTTAAAATCGAAAGAATAAGACGCGGCGTAAGTGCGCGGCTGACCGTCGGCTTCGGTGAAACGTCCGCCGAAATAAAGGGTGTTGCCAATTTTAGTTAGGGCGAGGACGTCGCCGTCGAAAGCAACGGACGTGGCGTTGGCTTGATTGTTCAAGCCGTTGAAAGCGGCGAAACGCCGACGAGGCTGTCCGCCGGCGTTGGCGAACGCGCCGCCCGCAAAGATTTGGCCGTCCGCCACCAAAAGCGAATACACCGTGCCGTCGGGGTTGGGTTGCCAGTTGGCGACGGGGCCGTTGAGGTCGGCGGAAACGGCAAAAAGATTTTTACGCGTGGTGAAAGTGGTCGGCGAACCGCTTGCCGAAGTAATGGTGTCGAAACTTCCGCCGACAACGACGAAATTCTGGTACTTGGCCAAAGCGTACACCGAGCCGTAAACGACGGGGCGCCAATCGGGGTCGGGAATACCGGTTTGCACGTGCAACCGGGCCAAATTTTTGCGGGCTTGGCCGCCGATGCTCGAAAACAGACCGCCGACGAAAAGCTGTTGGGTATTGTCGCCGATAAGCACGCGCACCGACTCTCCGACGTTGGGATTCCACGGAAGCAGTCCGCCCGCCGGGGTAAAGGCCGCGGCCCGGTTGCGCGTTTGGGCGCCCGCCCCAACGCCGACCCGGGTAAAGTCGCCGCCCAAATAAAGGACTTCGACGGGGTTGTCGGTACGGCCGATGGCGTGAACGACGCCGTTGGGATTGGGATTCCAAGCGTCAAGCAAGGCGCCTTGCGCGGCGGCGACGGCCGCGGCGTAACGACGCTCCTGACCCTGTACCTGCGTGAACGCGCCGCCCATGTATACCTTTTCTTGCGATTGACCGATATTTAAAGCATAGACGGGAGCGTTGGGGTCGGGCGCCCAGGGAAAAACGGGGTTGTTGCCGACCAAACCGACGGCGGCGGCATTGAAACGCGGCTGACCGCCAAATTGAGAAAATTCGCCACCGACAAACAACAAGGGCGTGCCTTGCGGGTCCTCACGCACCAAAAGCGCGTATACCATGCCGTCGTCGGGCGTGGTGTTGAAGGCCGTAACCTGCCCCAAACCGTTAACTTGGAGTTGTGCCAAGGAACGCCGGTTTTGGCCGGCGATTTGGGAAAAGTCGCCGCCAACGAAAACGGTGGGGTTGGGGTTTGTCCCGTAGGCGGCCAAGGCGTAAACGGGGCCGTCGGGATTGGGATTCCAAGGCTGCAACGTACCGTTGTCGAGGGTCAAAGCCGCCAAATTGTTGCGAAATTCTCCGCCGACTTCGGAAAAATCCCCGCCGACAATGAGAAAAACCCCGACACGCGCCAAAGCCCGCACCGTGCCGTTGACCACGGGGGCAAAATCGAGGTCTACCGAACGGTCGGAACGGACGTGGACAATGTTGCTACGTTCGTAGACTTGGCCCATCCAGCGCACTTTGTCAAAGAGGCCGCCCAAATACCAGCCGCCTTGACCGTCGGAAACGGCGGCATAGACTTCGCCGTCAATGCGGGGAAAAGAAAAATCCACCCCGGCGCTTTGTTTGTCCGCCAACGTGGCGGCGCCCGTCGCCGGACCGACGTAGTCAAACTCCCCACCAATGTAGACGTGGTTGCCGTCGCGCATGACGGCGTTCACTTGGCCGTTGGCGACGAAGAACTCGTTTCGCGGAGTCTCAAGAAAATCTTGACCGTAAAGCCGGCCGAACGTCCCTAAGACGAACAGCACGAATAGATTTTTTATCATATTTGTTCTACCTAATAGCCGACATCCTCAAAAATACATATTTCCAGGGTTTGCGGCAATCGCGGAATTTAAGCCGGGGTAAAATTAGCGCTTTTTTGGCAAAGCAAAAAAAAAATCGGCCGTTTGCACGCCAAACAACGTCTTTTGTCGCGACGAAAAGTTCGTTCGAACTTATATTATGCGTAATTTAACGTCGCCGATCGCCGACGTTACAAGCGTTTAAGCCCTTTATCATTAACGGCATTGACGCCTTAAAAAAAAGAACGAGACAAGTGGGACTTCAACTATCTTACGAACTTTTTTGCAATTTCACCGCCTGCGGCGTATATTTGCATGCAAGATACAAAAAAACCGTTTTAATGAAAAAACTTTTAGTTTTTGCGGTTTGTGTGGTCGTTTCGGGCAAAGCGTTTGCACAAAAGTGCGCCACGGACGAAATGATGCGCATCGAACGCGAAAACCATCCGGAAACCGAATTGTTGAGAAAGCAAATCGAGGAGCATGTGACGCGTTTTGTCGAAAACGAAAAACGCCGCGCCGAAAAAACCACCGACGAGCTTCCGCGTTCGCGTTTCATTATTCCTTGTGTAGTTCACGTCGTTCATCGCAACGTCGACAATCCCGTAGAAAAACTGTCCTTTGCCCGGGTGCAATCGCAGTTCGACGCGCTTTTCAACGACTTTCGGCGCGTGCCCGGCACGCGCGGCTGGGGCGCGGGCGTCGATACCGAAATCGAATTTCAACTGGCGACCATCGACCCGTGGGGGCAGCCGACCAACGGCGTCGATTACGTGGTTTCCGACGCATGGGCCGACCTCGAACGCAATCTCGAAGACGAACCCATGAAACTCGCCAGCTACTGGGACAAAGACCGTTATTTCAATATTTGGACGGTGCGTCAAATCGACGACGGTTCGATTCTTGGTTATGCGTTCAAACCCGAATCGGGTTACGACCGCGACGGCATCGTCGTCAAATACAATTGTTTCGGGACTTTGTCCGCGGGCGGCCAGTTTCTGCCGGGCAACAACCTCGGACGAACGACGACGCACGAAATCGGCCATTGGCTGTCGCTCGACCACCCGTTTCACGACCATACCGGCGGCACGAATGGGTGCCATCAAGGTTTTTGCACCCAAACGGGCGACAAAATTTGCGACACGCCGCCCGCCGCCGCCCCGTCCTACGGCGTTTTTTCGGCCCGCAAAAATTCGTGTGTGTTCGACGTTCCCGACCTGCCCGACAACCCGCGATTGTACATGGACTACCTCAACGACGCGGGCCTCAACCTTTTTTCGCCCCAACAAGCGGCACAAATGCGGGCCGTATTGCAAATGACCAATCTCGGTCGCCGTTACCAACTTTGGCAAAAATACGTCCACGAAGAAACGGGGGTCGGTTCGTACAAAGCCCCCAAAGCCAATTTTTGGGCCTCCAACCTCCGTCCTTGTCCCGGTTCGCCGGTACAATTCTTGGATTATTCGCAAAACCGGCCCACCGAATACCTTTGGCGTTTTCCCGGCGGCGTACCCGAAACGTCCACCGACGCCGCCCCCGTCGTTGCCTACCCCGCCCCGGGAAATTACAGCGTCGAACTGGTGGTACGCAATCTTTCGGGCGTAAGCGACAGCATTCGCAAATCGGGATTTATCCGCGTCATCGACACCGTACCCTTGCCCTTGAACCAAAATTTCAACGGCGCCTACGACCCCGTCTATTTTCCGACGGGTGGCTGGTACGTTTTCAATCCCGACTCGATAACCACCGAAATTTCACGACGTTGGGACGGCGTGGGTCACGGACATTTAAGCCCCGGCGGCTGTGCCAGAATGCGTTTCCACACCTACTCCGACTACAACCAAGAAGACGGATTGGTGGCTCCGGGGGTGAGTTTGGCCGGCGCCGATTCGGGCGCGGTATTTAAATTTTCCTACGCTTACGCCCCTTATCAATCCCAGAGCCCCAACCTGCTTTTTACCGATACGCTTTCGGTGCAAATGTCGTTGGATTGCGGGCATTCGTGGACGACGCTGTGGCGCCGGGGCGGCAACCAACTCATGACCGCCGCAGGCCCCAAAATGAGCGAATGGTTCGAACCGACGGCAAACGACTGGCGCCGCGACAGCGTTTCCATAGATTCGCTGACGCTCAAAGGTTCGCAAACCGTTCGTTTTCGGTTTTGGGCTAAAAACGGCTGGGGCAACAACCTTTTCATCGACGACGTTTTTTTCAACGCCTACCGCCGCAAGCCTTACGTTGCCGACACCCTTCCCGACACCACCCGTCGAACGCTTCTTTTGTCCGAGGCGCTTATCGATTTAAGCGTTTACCCCAATCCGTCCCGAAAACCAACGGTGCGCGTTGTAACGCGAAAAACAACCGAGGCGACGCTCGAAGTTTACAACGCGACGGGCCGTCGGATATATTCCCGTGTCGTACCGTTGCGTTTCGGAGAAACGGATTTCGGCCTGCCCACCGACGATTGGGCCTGCGGCGTTTACGCCGTGCGCCTCGCCGGAACGTCCCTTTCCACCCGTTGGGTCAAAAACGAATGACCTCCATCATTATTGTTGTGCTTTGACGCAAGAAAAAATAGAACATCGCGTTCGGAGCTTTTTTTCCGAACGTCCGTACAAATCGTACAATCCCGCGCAGGTGCGCAAACATTTGGGCGCCTACGGCAACGAAGCGTCCCGTTACGTCGACGCCGCCTTGTACAACTTGCTTGAGCGCGGATTTCTGGAACAAACCGACGATTTCCGTTATCGTAAACGCATCGAACGCTCGTTTGCCGAGGGTAAATTGGAGCCGGTGCAAGGCGGGGGATGGAACGTTGTGCTCGACGACGGCACGTCGTTGGAACTCAACGGCGGCGAGGTCAAAGCCTTTGCCGGCGACCGCGTCAAGGTCGCACTCCAATCCAAAGGCCGTGCCGCGTTCGTGGAAACCGTGGCTTTTACCCGCCCGGAATTCATCGCCGTCGTCGTCAACGGGGGAGGACAAACGTATCTGGCCCCGCAAGACCCGCGTATCAAGACCGAATGCGTACCGTTGTGGGGCAAAGGCCCAAGGCCCCGAAAAGGCGACAAGGTACAGGCGCGCATCGTGCGTTGGAAAGGCGAAAAACCCGAGGCCGAAATCGTCAAAATCCTCGGAACCGCCGGCGACCACGAGGTCGAAATGCACGCCATCGTTTTGGAGTTCGGGCTGCCGACCGAATTTCCCGCCGAGGTACTGGCCGAAGCCGAAGCCATCCCCGCCGCCATTACGCCCGAAGAAATCGCCCGGCGCGCCGACTTTCGACGCATCCTTACCTTCACCATCGACCCCGAAGACGCCAAAGACTTCGACGACGCGCTTTCGTTTCAAATTTTGCCGACGGGCAACTTCGTCGTAGGCGTGCACATTGCCGACGTTTCCTATTACGTCAAGGAAGGCAGCGCCCTCGACGCCGAAGCCTACGAACGCGCCACCAGCGTTTACCTCGTCGACCGTACCCTGCCCATGCTCCCCGAACGCCTAAGCAACGACCTATGTTCGCTACGGCCCAACGAAGACCGGCTGTGTTTTTCGGCGGTGTTTGAATTGGACAAAAACGGCGAATTGGTCAGAGAATGGTTCGGACGCACGGTGATTCACAGCCGACGACGCTTTACCTACGAAGAAGCCCAAGAAATCCTCGAAACCGGACGCGGCGACCACGCCCAAGTTCTGTCAACGCTCAACCGCCTCGCTTACAAACTTCGCGAACGCCGGTTTGCCGAAGGCTCCATCAACTTTGAAACCGACGAAATCAAATTCAAGCTCGACGAAACGGGTCGTCCCATACACGCTTATAAAAAAACCCGCAAGGACGCCCACAAACTCATCGAGGATTTTATGCTTTTGGCCAACCGACGCACGGCGTATTTTTTGTCTACGGGCGGCGCGAGCGTATACCGAATTCATCCCGCACCCGATATCGACAAACTCTGGGCCTTGCGCGGCTTCGTCAAAAACTTTGGTTACGAGCTCGACCTTAAAGACGCGCAAGCCACGGCTCGTTCGCTCAACCGCCTCTCCCGGGCCGTCGAAGGCAAACCCGAACAAAACATCGTCCATTCGGTGGCCATCCGTTCGATGTCCAAAGCCGTCTATTCCACCGAAAACGTGGGCCACTTCGCCCTCGGATTCGCCTATTACACCCACTTTACCAGCCCCATCCGCCGCTATCCCGACGTTTGGGTGCATCGGCTCATGGAGCGCAAACTCTTGGGGCGCCCCTTTCCCGGCGAAGAACGCCTCTTCGAAGAATGCAAGCACTGTTCGGAACGCGAAAAACGCGCCGCCGACGCCGAACGCGCATCCATCAAGTACAAACAAATCGAATTTTTGTCCTACCTCGAATCCGGCGTTTATGTCGGCGTGGTCAGCGGACTGACCGACTGGGGAATGTACGTCGAACTCTTGGAAAACCGATGCGAAGGCATGGTACCCCTACGCGACATGACCGACGACATGTACTATTTGGACGAAAACAAATACCAAATGACGGGCAAACGCACGAAAAAAACGTTTCGTTTGGGGGATATGGTCGAAGTGGAGGTCAAGAAGGTGAATTTGTTGCGTCGTCAGGCGGACTTTCGTTTGGTTCGGAAAATCGGTTAGCCCGGGCGGCGGCGTATTTTTTACGCGTTTCGATTTTTTGGAGTTGTCGTTCGACGACGGCGCGGGCAAGACGTATTGCGGTTTCCGCGAGCGTGGGCGCCGCAAAAGCTTGGGCCGCAACGGATTCGGCGACGTCCACGCGATAAAGCGCCTGCATGAGACCCGCAAAATCGTTGCGCAACATGTTTTCGATGTTTTCGGCCAACTTCTGCTCGAACGCACGCCGCCCGTCGGGGTCGTCGACGGCAATAAGGTCAAAGGTCATTCGGCGACTTTATCGGGAAGAATAAACGCGGGAGGAAAATCGGATTTGATTTTGTCGCAAAAGGCTTGCGCCTCGCTTTTGGACTTGAAATTGCCGACGCGGACTTTATAATACGGACGGTCGTAAAAAGAGTATACTTCGACGTCGGGATATTTGGCAAGGAAATCGAAACGGGCGTTGTTGGCGCCGGCGCCGTTGCCGGAATAAATTTGTACGCGCCAACCTTGCCTGTCGGCGCCGACCGGAGTTTGGGAGCGTTGGCGAAAACGTTCGAGCTGTTGGCGAAGGGCGCTGTCGAGCTCGGTTTTTACGGTCAATCGTCTTCCTATGACGGACTTGGGCGTTTGGGGCGGCAAATCAATCGAGACCGATAAGCTTTCGCGAAAACGATAGGCGCTCAAGTCGGGTAGATTCTGGCCTAAAGCCCACGTACACGAAAACGCCATCCATAGCATAAGCATACCACAAAGTTAGTAAAAATTACGCACCCACGCCAATTGTGACAACGTAGAGGAGATCCGGCGTACCGAGGACGGGAATCGAACCCGTACTGTCCTTACGGACAACAGGATTTTAAGTCCTGCGCGTCTACCTATTCCGCCACCTCGGCCCAAAAGAAAAGGGGGGAAAATCCCCCCTTGTTTCGTTCGAGCGGGAGACGAGACTCGAACCCGCGACCCTAACCTTGGCAAGGTTATGCTCTACCAACTGAGCTACTCCCGCGTCTAAATTGCGATGCAAAGTTAGCGCCTTTGCACAATACCGCGCAATAGCTTGCCGCAATTTTTTTTATTTTTTTGAATCCCAAAATTAAACTCCCTAAATATTGGCAAGCGGCATTACTGCACTTGCACAAATTTTTCGGGGCGTCCCAAAATGTAAAGCTGGCGTACATGCGCCCGCAACGCCGACCGAAACGACGGAAACTCGTTGTATTTGACCTTGAACTCTTCGCAGGTTTCGCGCAAAATCTTGTTGATTTTGGGATAGTGGACGTGGCAAACATTGGGAAAAAGGTGATGTTCGACCTGAAAGTTCAAACCGCCGATGCACCAACTCAGAATACGATTTTTTACGCCGAAGTTGGCCGTCGTCGCCAACTGATGTTTGGCCCATTCGTTGTCGATTTTGAGGGTTTCGGGATTGGGTTCGGGATACTCGGTGTTTTCGTAAACGTGCGCCAACTGAAAAACCACCGAAATCACAAAGCCGATGACCAAGTGAATGAAAAGGTAGCACAACAACACGCCCCACCACGGATGGAAAAAGCTCGGTATGACGAGCGCGTAAATAAAAACGAAAAGCTTAAAACCGAAAAGGATAAATAAATCTTTGCGGCTGAGTTTGGGCAGTTCGTAATTCTCAATTTTGCCGGTAAGCAGTTTGCGGTAATCGGCGTAGTGAATCCAAACGATGGAAAGGAGCGAATACAAAAAGAAGGCGTAGATGTATTGATAACGGTGGATTTTATAGTAAGGTTGTTGAGGGGCGAGGCGGATGAGGTCGTCTTGGGCGATGTCCCCGTCCCACTCCGGGATGTTGGTGTAGGTATGGTGGATGACGTTGTGCTTGGTTTTCCACAAAGCGACGCTGGCGCCGATAAGGTCGAGCGAATGCGCCAATACCGCGTTCACCCAACCTTTTTTGCTGTAACTGCGGTGGGCGGCGTCGTGCATGATGTTGAAGCCGATGCCCGCCACCGTAAACGCCATCGCCAAGCAAAGCAGGAGCGTAATGTAAATAGGCCATTGGAAAAACACCAACGCCACGTAGATACCGACAAAACTCAGCCCAATTATCGCCGTTTTGACCTTCATTTCCGTGTTGGCCGTCGGCTTGATGTTGTTTTGCGCAAAATAGTCGCTGACCCGCTTTTTAAGCTCTTGATAAAAGCGGGCGTTTTTGTTGTCAAAAGTGACTTTTTTCAACTTAAAAAAATTTAATTATGCAATTTAGGCCAATTATGTTTAGCAAACATTAAGCGCGGGTAAATATTTGCTATATTTACTATGCTCCGTTCTTACACGGCCGGCGCAGCTTCGCGTACATATGTTTTTGTAGGTTGATTTCATCCGCGGCTTACGAATTTTGGCAAGCGCGGACGTAAGCGCTCCGCCACGCCACCCGGAAAAAAGTGTCCAATCGTCCGAAAACGCCACTTAAAACGGCAGGTCGTCGCTTTCTTCGAGTTCGTCGACTTTGGACGGCGAGTAAGACGAAGTGTCCGACTTTTTTTCTTGGGCATACGCTTTGTCCACATCCCGAGCCTCGAAACGGGTTTTGGCCGACAACGTTTCCCGTACCTCGTCGCTCGCATACACTTCATAGACGCTCAAGGTGTTGAAATATAAAGTTTCGCCCTTGGGATTGGTCCACTCGCGACCGCGCAAATTAAATCTAACCGTTACCGTGTCGCCAACGTTGAAGCGATCGAGCAGTTCGCATTTGTCGTTCATCGTTTCAAATTTGACCAATTGGGGAAATTGACCGTCTTGGATTTCCAAAACAAACTCGCGCTTGGTGAGTTTATCGTTAATTCTTTGAGCGTCGAAAAGTTTATAAATTTTGCCCGTTGCGTTGTAAATCATTGCGTCGATGTTCAATTTTTGCCCGAACGATGTTCACGTCCAGATAATATCCTATAATAATTACCCAAGAAATGTAATAAAACCACAGCATGAGGGCGATAACCGCGCCTAACGTGCCGTAAATTTGATTATAATTCGTAAAATTAACAAAATAATAGGTCAAAACGATTTGCGCCGCCAACATTAATATTGAAGCAACGAACGAGCCCGGCGAACTAAAACGCCAAAGGTTCTTTTGGGCCGGCGCCGCCTTGTATAAAAATGAAATCGAGACGTACAACAACAACCATTCCAATCCCCAACGTCCCAATCCGACAAGATAGTAATCGAAACCGAACGCCTTGATTTCCGCAACGGCAATTTTTTTTGCAATGTTTGCCAACCACAACTCGCCCGTTACAATGACCGCCAGCCCCGTCAAAGCAATCAAAAGCAACATTAACAACAGGGCGAGGGCTTTAAGATTTTTTTTCAACAGGTTTTGACGGATTCGCGGGCGAAAATCCACCGCGTCGCATACGTTCATGAGCGTAATCACCCCGCGCGAGGCCGTGAACAGCACCGAAGCCACCGTCAAGGACATCGCGCCCCAGCCCGCGCCGTCGAACAAATCCTCCACCGTCCGGGACAATATCGCATACCCTTGAGGCGGAAAGACCTGCGACAACAGCTCCAGCGTCCGTTCCTCCAACCTCTCGACGGGTACGAACGGTATCAATTGGAAAGCGAAAATCAGTGCCGGAAACACCGACAAAAAAAAGTTGAACGCCATCGCCTGCGCCGATAAATTGAGCGTCGGCCGGCTCAATCCGCGAAAAAAATATCGGGAGATGTCGTAGAGCGACTCTCCTTTGAAGCCGGGCAGACGCAAACGCCTGCTCCAATAACGCACCCAACTCGCAATTCGAACAAGGCGGCGCAAAAAACGATGGCGGTTTCCCTGTTTTCGAGACAAATTTTTTGCGCAAATATCGCACAAAAAAACGCTTCAACGCCAAAACGACACGAACGCGCGCAACACAAAACAAACCATGAAGATGAAAAAATATCCACGGCATTAATTGGTGTTAAACGGCAAATATATGTTTGCGGGGCAAGGGATGTTTTTTTTCGTCGTTACCCGTGGCGCACTACCAATCGACGATGCATCGCTAACTACCGAATATTTCCTATATTTGAGTCCTCATTTGAAAAACCACCTACGAAGGCTGAAAGCCAAAGTTTTCGGCGTCGATTCTATTGAATGAAACCTGAATACTACCACCAAGTCGCGGCCCGAAGCTTTCCTACGTCGCAAATGTTTTTGGAAATTTTCGGTCAAATGCCCCACATTTGCGACGTTTATTATCTGGACAAGGAAAAAGTCGAGGCCACGCTCGAATTTTTGGAGACAACGGAGATACGCGAATTTTTTTACGTCGGCGACGACGGAACCCCTCTCGCGCGCAACCGGCTTTACATCGGCAAACGGGGCATCGTCGAACTGGATTTGGACGGCGTGCGGGCCGACGTCTCGTATTTTTTTCCCGAATCGGAGAAAGAGCATTTGGCCGAGCGGGTCAAGGCATGGCGCGCCTTGCGCATCACCGAACGCGAACCCCGGGTTTATTTGCTCGGCTTTTCCGACGGCGACTTTCACTTGACCCCTTTTGAAATCAAAGCGCCGGAGGTAGACATCGCCCTGACCTACGGCGAGGATTTTTTGCCCGTCAACGAACGCATTCTTTCACGCCTATCGCAAAAGAAAAGCAAGGGCTTGGTCATCCTTTACGGGCCGCCCGGCACCGGAAAGACCACCTACCTCCGTTATCTTATCGGGCGTTTGGCCGAAGAAACCAAGAAAATCGTCTATCTGCCGCCCGACGTCGCCAAAGAACTGGCTTCGCCAAGCTTTTTGCCTTTTCTTACCCACCATCCCGACTCGATTCTCATCATCGAGGATGCGGAAAACATCGTACGCGAACGTTCGGGACAAAGCCACCAAGCCGTCGCCAACCTGCTCAATCTCTCCGACGGCATTCTCAGCGACTGTCTAAGCATTCAAGTCGTTTGCAGTTTCAACAGCGACCTGACCCGCGTAGACCCGGCGCTGATGCGAAAAGGACGGTTAATCGCCAAACATTATTTCGATAAAATCCCCGTCGAAAGGGCGAAAAAAATCGTCGAAAAAGAAGGACTCGGTTTCGAGGTTACCGAACCCATGACCCTCGCCGAAATTTATTACTACCACGACGGGTTGAACGACCACAAAGCCAAAACCATGCCGATAGGTTTCCTAAAAAAACGCTGACGGCGACGTTGTCCATCGCTTTGGCGGCCCGCTGTCGAGCGGACGGGAACTTGCGGCCGAATGGCTTGTCGGGCACCGGGGAATCGACGCCGTCGAGGCCGAAGGATTGGCGGGGGTCGAACGAGCCCCGCCGTATTCGAAGGAACGAGCAAACGGCAATAAAACACAAACGGCTTCGGCGTAGTTTCGCCGAAGCCGTATCGAACAAAATTTTTCTTAACCGTTTCGCGCCAACAATCGTCGAGCGCGTTTCATTTTTTCTCTTTGGGAGCAACTTCGGCGGTAAAAGTAAGCTTGGTGGCGGGGGGGTCGGTGTTGGCGAAAACGGTAACGTCCTTGTTGGCTTTGCCCGCCCGTCCGTTGGAATCGAATTTAACGCGGATGAATCCTTTTTCCCCGGGCGCGACGGCCTCTTTGGTATAGGAGGGGGTGGTACATCCGCAAGCGGGCTTGACCTTCGATATTTTCAGCGGATTCGTTCCCGTGTTGGTGAAAACGAAATCATAGACGGCGCTGTCCCCTTCGACAATGTTGCCAAAGTCGTGTTTGGTTTTGTCGAATTTAATGGTGGTTTTGGGGAGGGTGGTATCGGCGGCGGCGGCCCCGGAATCGGGGGCGACAATCGTGGCTTTGGCGGTGGTGTCGGCGGCGGTTTTGTTTTCCTCGCCCGATTTGTTTTCGCCGGCGCAGGCGGCAAGCGACGCCGCCACGAACAGCGTCCACAGGCATTGACGGATTTTGCTCATATTTTTTATGTATGCAAATTTTTATGGTTTATGCACCTTTACTTTTGACGTCTTCGAGCAAGTTTTCGACTTCGCGCAGCAACTCTTCGGCCTTGCGGTAGTCTTGGTTTTGGGAATCGGAGCGTTGGACGGTAGCCGGAGGGTTTTTCATTGCACCCGCCAACATCATTTTCAGCTGTTCGATTTGTTTTTCGATTTGAAAGCTGAGCTTTCCGCGGGTGTTCTTGCCGGAGTCCGGGGCCAAAAGGATGCCCACCACCGCGCCGACCGCTACCCCGCCCAGAAATATCATCAAATTGCGATTGTTCATTTTTCCCGCGTTTGGACGCAAAATTACGGCTTTTACCGCGTCAAAAAAAATAATCCCCCGTTGCCGACGTTTTTTTACACCGTTATTCCACCGCGACGGTTGAAAGCCCTCCGCTTTACGACGGCCCAAGTCTACCGCGCCGGCGGCCGACAAAACCATACCGAGGATAAAAAACCTTAACTTTGCACGTCTAACGATGAACGAAGCGACACACGCGATTTTGCCGACGGTGGCGATAGGCATTCCGGCGTTGGGCGCGGCAACGATGCTGTTGCGTTGGCGCGAACGCACGGCGGCGGGAGTGGCTTTCGCGTTTATGACCTTGGCTTTGGCGGCGGCGTGGACGCTGTTCGTCGGCTTTTGGGTTGCCGGCTCGCCGCCCGTTTACCGCTCGCTCAACTGGCTCAATTTTCCGGGCGGGATTGCGATTATCCTTTCGGTGTGGATGGACGTACATTCGACGATGATGGGCGCTCTGGTTTCGTTGATTGCATGGTTGGTGTTTATGTTCAGCGCCGGCGGCCGGTTCAAACGAAGGTATTGGGGATTTTTGCTGTTGTTTGTGGGCGCAATGCAAATGTTGGTATTCGCGGGCGACGTATGGACGTTTTTTGTGGCGTGGGAACTCATAGGCTTGTGTTCGTTCGCGCTCATTGCCTACGACGACGAAAAACAAACGGCGGTGCGAGGGGCGCGCAAGGCGTTTTTGGTCAATCGTTTGGGGGATTTTGCGTTGTGGGCGGGGCTGCTGACCTTGTGGGCGATGTGCGGCGCATCGGATTTTCCGACGCTTTTCAACGACGTTCACGAGCTGACTTTGCGCGAGGTGGAGATACAAATACTGGGGGAGGCTACGGAAGGGGCGCCAACGTGGTTGAATTGGGCGTTGTTCGGGGTGTTTTTGGGGGCGGCGACAAAAGCGGCGCAGGCTCCGCTTTCGGTGTGGCTCCCCGACGCCATGGCCGGACCCACGCCCGTAAGCGCCCTTTTACACTCTTCGACAATGGTGGCCGCCGGCGTATGGGCGCTCATTCGTTTTTTCCCCGTGCTGACACCGGAAATATTGACGCTTGCGGCTTTCGTCGGCGGTTTTAGCGCCTTGTTGGCCGCCGCCGCCGCCCTCGCCCAACGCAACGTCAAAAAAATATTGGCGTACTCGACCGTTTCCCAACTGGGTCTGATGTTTTTGGCCGTCGGCGTCCAATTTCCCGAAATCGCCGGATTTCACCTCGTTACCCACGCTTTTTACAAATCGGCGCTGTTTCTTTGCGTGGCCCGCATCGCACACGAACTCGAAACGATGCGCAAAGACCTCCCCCCTTCCGACGACCCTTACGACGTTTACGGCATGGGAGGACTGCGCAAACGCCTGCCCGTTACCTTTGTCGTGTTTTTGTTGGCGGCGGCGGCGTTGATCGGCATTCCGGGGACGGCGGGCTTCGTCTCCAAGGACGGAATATTTGTTTCGGCAGTAGGTTGGGCGTTGGTCAACGGGGTTTTTTCCGACAACTACGGGCTGATAGCCCCCGCCATTGCGGCCATATTGTCGGTAGGTTTTACGGCTTTTTACATGGTTCGCACGACTCTTTTGATATTCGGGGGCAAAACACGATTGGGTTCAACGGCAACGCCCCCGACGCGCACGATTTTGACGACCGTACCGTTGGCGTTAACGGCGTTGTTTTTTCTTTGGCCGATGTTTGGGTGGGAGGCGTTCCATGACGCGCAACGGAGCTTTTTGGTCGAAAAGCTCCATTTTGCGGCGCCGGCGTCTTTGGTGCGCACAACGACCGAGTTGGCGTTATGGGCGGGCGAACGCTACCACGGATGGATAGCGTTGGGAGCGGGTTTGTTGGCGGCGTTGGGAGCGACGTTGGCCGTGCCGATTTATTTGCCCTTGTCTCGACGCTTGTCGCGGGCATTGCCGCCGCGTCGTCCGCCGCTTTTCAAACGTTGGGGCGCGTCGTTTTTCGGTTTGAACCCCGTTTGGGAACGGGGATTGCGGCCGTTGCTGAACGCGGCGGCGGCGGCGGCGGCTTTTATCGAACGCCGGATGATAGACCGTCTTCTCGAATGGGCGGCGGCACGCGTCGCGGGCGACGCAAACGCGTTGCCCAACATCGCCGCAGGCGTGGAAAAACGCCTCGTCGACGCCGTCGTTCACGCCGTCGCGCAAATCGTACACGCGGCAGGCGGAACGCTCCGCCACCTGCAACAAGGAAAGTTGGGTACCCGGCTTTTTCTTGCCTTCCTACTTTTTGCCCTCGTTTTGGCGTGGGCTTATTCCCAAAGATAGCGTATGCCCAAAACGTCCCCGACTCGACAACGACGTCAATCGGTGTTTAAAGTCGGAATGTCCAAGTTGTCTCCAAAAGGTTCGTTGCGAATTGAAAAAACCGTCGTTCGCAAGTTCGGGCCGCAACGTAAGTTTTCGGCAAAATTTAACCCCGGTCTTTTTCGTTGAAGGTTGTTAAAACGTTCGGCTGAAGGTAAAGGCAAATTGCATTTTTTGTACCCGTCCGTCTTCGACGGGCAAAGCGAGGTCCATACGCATGGGAATATTGAAAAGATACATTTGAAATCCGATTCCCGCACCCATGATGAACGGGGTTTTGAGACTCTGGACGACGACGTTGAACGGCGGGACGTCGATACGTTTGGCGTCGATGGGGTTTCGTGTGGAGAAGGGGTTGCCGGTAGTCCAAGCGGTGCCGACGTCGTAGTACAAACAGAGTAAGGTGCGGTACATAGGCTGAACGGGCAAAACCGTTTTAGAGCGCAATCCAAAGACGGGGATGCGGGCTTCGATGTTAAGCATCCCCGCTTGGGCGCCGTTACGGGCGTTGTATCCAAAACCCCGAAAGGGCAAAGCGAACGCCATACCCGCAAACCGCGATAAGTTGCCCCCGTAAGGCACTTCCTGCGGATTTTGAAAGTCCCGAAAGAGCCAATGCGGGTAACCTCCCAAAAATATCGGCGGCGACTCCGGCCCCGGATGCATGGCCGCAAAAAATCTTTGGGCCAGAACGATTTTACCAAACAGACGCGTGTATCGACGCACGTCCACCCCGATTTGGGTAAACGGCACGGCTTTTTGCGAAAAGGCGTAATGCCCCTGCACCCACGCCCCGGCCAACCAACCGTTTACGGGCATTCGGTCGACCGTCTGCAGGCGTTTCCAACGATATTCGACCCGCAAACGCGAAAGCGTCTCGTTTCCATCCCGATTGACGTTGTCGTAAAGCAGCAGGTCGTAACGTTTTAAGAACGCCGTCCCGAGGGTAAGGATAAGGTCGTGATGTCGGTGAAACGGGTAGCTTATCCCCGCGTAGGCGTCAAGCGTTCGGAAGCGGTAGTTTTGGAGGAACTGTTCGGTATTGCCGACGCGGGCGGAGTCGGCGCGAAAATAGTGGTTGAAATAATCGGTTCCGGCAAAAAATTTGGTTCCGGCGCCGACGAACTCGTATCGGGCGCCGCCGTCGGCGGAGCGCAGGTTCCAATACGTCCGAAAGCGAAGCGTGAGCCGGTGGCGCTCGAAGGGGTCTTCGAGTCTAGCCCGCAAGTGGGCCCCAAAGTTAAGTATGGGGTCAAATTCCAGCGCCAAATCAAAACCTCGGTGGATGAGCATACCTTTGGCTTTACCCGTTTCGGCAACCCGCACCTTGTTGATGTCAAAGCTCGGCTTGGCCGCAATGGTTACCGCCGCCTCTTTGGAACGCCGACGGACGGTTTGACGTTGCTTGCGTGCGTCGTCGTCGCCTTCGTCGAAAACATAGTAGCGTCGGGACTTGGCGGGTGTGGAGTCTTCAAGGGCCGTATCCGCAGGCTCGAGTCGCAGCATCTCCCGCAACTTTATCGCCTGTTCCTGTTTGGGGTCGAGGTATTTTTTTTGCGCCGCCGCCTTGCGCTCGCGAGCCAACGAATGATAAGCGGGCGTCGTGGGACCCGAATACGTTTTGGGTTTGTACAAATAATATTGGAGTTCGCCCCGGTCGTAGCCCGAAAGCATTTGCCCACCTTTGGACGACTGCATTCCCTCCAATCCGCCCGTAAAACCCGTAACGAACACGCCCGAACTGTCCTCGGCGTTGAAATACGCGGTGTAAATGCGACGGACATTGGGCAAGCCCACCGCATCGGTAAAAAAATGCACGGCGCTGTCCTGATAAAAAGGGCGGGTTTCGTTGGCGTAGGGGGTGTTGGTATACCGAACGATGGGCCGGTTTTTTTTCGCCAGTTCGATGCCGTAGAGGTCGAAATTCCTTTTAAGTAAAAAGTTGAAGTCGGCGGTTTGGGGTTTTTGGAGGACGGAGTCGCGATTGGAAACGAAAAAAAGCTGTTTGCCGTCTTCGGAATAGGCGGGATGGCGGTCGTCGAAAGGGTCGTTGGTCAGGGCGGTGAAGTCGGCTTTCATGGCCGGGGTGATGTAAAGGTCGGTATAGCCGTTTTTTTGTGCGGCGGCGACGAGCGAGCGTCCGTCGGGCGACCAGGCAAGGTCGTGAATGGCGTCGAAACGCTCGCTCAAAGGGTATTCGTCCGTTTTCCTGCCTTTGAGAGTCAGATAAACAAGTTTGAGTTCGGTTCCTTTTACGGAAACGAAGGCAACGGCGGCTCCCGTGGGCGACCACGCAATCGGCAAACGCAACTCGTCCCACGCCGAATGTCCGTTCTTGGAACCAAAGACGGCGAGGGTACGGGTTTCGCCGCCGGCGTTTTTGGCGCCATAAGTCTTGACCCTGAAAGCGCCGTCTTTTTCGACGATAAAAACGGCGCCCAAACGACGCGGATGTATCGCCGCGCCCGCAATCCGCCCGGGCGCAACGCTTATCGCGTTCCAACCTTCGACCGACGGCGCGTTGCGATAGTTGTTGCGGATAAATTCCAGCCATTTTTCCGTCATAGTCTTGACCCCGTAACCCAAAACGGCGTTGAAACTGTAGTCTATCGAACGGGCCATGCGCGAAAAATAGACGATTTCCGCAACTTTTTTCATGCCGTAGGTTCGCTCGATGTAGCGCCATATAGATTTTCGCACACTTGTCGCTTGGGCCGAGCGCTCGTCGCCGGCAGCCAAACGTTCGATTTCGACGTCGGAAAGCGTCGAAAGAATCATTTCGTCGGTGGGGGTCCAGCCTTCGCCCACAAATCGCGACAACCCCTCGCGATACCAAACGTGTTGATAAAGCAAAAGTCGGTTTTGAAGCGCCGAACGCTTCATGCCGCCGTAAATCATTTCGTCCAAGAGCGCCCGCACCAAGGCCGTGCGCAACATTGAACCGTATTCGGCATAACTACCCGGAAAATACACCGAAAAAATATTGACCTGATGGTCGGCGTGCAAACGCGGGTATGCGGGATCGGCCGCAGACGAAAACGCCGCCGCCGAGGCGTAGACATGAACCCGGTAACGGTTGGAGGGGCGATAATCGAAAAACTCGGTAAGTTCGTTGTAATGAGCGGAAAGAAGACGGACGGTGTTGACGGCCAAATTTTGATTGGCGCCGGTATAGTAAACGTCAAATTTACCCGAGGAAATCCACGACCACTTACCCGTACCGCGACTCCGTAAAGGCTCGGCGTCGAAAGACCGGGCAAAATTGTCCCGGTATTCGTCGAACTGTCCGAACACTATCGTCGCCGGCGACCACGTCAGCCATGCCGCCACCATTATCGCTTTGCCCATCGGTCCGCAAAATAACAATAAATATCGTGCCGGCGGTTCTTAAATCCGCATGCCAACGACAAAAGAAGATATATTTACAAATTTTTTGGAGCATGTATTTTTACCTTGAATTTGCGCCGCCGCGAGTAACGTTAAACCGATAACGTTGTTATAGTTGGTAACGTAAGTCGAAAAGCAGGACGAAAGCGTAGGTTATTGTAAAGCTTGGGATAAGCATGAAAACCGGATATTTAATTTGTATTCGGAATGCGAAAAAGGTACGACCCGCGTTTATTGACGACGGCGCTTTATTTTTTACGGGCGACGAGCTATCTTTGCACGATGACAAGAAAATTAACGTTGGCGGCGCTGGCGGGGTTGTTGTGGGCTTGCGACCGGAGACCGGCCGAAGAACGTTTGGCGGACCGATTGTGCGATTGCGCCAAAACCCAAAAAGCGGCGTTGCAAGAAGTAAAAAAAGCGCTCGAAGCGCCCGACTTTTCCGAAGAACGTTTTATTGGCGTTTACGAGGCCTCGGTCGCCGCCAACGATTCCTGCGTCAAAGCCGTGGAATCCGCCCCTGAATTTGTCCCCGTCGCCGCCGACGAAAAACGCTTGGCCGCTTACCGCAACCGCGCCCAAAAATTATGTGTCGCCAAAATTCGCGAAGAATCCGAAGCCTTGTTCAAAAAATTTAAGGCGAAACACACCCAAAGACGACAACAAAAATAAACGGCGCCAAACGGCAACAAATTTAATTCGATAAATTTTACCCGATAATACGCAATTTTCGTTACATTCGCGTACGCTATCTTATTCAAAAGTACAAAAACAATCCCCCTTACCGCGCGGCAAGCTCCTCTTTGATAACCTTGTTTTCCATACGAACCTCGTAAACCGCCTCCGACAACGCCCGAAGTTCGGTTTCCATGCGATCCTGACGTTTTTCCATCTCCTCG
>CALAJH010000009.1 GCA_937922655.1 uncultured Bacteroidia bacterium
GCCGCGGTCGTACCCGCCGGAGCCCGAACCGCCGCGATTGTATCCTCCCGAGCTTCCGCCGCGGTCGTACCCGCCGGAGCCCGAACCGCCGCGATTGTAGCCGCCCGAGCTTCCGCCGCGGTCGTATCCGCCGGAGCCCGAACCGCCGCGATTGTAGCCGCCCGAGCTTCCGCCGCGGTCGTACCCGCCGGAGCCCGAACCGCCACGGTCGTATCCGCCGGAAGAGGAACCTGTTGAACGACTGCGGTCGTATCCACCCGACCAGTTCGAACGGTCGTAAGTTGAAGTCGAGGCGGATGGGGCGCCGGCGGCGGAACGATTGTAACCCGTGGTTACCGTGCGGCCCGAATAGCCCGCCGCGGCCCGATTATAGACTTGCCGTCCGCCGTAGACGTTGTTGTTTCCGGCGCCGGCGGCGTTTCTTGGGCCGTAGGAAGGGTTGCGATAAAATCCGCCGCCGCCCGCGTAGTATCCGTTCCAATACATGGCGTCGGCATATCCGGCATGGTAGCCGGCCCAATAAGCGCCGCCGGCCCCCCATCCCCAAGCGGGGCCCCAGCGGCGATACCATCCCCAGCCGCCGCCCCAACCCCACCACGGGTCAAAGGCCCACGGGTTGTACCATACATACGGGGAAAAGACGCCAAAAGTCATGGAAAACGACCATCCGAAACGATAAGTGGCGTACCATGCCGTCGGTCCCCACGGGTCCCAAAACGGGTCGTAAAATACGGCGCCCCCCCACCCGGGCGCGTAAAATACGGGATTGACGGCAAACGGCGAGTAATAGCCGCCGACATACCACGGCTGATGGAAACGCCGAATGCGTGTGGTGTAATAGTAATCGTCGGGGTCGTAATAATAGCCGTCGCTTTCGGAAAAACGGGGTGCGTCGTCGTCGTTGCGCAGATTTTTGGCGTATTTGCCGTCGTCGTAGGAATCGAAGGAGCGTTGGCGCTCGGCGTCGAGTCTCTGCTCTTCTTGTCGGCGCAATTCTTCGTCGCGCCGTTGTTGCTCTTCTCGCTCCCGTGCTTTTTGTTTACGGGCGATTTTGGCGGCGTCACGGTCGGCTTTGCGTTGGCTTGGGGTGGCGTAGGCGTCGTCCTCGGCGCTTTGGGCCGCAACGCTTACCGATGCCGTCGCCATCGTCAGGGCCGCGAACAGGGTCAAGGTTGTTTTTATCATATCGCTTTTTCGTTAAAGGTGAATGCTTATCTTAAAATTTGCAAGATGCGTACCAAGTTACGAAAATTTCGGAAAATGGTTGCAATTTTACCGTATTATAATCGACGCCGGTGGGGTCAAGGGGGCTTTAGGCTAGTTGAAAAACGCTCGCCGGACAATAAACGCCCGCGAACCGGCGTTTTGAGGGGGAGAAAGCGCGGCGTTTTGCCCTAAACGGTGGGTAACTTTTGGGAGAAATGCCTAATTTTTTTTTGTTGGATTTTTCAATCCGAAAAATATTGTAATTTTGCCGGCTAACGGGCGGTACGTAAAAAACGCCCATACGGGCAACCGAAAAAGTAAATCCATAAAGATTTATATCGATAATATTCTATTTATGAGGAAAATAAACTTGTTGTTGCTCTTGGCGTTGTTCTGCGTGTCGGGCGTCCGCGCGCAGGGAACACCGGGGAGCTACTCGCAACTGCCCATGACGCCGTTACCGGCCGGGATTGTGAGTGCGGCATGGCAAGGTGGGGGTTCGAGCGGACCGCCCGTCGGAACACTGAGCGGCGGGCCGGCGACGCCCATGGCCTCACTACCCATTAACCACGACTTCCACATCCGTAACGCCAACTTCCCGTGCGGGCTGTGGGTCGATGAAGAAATCCCCGGCCTCGGGTTTTCCGGAGGTACTTTCGGTCCGGTATCCTATCCCGGTCCGCCCGACTCGGGACCCGGTAATGCGTATATTCATTCGCACCTCCAGCCTTTTCAATTCCCCCAAGACTACGGGCAACCCCCGTATACCAATGCGGGCATTGCTTATATCAGCGGGGTTTGGGTGGGTTTTTCGGAATTTAGCCGCATTGTGGGAAGCGCCGACGAATTCTTTGTCGACGGTTACGTATACAATCAAGATATCGGCTTTGAATCCCTCGGTTCCTATCCTTTTTCGTTGCCGGCCAACATCCCGGTTCCCAATATTAGCTCGAGCACGGATTTTGAAGGCTATCTGAATTTTTTGTACGATAATCCTCAAGCCTTTTTCATCCCGTTTGACGTTCCGGTTTTCATCAACTCGTCCGATATATTCGTAATAGGTTTGCGGGTTCAAACGCCGACGAGTGACGACCTTATCTCCTTCTATTACACCTATGGCTTGCCCGGCCAACAGTGCTTCCAGTCTCAATGGCGCGTGGTTTTTGCCGACGTAAATACGGGTCAGCTCCTTCCTTTCGGTCCCGGCGGTTTGCCTATCACGTACAATTCTTACTGGGGTGGGGAAGAAGGATATGGAAATCCCGTCATCATTCCCCAAATCACGTTTGAAGACGAAGAACCACAGGATTGCGATCTTGCGATTATCGACGGCCAAGTGAGTGACGTGCGTTGTTTTGGCGGCTCGGACGGACGGCTTTTCGGCTTGCAAACCGAGGGCGCGCAAGGCTCGGTTGACTTCCGCGTTCAACTTATCGTAGACGCCAACGGCAACGACGTATCCGGACAAAACCTGTTTTTCTTTCCCGTTAACGGGGAGTTTGTCAATTTACCCGCCGGCGACTATGTCTTGTTTGCGACCGACCTCGGCGTCAACTGTACCATTCAAACCGACTTTACCATTGAACAGCCCGATTTGTTTGGATTTTTTGCCGAAACCGACGCGTCGGCGGGTACCATTACCGTCAATGCTTTTGGCGGTACGCCGGGTTACAATTACAGCATCAGCCCCAATGCGGGTTCTTTGGTAGGCAACGTTTTTAGCGGTCTAACGGCCGGTAGCTACCTGATCACCGTT
>CALAJH010000010.1 GCA_937922655.1 uncultured Bacteroidia bacterium
CCGTTCCTTTGAAGCAAGTCGAGGCGTGGATAAGGGATTTGGATTTGCCCTACAAAAAACGCGGGCTTTTCGGCCAAACGACCATCGAGGTCATGGAAATCAAAGCCGCCCACGCCGCCAAAAGAGCCGCGGCGCAAAACAACGAGGCGCAAAACAAGGATTCGCAAAACGACGAAGCGCAAAACAAGGATTCGGAAAACAAGGATTCGGTTTCTCTCCCTTCCGACCCTCCCCCCGGCGATTCGCTTGCGACGAAGCCGGCCCTCGACAATCGTCGGTTTGTTTTCGACGCTTGCCCACCTTAATGCGGGGTTCGACGTTTTGAGCTTGTGAACGAGTAATCAAATTTTGGGGGCGTGGATTTTTTGGAGCGCTTGGTTTTCGACAAGGGGATTGTCGGGGTGAGGTCGTTGTGGCGTTAGGCGCCGTCAGGGACGCATGGCGGCCTCGACGTCGGCCGCTTCAATGGGGACGTCGGCCATCAGGTCTTCGACGCCCGTTTCGGTAATGACGACGTCGTTTTCCAATCGCACGCCGATGCCTTCGGCTTCGATGTAAATACCGGGTTCGCAGGTTAGAACCATGCCCGGTGCAAGGGGACGGTAGCGATCGCCGTCGTCGTGGGTAACCAAACCCAAATGATGCCCTACTCGGTGGGGATAGTATTTAAAGTAGGCTTTGGGGTTTTTTTGCGCTTCTTCGGGGGTAATCAACCCCAGAGCGATAAGTTCTCGGGTGGTGATTTTCGCCACTTCGGCGTTGATTTCTTCCAAGAGGGCCCCGGGTTTGTAGAGTTGCATGGCTTCGCGTTGTATGCGCAGCACCGCCTCGTAGACTTGTTTTTGCCGTTCGGAAAATTTGCCGTTGACGGGCAGACAACGGGTGATGTCGGCGTTGTAGTTGCCGTAACGACAACCAAAGTCGGTCAGGAGCACGTCGCCGTCGCGCAAGGTTTGGTCGTTGAGGTCGTAATGGAGGACGCAGGCGTTGGCGCCCGAGGCGACGATGGGGTTGAAGGCGTGTCCGTTGGCGCCCGTGCGGATAAATTCGTGGATGATTTCGGCTTCGACTTCGTATTCTTTGACTCCGGGCTTGACAAACTTGGCGATGCGCAAAAAGGCCGCATGCGTCCTTGCGACGGCTTGTTTGATTTGTTCGATTTCCTCTTTTTCTTTGATTTGACGAAGTTCGGCAACGATGGGAAACGAACGCCGAAACTCGTGGGCGGGAAAACGTTGTTGAAACCATTGCATCCAACGTCGTGCGGGTTTGAGGTCTTGGGCGCGGTTGCGGTCGTTTTCGTTGAAATCGAAATAAACGGGGCCGACGTAGCCGGCAACGGTCATGAGAAAATCTTCGAGTTCGTCGGTGTGGCGGACGTTCTGAACGCCGGAAACGGCCCGGGCCTCGTCGGGCGTGTATTTCCAACCCACCCACGTTTTAATTTCGGGGCTTGTGCGTTTGACAAACAAAACCTCGCGCCATTCGGGGAAGGGCGCGTCGGGGAAAAGAAAAAGCACGTTTTCTTCTTGGTCGATGCCCGTGAGGTAGAAAAAATTGGCGTCTTGGGCGAAAGCATAGAGGGCGTCGCCGTTAACGCAGACGGGGTCGTGGGCGAAAAAAAGCGCGGCGGCGCCGGGGGCCAAACGGGCGGCGGTTTTGGCGCGGTTGCGGACGTAAAAGTCCGGGTTCATTTCCGTGTATCTCATAACGCCGCAAACTTAACGAATTTTTTTCGTCCAAAAATTTGTATATTGCCCGTCATGAAAATCGTATGCGTAGGGCGCAATTACCGATTGCACGCCGCCGAACTGGGCAACGCCGTTCCCGAAAAACCCGTACTTTTCATCAAGCCCGACAGCGCCGTCATGCGCAGCGGCGAGGACTTTTATTACCCCGACTTTTCCAACGAAATCCATTACGAGTGCGAGGTGTTTTTCCGCATAGCCAAAGACGCCAAACACGTAAGCGAACTTTTTGCGCCGGGTTACGTAGACGGTTACGGCTTGGGCGTGGATTTCACCGCCCGAGACCTACAAAACGAACTCAAAGCCCAAGGCCTGCCGTGGGAAATAGCCAAGGCGTTTCATCAGTCGGCGTTCGTTTCGGAGGTTTTTGCTTTGCCCTCGTTTGCCTACGCGCAAAACATCGGCTTTTCTTTGAAAAAAAACGGGCAAACCGTTCAGACGGGCCATACCTCGGAGATGATTTTCGACCTTAGGGCGCTGCTGGTTTACGCGACAAAATTTTTTGTTTTGAGGGCGGGGGATTTGCTCTTTACGGGAACGCCGGCGGGGGTCGGACGGGTCGAACGCGGCGACCGCCTCGAAGGCTTTATCGAGTCGAAAAAGGTTTTTGAATTCAAGGTGCGTTAATGGACAAGGGTGCCGACGGCCTCGCCCATGACGACGCGTTTGAGGTTGCCGGGTACGTTCATGTCGAAGACGACGATTTTTTTGCGGTTTTCTTGGGACATCACAAAGGCGGTCATGTCCATGACGTTGAGTCGTTTGTCGATGACCTCGTCGAAACCGACGGTTTCGTATCGGACGGCGTCGGGATATTTTTCGGGGTCGGCGGAGTAAACGCCGTCGACGCGGGTGGCTTTGAGAATAACGTCGGCGTCGATTTCGATGGCGCGTAGGGTGGCGGCGGTGTCGGTGGTGAAAAACGGATTGCCGGTGCCGGCGGCAAAAACGACGACGCGGCCTTTTTCGAGGTGGCGCACGGCGCGGCGGTGAATGTAGGGTTCGCAAACGCGGTGGATGTCGAGCGCCGACTGAAGGCGGGTAACCATGCCGTGGCGTTCGAGCGCGTCCTGAAGCGCCAAGCCGTTGATGACCGTGGCCAACATGCCCATATAGTCGCTTGTGTTCCGGTTGAGGCCTTGGGATTCGCCTTGGATGCCGCGAAAAATATTGCCGCCGCCCACCACGACGGCGACCTGCACGTCCATATCGACCACGGCCTTAATGTCCAGAGCGTATTGATTAATCGTAGCCGCATCGATGCCGTAACTTTCACGCCCCATCAACGCCTCGCCGCTGAGTTTCAGTAGTATTCTTTTGTATTGCATTGGATTGAAAAAAAAGCGGAGAACAAACCCGTGGTTTGCACTCCGCTCTCTAAGTTAATATGTATATAATTGTATGGGGTTTCATTAACCGAGATTGAACCGGGTGAAAGCCGTTACTTTCAAAGCGGGGGCGTATTCTTTAAGGTATTGGGCGATGGACTTGGACGGGTCTTTGACAAAATCCTGTTCCATGAGGGTGTTTTCCTTATAGAACTTTTGGAGTTTGCCTTGGGCGATTTTTTCGAGCATGGCCTCGGGTTTGCCTTCGGCGCGGGCCTGCTCGATGCCAATGGCGATTTCTTTTTCGACAATCGCCGGGTCGACGCCCGTTTTATCCACGGCAATAGGGGACATGGCGGCGATTTGCATACATACGTCTTTTCCGGCTTGGGCGAGGTCGAGGCCGTTGGCGCCGGTAAAGACAAGCAGCACGCCGACACGCGCGCCGGGATGGATGTAGCTGACCACTTTTTCGCCTTCGAGCAAAGAGAACTTACCGATATCGATTTTTTCGCCGATGCGGCCGATGGCTTCGGTGAGGGTGTCGGCGACGGAAAGGCCGTCGAGCGGCAGGGCTTTGAGTTCGTCGAGGGTGCGGGTTTTGGCCGCGAGCGCCGCCGACGCAATTTTTTCGCCCAATTGTTGGAAACCCTCGTTGCGGGCGACAAAGTCGGTTTCACAGTTGAGTTCGAGCAAAACGCCGTAGCTTGCGTCGGGCGCCACTTTGGCGAAAATCGCTCCTTCTTTGGCTTCGCGGTCTTGGCGGTCGGCCGAGACTTTTTGTCCCTTTTTTCGCAGATATTCGATGGCTTTTTCGAAATCGCCCCCCGATTCTTGCAAGGCTTTTTTACAGTCCATCATGCCGGCGCCGGTTTCGGCACGCAGGCGGTTTACGTCTTGAGCGGTTATGTTCATAACGATATAGAATCCTTGTTCGTGCAAACCCTACGACCGGTTTTACGCGCGTCGCGGGCGTGGGTGAAATTTGAATTCGGCGGTCAAGCGGCTTTTTGTCCGTTTATCGAGCTTGCGTCGAAAGAAGACAAGCGGCCCTTACTCCCCGGCTAAAAAACCGGGTCTTGCCAACCGTCCTCCTTTACGCCGAAGGCCCTACGTCCAAGAAGGACAAGGCAAATTTAAGCCGCCTCCGAATTTCGGCCCTCAAAATTAGGCATTATCCGCATGCAATACAAACGGCAAACATACGCGCGCGTGCCGCGTTTGTCGCACCGAATTCGACGTCGCGCATTCCGCCGACGTTTTGGTAACTTTGCGGCCCGATTCCGCGTTATACGTTTATCCTACTTCAAACGATGGCCATACACATCACCGAAGAATGCATCAACTGCGGGGCCTGCGAACCCGAGTGCCCGAACACCGCCATTTACGAAGGCGGCGTCAAATGGGCCTTCGCCGACGGCACCAAGCTCACCGGCGTTATTGAGTTCAACGGCACGACCCTCGATTCAAGCGCCAAGCAGGCGCCCATTTCCGACGAAATTTATTACATCGTGCCCTACAAATGCACCGAATGCCAAGGTTTTCACGAAGAGCCGCAATGCGCGGCGGTTTGTCCCGTCGATTGTTGCGTTCCCGACCCCGAACACGTCGAAACGACGGAAGTCCTTTTGGCGCGGCAGGCGTGGCTTCACGGCTGACGCATCCACGTCTTGGCATACTTTAAAAAATACGAAAACGCGCTTACCGATGCTATCAGCCAACCCGCTTTTCCGTCCAAAAAACCCCGACGAACCAACAAAATGTTGAAAAAAACATAGACCGGCTTGACCAACAAATGAAACCACGTAACGCGTTTGCCTTTGCGAAGATACTCCTCGGCCTGTAAATCCGAATAACGATTGACGGTTTGGACGTGGCCCGCCACCGACGACACCGTATAATGCAACAAAAACCCTTTCAATTCGACGGCTTTGTCCTCGCATTCGAGGGTTTCATGGACGTATTCACCGACCCAGCGGGCACGGTTCCTATCGAAAACACGCACTTTTTTGTCGGGAAACCAACCCGAATGCCGAATTTTACGACCGCAATAGAAAGGAAGCCGGCAAATTTTTCCCGTTTTTCCGTCGGCGCCGCGCATGAATTCCCGAATGGAACGGGCCAGTTCGGGGGTGACGACCTCGTCGGCGTCGAGCGAAAGAATCCAGTCGTTTTGGGCGTACGAGTGGGCGGCGTTCTTGGTTTGGGCGAAACCCCGCCAATCGAGTTCGACGACGCGGGCGCCGGCGCTTCGCGCCACATCCGCCGTCGCGTCCGTACTTCCCGTATCGACGACGACGACCTCGTCCGCCGCCGCCAACGCCGCTTTAACGCACCGTTCGATGTTTTCGGCCTCGTTAAGGGCGACCACCACCGCCGAAAGTCTTTTCATCCCCGCAAGATACACAAAACCTGCGTTGTCCGCGCCTCGCGTGAACGACAACTAAAACGTCGTTGCGGCAAAAACATCGGTTTGGGGCCAAGGGGCGGCGCCGTCGAAGCGATTCGGGCGTGCGTCAAGACGCGAAGAAGCCTTTTTTGTAAAAGATTGGACGTGATTTGTCGTCGTTGGGGCGGTGCGGAAACGAAAAGATTTTCGATTGCAAGGGAGGGGGTTTGGCGCCTTGAAAGTTTTGCTTTAATTTTGTGGTCGGTATCGGCGTCGTAGTTCAATGGATAGAACGGGAGCCTCCGGAGCTCCAGATATAGGTTCGATTCCTATCGACGCTACGGTTTTCGGTCCGTGACGAACGAGCCGGCGTCGTTTGTTTTTCTTGGGTAGAAAAGCGGTCAGCGCCATTCGCGCGAAAAAACGTGCTGCATTTCCACCGATTCAAATACGGCTTCGGCGTTTTTGGTAAGCAGGTTCATTTCGTAGGTGAGCTTGACGACTTTGCCGGGCCAACGGTAGGAAGGCGCCAGATAGTCTTGTTCGCCGGGGCCGTAGTAGAGTTTGAGGAGTTCGAGCAGGGCTTCGGATTGGGCAAGGCCCTCGGTACGTAAGACGATGCTGTGCATACGTTTACGGTAAAACAAAAAATGCACCGACTTGAACTTGACGCCGGCGTATTCGAGCGGCAGGGATTTGACGAGGTAACGTTCTTTTTTTTGGCTTTGTCCGTCGTAAACGAAACCGTCGAGGGTGTCGAGGGAGGCGCCGAGTTCGTAGTCGAAAAATCCGTTTTGGGCGTCGAGCGCCGCGTAGTCCGTTTGTCCGAAGGCAAGGCCCCAAAACAAGATGCACACCCACGCCGTCATGTTCGTCAATCCTTGCGTAAAACCAACCTTGCCAATACCGCTTGCCCGATGTGTTTGCCGTGTTCGATGCCGTCGACCATCGCCTGACGATAGTGAATGCCGCCGTAGATTCGGCTGATGGCGGCTTCGTCCGAGGCTTGGAAAAAGGAGGTAAAGTTTCGGGTGGGCAGGCCCAAAAAGTTTTCGACCGTGTCCCTAAATCCGACCGCGTCCCCCAATCTTGCCGTCAGCACTTCGGCCGCCGCCCGGGATATGGTGCTGTGGCCCGAGGTGTATTCGGGAAATTGCGGCGTTTCCAACATCGGTCGCCAATCTTTGTCGATGTAGCGATTGATGAAGGTTTCCGGGCGCATGACGTGCGTGGTGTATTTGACGTGCCAACAACCGATGAAGGCGTCGGCCAAGGCGACGGCCACTTGCAGATGGACGGCGGCCGTTTCGACCAAGTTTTTTTTGAGCGTGTCGCAGGCGATGCCCGTGATAACCATCCAATGGCCGCCCGGAGAAATTTGCCTGCGCGAAGCCATTTCATGACCCATGACCGTCGAAACCAGCGGGTTGCAATCCCAGTGGGCGGCGATGGCGTAATGTTCGGGTTGTAGGGATTGGGTGAGCTTGTGTACCTCGGCGGCCTCCTGATAAAAACGGGAGGTGGGCTTGTCGTCGAAACGGGGTGGACGCGTGGGCGCGTATTCCGCCGCCGAATCCAAAACAAACGGCCGCAACAATCCCCAATGGGGTTCGATGGCGTCGTCGAAAAGCGGCGGGGTCGGTTCCCAAGCGCCCGCGCGTTTGAGCGGCGCGTATTTTTCCATCGAGCGCGTTTCCGCGTATTTGTCTTTTTGCGCCCAGTCGAGGATGGCTTTGGCCAGTTCGTCGCCGTAGGCAAGGGATTTATCGACGTTTTTCGCCTCGGTTTTTAGGGCCTCGAACACTTTGTTTTCCATCGGCGCGACGAGGTGGGCGCGGTAAACCAACGCCCGTGCGACTTGCGCCGCCGCCCGGTTGGCCACGATGCGCCAATCGTATTCGACGCCGATTTCGGGCGCGGGCAACGATTTCAAACCTCGAAGTTGGCCCGCGCAAGCAAGGTTGCGCAAGTCTTTGCGCCGCAGGCCCTCATAAAGCGCGACGTTGAGGTAGGCGTAAACGCGCGAGGCGACGGGCGGGCTGAAACCGTCCAAGCGAATGATTTCCGTGACCGTCGCATTCCATTCGCGCACCAAACGGCCGTTGTCCCAATCATAGGCCGGCGCCTGTGCCCCAAGCCGAAAGCTAACGGCTAATAAAACGATGCAACTCGGCGCGAGTCGAGCTAAAAGCGAAACCGTCATTGACGATGAAGTAATTGCCTTGGTCGTAGGTGGCGGGGTAAGCGAATTTGGCGACTTCCAGACGGTCGTCGTCGAAGCTGAAAAGACGCATCATTTCCAGCACGTCGCGGGCAAATACGCAGTTGGAGGACAAAAACTGTTTGGCGACCATGAGCTTTTCGTCTCGAAAAGCGACGTTGCGAATGGCGGCGAAAGCGTCGGCGACGGCGTCGGGCGAGGCGGGAGTGGGACAACCGACGGGGCCGTTGTAACCGGGCATAGGGTTGGGTTGGGCGGGGACGGCGGGCGGCGGTTGGACGACCGGTCCGCCCGGACGGGGCAGGCCCGGCGTCGTCGAAGGCATACCGTCCCTAGGACGCATCGTTACAAACATCGTGAAACGTCCAAAGTTGTCGCGACCCAAGCGCACGTCGGCCTCGGTGCGCATGGGCAGATTCACGTCTTGAAACACCGTCGCTATCTGCCTCGGCCCCAAATAAACCTCCGCCGCAACACGGTAAAGCCCCGGCGAAAAATCGTCCAAATACACCCGTTCCGAAAAACAATCGGGCGGCGGCTGGTTGTTAATCGAAACGCGAAAAATATCGCCCGTTTCCGACGTTACCATAATCGCGCTCGGTTGGGCCGACAACTTCATCGCTCCGACCAACGCCGCGTACCATATCCATTTCATGTCGTTATTTTTCCTCACGAAAAACGAAAACCGTGCCGGAAATTTCGACAAAGATACAAAATATCCGAAAAACCCGACTTCGGGACGCGATTTTATCCCTGGGGAGGGCGAGAAGTAGAAGTTTGGCGTTTATATTAAGATGTTTTTGGAACGCCGGCGCCTGTTTGAGAAACACGGCCCGGGTGACGATGAAAAAAACATCCATAAGCCTAGAAACGTTGCAACATGCCCGGCGCCGCAATATCGTAAAAACGAAAAACGAAACACAAAACCATGCTTTTTGCGCAAAAATTGTCGGAGCCGGTTCGTCCAAAATCCGACTCGTAAAGTCGTCGAAACCGAGGTTCGCATTCTTGCCGAACGCATGCGCAAAGAACGAATTTCGCTTCGCGCCGGTTGCCGCGTCCTTGACGTTGGTTCGACGCGGTTTTCAACGAGCGGGTATGGCGTTCCGCGGGGATGTAAAGACGTAAAGAAGGGGGGGCGTCTTCGAGGCGGACGAAATTTGTGTGTTTGTAGGGCGTAAAAACCGGGTGCGGATATCGAGACGGCCTTCGCCGTCGGGGACCGAAAC
>CALAJH010000011.1 GCA_937922655.1 uncultured Bacteroidia bacterium
CTTGGCTTCAAGATTTTGTGTTGCGGGTCAAAGAAAAAATCGATTTTAGAAAGTCGCCGATGCCCGACGGTTTGGTATCGAGGTTGTTGGTGTCGGAATAAACCAAATAATCGTTAAGCCGGGGTTCGGGGAGGTCGTGAAAGCCAAATGTAGCGAACTCTTTTTTCAAGTTGTCTACAATTCGCGGAAAGCTTTCTTTTTTATCGTCGAGGCTTGTCGTTTTTTTCAAACGCGCGCCGACGCTTATAAGAAACGCTTTTTGGGCATGTCCTTTATCCGACGGTACGCACGTAACGCTTTGACTTTTCTCGTTCAAAACAAAGCCTGCGTATTCGAGTTGTTGAATACACCTCAAACCTAGTTTTTTTATGGGAATTTGAAAGGGAAATTCGTCGTTAAAATCCGGTTCGACGGTGGCACGATAAACGCCGGCCTCGGAGTCGAAAACAAGTTTTAATCCGCGATACCGTACGTTGTCGAAGATGTCGTCCCACGAAGGAAAGCCGTCGAGATTTATGGGAGTTTTTCCGATGCTTATCGTTGCCTTTTCGGGAGCGAGGGTCAGTGTGGCCTTTTCATTTTTTTCTTCGGGGCCGCCGTTGCATTTGGAGCCGAAAACGGGGTCGTTTCCCGTCAAAACGACGGTGGCCTCTCCGTTTTTGACGAGGACGGGGCTACGCAAAATTTCGGCCAATTTATCGTAACCTTCGGGGGTGAAGGTTTTGGACTTGGAGTCGGGCTTTTGAATTTCCGCTTTCACAATGGCAAGGCGTCCGTTAAAGTTTACCCATGTAAGCGCAAGGGCATGGTCGTCGCCAAGGGGTTGAAAATTCTTTCCCGTAACCGCGATATCCCCGCCTTTGTCCGTGAGTTGAAAAGCGTTGTCGGACGTGGGTTCGGCCGCACCCATTTCCGTGAGTTTGATGCAGATATTTTTACAGGCGAAAAGCGGCATTTTGGGAAAAAGTTCGCTTTTTACCCGTTCGGGCGTGATAGGGGCGTTGTGTCGGCGGTCGTAAAAATGTTGAACGATGGCCGTCCACGGGTCTTTGGCGTAATGCAATAGGAAGTTGCCGCGCACAAAAGCGGTATAGACAACCGCATTTTTGGATTCAAATATTAGTTGTTTCATTAGTTAATTTTGAAATGTCGTTAATTTTTTAGGGTTTATCGTTTGGGAATGGATTTGGCGAGCTCGCGCACGGCCTCGGTAAAACCGTCGCCGACCATGGATTCGGGTTTGCCGAAAAGTACGAGCTTGTGGCGGGCGCGGGTAAGGGCGACGTTCAGGCGATTGGGGGTGTTGTAAAACGGTTTTCCCGCCCATTTGGTAAAGCAAAGCAGTATTGCGTCCGCTTCCTGCCCTTGAAAACGGTCTACGGTCGAGACCCGTACTTCCAAATGCGAAAATTTTTTCTCCCCCACTTTGTTGCGCAACAGTCGTTCTTGGCCGCGATAAAAGCTCAGTACGCCCACGCTCAGTGTAACGTGCTTTTCGGCGGCAAAAGCGTTGAGTTTTTCGAGTTCGTCGAAAACCTTTTCGACCTCTTCGGGATTGACGTTCCGGTCGCGGTCGCCGTCTTTGTTTACCCGACGCCAAACGACGACGTTTTCGTCGCCCCGGTAGGCGGCCAAGGGATTGACCCGATTCTTAACGCTTGCGGCGGTGGCGAGGTTTTGGCCGTCGTAAAAATATTTGCGGGGAATTTCGGCGATTTCGCCGGCCATACGGTTTTGGAACGCCAGCGATTCAAAACGCGCCTCAAACGCCTGTTCTCCGTAGACCTCGGGCATTCCTAGGGTTAGCGCGTCGTTATATTCTTCTTCGTCGTCGTACTCCGGATAGGAATTGCGTGCGCCGTTACGGTGGTTCAACACCTCGTGGATATCGTTATAAGCCACGCCGCGTTGCAGGGCTTCCAAAATGGATGGAAAGCTCAATCTGCGTATGGATTCGATGACGTCCACTTGGCTGTCGGTCAGAGGGGCGAGTTGTTCTCGAAGTTTTTTGTCGATGTCGCGGGCAAAATCGGGGTTGGCGCGATAGGAAAATCGACGTTCAATTAGACTGACGATTTGGTCGGTTTTTTCGACGTCCAAGCCCGTTTTTTGAGCGACGAGGTCGGCGACGGCGTCGGCCTCGCAATACGGAGAAAGTTGTTGGACGTCGCCGACCAAGACCCAACGCCGACAAAGGTTGGCCGGCACCAAAAAAGAGTCTATCGTTGCCTTCGAGGCTTCGTCCACGATGAGGTAGTCGAAGGGTTTTTCGCCGGGTTTGGGGTTGCGGATGACGGGGTGGGAAAGCAGGCCCGCCATCGTTCCCGCGATAAGGTTGCACTGTTCCATGATGAAACGCTCGAAGGTCTCGTTGCCTTTGGCGACGGTGGCCAATTGTTTTTGTCCTTCGGTGGCGTCGGGGTCGTGCGACAATTCAACCAACGCGGAAATCTGGGCGTTTATCAAGCGCTTAAGCCCGAATTCCTCTTTGACGTTTTCGGCGCCGATACGGTTTTCGTTGGAGGCCACGCGTGCGGCGAAGACGTATTTTTGTACCACGTTGCGGATTTTGTCGTCGAGCATGCGTTCGAGGACGTTGTCCACGGCGACGTGCGTTGAAGAGGCCAACAGTACGCGTTTGTTTCGTACGGCGAGTTGCAAAATCAGTTCAAGGATGACGGTTGTTTTTCCTGAGCCTGGCGGGCCTTCGAGAACGGCAAATTCGGGGGTGGACAAGGCTTTTTCAACGAAGGCGCGTTGTTGCGCGGCGCCGTCGCGGTTTCCGTCCGTCAATATGTACCATTCTTTCACCCGCTCGGGCGTAAATTGCGGCAACGTTCGCTCCTCTTCGAACAGCGCTCGCAAAGGCATTTGGTGTTCGGTCGGGTGGAAGAGCAGTTGTTTGACGGCTTTTTTGCGTTGCTCGAGTTCGTAGAGGTTGATGGTCGGGTAAAGTTCGATTTTTTCCCTGTTGATTTCGGGAAACTCAAACCATATGCGTTCGTTCCATGCGTCGGCGTCGCGAAGGTTGTGGCGTTTCCATTTGACGTTGGGTTTTTGGGCTTCGGCTTCGTCGGCAAAACCGCATTGACCGTCCTCGCCCTCCAACTCCATTTGGCGCAGGCACTGTTCGTAACGTTTCTTGAAGCGTACGGTTTCTTTTTTGTCGTTTTCGTTTTTGACCACGGGGTTGAATCCGCGCCAATCAATTTCATAACGGGGTTCGCGCCGCTCGGCCGATAGGCGCGTAGCCTTGACTTTGTGTTTTTCTTTGTCGGTTGTCGAATATTCGACCCAAATTTCGTTGTTCGTCTTAAACCACGAATTCGGAAGCCAGTCTTCGAAGGTTCCGGTTTTGCGCGGGGCCGGCAGGACGACGTAATCGTCTTTTTTCCCCTCGGGGCGAACAAACACCACTCCTTTTACCGCGCGGGAAAAGTGTAGCTCCTCGACTTTTGCCTTGACGAATAAAACGAACGACGTTTTGCCTTTTTTAGAGAAATCGCGTTGGTCTTTTATGGCCGCTTCGATTGAATCCAAGAAGGATTTTAGCATCGGCGAGCGCCTGAAGTTGCGTTTTGGCGCAAAGGCTTCCCCTTCTCCGCCCAAAATTTGGTACATTTTTTTCTTTGGGTACATATTAGTCGGCAGTAAGGTCTGTTGATATATTTATTTAGTTGCTTAACGGTTTGTAAACGTGTTTTTCCGATGAATGGTTCAAATAATTGAAAAAGTTTCCGTTCTAATCGCGTCTAGAAGGCGTACCGGCGGCCGAGGGAACAGCTTTGCCGTGCTTCGCCTCGCAACTTGGTTTGTGCCGTTTATGGCCGTGTGGGGCTTGTTTTTCGGATGCATATTGGTTCTTTGGTGTAAAGTTTTGTAATTACTAGTTTTAACTCAACGATTGAAAAACGCGCTTGACAAACGAATGGTTCCAATAATCGAAAAAAATTTACGACCATTTGGCTCGGGCAAGTTGTATGATTGTGGGGAGAGAGGATTCGGACGGCGTCAAGGCGGTGCGCCAAGCCGTGTTTTATGGCGGACGAACCCGTTCGGTCTTGTTTCACTTGTAAAAACGTGGTGTGGAATCAAAAGCGTATGGCGGGGTGGTCGCATAAATTTATTACATTCTTAACGATATCTACTTTTTGTTCATACGAAGGTAACGGAAAGGTGCATAACTTTGCAATGTAAACAGATAGAACGTCCATGAATCGGTTATTGGTACTTGCGGCGACGTTGCCGTTTGTGTGGATAAACGCCCATGCGGCGCCGGGCGACACGCTTCGCGTCCTTTCTTGGAATATTTACATGCTTCCCAAGCCTTTGATTACGGGCCAATTCATGCGCGTTCCCAAAATCGTTGAAACCCTTAAACGCTCGAATTACGACGTTCTGTGTTTGCAGGAAGCGTTTGTCAAACGGGTGGAACGCCGTTTGAAAACCGATTTGGCCGCCGAATATCCTTACTTTGCCAATCTGCCCGTATACAGAAAACCTTTGAAGGCCGCGAATTCGGGTATTGTGGTCATGAGCAAACACCCTATTCGCTTCGCCCACGGCATATTGTACGACGAGGCGACGGGCATCGACAAAACGGCTCAAAAAGGCGCGCTTTTGGTTGAAATCGAAATCAACGGCAAACCCGTTCAGGTCGTCTCGACCCACTTGCAGTCCGGCAATTACAAGCGTTCCCAAAGAATCCGCGACCGTCAATACCTTCAAATTTACGAACGTCTGCTCAAACCATTCGAGCGTCCGGGCGTGCCGCAAATCGTTGCCGGAGACATGAACACCGAACAGCGCGACAGCGTCCGCTATAGACGAATGCTCCGTACGCTCAAAGCCAAAGACACCAATCCCAAGTCGAAGGAATGCTCCTACAATGGCGGCGTTTGCGACCTTGTCGGCAAATCCGACCGCAACTATAAGGAATACATCGACTACGTGCTCTATCGAACGAATCGGGCGTTGATACGGCCCGTGGCAGGGCGGGTCAAACGTTTCATGGCCGATTGGTGCGGGCCGACGCTCGGACGCAAACGCGACCTCTCCGACCATTTCGCCGTCGAGGCCGTTTTCGTTTTGGGCGAAGCCGACGACAATGCTTTCGACGATTAGTCGTAAATTCGCGTCATGCAATGGGCGCTCTTCGACGATGGGGACGACTTCTTCCCCTTGACCTTCACCCGACCCGTTTGGGACCTGCGCATCGGAATTCTTACTTTGCGCGAAAAGTGGCAAAAAGAACTTCCCCAAATATCCGCCGTCGCTCACGACCGGCTCAAAGAACTATTCGACCGTCCCCCCCCGCCCGGCGATTGCGTCTTTGTTTCGGGCCGCTGTTTCCCGGACGCGGAATTCGTTCGTCGCCTAAAAAACGATTTGGCTCCGGGCGAGGGATGGGTGGACGAAGAGGGAAAAACTTTGGCGTTCCGCGCCCAATCTTTTCCCGCCGATTTTCGACCCGCAACGTATCCCAACGTTTATCGTTTGCGCCAAATTGCCGATATTTTTCTTTTTAACGGCAAAGAAATCGTCGCGGACTTGGGACGCTTAAACATTCGGGGGGCTGCCGGCGACCCGCATACCATCGTATACGCCCCGGAAAACGTGTACATCCATCCGTCGGCGAAAATCAAGGCGGCGATTTTGGACGCCGAAACGGGTCCGATATACGTCGGTCCGAACGTTCAAATTCAAATCGGCGCGATGATACAAGGGCCGGCGGCGTTTTGCGAAGGTTCCGTCGCCAACGTCGGCGTCAAAATTCGGCCCGAAACCACCGTAGGCCCCTATTGTAAGGTCGGCGGCGAAATCTCCAATTCCGTTCTTTGGGGGTATTCCAACAAGGCGCACGACGGCTTTTTGGGCAATTCGGTTTTGGGGGCGTGGTGCAACCTCGGCGCCGACACCAACGTTTCCAATCTCAAAAACAATTATTCCACCGTTCGCGTTCGGCATGTGGCTTCGGGGCAAGATCGCGACACGGGCTTGCAATTTTGCGGGTTGACCATGGGCGACCACTCCAAGTCGGGCATCAACACCATGTTCAATACGGGTACGGTCGTCGGTGTTTCGTCCAACGTTTTCGGCGCGGGCTTTCCGCCCAAATATATTCCGTCCTTTGCTTGGGGAGAAAACGAAGTTTACGACGTGGAAAAAGCGATTGCGGTGGCTCGGCGGGTATACGCCCGGAGAAACGCGGTATTCGGCCCGGCCGACGAACGTCTGTTTCGAGCCGTTTTTGAAGCTGAAAGGCAATAAATCGAAAGAATAACGTACTTTTGTTGATGTTCGTCGGCCGTTCGGCAGGGAATTTTTACCGTTCAAAGACGAATTGGGTTCGTTAGCGAAGTTCTGTTTGCGCAAGCTACTCATTTTTTAATATTTTTTGGCGGTTGCAATAAATCTACTTAACTTTGGGGGTTGAATTTATCTTTAATTATAAGACCCTAATTTAAAAAGGTATATGAAAAGAATATTTACGATACTGGCCGTTTGTGCGGCGCCGATAGGGTCGCATGCCGCGGACGGCGTGCTTATCGGCATTCCGCATTTATCGGAAAAGACCCGCCCCGCCGTTGAGGCGACGATAACGTCGGCGGGTGGCAAAATCACGGGCTTCTGCGAAAGCCACAACGTTTACGTGGTGGAAAACGCCGAGGCCGAAGCCGTTGTCAAAGCGCTTGCCGAAAAGAACGTGGAAGCTTTCGTTAAAGTCGGCTCCGTTCAAGAACTTCAAGAAAATTGCCCAAACTTTAAAAACTAGCTACGGTTATGAATAGAATTTTACTTTCGTTTTTATTCCTTATTTCTTGGGGAATAGGATTACGGGAAGCCAATGCGCAATGTTCGGGCGGTACCAACAGCGGTACCATTTCACCCATTGCGACTTGGCAGACGGTGATGGTAGGCGCCGGCGGCGTGGCAAGGTACTTTACCTTTAACGCAACAGCCGGAACGACGTATGAATTTTCATTTTGTGCCGCCGACGGCGGCTCCGCCGGCTTTGACACTCAAATTACCATCCGCACCAACGCCGACGCTTACGCCGGCGGTTACAACGACGATTTTTGTGGCACACGGTCCAAGCTTTCTTGGACTTGCGTTACAAGCGGTACCTACCGCGTGTTGATTAATCGTTACAACTGCAACACGTTAACGGCTACATCGACGCTTGCGTATCGAAGCGTTGCGCCTTTACCCGGGGCTACGTGTAGCAATCCGATAGTCGTGAGCAGTTATCCTTACACCAACGCCAACACCACGTGTGGATCTATAAACGACTATGGAACCCAGTGTAGCAGTTCGTACGGCGGCGGAGAAGATTTGGTTTATCAATTGAACATCACCACCACGGGGGTCTACAATTTTAGTTTGACCGGTACGGCGGGATGGTCGGGGATGTTTCTCAAATCCGCCGCGAATTGTACTAACGCGGCGAGCTGTTTGACTTACGACGCCAACAGCAGTTCTTCGCAGTCTTTTTCTTACAATTTCACTTCCACCGGAACGTATTATTTGATTATCGATACTTGGCCGCCTCCGACGTGCACGGGCTTTACGCTGAACATATCGGCTCCGACCGCTCCGCCGTCGAACGACAACTGCGCGGGTTCCATCGCTTTGACGCCCGGACCTACGTGCAGCTACACGGCGGGGACGACGGCCGGCGCCACCTTGTCTTTGGCCGGCTGTTCGGGTACGGCGGACGACGACGTGTGGTATCATTTCGTGGCAACGCAAACGACGCATGTGGTTCAAGTGCAGGGAGGCGCGAGTTTCGACGCCGTTATTCAGGTTTACAGCGGTACTTGCGGCGGTACGTCGATAACATGTACCAACGTCAATGGCGCGGGATTGATGGAAACGGTAAGCATTTCGGGCTTGACGGTCGGCGCCACTTACTGGGTGCGTACGTATCACGCGGGAACGGGTTCTTCGGCCACGCCCACATTCAATATTTGTGTTACCGACCCGCCGCCGGGCGACAACTGTTCCTCGCCCGTAGTGGTCAGTTCTTATCCTTATAGTATATCTTCCACTACTTTGGGATTGACGAACGATTACGGTTCCCAAAGTTGCAACACGCTGTATGGCGGCGGCAACGACGCCGTGTTCCAACTCAACATTTCCACTCCCGGTCCTTATTCCATCGACTTGACCAACACCAGCAGCACCGGCTATATCGGCTGGTTTTTGGCAACAACGTGCGGTAATACGGGGCCGAGCTTGATGTGCCAAGTTTCGGGTTTTGGTAACAACGCCTCCGGCGTATACAATTTTACCTCTCCCGGGACTTATTACCTCATTATTGATTATTGGCCTTCCCCCTACAATTCGGGCTATACGCTGAATATTATTCCGCTGGTTTGTCCGGCGGGATTGGGGCCGATAGTCAATGTGCCCTCTTTACCTTACAGTTCTTCCGGAAGAACCACTTGCGCTCAAGGCAATGAATTGACGCCCTCCACAGCCGTAACGTGCGGAAGCAACCTCTATTTTACCGACATGGACGAGGTTTTTGTATTTACTCCGACGACCAGTGGCTTGATTACCGTCAATTTAACGACTGCGTCCACCAACACGGGTTTGGCTTTGTATCAAGATTGCCCGTTTAGCGGCACGTGCGTGAATTACAACCAAAGCACCTCGGGAAGTAAAACGATGTGTGCCACCGTGGCCGCCGGTCAAACGTACTATTTAATCGTCGATAGTTATCTGACGCCCGGAGGTTGCATCGGTACTTACAGCATCAGCATCACAGCTCCCGGCGCGTCGCCTTCGTGCGTCTCCGGTTTGGGAACGGGGGTGGTGAACATCCCTACGCTTCCGTATAGCGTTACGGGCCATTCCACGTGTGGACAAGTAAACGACCTGACTTCGTCGAATACGCTGGTTTGTGGCAGTTCGTTGTATTACTCTGCCGAAGATCGCGTTTATGTATTTACTCCCACGGTTTCGGGAACCAGCATCATAACCCTGACCAGCACAAGCTCGTACGTAGGCTTGGCTTTGTACGCCGGATGCCCGCTGGCCGACGCCTGTTATGGCGGCGGCGGAACTTGTGTGGCGCAAGAACAGTCGTCTTCGGGCTCCCAAACTATGACCGTGTGCCTGCAAGCCGGGCAAACCTATTATCTCTTGGTAGACCAGTGGGCGCCGCCAACCTGCATCCCCACTTACAACCTATCGATTACCGCGCCGGTTTCGGGGGCGGGGGCTTTGAACGACTTGCCCTGCTCCGCACTTGAATTGCCGATGGGAATTTACGTCGGCGGCACAAACGCATGTGCAACGGGCGTAGGCGAACCCGGCGTTCCCGGTTGTTGGTCGGGTGGAACCTTGAACACCGTGTGGTATCGTTTTGTCGCTCCTTCGACGACGGTCAAAATCCGTACCATTCTTTATTCTTTGACCAACACCCAAATCGCCGTTTATTCGGGTACCTGTTCCGCTTTGTCGTTGATTGCCTGCAACCAAAACGCCCCGGATTGCGGATTTACCTCCGTACTCAACTCCGAATTGACGCTTACGGGATTAACCGCAGGCGCGACGTATTTTGTGCGCGTGGACGGCGTCAACGACCTAAAAGGTAATTTCAGCATCGTTGCCATTGACGGAGCGTCTTCGTTTCCTCCCCTCAATGGGCAGGATTGTCCTTCGCCGGTACCGGTTTGCAACTCGACTTTCGCCGTCGGCGACCCGGGTTATCAAGCCGTTGGCGCCACCTGCGACCACGACGGCTCCGGCAACTGCACCACGGGCGAACGTGGATCCGCATGGTATCAAATTACCATCGCCAATCCGGGCCCGTTGAACTTTACCATTCGCCCGAACGACGGCATTACCGACTACGACTTTGTTTTGTGGAAGGTGGCGGGCGTGGGGGCGACCAATTGTGCAAACATCGCCTCCTCCGGCGGCGGAGGTGCGGTAAGTTGCAACTATTCCTATTTAGGAACTACGGGGATATACACCGGCGGCAACACGCCCCCTCCGTATTCCGGATACGACGCTGCGTTTGAACCGACGGTGAACGCCGCCGCAGGCGAAGTCTACCTGCTTGCCGTCCAAAACTATTCCAACAGTACTTCGGGCTTTAGTTTGGATTTTAGTCACTCAGGTGTCGGGGTCGTGAACTACACCGCTCCGACGACCGTTTATTGGACGGGTAGTGTCAGCACCCAATGGAACAACCCCCTCAACTGGGGCGGATGCTCCGTACCGGATTGCAGTAAAAACGCCGTTATATTGTCCGGCCCCGCCAATCAACCCGTTATCGACGGAAGTATTGTCGCTACGGTCAAGGATTTGACTATTTCCCCCGGTGCGTCGCTGACCATCGTCGCCGGCAATGAATTGCAAATTTGCGGCCATTACACCAACACCGGTTATTTGTATGCCGACCCGGGTTCCACCGTCCGTCTCGTTGGAAGTCTGACCCCGCAAAACATGGTCGGTTATATGACCACCTTCAGCAAGTTCGACAATCTTATCATCGACAAAACCAACCCGGGGGACAACGTCTATTTGTATGCGGATATGGAGTCGGCGGGCGCATTTACCGTCGCACGAGGAAATTTCCGCCTCAACGGCAACGACCATTTTGTCGGCGGTGATTTCACCGTCAATTCAGGCGGATTTTACACGCCCGGCACGGGAAGCACCCACTTTAACGGCGCCGGTACCCAAACTTTCACCAACAACGGTAGTTGTGTTTTCAACCACGTGTATATGGTCAAAAGTACGGCAAGCGGCGTGGTGTTGAACCACAACATGGTATTGAACGCCACGGCCAACCTTACGCTTACCAACGGTTGGATAACCACGGGCGCCAACCGTGTTGTTGTGAACAACCCCGCCGTCGGTTCGGTAACCCCGGGCAATTCCAACAGCTACGTTCGCGGCAATTTGCGTCGTTTTGTAAACACCACCGGCGCTTACGACCTGCCCGTAGGCAACGCTACCAAAGGGTATCAGCGCATCAACATCAACTTTACCACCGCACATGGAGGGGGCGGTGGCGGTGGCTACAACTACCTTGACGCCTCGTTTAGCGACGGAACGCCCGGCGGCGCCGTCATTGGCCAGCACGAATGTGGCAACAATGGTTACGACGTTTGGCTTTACAATGGCTATTGGACCGTTACCGGCGGACGTACGGACATGACGTCGGTGACCGCTCCCGGCGTCTACACTGCCATCGGCTATCCTACCGCCTATCCTCCCGCGTTTAACACGTACAACTACACCAACATCACCGGCAACGCTTCCGCCACTTTGGCCAAAGGGCCGGCGTACACGTCGTTGGCTTTGGAGGGTGAATGCATGTACAATTCTTCGCCGGCTTCGGGCGTTGGGCGCATAGGTTTGATTGGCTTCTCGGACTTTTCTATCGCCATCGACGTCAGCAATCCCTTCCCGGTGGAGATGTCTCCGCTTGGCGCCCAACCTTTGACGGGCTTTATCCGATTGAATTGGGCTACCTCCTCCGAAACCAACAACCGCGGCTTTGAAATTCAACGTTCAACCGATGCCGTCGAATTTGCAAACATCGGTTGGGTAGACGGCCTCGGCAACTCCTCGAGTATGCGTAACTACTCTTTCGACGACCGCACCGCCAAACCCGGCGTGAAATATCATTACCGTTTGCGTCAGGTGGACTTCGACGGAAACGCACGTTTTTCCAATGTGGCCACCGCTACGCTGACGGAAACCGTAAACGAATTAAGCCTTTCGGTATATCCCAACCCGACCGACGGCGCCTTCGTTTTAAGCGTCGCCAGCCCCGACAGCCGTAAATTAAGCATTGACGTCTACGACTTGGCGGGCCGACGAGTAATGCAAACAACGGCAACGGCGGAAACGGGAACGACGGAAGTACCGCTCTCGCTTTCGGGCTTGAGCGCCGGCGCTTACCAGCTCAAAGTAAACGACGGCGAGAAAACCCATACCGTACGCATTCAGAAAAAATAAGCGCAATTCCAAAAGAAAGCGGCCCGGGGCGAAAGCTCACGGGCCGCTTTCTTTTGAGAGACCAACAAGCCAACCATCCATGTTCTTGTGGAAAAATTTTGAACTTCTTTTTGCCGCAATGACGAATAATTAAGCTATTTTGCCGTATGTTTTCGGCGATAGATTGACTCATCCCCATACGACGGCAAGATGGCACGCAAACTAACGGACGACGAGCTTCGCCTACTCATTCGGCAAAGGCGGGCGGCGGGCGAAGAGCTTGACCTCTCCGGCCAAGATTTGGCGGGGGCCTATTTGGTTCACGCCGAACTTTCGGGCGCCAATCTTTCCAACGCCAAGTTTTGGGGCGCCAATCTGCTTTTTGCAGACCTGTCCCATTCGATTGCCGATGGCGCCGATTTTCGCGACGCCGCTCTTTTGCATGCCGATTTTACCGCCGCCTCGCTCAAAAATGCGGATTTCAAGGGCGCCAATCTCGTTCAAGCCAACTTCTCCGGCGCCGATATTTCCGGTTCCGATTTGACCGGCGCCGCCACCGCCGGCGCCGTTTTCTCAGGGGTTACGGCTATTGACGCGATACTTCCGTCTTCCGTCGTCATCGTTCCCAAGGTTGCCGAAGAGACGGACGATTCCGAACGCAATCAAAAAACCACTGCTTCCGAAGAGGGTTCTCGGGATGGTGAAATTCAAACGTCCGCTGAAATGCAAATCGTTGAAACTCAACCCAAACCTTCGGAACCTCTGCCGTCGGTATCCGGGTCGAGTGAAGACGAGGGCGTCAAAGAAGAGATTGTTAAAGCCCCGGAGACTTTGCCCGAAGAAAATTTGGACGACGAAATCGAATCCTCCGAACGCGACCCAAGCAACGACGCTCAAGCCCAATCGTCGGAAACTTTGCCGTCCACTTCCGAATCCGAATCGAACGCCGAAGAAGAGAGCCTGCAAGCGGACGATTTGAAAGCCGCGAGTTTGTCCGTTGGTAGCCCCGCCCTTACGTCGGATTCATCCGCCGCCAAAACCATTCACCCTTCCGAAGAAGAAAAAATATTGGCCGAACTTACCACCGAACAAAAGGCCGATTTAAGTTTGCTCGCCGTTTCCGAGCAACAAACCCATAAATCCTTAATTGAAATGTCCATAGAACACCAAATACCCGACGATGAAATCAAGGCCGGCAAGCCTTCCGCAGACCCCGGAATGTTCTTTTTGCCGCCTATCGAGACCGCCGATGCTCCCGGCGACGTCGACTTGGATATGCTTTTGGAAAAAGTGATGAGCGGCGGCAAGCGCCCCGCTTCCCTCGAATCCGAACCTTCGGCCCCCGCCGAAAACATCGAAATTCCCAAAAACGACTCCGCGGATTTCGGAGCCATCGTAAAAGCCGAATCTTCAACGCAAGACTCGGACCCTACTTTGTCTCTTTCCGATTTGTTGCCCGAAGTCCAAGCCGTGGGCGAAATCGAATCGCAAGGTTACGACGCGCCCCCTGCAACATTGTCGCCCGGAGAAGAAACGTCGGCCCGTCCGTCTTTGTCCGGCTTGGGGGCATCCGCTGATTTTTTCCCCACCCCTCCCGTTTCCGAAGATTTGTCGAAAAGCGAAGTCGTTTTGCCCCAAGCGCCCGACGAGGTCGTACGGGCGTCGGACGACGAATCGTCGATTGATTCGCCCGAAGCCTTGTCTCTTTCCGAAGTTGAAGTCGCCCCCGTTCAACCGGCGCTTTTGCCCGTCTCTCCCCCCCGTGAAACCCCGAATATCCAACAAACCTCGACCCCATGGATGACCGCAAGCGACGGTGCCGTCCCGATGCTTGACATGTCGGGCATGGAAATGGATTCGGAGAACTATGAGGGCGCCGTTTTGGACGGCAACAGTTTGCGACACGCCAAATTGAACCGGGTTGGAATGTCCGGAGCAAGCCTTCGCGGCGCCGACGTTTCCGGCTCAAAATGGACCGGAGGCGATGTTTCCAACGTCAATTTTTCCGGCGCCAACATGTCGTTTTCCGTTCTGGGGGAAATGCAAGCCGAGGGAACCGACTTTTCTCATACCCTGCTTTCGGGTACGCGATGGGAAAAAGTAAACGCCGACGGCGCCAATTTTTTCGAGGCCCGTGCCGCCAACGTTCGTTGGGTCGACTGTTCGTTGAACGGCGCCAACTTTGAAAGCGCCGAACTGACCGGGGCCCGATTGGAAAAATCATCACTGGAAAAAGCCAAATTTACGGGGGCGCAATTGACGCGGGCAAGATTTTCCGAGTCGTTGCTTGCGGGGGGCGTTTTTGTCGGGGTCGATGCCGAAGCCGCGGATTTTGAAGAGGCGAAGCTGACGGGTGCGGATTTTTCCGGCGCCCGATTGCGCTTTTCCGATTTTGAAGAGGCGGAATTGACGGGCGCGGATTTTTCCGACGCCGACCTTACCGGCGCCGACCTTGAAGAAGTCCACGCCGAACGCGCCAATTTTTCCCGTGCCGATTTGAGCGGTGCGGAATTCGAAAGCGCCCATCTGATGTTTACCCGCTTTGTCGAGGCGCGGTTGGAAAACGCCGATTTGGAAAACGCCAACTTTGAAGGCGCCGATTTGAGCGGCGCCGACCTGCGTTACGCCAATCTGCGAGGCGCCAACCTCGCCAACGCCAATTTGACGGGCGCCGACCTCGAGGGCGCCGACCTCACCGGCGCCACCCTCGAAAATGCGATTCTCGACCGCACCCGATTTGGCTACGCGGATATGGCTAGGGTGAATCTTAGAGCCGTCATCGCCGACGAAGCCGTTTTCGACGGCGCCCGGCTTCACGAAGCCGACGGCGTCGATGCTTCTTTTGTCGCCTGCGGGTTCGCCGGCGCCCAGCTTAACGGGGCTCGTTTGACCAAAGCGATGATGAAGCAGTCGCGTTTCGAAGGAGCCGACCTTTCGGGCGCCGATTTCAAGGGCGCGTTTTTGCAGGACGCCAATTTCTACAAAGCCGTGGCACGAGGCACGAACTTTGAAGCCGTCCAAGCCGAAGGCGCCAACTTCGACTCGTTTTCGGGCGAAGGCGCCAATTTTTCCGCCGCGAAACTTAAATCCGTAGACATGCGCGGCGCCACCTTGCAAGCCGGCAACTTTACGGGCGCCAACCTTGCCGGTTCAACGTTCGAGGGCGCCAACGTCAATGGGGCAAACTTTACCCAAGCGGCCCTCCAAAACGCACGTTTTGCGTATTGCGAGGCCGACGGTGTGGTTTTTGCCAAAGCGATAATGAAACATGTTCAAGCGTCGCGCTCAAAATTTTCGGGCGCCGAGTTTTCGGGCGCCGTCTTTGAAGGTACGGAGTTTTACGAATGCGACCTTGCCGGCGCCCATATCCCCGACCCCAAGGGCGCGACGTTCAAAGGACGCAGTTCGCGCGGATGGTTGAAAAAGTCGTGAGTCGTGTTTGGCGGCCTTTTACCCCGTCGGCATCCGCCCCCGCGGTACGAGTCCTTTCCGCCGAAGGCGCTTTTTTGACGCTTGAAGACGGACGGAGGGTGTTGGACGCTACCTCGTCTTGGTGGGTGCAATCGCATGGCCATGCTCATCCCTACGTAGCCGCCGCCGTCGCACGGCAAGCTTCAAGTCTTTGTCAAACGCTTTTCGCCGACTTTACTCACCGTCCGGCCGAGGAATTGGCCGAACGTTTGACCGCGATGACGGGTATGCACCGTGCGTTCTTTTCCGACGACGGAAGCACGGCGGTGGAAGTGGCCTTGAAGATAGCATTGTTGCATGCGGCGCTCGTACGGCCCGAAGCGCGACGCGTCGCCGCCTTGGAGGGCGCTTATCACGGCGACGCTTTCGGGGCCATGTCGGTTTCGGCACGCTCGGAATTTTCCCGTCCATTCGAGCGCTTGTTGTTCGACGTGGATTTTTTGCCGTTTCACGACCCCGTCCCCGCGATGGAAACTTTGTTTTCACGCGGCCAAACGGCGGCCGTCATTATCGAACCTCTTGTACAAGGTACGGCGGGCATGCGTTTTTATCCGCCGCAAATCCTGTCCGACATGGTTCGCACCGCTCGCAAGCACGACGTTACCGTCATTTTCGACGAGGTTATGACGGGCTTTGGACGCACGGGAAAAATGTTCGCTTGTCAATGGATTGACGAAAAACCGGATTTGATTTGCCTATCAAAAGCATTGACGGCGGGAGTTGTTCCTATGGGTTTGACTTTGGCCAACGAAAGGATGTTCGAACCGTTTTCGGCGGGCGAGACGCTGTGGCACGGCCATTCCTACACGGGCAACGCCGTGGCTTGCGCCGCCGCCCTCGCTTCGTTGGACTTGTTTGAACAACCCGAAACTTGGCGGCAAATTCAAGCGTTGGTCGACGCGCAGGCGGCGGGAAAATCCGTATTGACGGCGGCGGGCGCCCAAAACGTTCGAAGTTGCGGGGTGATTCTTGCTTTTGAGGTCGAAACCGACGGGCCGCAAGGTTATTTCAACGAAATCAAACACAAAATAAAGTCATATTCCCTGCACCGTGGACTGGCGGTGCGTCCGTTGGGCAACACCGTTTATCTTTTTCCGCCGTACTGTACCCCGCTTGACGACCTCCGGCGCTCCCACGAAATATTGGCCGAAGGCTTGACGAACGCTTGGCGCCAAATTTGACGCCGGTTTTAAAGTGGCGAGGCAACCTTGACGTTGGAAAAAGCGTATACCAACGAAAGCCTTCATTATTTTATGACGCGGACGCCGTTGGACAAGCCGGACGACGGCGGAAGTTCGACTTTCTTAGCACGTTTTATTGCATCGTACCAAGATTTTGCCATGATTGTCAAAAAGCGAATAAGGTCTGCGGGCGTGGCGGCAGTCATGACCGCAACGGCCATCGGAGTGTGGAAAATGGACGCGCCGGCGGGCAAAGTTCCCGTTTCACCGCCGCCTGCCCACCCCGTGGTTTCCGTGCATCCGACTTTCGTCGTTGGGAAGTCGGATAAATTTGCCGTGCAAATGCTTAAAGAGGGCGTGCGTCGACCGTGGACGGGCTTTTCGGGTTTTGTCGAAACGAAATTGGAAAAGTTTGCAGGGGTAAGTTACGGCGCCGGTGGCGCGGGTTGCGGCGCCGGAAAAACGCTTGTCAATTTTGAGCAGATGGATTGCGTAACGTTTATAGAAAACGTGCTTGCGCTTACGCTTACCGAAAAGGATTACGCCCTCAAACCGGCCGACGAGCGTACGCTTTTCAACGCATTCGTCCAAAATCTCAACCGGGTGCGTTACTACGAAGGGGTTAATTGCCGGTGGGACGACCGCATCTATTACTTCACCGATGCACTCCGCCAACTCGAGGACGCGGGTCTGCTGACCGACCTTGCACGCATCAACGGCGAACCTTTCACCAAAAAAATCGAATATCTTTCCAAAAATCCACAAAAATTTACGGGTATCGAGGATTGGAACAAAGTCAAGCGGTTGGAACGTGAAATGAGTTCCCGACGCAGATATTATTATCCGTTGTCGGAGTTGGAAAGGTATGCGGATTTGGCTCGGACGGGGGACGTTGTCGCGCTGGCAACGGACGTGCCGGGCTTGGACGTTTCCCATTGTGGTTTTATCCACGTGGACGAAAATCGTTCGGGTGTGGACAAACTCTTTTTCACCCATGCTTCGAGTGTCAAGAAAAAAGTCGTTTATCGACAAAACTTTTGCGACTATTTGTCCACCCGTACCTCGATTACCGGCGTTTTCGTTTATCGTCCGTTGTTTTAGACGCGTTTGGCCCGGGATTTTTATCGTCGTGGTGGCGTGTTTTTACGAATATATTATATTTGCAACGTTTTTAAGTCGGCCGTATTCGGGCTTTGACGCGCTCGGCGTCACGCCGGTCGTAAACATTCAAGCATGATTTGGGGTCGTCTTCGATTTCATTATTATTCAAATCCGGAAATGGCCATCAATTTAGAAAAAGGACAACGCCTTGAATTGGATCTTCCCAAATTTTGTGTTGGCTTGGGATGGGACCCCAATGAATCGGCTTCGTCGGAAACTTTCGATATCGACGCCTCGATATTCATGCTCGACGAGCGTGGAAAGATTCCGGGCGAACTTTACTTTGTATTTTACAACAATTTGCGTTCTCCCGATGGCGCCGTCGTCCACATGGGGGATTCTCGGGAAGGTTTGGGCGACGGGGACGACGAGCTTGTCGTCGTGGATACAACCAAAATTTCGCCCGCCATTCGGGAAATCGTCTTTGTTGTTACGATTCACCAAGCGCCGGAAAAACGACAAAACTTCGGCCAAATACGCAACTCTTACATCCGTATTTACAACAGCTCGACGGGCGAAGAAATCGCCAAATACGAGCTTAACGAGGATTTTTCCAACGAAACCAAAGTCGAATTTGGAAAACTGGTTCGTCACGGTCACACATGGCGCTTCGAAGCCGTAGGCGTAGGGGAAACGGGGACGCTTCAAGACTACGTCAATCGTTGGTACGACGGCAATTAATTTTTTCGATATGGCTATCATTCTCCAAAAAGGTCAATCGATTGACCTCAACAAAGACACCCACGACCTTTCTGCCATTACCATCGGTTTGGGTTGGGACATCAAAAAAGAAAAAAGCGGTGGTTTTTTGAGCCGTATTTTGGGTGGCGGCAAAAATCAAAACTTTGATATGGACACCATCGCTTTCGTTCTCGACGAAAACGGCAAGGTGCGCAATATGGGCTACGACAAAGACCTTGGAAAAGGCAGGGTCGTCAAGCTTTTCGCCTCCGACGTCGTTTATTTCCACAACCTCAAATTGATGGACGGCACCGTTCAACACAGCGGCGACAACCGCACGGGCGAAGGCGACGGCGACGACGAACAGATATACGTCAAGCTCAGCGCCCTTCATTCCGGCTACCACAAAATTTTGTTTTTGGTGTGTATCTACCAAGGAATAAAATTGGGTCATGATTTTTCGAAAATAGAAAACGCCTTTATTCGCGCGGTCGACGCCAAAGGCAAGGAAATCGTACGCTACAAACTTTCCGGCGACCCCCAATTTGTCGGTATGCACGCCATGCTTTTTGCCGAAGTCGTTCGTGAGCCGAACGGAGGATGGAAGTTTCGGGCCCTCGGCGAGCCGCGAGAAAGCGATTCGTTCGTCGACATCCTCCAAGACTACGTTTACGACGTTTAAGTCATGCGCCGTCTGCCCGTTTACCTACTTTTGGATACGTCGGGGTCGATGCGCGGCGAACCGATCGAGGCCGTGCGCGTCGGCCTTGAAGCGATGGTTACCTCGCTTCGCTACGACCCTTTCGCCCTCGAATCGGTTTGGCTGAGCATCATCACCTTCGACCGGGACGTCAAATTGGTCTGTCCGCTCACCGAAATCGACCGTTTTCAAATTCCTTTCATTGACGCCCCGAATTCGGGTCCGACCCATTTGGGCGGGGCGCTTGAACTTTTGCTCGAACGCGTCGAGGTTGAGGTAGTCAAAAACCAAAACGACCGTCCTTCCGATTGGATGCCCCTGCTTTTTATCATGACCGACGGAAGCCCGTCCGACCTCCAAAAATTTCGAGACGTTGTGCCAAAGGTGCGTGCGGCGGGATTTGGCAACATCGTTGCCTGTGCCGCCGGCAGCCGTGCCAAAGAAGAATATCTGCGTGAAATTACCTCGAACGTCGTTTGTTTGGACAACACCGATTCCGCCACTTTTCAGCAATTTTTTCGTTGGGTTTCGACGTCCGTCAGCATCGGCAACCGCACCATGGGCGTCAATGCCAAAATTCCGCCTCCACCCCCGGAAATTTTTATTTCGTTTACGGGAAAAACGCACGGGTAAGGCGCAACAAATCCTCCCCGAGAGCTTCAAACGCGTCCGCCGCCCCACCGTTTAAAAACATGTCGCCCGGCGGAAAAAAAATCGGTAATTTTGCGCTATTTCGGTAAATACGGCAACGCTATCAAACGCATGAAAAATATCCTTGTTTTTGCCTTGTTGACGTGGGCAATGTGTCGGCCCGTGTTGGCGCAAACGCCTTTTGCCGCGCCCGGAACCCCCGTCAATCCGAAAGTGGATATTCGTTGGAACCGTTATTACGATTATCCCGCCATTGCCGAAATTACGCAGAAACTCGCGTCGGCGCATTCCCCCGTATGTAAGCGTACTTCCATCGGCAAATCTTTCGAGGGGCGCGAGATTTGGTGCCTGACCCTCACCGACGGCGGCAACCCCGACCAAAAACCCGCTTATTACATCGACGGCAACATTCACGCCAACGAGGTACAGGCCTCCGAAGTCGCTTTGTATATCGCGTGGTATTTGTGCGAAATGCGCGAACAAAACGCCTTCGTCAAACAACTCTTAAAAGACAAGACGTTTTATATTGTACCGAGCATTAATCCCGACGGGCGCGAACACTTTTTCAAAAAACCGAACAACATGCACAGCCCGCGCAGCGGGGTTATGCCCCGCGACGACGACCGTGACGGAAGCGACGACGAAGACGGCTACGACGACCTTGACGGCGACGGTCATATCACGGGCATGTGGCGAAAGTCGCCCACGGGACGCTTCCGTCCCGACCCCGACAATCCGGGTTTTATGCGTCCGGTTCCCAAGGGGGAGTTTGGAACGTACGAATATTTGGGCGCCGAAGGCAGGGACAACGACGGCGACGGCGCCGTCAACGAGGACGGCCCGGGTTATTACGACCCCAACCGCGATTATCCGTGGAACTGGCAACCCCAACACACCCAGTGGGGTGCGGGTTACATGCCCCTTTTGCAACCCGAAAATCGCGCCGTCCACGAATTTTTCATTGCCCATCCGAACATCGCCGGCGCGATGAGCTATCACAATACGGGCGGCATGCTTTTGCGCGGCCCCGGCAGCGCCTCCGATAAAGCCGCCTATTCCCCCCAAGACCTTGAAACCTACGACGCCCTCGGAAAATTGGGAGAATTGCTTTTGCCCGGCTATCGTTACATCACCACCTTCGAAGACCTTTACCAAACCTACGGCGCCGAAACCGACTGGATGCACGGCGCCCGAGGCGTCGTCGCTTTTACCGGCGAACTCTGGTCTCCTTACCTCATGTTCCACAAAAAAAACGAAGACGACGGTTATTTCGGTGGCGATTCGGCGTCCTATGCCTTCAACAAACTCTTGCTTTTTCAAGACGCGTTTGTTCCGTTTAAGCCCTTCAACCATCCCGAATACGGCGAAATTGAAATCGGCGGCTACAAAAAAAGTTACACCCGCATGGAACCCGGGTTTCTGCTTGAAGAAGACGCACACCGCAACGCCGCCTTTGTCCTACATCATGCTTACCATACCCCCAAACTCGAATTCATGGACGTGGAAAAAAAACCGTTGGGCGGCGGGGTTTATCAAATTACGGCCTCGGTGCTTAATTCGCGGCTTACGCCCACGCATTTGCCCCACGACGTCAAAAATCAAATTTCCCTTCCGAACATCGTTTCGATTGAGGGCGGGGAGGTGTTGGCGGCCATGCGCGTCAAAAACAAAGATTTGAACCTGACCGAAGCCGTCGAACACGACCGACGCAGGATTCGCGTCGAGAACATTCCCGCCATGGGCAAAATCACCGTGCGTTGGTTGGTCAAGGGCGAGGGAAGCTATGTTGTTCAATGTGTTTCGCCCAAGGGGGGGACGATAAAAACTACGATTTAACGTCGTGAGAGGAGGGGGGGGGTATGCGGCGGTGGCGGCGGCCGTTTTGACGGCGTTCTTTCCCGTGGCGGCGGGGTGGGGGATTTTGCAGTGGGACACCGCCGACCAAGACTATCCCTATCGTTATTTTTTGGCCGAGGCCCGCGCCGCCGGTCAGGCGCCGTTGTGGAATCCTTATCTTGGCGGCGGTTTTCCCGTTCACGCCGACCCCCAATCCGAATTTTGGTATATGCCCGTTCGGGCGCTGGGCGTGCTGTTCGGACGCTATACCTATCCGTTGTTGCATTTCGAGTTTCTTTTGACGCTTGTCGTCGCCGGTTGGGGTATGACGGCTTTGTGTCGTCGTCGGGGCTTGTCGTTGCGCACGGCGTTTGTCGCCGGGGCGGTGTATGCCACATGCGGTTTTTTCGTTTCCAACGCCCAGCATTTTGTTTATATGATTGCGGGCGCTTGTTTGCCGTGGTTGTGGGTTTGCGTGTGGGATATGCTTGAACGTCCCGGAACGGGCTCGGCCTTGCGGCTGGGTTTGTGGGGCGCGTTGTTTGTTACGGGCGCGTATCCCGCTTTCGTTATCGTTTCGGTTTATATGTTTGCGGCGTATTTGTGGGTCGAACGCCGAAAAGTACGCTTGGCGTGGTGGGGCGCGGCGTTTGTTGTGGCCTTGGTCTTGTCCGCCGGCTATTTGTATTCGGTTATGGAGGCGCGGCCGTATTTTTCGCGCGGCGGCGCGGTGGGTTTGGCGGCGGCGTGTTTCAATCCTTTGCCGCCGGCGGGTTGGCTGACCTTCGTCGCCCCCTTTGCCGCCGACGCCCAATCCGACGCTTTCGGTTCCGACCGCTCGATGACCAACGCCTATTTCGGTTTGGGTTTGTTGTCGGCGTGGGCGACGGCGGCGTGGCATTGGCGGCGCCTGGAAACATGGGAGCGTTTTGGATTGGTTTTCGGACTAGCGGCGCTTTTGGCGGCGGCGGGAAACCATACGCCCGTACGCGAGGCCTTGTATCGTTTTTTGCCCGGTTTCGACCTTTTTCGGCATCCGGGCCTGTTGCGTATTTTTTTCTTGGTTTTTGCGATACCGACGGCGGCGGCGTACTTGCGCCCGCGTCGCGACGCAAAATTTGCCCTTGTCGTTTCGACGGCGTTTTTGCTTTTCGGCGCTTATCATTGGAACTTTGAAATAGGCGGCGATTGGAAGGCGTGGGTGCGAAGCGACGATTTTTGGGGTCGAATGACGTTGCAGGCCGCCGTGCAATGGGTTTTGGCGTTGGCGCTGCTTCGGACGCGGTGGGCGGCGGCGGCAGACGTGGCGGTTTCGGCGCTGCTTTTGCAATTCATGACCGTTTTGGACGTCGCGCCCTTGGCCGAGGTGCAAGCGCGATTGAACAACATGCCCGCCGGATTTCCTTGCCCGGACTCCAACGTACCTATCGGGGAAAAGCCGCCTCATCTCGGCCCCTTGTGGAGAAACATCAACGTCTATTACAAACAACCGTATTTCGACCTTTACGGCGCCTTCAAGCTCAACGACTACGAACGTTTTAAGAAAACGCAATATTTTTCTTCGGCAAAAATGCGTCCGTGGGCGTTCGTTGCGCATGGAAGCGGATGCGATTCTTTGCGTCCCGTATTTGCCGTATGCGCCGATTTCGACGTTCCCGCCGCCCGCGCCGATTGGCGATGCACTCGTTTTGCTCCGACGCAATTCCGGTTTCGCGTCAGTGCCGAGGATACGGTTTTGTTCGTCGTCAATCAAACCCGGTATCCCGGATGGGAGGTCGAAATCGACGGTTGGCCCGCCGTCCTGAGAACGGTGGACGAAGGTCGAATGGCGGTGTTCGTACCGGACGGAGAACACGGCGTGGAATTTTTTTATCGTCCCGTTGTCGCTTCGACGCTCGACTTTGTTCAACCGTTGTTGTGGTTTTGGGCCGTGGTTGCGGTACTGTGGATTCGACGCTAAATTTGCGTTTACGGGGGCTAAAACGTTGTGTGCGGGCGATTGCCGGCCTCAAGAACGCGAAACACGTCGTCTGCCGACGCCTCTACGTCGATTGCCTTGAAAACAAGCGTCGAACCCTTTGATTAAAAAAAGTAACGATAAACGACGAGTACGGGCATGACGAAGAGGAAGCCGTCGAAACGGTCGAGGATGCCGCCGTGGCCCGGAAGAATGGTGCCGGAGTCTTTGAGTTTTTGGTTGCGTTTAAGCGCCGATTCCATGAGGTCGCCGAACGTTCCGACGACGGCCACAATGACGGCCACCGTCCGCCAATCGTAGCCCGGCACGGCAAGAAAATGTTGCATCGCCGCGCCAACGCCAAAATTGACCACGATACCCGCAACGAAGCCTTCCCATGTTTTTTTCGGACTGATGCTTTCCCATAGTTTGTGCCGTCCCAAAAATTTGCCGCCAAAAAACGCGGCGGTGTCGGCTATCCAATGCAAAAGCAGGATGAAAAGGGGAATGGCGGGATGATATTCGGGCGTGGAAAGTTCGCCAAAGCTCAAGACGTAAAAAAAGATGAAGGGCGGGTGGACGTAAAGCAGGTTGAAAAAAATATAGATGACGACCTTAAAGCTTGCTTGGCGCTTTTTGAGAAAAAGCATCAGATGGCCAAGCGCCGGCATGAGCGCCGCGTACCATACCAAGGGTAAAAATCCGTCGCTTTTGACCCCGCCCATACCGAATAAATAGACGGGCACGGCCCAAAGAAAAGGAACCAAACCATAAGCCGCGACCGACTCGAGCCGTAAAACCTTGATGTTGTACATTTGGAAAAACTCGCGCATGCCCAGCGTTGCGGCCGACAACGCCGCCGCCAACAGCCCCCACGGACTCAAATAAACGACGAAAAGCGCCGTCGTTCCCACCGTCAGCGCCGTCATTACCCGCTTGGCCAAATTCGATTTAAATGCCGACGCCTCGTCCGCGTTCATTTATTTTTTTTGTGGATAATTACGGCAAAGCTAAACTTATCGGCTTGATTTTCCAAACGCGCTTCGGGCGGGCGCCCTAGCCAACGCCCGGCCCCCCCTACAAATGCGTGGCTTCCACGCCGAAGTGCTTGACGACCAACGAGCGATGACACGCTTGCGGCGGTCCCTCGACGCAAAACAACGCCACGCGCCCCGTTTCGACGCCCACGTCCCGAACGAAATCCTCCCACGTATAACCCTCCAAACACGTCGCGCGATAACCGTCGCAAAACGCCGGCGACAAATCTTGACGTTCGGATTTGAGGACTTTTCCCGACTTGTCCGCCAACTTTTGCACTTGACGAAGCTCTTGGGGCGGCGCCAATCGGGGAATGTGGACGCAACGTATGCCCCGGGTCGCCAATTCGGCCTCCAAGCGACGCTTGTTGGCGTAGGCGTACGCTTTGCCGCGAACACCCCGGCGGCGGCGGATGTCCGCCAGCACCTCAATCTTTGCCGACTCCAACGCCCCGAAAAATTCCTCCGCCTCTTTGCCGTAGGCCCCAATGGTATAGAGTTGCATAGCTATCTAGAATTAAGTTCGATTCCAAAAGTTACGTTCAACCGACGGGCGTCCCCGCCCAATACCGCATATCGAAAATCCACCCGCAATATCCGAAAAATATTTTCCAAGCCCGCCGAAATTTCAAAATATTCCCTTTGCCTTTCGGCCGACAAGAAATGCGCTCCGAAAACCTCCTGCCATTTGAGTTTGCGTACGCCGGGTATTTTGTTGAAAATCAAGCCGTTGAAGCGATGTTCCCAATGGGCGGCGAAAAACGCGCCGTCGGTCGAACGCACGTAATAGTTCATGGCGTGGAAACGCTCCAACCCTTTTTCCGCGTATATCGTTCGGTTGGCCAAAAAGTGAAAATAGTCGTTGAAATGCAGGCTTGCGCCGTGTAAAAACAGTTTTCCGGCCGAAAGAGCGATTTCCGACGTGCCGCCCAACCCCATTTTTTGCGCGTGCGTCACGGAGGCGCTCAAACGGTCGAAATAATTGCCCGTCTTTGGCGCGGCCGTCCAACCTTTTTGATATCGAACGCCAAGCGTCGGAAACCTCGACGAACCCGAGAGCTTGCCTTCGGGCGTGGAAATGTATTTGACCCCGGGCGTGTACGTCGCCCACGCTTCGGCCAAAATCACGTCGTGGCCGGCAATCGAGAGGTTGTCGGTAAATTCTTTGTTTGGAATGCGCACCCACGAGCGCAAGTCGCGGTTGTCCATGGGGATGCGTTTTTCGTAACCCGCCGCCGCACCGCCGAAAAAACCGTTGAACAGCTCTTTTTGTCCGCGGATTTCGCCAAAGACGTTGCGGTACAATTTGAGATAGTTTTCTTTCAAAAACAGGGTGTAAAAGGTATTCACCGCCGGGGATATTTGTTTTCCGCCGAAGGGTTCGACGTAGGTTCCGCCCGAAATTTTGAGGTAGCTGTCGGACGAGGAAAACGGTCCGCGTCGCCGCCCGCGTCGCAAAAAAAACGTTCCCTTCGCCCCGAAAACGCCGTTTGTAAAGCCGTAGCGCGTCGAAACGTCGAAACCCCATCCCAATTTTTTCCCCGTCGGCCGAAAATACCCCCCGCCCAACTCCGCGAAGTATCCTTCGATGGTGTTGAACCCCAAGGAATTTAACGGGGAACGCACGTACCACACCCGGTCGTTTCGGGCGTTTACGTGGGTGTAACCGAGAATCAGGTCCAAGGTTTTGAATTTGTTTTGGACTTTGTTGAGCGAATCGAGATACCGGGGGTCTTGTTTTCGGCGTTCGAGGGCCGTTTTGTCGGCAAAGTCTTTTTCTTCCAACGAATCGAGGGCTATGGGGCGAGCCTCCCAAAAGTTGGTGCGTACGCGTACGGCCGTGTCCGCCACGGCCATCACCTCGTTGTTGAAGTAATGGGCGGGCAACTTGGGTTCAAGCTCGTAATCGGAGAGGGCCGTGGCCGAATAACCGCCGAATTTCAAACCCAAAAATTTTCCCGTAACGTCGAAACGCACCGACGCCACCGTCCCGTTGGCCGCGTAGTGTTGCGTCACCCGAAGCGAGTCGATTTGTTGGAGTTGGCGTTCGGCCGTCAGGTTGAGGTCCAAGCCCGCGACGGCGTAGCTCGAATCCCGTATCCAAATGTGGCCCGAAAAAACGGGGTCGAAACGACGCTTGGGGACGACGCGGATTTTATATATGTTGAAGGGTTTTTCTTTGGCCACGCCTTCAAGGACGTAGTCGTAATAAAAAAGGGCGTTGTCGGAAATGGGGGAAACGAAGCCTCGGTCGGAAAGGCCTTCGAGTTCGACGAAGTTGGTATAGGCGGAAAAACGCAAAAACAGGCTTCCAAACAGACTGTATTGTTTGCTGTCGCCGCTGACGCGGCTGGCCAAAATCGTTTCTTTGATTTTGGCGGGTTCGCGTACCGCGACGCGGGAAAAATTTTCCGCCAAGTACAAAATGCCTTCTTCCAAGCCGTCGGTGGCCGGACCTTTGGCAAGCACGCCGCCTTTTTCGACGAGGTCGATGCGGGTGCGGGTGTAGGCGCGGTACGTGTATTCCGATGCGGGATAGCGATTTTGTTTTTTGTTTTCGACGGCACGGCGAATAATGCCGTAGGCAGGGTCGCGTCCGTCGGCGGTGATGAACACCTCGGGCAGTTCCAAAACCTCGGGTTCCAGCACAAAAACCACGAACGTATCCGAAAACGTTGATATTGTTTTTCTTAGGGGTTGGTAGCCCGAATAGCGTATTTCGGCTTCGTGTCTTCCGATGGGTAACGAAATACTAAAACGTCCGTCGGCCCCTGCAACGGCCCCGTGTCTGCCGAAAGCGACGACGGCGCCCGGCAGGCGTTCGCCGTCCACGTCCTTGACCTCCCCGCGTACCGTAACGTTTTGTCCGAAAACCGTCGTCGCCCCCCAAATCAACGCCGCCCATATCATAACACGATTCGTTTGCCCGCAAAGATACGACTATCCCGCGACCCAAAAGGGGGGCCGATTAACCTTCTTCGCCCGCCGACAATTCGTAAAATATTCACGAAATGGAATTTTAACGCAACGACCCGGGTTTAAGGTTTTGACCAAATACATCAAAACCTTAATTTTTTTGCGAAAAATGAAGACAAAAATTTACGTTTTGGGTGTGGCGCTCTTGGCGTTCGTGCTTTTCGTGCGTGCAACGCAAAACACGACGGGTGCACCCAACGGCAACACCGGCGCTCCCGGCGAAGCGAACTGTACCGCCTGCCACGGCGGCACGCTCAACCCCGATACCGACGGCTCGGTTGTCGTTACCGTTAGCCAAGAAGGCAACGCGGTTGCCCGGTACGTCGTCGGGCAAACTTACGACGTTTCCGTTACCGTTTCCCATCCCCAATCCAACAAGTTCGGTTTTCAAGTGACGGCGTTGAATTCGGCGGGTAATTCCGAAGTCGGCTCGGTAACTCACGCGGGCGATGTTGCATTGACCGAAGACACGGGCAAAAACCGTATTTACTTAACCCACAAAGCGTCTTCGACGGCGGGAACCGGCAACGCAAGAACATGGTCGTTTCAATGGAAGCCGGAAGCCGGGGTTTCCGGGCCGATAACGTTCTATGCGGCGGGCAACGCCTCCAATGGCGACGGCGCCCCGACGGGCGACCTGGTTTATACCACGTCTCTGACGTTGAATCCCGGCACGACCCAACGCCGTCGCGAGTTTTCGACGGAGGCGTTTCGGGTATTGACGGGCGTGGACGGTACAAAGGCGGAAATCACCGTCGAAACCCCGACGGCCGGTACGCTCACGTTAAGCGACGTTTCGGGCCGAACCCTTTGGAGCCGGAGCGTCGAATTGGCCGTCGGCACGTTGGCGTTGTCCGTCGAGGCGCCCCCCGGCGTTTATGTATTGACTCTTGCCACCGCTCACGGCGTCGGGGTTCGCAAATTCGTACAAAGGCCGTGAAAATCCCGGCGATTCGCAAGTTGGCCGAAGAACACAATCTTCGCGAGTTGGAAGCGGCGGAAACGGCTCTGCTCGAAGGCCAAGAGCCAAACATCGACGTTCCGGGCGACGACGAAGGCGAACGGCTCACGCACGTCATGGCTGCTTTGTGGGTAAAACGCGCGATACACGACGGTACGGAGCCCTCGGCCGCGATTCGGGCTTACACCGAAAAGGTGCGCAAAAGCATTTCCTAGCTTGCGCCTCGTCGGGCCGGGCAACGGCTCTCGCTTGAGGCACAGACAGTTTTTGATTTCGTTTTGGGTTTATCCCCAAAGTTGCGCACCCGACTCCGGGAAATTTTGGGCAAAGTTCCAAGCCCGCGGATTAACCGATTTTTACGTATTTTGCAATTCAAACGTGGCAAGCGAATGGCGAAATCAACACTCAAAACCGCAGTTCCGGGAGTCGTCGTTTTTTTGAGCCTGACGGTCTGGATTTTCTCCGAGACGGGCATGGCCGGCGATTCCGTCGGCCGACTTTTGCGTTCCGACGGCGACACCGTCGACGTGTTCGACCCCCAAACCGTTGCCGCCCTCGATTCCATGCTCCGCGTGCGCGACACCGCCAAGTTCAACGGCTGTTTTATGGTCGCGCAAAAGGGCGTTCCCGTCTATTGCCAATGCTACGGTTACGCCGACTACTTCGCCAAAACCAAAATCGACACCACGTCGGTTTTTCAATTGGCCAGCGTAACCAAGCCTATCACGGCCGTGGCGGTGCTTCAGCTCTTTGAACGCGGCCTAATCGGCATCCACGACCCCGTTTATTGGCATATCCCCGAATTTCCGTACAAAAAAATCACGGTTTACCACCTGCTCACCCACACCGCCGGATTGCCCGACTTTATCAACGACGAATGGTTCTTTCGTCGCTACCTGCCCAACACCACCTATATGGACAACGAGGATTTGTTGAAAATCCTCGTTAAATACAACATACAGCCGTTCTTTTCGCCCGGATACAAATATTCTTACAGCAACACGGGATACGCGATGTTGGCGCTGTTGGTCGAACGGGTAACGAAAACAAGTTTTGAAGAGTATTTGGCGAAAAACATCTTCGACCCCGCCGGTATGCGCTATACTTTCGCCACGCGCAACGTCGCCGATATCAAAGACTCGCCGGCGTTCGTGCGTCCGTACAAATCGCTTTCGGGCTACGCGCCGGGCTACTACCAAAAACTCGACGGCGTCATCGGCGACAAAGGCGTTTATTCCAACGCGCACGACCTCTTGCGCTTCGACCGCGCCCTTCGCCGCAACCTGCTTTTAAGCCGTCAAACCCAAGAACTGGCCTACCAAAAAGGACTGACGGCGAAAAAAGACACCTTCGCCTACGGGCTGGGTTGGCGCCAAATGCAGGCGGCCGACGGTTCGCGCGTCGTTTACCATCAGGGGCTGTGGAACAGCTACAATCCCAGCTTTTTTCGATATTTGGAACGCGACATGACCATCATCGTCATGCACAACAACGTACCCGAGTTTAAGCCGTTGAAAATGATACGCGACGCCGAGGCGTACGTTTTGAGTAAAATCGCACCCCGTCCGTCCGACGGCGTGCCGACCACTGTGGACGAAACGGCGGCCGAAACCGTACAAGAATCCGGCGGCGGAGAACCTAACGTTAACCTTCAACGATGAACACCATTTGAGCGACGTTTCGGAAAAAGACATCCACCTCGGCGGCGTCGACCCCGTCGATTTCTACGGCGTAAACAACGCCCACATCAATATGCTTAAAGAAGCCTATCCCGAGGTAAAAATCATTGCGCGGGGCACTTCGGTTAAGGCGGTGGGCGAGCCGGAAGCGGTGTCTGCCCTTTCGCGGGTGATGGAGGGCATCATGCGCGAAATTCGCAAGGCCGGCGGCATCGATTCCACGCGCGTTGCCGAAATCTTGGGGCGGCGCGACGGCTGGGCCGCCGAAACCGAAAACCTCAATACCGACCCCTTTCAAATCATTCGCGGCGTGTCGGGCAACCTCATTCGCGCCCGCACCGAGAACCAAAAAAAATTGGTCGAAGCCGTTCGCGACAACGACGTGGTCTTTGCCGTCGGCCCCGCGGGTAGCGGAAAAACTTATACCGCCGTCGCTTTGGCCGTTCGCGCCTTGCGAGACAAACAAGTCAAAAAAATCATTCTTGCCCGTCCGGCGGTCGAGGCCGGCGAACGCCTCGGCTTTTTGCCCGGCGACCTCAAAGAAAAAATCGACCCTTATCTGCGTCCGCTTTACGATTCGCTCGAAGACATGATTCCCGCCGAACGATTGTCGGGCTACATGGAAAAAAACGTCATCGAAATCGCCCCTTTGGCCTACATGCGCGGACGTACCCTCAACAACGCTTTCATTCTTCTCGACGAAGCCCAAAACGCCACCGAACTCCAACTCAAAATGTTGCTCACGCGTATGGGCATGGAGTCGAAAATCGTGGTTACGGGCGACGTAACGCAAATCGACCTTCCGCGCACCCAGCCCTCGGGACTCCTGCAATGTCTGCGCATCCTCAAAGACGTTCCCGGAATCGGGATGGTGTTCTTGGACAAAAACGACGTCGTCAGACACAAGCTCGTCAAAAGAATACTTGAGGCCTACGAAGCCGAGGACGCAAGAAAAGAAAAAGTTAAAGGCTCCGCTCCGCCGGCTTAATACGGCGCCGTTCTCAATTTTTTGCCTCCTTGCCGCCCCAAAAACAAAAACTCCGTTTCGACCCGCAGGCATAGACCCCAAAAATCCGCCAAGGGTTTGTTCTAGCGACGACGTACGCCGTCTAAGTTTGGGCCAACGCCTCCCCAACGGCCGCTCGGACCAAATCGAGCAAGTGGTTTTTGTCCCATGGTTTGGAGACGAATGCGTACAGATTGGCGTTGGTTTTTGCGTTTTCTATGGCTTTAAGGTCCGCTTGACCCGAAAGCATGATTTTATATGTTTCCGGATGTTTTTTATGTAAATCCACTAAAAACTTGTCGCCCTTGACCACCGGCATCAACCAATCGGTAATGACCAAGCTCAATTTGTAGGATTCCGTGTAATCCTCAATAATTTCCCAAGCTTCGTCGACGCTTTCCGCCGTTTCGATGTCGCACAGGTTGCCCACGGCTTGCGTCAATTGACGTACAAGAACGTCCAAGATGGCCTTTTCGTCGTCGACGCATAAAATCAAACAAGGTTTCATAAATTCGACGACGAATGGATTAATGAAAAAAGCATAGATCTTACGATAAACTACGAAAATTCAATGCGCAAAATTAGAAAAAACAATTTTGTTTTTGACGGGAACGTCGTTTTTTGATTGTGTTGCAAGACAAGCAAAGGTAATACGCCGTTGAGGTTCGAAGCTCCTCCGGTCTTGTCGGGCCGAAGGCGCCCGCTTTTCGGAAGTCGTCCGCCGACCGACGTTGTTTTTACGTCGAATTAACGACCGAATTCGAGTCGTTTATCGTTTAAGGGTTTATGGAAGCGGTGGTTGTAGGTGCGACGGGCTTGGTGGGACGGCAAATCGTCCGGTTACTGCTCGAAACCCCCGAGTGGAAAAAAGTGCGCACGTTTGTCCGTCGTCCTTCGGGGATGCAACATCCGAAATTGGACGAGCGCGTTGTGGACTTTGAGGAGTTGTTGAAGGGCGGGCCGCCGTGGCGCAAGGACGTTGCGGGGCAGACGTTGTTTTCCTCCTTGGGCACGACGCTCAAACAAGCGGGCGGCAAAGCGGCGCAATGGCGCGTGGACTACGATTATCAGTATGCGTTTGCGGCGGCGGCGCGGGAAAACGGGGTTCGGGCGATGGTGTTGATTTCGTCGTACGGCGCCGACGCGCGTTCGGTGAACTTTTATCTGTCGATGAAAGGCAAATTGGAGGAGGCGGTAAAAAAGTTGGGTTTCGAGCGGCTGACGATACTGCGCCCGGGTATGTTGGCGGGTCGGCGGGAAGTTCCGCGTTTGGGCGAAAACGTGGGCGCCGCCGTGCTGAGGGTCGTGTCGAAAATTCCGGGTCTCGGCGCGTGGCGGCCCATAGACGGCGAAACCGTTGCCCGCGCCGCCATTCGCGCGCCCGCCGGCGTTTTTTCCCTCGGCGAACTTTTCGACTTGGGAAAAGAATAAAAAGCGCCGCATGAATCCGGATTCTTGGCGCAATGCGGAAATATTTATAATTTTACGGCACGATACAAACAGGATTATGTCATTTGCCACAGCGACGGCGCCAACCGCCGTCGAAACCAAAAATCGAAGCATCAAAAAAGCGGCGGTACTGGGCGCGGGAATCATGGGTTCGCGCATCGCCCTCCATCTGGCCAACGTCGGGGTTGAAGTCTTGTTGTTGGACATCGTCCCCAATCAACTCACGCCCGAAGAAGAGGCCAAAGGCCTGACGCTTGAATCGCCCGCCGTCCGCAACCGCATCGTTCAGTCGCTTTTCGATACGGCCCTCAAATCCAACCCCTCCCCCGTTTACGACAAAGCCTTTGCCTCGAGAGTCAAACTTGGCAATTTCGAGGACGATTTGTCCAAAATCGCCGACGCCGACTGGATTATCGAGGTCGTCGTCGAGCGTTTGGACATCAAAAAATCGCTTTTTGACAAAGTCGAAAAGTACCGCAAGCCCGGCACGCTCATCACCTCCAACACCTCGGGCATTCCCATCGCGATGATGACCGAAGGACGTTCGGACGACTTCAACCGTCATTTTTGCGGTACGCACTTTTTCAACCCGCCGCGTTATTTGCCGTTGTTGGAAATCATCCCGACGCCGAAAACCGATCCGGCGGTCGTGGATTTTCTCATGCACTACGGCGATTTGTATTTGGGCAAAAAAGTCGTTTTGTGCAAGGACACGCCGGCGTTTATCGCCAACCGTATTGGCATTTTTGCCATCATGGATTTGTTCTATTTGGTGGAAAAATACGGTTTGACGGTCGAGGAGGTGGATAAATTGACGGGGCCGTTGATTGGCCACGCCAAAAGCGCCACTTTCCGCACGTGCGACCTCGTCGGTTTGGACACCGCCGTCAAAGTGGCCCAAGGCATCTACGACAACTGCCCCAACGACGAACGCCGCGATATTTTCAAGCTCCCCGAATACGTCCAATACATGGTCGACAACCAAATGTGGGGCGACAAAACGGGCAAGGGCTTTTATCAAAAGGTTAAGACCCCCGACGGCAAAAGCGAAATTTACAGCCTTAACCTCAAAACCAAAGAATACGCTCCGCAAACCAAACCGAAGTCCAAAACGCTCGACGCCTGCAAAAACATCGACGACGTTGCGGGCAGGATTCGCGCCATTATGAAAGGCGACGACGCCCACGCCAACTTCATGCGCGAAAGCACCTTCGGATTGTTTTCCTACGTTTCCTTCCGTATTCCCGAAATTGCGGACGAACTTTATAAAATCGACGCCGCCCTCAACGCGGGCTTCGGCTGGCAACTCGGCCCCTTTGAAGTCTGGGACACGGTCGGCGTACCCGAGGCCGTTCGCAAAATGAACGAGGCCGGCTATCCCCTTGCCGATTGGGTCGAAGAAATGTTGGCCGCCGGTTTCAATTCGTTTTATACCGTCAAGGGCGGCGTTAAGCATTACTACGACGTCAAGGCCAAAGATTACCTCCCTATCCCCGGCGCGTCCAACTTTATTTTCTTGGACAACCTCCGTTCGACGAACTTGGTGTGGAAAAACATCGGTACGCACATCATCGACTTGGGCGACGACGTTATCTGCCTCGAGTTCAACACCAAGATGAACACCCTCGGCGGCGAGGTGCTCGAAGGCATTCACAAAGCCATCGACTTGGCCGAGGAGCATTATAAAGGTTTGGTCATTGGCAACCAAGGCGAAAACTTTTCCGTCGGGGCCAACTTGATGATGGTTTTCATGATGGCCAACGAAGGCGACTTCGACGAACTCGAATACGCCACGCGCATGTTCCAAAACACGATTATGCGTGTGCGTTATTCTTCGATACCCGTGGTGGTCGCGCCGCATGCCATGACCTTGGGCGGCGCCTGCGAAATGTGTATGCACGCCGACGCCGTACAAGCCGCCGCCGAAACCTATATCGGCTTGGTCGAAGTGGGCGTGGGCTTGCTTCCCGGCGGTTGCGGCACCAAAGAAACCGCCGTGCGCATCTCCGACGCTTACCGTAAAGGCGACGTCGAAACCAACGTCATGCAGGAATACTTTATGAACATCGCCACGGCCAAGGTCGCCACTTCGGCACACGAGGCCTTTAACATGGGTTATTTCCGCAAAGGCCTCGACCGCATCAGCGTCAATAAAGACCGGCTTTTGGCCGACGCGAAAAAAACGGTTCTCGACCTTTGGAGCCGTGGTTATACCCAACCGCTTGTTCGCAAAGATATTCGCGTGCCGGGGCGTGCGGGTTTGGGCGCGGTTTACGCCGCCACCTATCAAATGCAATTTGCGGGTTACGCCACCGAACACGACCGCAAAATCGCCGAAAAAATCGGTTACGTTCTTTGCGGCGGCGACCTTTCCGCTACTTCGTTCGTTTCCGAACAATACCTGCTCGACCTCGAACGCGAAGCCTTCTTGAGTTTGGCGGGCGAAAGAAAAACCCTTGAGCGCATTCAACACATGTTGCAAACGGGAAAACCCCTGCGCAACTAAGCCTTGACTTTCAACGTCGCCGGCCTTTGTGCCGGCGACGCGCTTTTCACAACATACCGTTGACACAAAATTAATCCCGCCCAACGCGCGTTAAATCTTATTTTTGCGGCATGTTCAAGGCTATTTTATTTTTTGTTTTGATTGCCGGCTACGGGCTTCGCGCCCAAAGCCTGCGCATCGTTGCTTATAACGTCGAAAATCTTTTCGACCTCCAAGACGACCCGCGCACCCAAGACGAGGACTTCACCCCCGGCGGAAAACTCAATTGGACCGAAGAACGCCTCAAAAAAAAATACCAACGCTTGGCCGAGGTTTGGGATTCGCTCTCGCCCGACGTCGCGGGACTGACCGAAATCGAAAACCGCGCGGTATTGGAGGGTTTCGTCAAATATTACAAAAAACGCAAATACGCCGTCGTTCTATACGAAGGCAGGGACGAGCGCGGCATCGACCCCGCGCTTGTCTACGACCCCAAAAAATTTCGTTTGCTTTCGTCGCGTGCGTTGCGGGTGAATTTGTCGGGCATGCCCGATTCTTCGACCCGCGACGTACTCGTTGCCGCTTTGGAAACCAAAAAGCCCTTCAAGGACACGCTGCATTTGGCGGTGAACCATTGGCCGTCGCGCCGCAATCCTCCTTTGGCCCGTTACCGCGCCGCCCAAACCGTCAAAACTTGGGCCGACTCGCTTAAAAAAGTCCGTCCCAACGCCAAAATTATCCTCATGGGCGACTTTAACGACGAACCTACGGACTCGTCCATCGTCCACGGACTTGTCGAAAATCATTGGGTCAATCTTTGGAAACCGATTCACGCCCGGGGCGAAGGCTCCTACTACCACAACAAAAAATGGACGGCCATCGACCAAATCATTGTTTCACCGACCCTCCACGCCGCCCCCAATCGCTGGACGTTTTCCGACGCCCAAATCTATAAACGCGAATTTCTTTTGGAAAAAAATCCCAAATATCATCCCGCCCCTTTTCGCACTTACGCCGGGGACAAATACTTGGGCGGTTACAGCGACCATTTGCCCGTTTATCTGGATTTGAAAATCAGAAAATAGATTTTTTAGCACGGGCAAAACGTATTTTTTTGTTGTTTTTCCGGAATGTAAAGGTCGGCTGCCGTGCGTAGGGCGGTCGAGGTTCCGGCCAAGAGCAAAAGTGTATTACGCCATTTTTATCTTTGGTTTTAGTTTCATAGCATGGCGTGTAAAAATTATTTGTATTTTTGTATCAGGATAAATCGTTATCGTTTGTTGTTTTGAGTAGCGTTAAACAGATAATGACGGGGATTATCTTTGGCGCATTTAAATTAATTCTTGATGTCGGGGATAAATGATTAACGTCTTTTATCCGTACGGATTTTTCATTGTTAGTCTACACCAACACTATCGCCCCAAAAACAAATTTTACGTTCCCAAAAGACAAATAAAAAACGCCGTCGTTTGTTTGGAATCAAACAATTTCCCCCAATGAAGCAAAGTATCGTTTTAATTTGCTAACTTTGGGATAAAATTAACGCAATGAAAACGGCAACGCTATTGGCGATAGGGGTTGTGACGGCGAAGGTTGTCGTCGCGCAAGAAATAACGGTGGAGCGATACGTCTTCGGGGCTACGGGCTCGTCGCGAACTTCGAACGAAATCCATGTGTCCGCCACGGCGGGGCAAACCGCCGTAGGAACGCGAACCGCCGAGAACGTCGTGTTTACGCAGGGATTTCAGCAACAATGGCTCGAAGCCCCGGTTTCGAGAATACAAGTCCCCGGCAGAAATATTTCCTTGTTTCCCAATCCCACGGACGGCGTTTTTGAAATTTCGGGTTTGGACGACGTGCACGTCGAAGTTTTCGACCTTATCGGCAAACGCATCGAACTTCGTCAAGACGGCCGTCGCTTCGAATTTCCCGAAAATGCGGCGGAGGGGGTGTATCCCGTACGCATGACCCTGCTTCGGCCCGACGGCACGGTGGATTACGTCAATTTCAAAATTCAACTTTATCGTTAGAAAAATGCAGAAATATATTATTTTTTTCGTCGCCGCGCTAATGTTCCATTCGGCGGGGGCGCAAAACGTTCCGCAAGGAATCAATTACCAAGCGGCGGTACGCGACGTCGACGGCAAACCTTTAACCAACAAGCGCATTACCGTACGATTCAGCGTTCGCGACGGCGCCGTCAACGGTCCCGTTGTTTTTTCCGAAACCCATTCCGTCGACACCGACGCTTACGGTCTTTTCGACCTTGTCATCGGTACGGGCAACGCCGTTTCAGGGTCGTTTTCGTCGGTCAACTGGGCGCAATCGGCAAAATTCTTGCAGGTCGAGGTAGACCCTGCGGGATTGACGAACTTCAAACCCTTAATGACCACGCGATTTTGGGCCGTGCCTTACGCCGTCATTGCCGACAGCGCGTTAAAGGTCGCGGGCGGCGGAGGAGGAGGCGACAATTGGGGCAGCCAATCGGCGGTGGTATTGCCGCCGTTGACGGGCTCGGGCACGACGTCGGCGCCGGTGCGCTTGCAAAATGCGAGCGCCGCGGGACACGCTTGGGTGTGGGACGGTGCGGCTTGGGTTTCGGCTCCCGTCGGCGACCACTGGGGAAGTCAAACGGCCAACGTCGTGGCGCCGCTTGTCGGCGACGGCACCCCGGCCAATCCTATTCGTTTGCCTTCCCCCGCCGAAACGGGCGTATTAATTTGGGACGGCGTTCAATGGACGGCGGCAAGCTTGGCCACCGACGCCACCCTTACGGGTTCGGGTGCAACGGCCCATCCCCTTTCCATCGCTCCGCAAGGAGCCGCGGCGGGACAAGTCTTGAAATGGAACGGCCAAACATGGCTTCCGTCCAACGACGACGTTTCCGGCACGGGCGAACCTTTGCAAGTAACGCCGAGATTGGCGGGCAACGGTACGACGGGCAGTCCGCTCGACATCGCCGGACAGGGCGCAAGCACGGGTCAAGTGCTGAAATGGAACGGAACGTCGTGGACCCCCGCCAACGATGAAACCGGTTCCGGCGGCGGAAGCGCCTACACCCCCGGCGCCGGCATCAGCATCAACGCCAACGTCATTTCCGCCACCGACGCTGTAGTGGGCAACGAGGTCGTCAATGCAACGTTTGGCGGCGGTTTGGTGCGTTCGGGCGACGGCTCGGCGGGCAATCCCTACACCCTCGGACTGCCCACCACGGGCGTAACCGTAGGTCAAGTGATGACGTGGAACGGTTCCAATTGGGCGCCGGCCGCTCCGCAAACCGGAAACATTACCATGACCGGAACCAACGGTATTTCCGTTACCCCCGCCTCGGGTACGTCGTTTACCGTTTCGCTTCCCGCCGGCACGACCTCCGGGCAAGTCATGACATGGAACGGCTCCACGTGGACGGCACAAGCTCCGTCCGGCGGCGGCGCTTACACCGCGGGCAACGGTATTTCCATCACGGGCAACCAAATCACCCACACCATCTGGACCGAGGCCGCCGGCAACGCCTACAAAAGTACGGGCAGGGTTGGGGTCGGTACTTCCAACCCCGCCGCCACGCTGGACGTTTCCGCCAATTCGACCGACGCCTTGCCCTCGCTGCTCATCAACGAAACCGAAAACGACTTTGCCCGCCTCGGTTTCAAAAACAGCGCCGCCACGCCGCAATGGGGTATTTTCGCGCGTCCGCAAGCCACGGGAGCCACGGGCATGCTTAAATTTAATTACAGCACGGGCAATCTGGACGTCATGACCCTTACGCACGACGGCAAAGTCGGCATCAACAACAATGCGCCAAGCAACGAGGGCCGTGTACACATGCTGACGAGTACGCGTTTGGGCGGCATTTTTGAAACCAACCACACCACCGACGGCAATCGCGCCGTAGCGCTCGAAGGCATTTACTCATCGACCCAAGCCTATGACGGGACGGGTGTACGCGGTACGTCCGAACCCCAACCGGGCCGCGGCACGGGAGGACGTTTTTACGGCGGCGCCATCGGCGCGGTCGGTTCGGTGATGCAAAACTTCGTCGGTACTTACGCCCTTACCGGCGTTTACGGAGAAGCGGGTACCGCAACCCCCAACCAACAAGGCACCCGTATGGGCGTTTACGGCTTAGGCGCGGGTGGACAGTACAGCATCGGAATTTACGGTACGGCCAACGGCGCCGCCGCCAACGGCGAAAATTACGCCGGCTATTTCAACGGCAACGTCGGCGTCGAAGCCGGGGACATGGTCGTCCAAGGGTTTATCGACAAATTGGGCGGCACCTTCAAAATCGACCATCCCCTCGACCCCGAAAACCGATATCTCAGCCATAGTTTTGTCGAAAGTCCCGACATGATGAACGTTTACAACGGCAACGTCGTCACGGACGCGGCGGGCTACGCGACCGTTGAATTGCCGACGTATTTCGAGGCGTTGAACCAAGACTTTCGTTATCAGCTGACGACCGTCGGAGAATGGGCGCAAGCGTGCGTTTGGCGCGAAATTCAAAACAATCGTTTTGTGATTCGCACCGACAAACCCGGAGTAAAAGTTTCTTGGCAGGTAACGGGCGTTCGCAAAGACCCCGTCGCGCAAATGCGTCGCGTCGTCCCCGAAACCGAAAAACGCCCCGAACATCGCGGAAAATACCTTGCACCCGAAGCTTACGGCAAATCCGACGACTACCGTATTGCCGTACCGAATCAAAAAATCCTGCCGGGATTGAAAAACGAAATCAAATAATTCGTTTTGAATTGTCCCAACGTCGTTATCGACGTTTTATTTTCGCAAATGCAACGCCACGCGGCCAACGACATCGTTTATCGATAAACGTAAGTGTTTTGCCGCGAACAGAAATAAAAAAACGCGCCTTCGTTTCGAGGGCGCGTTTAATTTTGCTTAATAAAGTAGGCTAGCGAAACTTAATCTCGAATTCGTGCATCGTTCGATGCTCTTCCTTGTTGATTAACAAAACGTGGAGGGCGTACGAGTGAGCTTGGTCGTATTTGGCGACGGCATGGAAGTCGAAAGGAAACTCGGGCTCGCCGTTGAACGTAAAATCTTTTTCAAAAATAACGTTTTCGTCGCCGTGGGAGGTTTTGTGGCTGTGGCCGTCCTCTTTTTTGATTTTAAATTCGGCCTTTTCCAAGCCCGCGGACGCAATGCTTTTTATCAAGCCTTTGATGTGTAAACGAAGGCTGTCGGAATGCGTAAATTCGATATGTTCGCTCACGTCTTGACCGTTTACTTTAAAGTTAAGAAGAGCGGGCATTTCGGGATGCATAAGCGTCAAGTCGATTTCGACGAACGCGGCCTCGTTGCCTTCTTTATCGGTGCAATAAAGCATGACGTGATAAAAGCCGGCGGTGGCGTTGGCGGGAATGGGAATTCTGAAATCGTGCACGAAGCTTTTGCCCGAAAGCGAGACGATTTGGTTAAACGCGAACTTTTGCGACGCGGTTTTATGACTGTGGCCGTCAAACGCATCGTGGATTTCTATTTTTGCGCTTCCGAGTTCACGGTCGTCGGAAAAGGCGGCGGAAATAACGAGCGTGTCGCCGGCGGTGGCCGAGATTTTCAATTTGTTTTGATTGACGGCAATAACGGGCTTGACCACGTCGGGGTCTTCTTTCTTTTTGCATGCCGTTAGCGCGAAAACGGCTACGGCGCCCAGATAAAGGAGTTTTTTCATACTTTTTATTTTTGCAACTTGGTTGCAAAAATACGACAAAATCCTCTTTTGCAACCACGTTGCAGAAAAAAAAATGCGCTTAAACAAAAATATTTGGCGGGGTTAAACCCATTAGGTATACATGGCCAAACCGCCGGAAGCGATGAGCGCGTCGAGGAATTTGGCAAAGGAAACTTTTTCGGACCCGGCGCGAGACTTTGGAGCGCAACGTGCCGTTGAAACGCTCGACGTAGTGGGTTTGTCCCCTTTGGGATTGGGGGCGATGCACGTCTTCAAGAACAACGCTTGGGCATACTTCGTATAATTCGATATCGAAAAAGTGAGTTTTCTTACGTTTTTGACCATACGATTTTAAAAACGTTTCGGTCTCCGACGGCGAAGGCCGTCGCCCGGCTTGTTTGACGGCAAAGCAACATCCACCTCCGGTTTTTTATTGTTTTTGCGCCCTACAAACACACAAAGTTCGTCCACCTTGAAGATTAAATTTTTTGAGTTTTTTTAACGTCTTTACATCCCGAACGACATGGGACGCTTTTATACAAACTTGGTGCAAACTATAGTCGAACTTACGTCGAGGACGCGGCAACCGGTGCGAAGCCAAATCCGTTCTTTGCGCATGCGCTCGGCAAGAATGCGAACCTCGGTTTCGACGATTTTATGAGTCGTGGACGAACCTTCTCCAATAGTCTTTACACAAAAAGCGTGGTTTTGTGTTCGTTTTTCATTTTTCACGATATTGCGGCTTGATCGGGCCGGGCATGTTGCGTTGTTCATTGTGCAAATGTTTTCCGACCCGCGGATTTTTTTTATCGTTACCCGGGGTACACTAACATGGTTTGATAAATACGATAAAAATTTCCAAATCCCCGGCAAACGCCGTATTTTTGCAATTCGCAAAAAGAATATGTTTGAGTCGTTAAGTACCAAGCTGGAGCGGGCCTTCAAAACCCTTCGGGGGGAAGGTAAAATCAGTGAAATCAACATCGCCGAAACGGTGCGCGAAATACGTCGCGCGTTGTTGGACGCGGACGTGAATTACAAGGTTGCCAAGGATTTTACGGACAAGGTCAAGGCCGAAGCCCTTGGCCAAGACGTACGTTTGGCCGTTTCTCCGGGGCAGTTGATGGTCAAAATCGTCCACGACGAGCTCGTCAAGCTCATGGGCGAACGCAACGTCGGCTTGCAGTACGCCAAAACGGGACCGACCGTCATTCTCATGGCGGGCCTGCAAGGTTCGGGAAAAACGACGTTTTCCGCCAAACTCGCCAAGTTTGTCAAGGCCCGGGGAAAAAATCCGCTTTTGGTCGCCTGCGACGTTTACCGTCCCGCCGCCATCGACCAGCTTTCCGTTTTGGGCGAACAAATTTCGATTCCCGTTTACAAAGAACCGTCCAACACCGACCCCGTCAAAATCGCGCTGGCCGCCGTCGAGGAGGCGAAAAAGACGGGTAGGGACGTGGTCATCGTCGATACCGCCGGTCGCTTGGCGGTGGACGAGCAGATGATGGACGAAATCGAACGGCTCAAGAACGCGCTCAAGCCCCACGAAATTCTGTTCGTCGTCGACAGCATGACGGGTCAGGACGCGGTCAATACGGCCAAAGCCTTCAACGACCGACTCGACTTTACCGGAACGATACTTACCAAACTCGACGGCGACACCCGGGGCGGCGCCGCCATTTCCATTCTGGCCGTCGTCAATAAACCGATAAAGTTCATCGGTACGGGGGAAAAGATGGACGCCATCGACCTGTTCTATCCCGAGCGTATGGCGGGCCGGATTTTGGGCATGGGCGACGTCGTTACCCTCGTCGAACGCGCCCAAGAACAGTTCGACCGCGAAGAGAGCGAAAGGCTCCAAAAGAAAATTCGTAAAAACCAGTTTGATTTTGAGGATTTTCTCAACCAGTTGGCCCAAATCAAAAAAATGGGCAATCTTAAAGAGCTTATCGGCATGATTCCGGGCATTGGGAAAATGGCCAAAGACATAGACATCGAAGACGACGCCTTCAAACACATCGAGGCCATCATTCTTTCCATGACCCGCGAAGAACGCCGCAATCCTGCGGTCATCAACGGCTCGCGCCGGGCGCGCATCGCCAAAGGTTCGGGACGAACGGTGCAGGAGGTCAACCAACTGCTCAAACAATTCAACGAAATGAAAAAAATGATGCGCACCATGAACAAAATGATGGCCGGCGGGCGCGACCTCAAACATATGGAAATGCTTAGGCAGCGGTTGGGACGATAAATGGAGCAATTTATTGTATCGGCGCGGAAGTATCGTCCGGGGACGTTCGAGACGGTCGTGGGGCAAACGCACATTACCCATACGCTTCGAAACGCGCTCAAAACCGGACAGCTGGCGCACGCCTTTTTGTTTTGCGGTCCCCGGGGGGTGGGAAAAACCACGTGCGCCCGTATTTTGGCCAAAGCCGTCAATTGTTTGAACCTCACCCCCGAAGGCGACCCCTGCAACGAATGCGCGTCGTGCACCGCCTTCAACGACGGCCGCAGCATGAACATCTTCGAACTCGACGCGGCCTCCAACAACGGCGTCGACGATATTCGCGGCCTCATCGACAGGCTTCGCTTCATTCCTCAGGGCGGAAGTCGAAGCGTTTACATCATCGACGAAGTGCACATGCTTTCGACCGCCGCCTTCAACGCCTTTCTCAAAACCCTTGAAGAACCGCCTGCCCACGCCCTTTTTATCCTCGCCACCACCGAAAAACACAAAATTCTGCCCACCATCCTTTCCCGTTGCCAAAAGTTCGACTTCAAACGCATCAAGACCGAGGAGATTATCGGTCAAATGGTACGCATCGCCGAACGCGAAAACATCGCCTACGAACGCGACGCGCTTTACCTCATCGCCCAAAAAGCCGACGGCGGCATGCGCGACGCCCTTTCCATCTTTGACCAAATGGTCAATTTCGGAAATAAAAACGTTACCTACGCCGTCGTGCTGGAAAATCTTTCCATCCTCGACCACGACTATTTTTTTCGGGCGACGGATTACATGCTCGCCAAAGACCATGCGGGGCTTCTGCTTCTGCTCAACGAAGTGTACGAAAAAGGCTTTGACGGACTTAGTTTTCTCCAAGGCCTTATCGAACATTTGCGCAACCTCTTGGTCGCACAACAAGCTCAAACCCTCGACCTGCTCGAAACAACCGAAACGGCCCGACAAAAATATTTGATGCAGGTCAAAAGTTTTTCGCCGACCCTGCTTTTGAACGCGTTTCATTTGTCGTTGGAGGCGGAATCGGGATTTAGGTCGGCGATGGCGCCACGTCTCCAACTCGAACTTTTTTTGATAAAACTGGCGCACCTGACGACGGCCGTCGAGGTGGCGGAAAAAAAAAACTAACGGCCGATAACACGGGCGCCTCGACGCAAAACGCCGCCGTCGCAACGGTCGGGGAAGCTTCCAAAGTCTCGCCGTCGGGTACGTTTGCCGTTTCGGGCACGCCTCGAAGTGAGGTGAAACGCCCCAAAAAAGCGCTTAGTTTGGCCGATTTCGACGCCCAACTCGAAGCCGAAGAAGAGCGCAAACGTCAATTGGCGGCGCAAGGCCCGCCGCCCGAACTCAAACACGAACAAGTCACCGCGTTGATTCCCGCTTTGAGAAACGTCGTTTTCGCCGAAAAGCCCTCCGTTGCGCAACTTTTGCGTGAAGACAACTTTCGCGTCGAGGGATATAAATGGATTTTGGAGGTACCCAACCCCTTCAGCCGCCAACAACTGCTCAACGAACGCGAAGCCTTGTTGGATTATGTGAGAAGGGCGCTGAACCACCCCGCCGTGACGATGGAAGTCGTCGTCGTCGAGTCGTCGCTCCCCGAACCGGCCGACCGCCCCATGACCGAAGACGAAAAACGCAAAAAGTTCCACGAACTTAACCCCGCCCTTCGCCTTCTCGAAGAAAAATTCAACACTCAAATCGACTACGGCGGCTGATGGCTTTCGAACATCACTTGGACATCCGATTGCAATTCAAACAGCAGTTGGAAACGACGCGGGAATACATTATTCCCTTCGTGGCGCGTCATGTGCGCGTCGGCGAGGGGACGAGGGTTTTGGACATCGGTTGCGGAACGGGAGGCGTGTGCATGGCTTTCGCCGAAGCCGGCGCCCTGACCTTGGGGGTCGATTTGAGCGATACCTCCATTGCCGTCGCCCGAGAATTTTGTGCCGAACGCGCCGGGCAAATGCGTTTTTTGTTGCAAAACGTTTACGAATTCGAGACCGACGAAAAGTTCGACCTCATCGTTTTCAAAGACAGCATCGAACACATTCCCGAACAGGCCCGCATCATTGCCCACGTCAAGCGTTACCTCGCCCCGGGCGGCAAAATATTTTTTGGATTTCCGCCGTGGTTCATGCCTTTCGGGGGGCATCAACAAGTCATAAGAAATTCGAAATTTTTGAGTCTTTTGCCCTATTGCCACCTTTTGCCCAAAGCCGTTTATCGGGCCATGATACGCGCGGCCGGAGAGTCGCCTTCGATTGAGGCGTTCTTGATGGAAACCAAAGATTTGGGTATTTCCACCGCCCGTTTCGAGCGCATCGTCAGGCAAACGGGCTACAAAATCACCGACAGCGTCTTTTACCTTTTCAACCCCATTTATCGCTATAAATTCGGAATTCGCCCTCGAAAGCAATGGAAGTGGGTCAAGGCCCTGCCTTTTGTGCGCGACTTCGTGACCACGGGCGTGTATTATTTGATAGAACCCGAATAAAACAAGGTCGAATGCAAAAACTTTGTTTCTCACGCGGCCGCGTCGATAATCAAGTCCGAGCGGGGGGCGGCTAATCCCTGCCGGTTTTTCGCGTCAATCGTTCTCGCAAATCTCTCATCAGATAACGCCAATTCGCGGTCTCGAAAATTTTGGAGTCGGTGGCCGACTGATAGGTCAGGTAAATGGCGATGGGGGTCATAATCCATATGGGCGCCCAAACGCCGACGGCGACGTCGATCACGCCTTCGCGGGCCAATTTGCGTCCGTGGGTCATCATTACGTAAAAAAAGACGAAAAACAGTACGGCGACGACCGTCGGCATACCCAAACCGCCTTTACGAATGATGGCGCCCAAAGGGGCTCCGACGAAGAGCAGCACCACGCATGCCAAGGGAAGGGTAAATTTCAGGTGCAGTTCGATGAGGTATTTTCTGAAGTCTTCTTGCCGGGCGTTGTAATTGCGTTCCGCACCTTCGACGTAGGATTTGAAGGCGCGGCAACGGTTGAGGGCGCGCTCGTAAATTTGCACCCGGTTTGCGGCAAAACGCCGGACGACGTCGGAGGTGTCGAGGGGAAAATGCATTGCGTCCGCCGGCAAGCGTCCCAAACTGTCGGGCATGAGTCGCTCTTCGAGGCGGAGGTATGGTTTGTGGGCTTGCCACATGAGTTCGGCCTCGGTTTTCGGTCCTTCGGCCACGCTGTCGAGGGCGGAAAACATTTCCGGAAGCGTGAGCATGTATTGGTGTTGTCGGAACCATTTTTCGTCCGAACGTTTCAATCCGAAGCCCGACATATCGAGTTTGAAAACGAGGGTGTCGAAGACGATGCGTCCGAAGGCGGGTTCGGCGCTTTTACCCGCGCCGCGTCCGCCCTGCGCCTCGTGCTGTTCGCCGTTGTAGAGCTTGAGCTTGAGGTACATCGTTTCGCGGTCGTTAATCATCCGTGCGGAATCGGCGGCGATGAGCGTACCGTTGTTCGTGCCTTGCGAATGCTCCCAAATTTTTATGTCGTAAAGCATTCCGTTTTCCCCGCGTCGCGAAAAGAAAAGCATGGTGTTGGGAATGCCGCCGTTGAAGTATCCCGGTTTGAGGGCCAATTCGGGTTTGGCCTGCTGAACGTCGTACAAAAGCGTGTATAATTTGAGGTTGGCGCGAGGGACGAGAAACCACGCGAACGCAAAAGCCACGAGCGTAACCCCGCCCGTGGCGACCATCATCGGGCGCATGACCCGAAACAGACTGATTCCCGACGCTTTTATCGCCGCCAATTCGTACGTTTCCCCCAACCGGCCCAACGTCGTCAGCGACGCCATCAGCACCGCTATCGGAAACGACAACAGCGACAGCTGTACCCCCGTGTAAAAAAACAACCGAAACACCACCCAAGCGCCGAAGCCTTTGCCAAAAATGTCGTCTTGATACCGGGCCAAGAACTGCAAAACCAAAACGAACAGCGTAATGGAAAAACCCGCGAAAAACGGCGGCAAAAACGCCGTTATCAACATGCGATGGAGTTTTTTCATGGACGGCGGGCTTTGGCCTTGCCTTCGTCGATGACCGCCTCGATGAATTGAAGGGGCGTGAGACCGTCGGCAAGGCATTGGTGGAAAATGGCGGTGGCCGGGGTCATGCCCGGCAGGGCGTTGACCTCAATGAAAACGACCTCGACACCGGATTTTTCGGCCAAAAAATCGTCTATCGGAATGCGGACGAAAGCGTCCAATCGGGCGTATCCGTGTAAGTTCAAGGCCCGGGCGGCGGCGGCGACCGCGGCTTGGACTTGTCGGTTGATAATTTCGTCGGTTTCGGCGACGGTTTTGCCCTTTATGACCAATCCGTAGCTTGGGGGGGTGAGGTTTTGACCTTCACCCGCCAAAAATTTTTCTTCCAAACTCAACACCGCCCCCGCCGCCGGCGTTTCCGACGGCCAAAACACACGGTATTCCACATTTGGACCGCGCGTTTCGGTAACAAAACCCACCGTGACCTCTTTGACCAATTCACCCGGTTTGGCTTCGACGCATTCTTCAATCAACACGGCGTTCTTGGCGGGAAACGGCGCCCCTTGCGGCAAACCCAACGCCGTTCGCGTTTTTTCTTCGATATCCTCGTTTTCCCGGAACGCGGCACGCAAATAAATTTCGAGTTCGCCTCGGCTTTTTAGTTTCAACACGGCGCTGCTGCATCCTTCGTCGGGCGGTTTGGCTACGACGGGAAACCCCAATTTTTTTTCGGCCGCGTCGAGGATGTCGGCGAGGGGAGTGTTTTTTTCGGCCAAGATTCGTTTTGGAGTGTAAAAGCCGTGTTCGCTTAAAAATTCGTTGGTTCGGAACTTGTCCATGCACAAGGCGCAGGCTTCAACGCCCGAACCGTTGTAAGGAATGCCCGCTTTTTCCAATAGGGCTTGAAGCGTACCGTCTTCTCCGGGGCGGCCGTGTAGGGCGATAAACGCAAAGTCGGCTTGCAGTTCCGCAACCGTGAACGGACGCGGGGTAAAATCCACGTTCGCCGCCACGCCCAAAACTTCTTTTGCCGAGTTGCGGTATTGATGGATGAAGTCGTCGATTTCGGTCTCTTGCGGAGGATGGGAAACGAGTTTGGCGATGTCGTCGGCGTTGTCTTTAAGCAAAATATTGACGGGCAAACGCCAAAGCGTCATGTTTTTGTCCAAAAAGTACGGCACGGGTTGGTAGCGCTCGCTGCCCGAAAGTTTTTGATAGACATTACGGCCCGATTCGACGGAAATGTGCCGTTCGGTCGAATAACCCCCGAAAATTACGGCGACTTTTTGCTTTTTTACGGTTTGCCCGCTTGTCTTTGCGAACGAAGTGAAACCTCGAATGCGTCGGCGAAGCGACGTTTCGACGATATAGGTTAAAAATTCTTGGGGCGACCAACCCACTTCCGCCGCTTGATGAAAAAAAAACGATGCGGGAGTCATGCCCGAGGTGGTGTTCGGGTCGTTGAAATAAATTTGTTTGTCGGGCAAAAGCATGCCGTCCAAACGGGCGTAGACCTCGGCGCCGATGACGGTTTTGAGGGTTTCGGCCTCGGCACGCAAGCGTTTGAGAACGCTTGACGCGGCGCGGAGCGGCGTTTCTTTGCGTGCAAAGCCCGGAAGGTATTTTCCGCGATAGTCGTAAACGTCGCCGGACTTGTAAATTCCCGTGGGTGGCAGAGCGAAATTGTTGCCGTTGAGGTCTTCGACGACGACGACCGAAAATTCACGGCCTTCAAGGAATTCTTCAACGATGACGGCGTTGGGAGCGTCGTCGGCCATGACGGGCAAAGGACGCGGCAGAAGCAAGGCTCCGACGACCGATTCCTTGCGCCATTGACTTTCGTCGAAGACCTTGATTTTACCGCCGACGCCCGTTTTGAGGTCGAAAAACTCGTTGGGGTCGGAGGAGTCTTTGAGTACGCGGACCATGGCGGCGGCCGAAAGCGCGGGCGCAAAATCCTGCCAATCGCGTACCACGGCCACGCCGATGCTCGACCCTTGTCGCGGGTGTTTCAATACGAAGGGCGGTTCCCAACCTTTGTTTCTAAGGTCGATTTCGGCCTTTTGGGCGAAATCGATTGAGGCGGCGTTGTCGAGGGATAATTCGAGGGTTTTGGGGGTTAAAAATTGGGCGGCGGCGAGGTAGCGTCGTTGGACGAGTTTGTCCACGGCCATGGCCGAACCCAAGATTCCCGCCCCGGAGTACGGAATGTCCAGCCATTCCAAAAGTCCTTGAATACTTCCGTCCTCGCCTCCTTGGCCGTGCAAACAAAGAAACGCGAAGTCGATTTCGTTTTTGAGGTTTTCCAAAAGGATTCGTCCGCCCGCCGCGGCCATCGAGCGAAGGTGCAGGTCGTCGAACGGACGGCAAACATGCTCGATATAAGGCGCGGCAAGGGGAAAATTTTTCGGAACGGCCCCCGGCAAGGGGTAAAAGTCGCGTATCGAACCTTTGTAAACAAGGGCGGGATTGAGGCGGACGAAAGCGTTGAACGAGTCGATAAAAATGGGAACGGGATGGAAATAGCGCCGGTCGAGGTTGTCGAAGACGGTTCTTCCGCCCGCGAAAGAGACCTCTCGCTCGCGCGATGCCCCACCCATAAGTATGCCCACCCGCATCCGTCGCTAAACGGCTTGGGCGCTTTCGGTCAAAAGCGTAACCCGGTTTTTCAACACTTCGGCCACGCCGCCGCCCACCTCGAAAATTTTTTCTTCGCCGCCCGTCGTTATTTTTACCCGGCCTTTGGTCAGCGTGGAAATAAACGGTGCGTGGCCGTCGAGAATGGTAAAAAGGCCTTCGGCGCCCGGGGCTTGTACGGCCGTCGCCTCGCCCGAAAACACCGGTCCCCCGGGGGTCATAAAGTCTACTTTGAGCATCGTCTGTTAATTTTTAACCCTTTCCATGTAGGATTTGGTGCGGGTGTCTATGCGGATTTTTTCGCCGATGTCCACAAACAACGGCACTTTTATTTGGGCGCCCGTTGAAAGCGTGGCGGGTTTGAGGGTGTTGGTGGCGGTGTCGCCTTTAACGCCCGGCTCCGTGTACGCCACCTCCAAAACAACAAAGTTGGGAAGGTCGACGGCCAAAATTTGGTCGTCGTCGGCGTTGATGGTGAAGTCGCACACCATGTTTTCTTCCAAGAATTCTTTGCCTTCGATGATGTGTTCGCTCACGCCGATTTGTTCGAAGGTTTCGGTGTTCATGAACTGAAACTCCGAACCTTCGCGATAAAGAAACTGATACGGTCTACGTTCGATGCGGACGGGGTCGATTTTTTCGCCCGAACGATACGTGTGTTCGATGACTTGGCCCGTGGTGGCGCTTTTGAGCTTGGTGCGGACAAAAGCGCCGCCTTTGCCCGGCTTGACGTGCAAAAATTCAATTATTTGGAAGATGTCGTTGTTGAAACGAATCATCATCCCGTTGCGGATGTCGGCGGTGGTTGCCATCTAACTTATAATAATTTGCCCGCAAAAATACGATAACGCCGCCAAAAGCGCCAAAAGTCGTAAAAATTAAATGCCGTGCCCGTAAATGCCGCCCTCTCTTGCTTCGACGGACGATAGCGTTCCCTGAAAAAAGACGACGCTTTTTTCGGAAGACGTAACTTTGGTCGTTTGGGGGCAAGTTGGTTTTACGGTCGGGCGGCGTTTTGTCAAACATAGGGATGCCGACGCGTTGTTCTAAAACGGTACAAAGCTTTTGTTGGGATAACAACGGCAAGCCCGTTTTCGATATAAGTACGGTTTTATTGTTTAATTTTATATTTTTAACAAATACGTGATTTTAAGCCGCGTCGAGTATAAAATTTCACGTCCTTTGCCGTTTATTTTTTCGGTATCGTCCGCCAATCCACGGGTTACATCCCGTCATTGAAAGCATGTGGATAAAATGTTTGGCAATGTGCAAAAGTTGCCAATTTGTCCCCAAATTAACGCGCTAAAAAAAAACGCGCTTATCTTTGTACGTTATGGGAGCGCAAGTCATGCAAACGAAACGGGGCGGCTTGGGCCGCGGCCTAAGCGCCATATTGGAAGATGCGGTGCAAGAACCGGCGGCGGGCGCCGGCGGGGTAGCGATTAATGAAATTCCGCTTGCTTTTATCGAACCCAATCCGTTTCAACCGCGGACGCATTTCGACCCCGAAGCCTTGCAGGAATTGGCCGATTCCATCAAGGCCCTTGGAGTGATACAGCCTATCACCGTCCGCCGTCTTTCCAACGACAGTTATCAAATCATTTCCGGGGAACGGCGCCTGCAAGCGTCGAAAATGGCGGGACTCAACGCCATTCCGGCCTATGTGCGCACCGCCGACGACGAGCAAATGCTCGAAATGGCCATCGTCGAAAACGTTCAGCGTCAAGACCTTAATCCCATTGAAATCGGCTTGGCCTACAAACGGCTCATGGACGAATGTCGTTTGACCATCGAACAGACGGCCGAAAAAGTGGGAAAAAAACGACCGACGGTCAACAACTACCTTCGCTTGCTTCGCTTGCCCCCCGAAATTCAAGCCGGCCTCAAAGAAAACAAAATCACCATGGGCCACGCCCGGGCGCTGATTTCCGTGGACAACCCTCTGGTCCAACTCTCGATTTACAAAGACGTCGTCGAAAAGGGACTTTCGGTGCGGGACGTCGAAGAAAAAGTCAAAAATTTGGGCGAAAAACCCAAAATCGAAAAAAAAACCCCTGTGCCAAGTTCGCCCATGGAAATTCAACTCAAAACGGTGCGCGAAAGTTTGGAGTCGCGGTTTCAAACGCGGGTGCAAGTCAATGCCAAAGACGACGGCAAAGGCGAAATTAGACTCAAATTCTATTCGATGGACGACCTCAACCGGCTTTTGGAACTCTTGGGGCAATGAAGGTTGTAGGAATTACGGGTGGTATGGGCAGCGGAAAAACCACGGTCTGCAAGGCGCTCACGGCTTTGGGTTACGCGGTTTACGACGCCGACGCCCGGGCCAAACGGTTGATGGTCGAAGACCCGGCGCTTAAAACGGCGATTGTCGCCGCCTTTGGAGAACGGTCGTATTTGTCCGACGGCGCCCTTGACCGCGCCTTTCTCGCCCAAACCGTTTTTAACGACGACGACGCCCTCCAAAAACTTAACGCTCTTGTGCATCCCGCCGTCGGAATCGATTTTTCACGTTGGCTTGCCGGGCAAAATCCCGAAAACCGGTTCGTTTTCAAGGAGGCGGCCATCATGTTCGAGTCGGGTACTGACGCCGGATGTCGTGTCGTCGTTTACGTCGCCGCCCCGGAACACGTGCGCATCCAACGCGCCGTGCAACGCGACGGCCTTTCGCGCGAGCAGGTCCAAAAACGGCTCCAAAAGCAATGGCCCGACGAAAAAAAAATCCCCCTCGCCGATTACGTCGTCGTCAACGACGGCCAAAATCCCATTCTCCCTCAGATTTACGTACTTCTTCAATGGTTGCGGCATGAGGTTGTTGTCGATTAACCCGCTTTGGAGCTTTGTGTTTTCGGCTATGTGGGTTTTGGGCGCCTGCAATCGTCCCGAAAACGGAGAAACGGCGGTTGCCGATGTGCTGGAACGCTTGGCCGAATACGAGCGATTGTCCCAAAACTTGCTCGAACGCAACCAAGCGATGAGCGTCGCCGCCGATTCGTTAATTGTCCAAACCATCAACGACAATTTTTCCCCCGCCCAACAAAATCGAATCCTTCGAGACACTCAAAAAATGGACGATTATCGCCGTTGGGTCGAAGCGTCGGAAGAGGCGTTGTCGAAACACTCGTCGGCGACGGCGGCCATGATTCAAGAGGTACAGGCGGCGCGTTCGCGCGTCGAACCTTTTCTCGCCCGCAAAGCCCCCGCGCATGAATGGACCCCCGAAATCGAAGCGGTAATCGGGCTATTAAAAAATCACGCCCTTATGGCCAAAGAAGCCGACGCACAATTTCAACGTTGGCAAAAAGACTACGGCGCTTGGCTGGAAAATTTAAAAATCGTTTATCCGCCCGACACCGTCGCCGCTCCTTAATTTCCTTCGTCGTCGTTGAGTCGTTAGCGTTTCGACCATTCGACGCGCAAAACCGTCCTGCCGTCGCGCATCGTCAGGCACAGGCGTTCGCCCGTGCATTCCACTTCCGCCCGAAGCGCTTCCGCTCTCGTCGTTTCAAAAATCAACGTTCGCGTGGAAGGAATGTATTGCCAATTCCCAACGACGGATTCACTGCCGACGTCCAAACGAAATTCACCGTCGTCGCCAAACGACAACGCGGCGTCGCGGCCGAACAGCGCTTCGTGCAATCGGGCGGCTATGGGGGCGTGTTGCGGTTCGACCGTCCATGACTCCAACGCCCATCGACCGCTAAAACTTTCCTGCGTTTGGCCCCAAACTACGCACGTGCCCAGCCAAAACGCCCATAAAAACATCAACTTTTGGTCAAATACATCACCACTTTGCCTAGTCCGGGAATGTCACGGGTCATTTCCATCGCCCCCGACTCCAAAAAACGCACGGGAACGGATTCGCTTTTTTCCGAAACCGAAAAAACAACGGCGGACTTGGCGGCGTCGTAACGCCAGTTGCCTTCACCCGAGGAGCCAAAAGCGGCGACCGTCGCCTTGCCGTGGTTGAAAAATTCAAACGTGGCGGATTTTTTGAAGTTTTCGGCGTAAGCGGCGATGCGTTCCGGCGACAAGAGCGGAGAATCCACGCCCTCGTTCGGACTCAATTTCACTTCCGCGACCACCCATTTGCCCAAAAATCGGGCGTCGCTTTGCGCCCACGCCTTGCCTCCCAAAAGCACGACGGCGGCGAAGATCAGCATTTTTTTCATTTTACCTCCTTGTTTAAACCCCAAATTTATCGTTTTAAGGTCAAATCTCCAAGCAAAAACGAAAGTTCCGCAACGGTTTCATTTGCGTCGAAAAAAGTTTGTATATTGCGTTAAAATTCATAAAATGAAACGGATATCGTTTTTTACCGTTTTGCTTACCGTTATTGGCGCCGCCGGTTTGTGGGGCCAACCTCGTCTACCTCAAGAACCGCATTGGTTTCACGCTTCGATTAAGCGACCGCTTTTCGTTGATTTAAGCCGGATGTTTGTCGGTCTGCCCGAGGGCGCAAGCGACGCCTCGATTGTCCAAACACTGGCGCGACTCGGCCTGCCGCTTCGACCCTTCGACCCCAAAGACCGAAAAATCAGCCCGAGCGCCGTCGTTTTGTACACTTACAACGTATCGTCGGTTTCCCGGTATCTTCGCGTATTGAAAACGCTCAAAAACGAGCCGTTTTTTACCTTCGCTTCGCCGTGTTTTTCGGGACCGATGGGCGAATGGAAAACCTACGCCGACGAAATCGTCGTCAAAACCGGGCTTTCCGAACCCGAATTGAACGGCTTGGTCAAAAATTACGGGGTTAAAATCGTCAAGGCCGACCCTTATATGCCCGGGGTTTGGCTTTTGAAAGTCATTGACCCGAAGGGGGAAATTACGCCCGTGACGGCGGCGAACGCCCTTTACGAAACGGGCCGGTTTGTTTACGCCGAACCCAATTTCATGCGCCAAATCAAACCGGCGACCAACGACCCGTATTTCAACCAACAATGGGCGTTGAAAAACGCGGGCGCCTCAAGCGTGCCGCAAGGCGGCTCCGTCGCCGGCGCGGATATAGCTATTGAGGAGGCTTGGACGCTGACCACCGGCTCTCCGAATATCAAGGTTGCCATCCTCGACCAAGGCGTGGATTTCAACCATCCCGACTTGCCCGGCGTTTTGCCCGGCTTCGACCCCGGCGGCAATTCCCTTCAAGGCGAACCCGTCGACCCCTACGGGGACGCCCACGGTACACCCTGTGCGGGCATTGTCGCCGCCCAAATCGACAACAACGTCGATATCGCGGGCATCGCTCCCCAGTGTAAAATCCTTCCGATTTATTTGATAGGAAGTGCGTCGATGACCGACGACTACGAGGTAGCGACGGCGTTTAACTGGTGCAGGGTCGAAGGTCAGGCCGACGTGCTGAGCAATTCATGGCGTGTGTACGACGTTGTCGGCACCGCCACTTACGACGCCATTACGCTTTGTGCCACACAGGGGCGCAACGGCCTCGGGTGCGTGATTTTAGGGGGGGCGGGCAACGAAGACCAACCGGTTATTGGTTTTCCCGCCAATCACCCCTACGTTATTGCCGTCGGCGGTTCGAGTCCTTGCGACGAGCGCAAATCCTACACTTCGTGCGACGAAAGCGGATGGGGCGCGTGTTACGGGCCGAATTTGGATTTCGTCGCCCCCGCCGAGCATATCTATTCTTTGGACAACGTCGATGACGCGGGTTACGGACCCGAAAACGTTACCTTGTTTGGCGGTACGTCGGCGGCCTGCCCGATAGCCGCGGGCGTCGCCGCCCTCGCGCTCTCGCTCGACCCCTCCTTGACGCGCGAACAGGTCAAACGCGCCCTCGTACGCGGTTGCGAAAAAGTGGGCGGCTACGTCTATGCCGACAACCCCGCCCATCCCCTCTCCTCATGGAACAACGAAATGGGCCACGGACGTCTCAACGCCAAAAACACCCTCGACATCGTCATGGGCGGCGTGCCTTTCTGCGAAGGAACCGTCACGCTCAACACCACCAACGGAAGCGTTTCCGACGGCTCGGGTCCCATCAATTACCAACCCCTCAGCGATTGTTGTTGGCTTATTCAACCCTTTGGCGCCACTCAAATCACCATTAATTTCACCGAACTTGAAACCGAACTCGGACAGGATATCGTTCGCGTCTATTCGGGCAATACGACGGCCAATCTCGTTGGCGAATATTCGGGTTCCAACCTTCCGCCCACGCTCAATATCAACAACTCCGCGGCGTTGATTTGTTTTTCCTCCGACGACGACGACGTCGTCGGTCAAGGTTTTTCGCTCAATTACACCTCCAACGGCATTCCCGATTATTGTTCGGGCCACGTGAATTATACGGCGGCGAGCGGTTCGTTTTGCGACGGTTCGCCCGTGATGAACTATGCCGGCAGCGCCTATTGTACCTTCCGCATTCAACCGCCCGCCGGCACCACCGCCATTCGCATCAACTTTACCGAATTTGACGTTATCCCCGGATGGGGCGACGGCGGCGATTATTTGCTTGTGTATCGTGGCGCGAACTCCTCGGGACAACTCATCGGTCAATTCAACAACAACAACGTTCCCGACGAGGTTGTCGTCATCGGCAACGCCGCGTATTTGGTCTTCGTCAGCGACGAATGGGAAACGGGCGCGGGTTGGTGCTTGAACTATCAAGCGATTACCGACCCCGTTTATTGCCTTGGCACGCAAACGTTTTCGACCGTTTCGGGCACGCTTACCGACGGTTCGGGCGCCAACAACTACTACGACAACGCCGCTTGCTGTTGGCGTATTCGCCCGGCCAACGTACAGGAAGGCGTTTTGGAATTGAACTTTACCCAGTTTCAACTGGCAAACGAAGATACGCTCTACGTCTACGACGGTCCCAACGACAACGCCCCGTTGTTGGGCGCCTTCACGGGCAACGACTTGCCCGGAACGTTTTTTGCCTCCAACCGCGTCTTATTCCTTTGTTTGAACTCCAATCCCGGTCAAACGGGCCAAGGTTTTGCCGCCGATTGGACGCTGCGTTATTGCATCGCCCAACAAAACTTATCCGCGCCGACGGGCAACATAAGCGACGGTTCGGGATGGGAAACCTATGCGCCCGGCACCGATTGTTGTTGGTTGATTGACGCGGGCGACGGCGAGGGGGAACTCGTGTTTAAGTTTGAAAACTTTGCCACCGAACCGGGCGACGACTATATCGTCGTCTACGACGGTGAAACGTCTTCCGCGCCCGTTTTAGGGACGTTTAGCGGATATTCGGATTGGCCGCCGCCGTCGCTCTTTCCTACTTCCAACCGTTTTTTGGTTTGTTTTCATTCCGACGACGACCAAATCGTTGAAGACGGGTTCCGCGCCCGATGGTATCGACAATACTGTTCGGGAACGACGACGCTTACCGACGTCGAAGGTACGTTTTGCGACGGTTCGGGTTCGTATTTTTACGCCCCCGGCACCGAGTGTTCGTGGTTGATTAACGTTGAGGGCGCCACGCACGTCACGCTTGAATTCACCGAATTCGAACTTGAAGCGGGCGGTTGGGGCGGCACCCAGCTGTCGATATACAACGACGCCGCGGGCGCAAACGCCCCCTTGTACACGTTTAGCAACTGGCAGGCTCCGTTGGGGCCGATTGCCGTTTTGGGCAACGTGGTTTTGGTGCGTTTCAGCGTGCCGGACTGGGGCTCGGGAGGCGCCGGATGGTGCATTAATTACTCCGCCTCTTTCGACCCCGTTTTTTGTCTGGGCACCCAAACCCTAAACGAAAATTCCGGCACGATTTCCGACGGTTCGGGCAACGAAAACTATCTCGACAACTCCAATTGTTGTTGGTACATTTCACCGTGGGCTTGGGAAGGCCAAATGCAACTGACGTTTACCGAATTCGACCTTGCCCCCGGCGATTTTGTTACCGTATGGGGCGGCAATCCACAATGGGGCGGGGCGCCGTTGTTGGGAACGTTTTCGGGAAACGAACTCCCCCCTATAATTAACGCCCCGGCCACGGAGCTTTACATTTGTTTTACCAGCAACGAATCGGGTACGGCCGGCGGTTTTTCCGCCGACTATCAGTTGGTCGTTCCCATGTACTGTTCGCCGACGACGACGCTTTTCAATCCTTCGGGCGAGGTTTGCGACGGTTCCGGAGACGCGTTTTATTACAACAACACCAACTGTTCGTGGCTTGTTTCCCCCGAAAACGCCACCCAAATCACGATTCGTTTTACCGAATTCGCCACCGAAAATTTCTATGATTACGTGCGCATTTATCGCGGCAATCAAGCCCTTCCCCTCAACCTGCTTTACGAATACACCGGCTATTTAAATACGCCCTTTGAAATAACCGTTCCGTACGGGCAGGCGCTGGTGGTGTTTACCACCGACGGTTCGGTCAACGAGCAGGGCTGGTGTTTTACGTACACTTCGGATGGAACGGCGCCGACGTGTTCGGGTGAACAAACGCTGACCGCGACGACGGCGGCGTTTTGCGACGGCTCCGGACCCGAAAACTACTCCAACAACCTCGATTGCCGATGGAAAATCGTCCCCTTGGGCAATCCCGTTTCCATACGTTTGCGGTTCGACGAATTTGACTTGGCGCCGGCGGACAAAGTGTTGATTTTCGCATCCGATTCGCCGAACGAAAACCCTATTGCCGCCTTTAACTCGGAGAATTTGCCCGTCGAATTAATTATCGAAAATTCGGCGGCGTACGTTCAATTTCTTACCAACGAGACGAATACGGCGGCGGGCTGGTGCGCCCAATACGAGGCCGTTTTTGTCGTTCCGGGATGCATCGGCGCCGCCGAACCCATGACCGCTTCATCGGGGGTTTTTTCCGACGGTTCCGGCGAATCCGATTACGCCAACAATCTGTTTTGTACATGGACGATACGTCCGTCCGCGCCCCATACGAACATTGTTTTAAGATTTAACGCCTTCGCCACCGAAGAAAACAAGGATTTGGTCCGCGTTTACGACGGGCCGAATCAACAAAGCACGTTGCTGGCAACGTTGAGCGGAACCCCGTCCGTGCCGTTGGAAATCGTCGGCACGGCGCAGGAAATGCTCGTTACGTTTACTTCCGATGCAACGGGCGTTGCGGCGGGTTGGGACGCCGAATATTACATTCTCAACGAGCCTTCGCGCTGTTCGGGAACCCAAACTTTGAACACGACTTCGGGCGAATTTTCGGACGGTTCGGGCGCCGAAAACTACGGCGTAAACTCCGAATGTTATTGGTTGATTCAACCGCCGGGCGGGCCGCAAATCGAACTCGAATTTACCGAATTCGAGTTGGAAAACGGCGCGGATTTTGTCAGGATATACGACGGGGTTTCGACGCAATCTCCGCTGTTGGCCACCCACACGGGTGCGAACCTTCCGCCCAAGCGCACGTACAAAAGCCCGATTTTGGTCGGTTTTCGCACCGACGGCAAAAACAATTTCGCGGGCTTTTCGGCGCAATACGCCGCGCTTGTTTCCCGCGAAAACGCTTTGAATCCGATATTCGGCGTCTATCCGAACCCCAATCGCGGAAGTTTTGTTATTCAAACCGCCCTCCCGGCCCATGTTACCGTCACCGACGCCAAAGGCGCCGTCGTTCGCACGCTCCAAGTCGAAGGGCTGACGGAAACAACGTTGGAAAAACCCGGGATTTACGCCCTAACCTTTCAAGCGGGGACGCGGGTGGAAACCGTCAAAATAACGGTCGTTAAATAAAACCATGAAAACGCCGCGTGCAAGATTTTTGGGGCGCGGCCAGACTTAAATTATGCAAACACGTTGGATATTTCAATTGAGCGAACAACTTTTACCGCCCCGAGACGACGAATATTTGCGCGAACTGCGTCAATATCTGTCGCAGTGGACGGCGCACGACGCACCGGTCGAATCCCGTTCGGGTTTGGTGGACGGCATGTTCGTTTGCATCGAGGCGACGAGCGCGACCTCGGGATGCGGCATTGATTCGATGCGCAAAATGGTCGAAAACCTGACGGCAAAATACGGATTGGAACTCATGGACGCGGGAACGATATGCTACCGAACCCGCATGGGCGTGGGCAAAGTTTCGTTTTTTGAGCTTGAGGACGCGGTCAAACGCGGGGTTATCGACGAGGATACGCCGATTTACGACCTGACGGCGGTCGAAAGGGACGGTTTTGCCGATTTTTTGCGCCCGTTCAACCAAACGCCGTTGGCATTGCGCATCCCCGTGTAATACCGGTGCGTAAAATGGGGATTTTCGCCGCAAACAAGCCGCGTTTTTGGGCGTAAATTTGCGTTATGCGATTGCCTTTTTCCGCCAAACAAGCGTGGGGCTTCCTTGGAAAATGGGGACGCAACCGCTATGTCCTCACCTTGACCGTTTTTGCGGTGTGGATGCTTTTTTTCGACGCTTACAACGTCGGAACACGCCGCAAAATCGCCGCGAAAATCAAGCGTTACGAAGCCGACAAAGCCTATTATTTGGCTAAAATCGAGGAGTTGAAGCTCCAAAACGACCTGCTCAAACGTGACGGAAAAGCCGTCGAACGTTTGGCGAGGGAAAAATATTTAATGAAAAAAGACAACGAGGATTTATACATCGTACGCAAGTGATGTTGGGGTTAAAGTTGGCGACGGAGCCGCGATGGGCGGAGCTGGTGCAGTCCAACCTTTGCGAGGCCATGACCGACCACGCCTATTGCGAACAAAAAGCCGCATCGAACGCCATTTCGTTGATAGTTCATTTTCCCGAAAAAAGCGAACTGGTGTCGTTGATGGCCAAACTGGCGCAAGAGGAAATGTCGCATTTCGAGGCCGTCCACCAAAAAATTTTGGAGCGCGGATGGACTTTGGGGCGTGAAAGAAAAGACGAATACGTCAACGAAGTGATGAAACTTGTCCGTAAAGACAAAGGACGGGACGTGTATTTGATGGACAGACTTTTGTTTGCGGCGATGATTGAGGCGAGAAGTTGCGAGCGTTTCAAACTTCTTTCCGAACGGGTGGACGACCCCGATTTGGCACAATTTTATCGCGAACTCATGGCTTCGGAGGCCGGACATTACACGACGTTCATCAAATTGGCCAAGACGTATGCGCAGGCGTCGGGCTTGGATGTGGACGGACGTTGGCGCGAATTTTTGGACGAGGAAGCAAAAATAGTCGGCGCTTACGGCGTTAAGGAAACAATGCACGGTTAAGGTGAACGTCGCCATTCTTTCTTTGCCGTCCAATTTTCATTGTCGCAAATGGGCCAAAGGATTGCGGCAGGCGGGCGCCAAGGTTTGCGTGTACAGTTTCGAGGACGGAGACGCGGGCCCCGGTATTGACACCGTCAAAATTACGCCGCCCGCGGCATTCGGCAAGCGTTATTTTTATCCTTCTTACGAGCTTTTGGGCGGAAAACTTTTGCGCGAACTCCGAGCTCGACGAACGGACGTTTTGCATCCCTTGCACGTAACGCCGTTTGGAACATGGGCCGTGAAAACAGGGTTTCATCCGACGGTTGTTGCCGCCGTCGGCGCCGATATCTTCGATTATTCCCCCGTTCCGCCGCCCGTTCAATGGCAACAAAACACGTCGCTTTTTTCGGCGGTAAAACGCAAACTCTTGCGCCCGTTTTACCGAAACCGCGTGCTATCGGCATTGAATTTTGCCGACAAAATTACGGCCGACAACCAAGCGCTTTGTAAGGGAATCATTCGATGGTTTGGTGTGGAAAGCGAAAAAATTGTTCTCTTGCCTTGGGGGGTGGACCCCGATATGTTCCAAGAAAATCCCGTCGTCAATCGTAATATCGAAGAGCTTTTGCGTCCGCTTTCCCCTCCCATCGTTCTCGTTCCCCGGGGATTGAAACCCGTCTATCGCGCCGACGTCGTTCTCGAAACGTTGGAAGTGTTTTTACAAAAACATTCGGTATATCCATGCGGATTTGTATTCATGACCGCGGGATATTCTCCCGATCCGCGTTTGTATTTTCGCGCTCAAAAACTGCAATCGAATCATTCCGACAAAGTGGTGTTGGTGGACCGCCGGCTCAACGAACGCGAAATGGGAGCTTTATGGAAACGCGCCGACGCGTTTGTTTCCGCACCCGTTTACGACGGATATTCGGCGACGGTCGCGGAAGGAAGATATATCGGCGCCGTACCCATCGTCGACGATTCGGAGGCTGTTTTGGAATGGTTCGACGGGGAAAACGCCGTCGTCGTCTCTCCGTTTAACGCCGAAAATCTTTTAAAGGCCTTGAAAAATTTTGTTGAAAATCCACGGGAATACAAACAAAGATTTGCGGCCCGCAACCGAAAATGGATAGAAGAACATTCGATGCTTTCGACTTCCTCGCGTCGTTTTTTGCGGATGTGTGAAACGTTTTTATAACCATTGTTTGCGTTTGAAATAAATATAAATAATCAAAACGACGACAATCATCAGTCCCCACGCCATGGGATATCCCCACCAAACATGAAGTTCGGGCATGTTGTCGAAGTTCATTCCGTATACGCCCGCAATAAACGTCAGCGGAAGAAAGAATACCGAAAGCATGGTTAGTACGCGCATGATTTCGTTGGTGTTGTGCGCGGAAAGGGATAAATAAACGTTGAGAATGTTGGCGAGATTGTCGGTGATGGCCGTGGCGCGGTAGAGATGGTTGCCGACGTTTTCCTCGACGCTTTTAAGACAATGTTGGTAGGCGGGATATTCCGACCATAATTTTACGACGATGTTTTGTTGCATTCTCAAAAGACTCTTGACGACCGAGGAATGTTGTTTGAGTTCGTAAAATTCTTTGAAAGTAAACGGTTGTTTGACGTTGTCAAAAATTTTGCGTTCGAAACCGTCGATGGTATTTTCGGCTGCTTCGAGAGTAATGGAATAGCTGTCGGCTACGGCCGCCATGATTTCGGCCGCCAAAGCCATTGCCCTTCGATCGTATTCTCGTTCATTGGTTTGCGTCCATTCGCGTTTAAATTTTTCAAAAAAAGGCATTTGCCCGCGATGCAAAGTAAGTACGTAATCATCGCCGATAAAAATGGCCAGTTTTCGAGACAAATCGTGTATGGTTTGGGCTTGCAGGTTCGCGCGTTCGTCGAAACATCGCAACATTATAAACTGTACGCCGTGCAATTTTTCGGCTTTGGGAAGGTGGTGCGGCTCCAAAAAATCCTCGAGCATGTCGGGATGAAGACGATATTTTTCCCCGATGGCCGTCAATTCGTCCTGCGTGGGATTGGTTACGTCCACCCACACGTAACCCTCGTTTTGATATACCTGTGTTATCACGGATAAAGCAAGTATTTGTTGCGAACGGCTTTGAATTTGTCGATGTCTTCCTGCCAACTTTGCCAAATATCGACGGAGGGTTTGTCGGCAACAACGTCCGCTTTTAGCTGTTCGCTTCCCGTCAGTTTTTCAAAAAAAGAATTGAAAAAAGGTTTGTCTCCGTCGTAAGATTTATACATAAGTTTCAACAATTCGACTCCGGCGATAAAACGATTGTTGCCCGAACTTTGAGGGTCCAACGTCAGCAAATATCCATGACAAACTTGGTCTTTGTACAAGGGATTGGCCGATTTTCCCGGCGTCGGACGCGGGGTAAAGGTGGTGGATTTGAGGGTTAAAGCGCCTAAAACCGTATCGTTGAATGTACGCGAAGTGGGAAATCCGACGACGGAAAACGGTGTTTTTGTACCTCGTCCGACGCTGACGCTTGTGCCTTCGTACCAGCACAGTACGGGATAAAGTTCGGCGGATTCGGGTGTGGGAAGGTTGGGCGACGGCGCGACCCAATCCATTTTCGTATCGTTCCAACGCATGTCGTGCCGATAGTTTTGAGTGGTTACCACGTGCAACTTTGCTTTTTTTCCGGTTTTGAGCCAGCCTTCTTCATTGACCATTGTCGCGTATTCGCCGACGGTCATACCGTGAATTATGGGTACGTTGTGCATTCCGACAAACGATTTGTACGCGTTTTTCATTAAAGGTCCGTCCACGAAAAAACCGTTGGGATTGGGACGGTCCAAGACAATCAACTCGACTTCGGCTTGTGCGCAAGCGTCCATGACGTAAGTCAAAGTGGAAATATAAGTATAAAATCTTGCGCCGACATCCTGTACGTCGAAAACGACGAAGTCGAGGCCCGAAATTTCGGATTGACGGGGGCCGTGGCGCTCGCCGTAAAGGGAAACGACGGGAATACCGGTTTTGGGGTCTTTGCCGTCCACAACCGATTGTCCCGCTTCGGCTTGTCCTCGAAAGCCGTGTTCGGGGGCGAAAATGGAAACGATTTTTACGCCCGTCGTCGTGAGGGTATCGACCAAATGGGTTTGGCCGATGCGGGCGGTGTGATTGCAAACGACGGCGATTTTTTTGCCTATGAGAAAATTGTTTTCCAACAACACGGCCAATCCCGGTTTTACGCGCGGGGCCGGATTTTCGGCGGACGGCGGTTGGGATTGACCTCCGGAACCGGCGCATCCCATGCCCGCCAACATCATCCATATCCAACCCACAATTGTACCCGGTTTCATGGTTTGCCTTTCTTCGGTGCAAAAATACGGATTATCCCCGCGCAACGTTTTCGTTTGGGCTTAGCGTATCGAAAAAGGTACGTCGAGTTTGCGTAGTTCGTCGTAAAGTTCGGGAACGGGTTCGACGGCGGCGGTGCGCGATTGCAAGGCCAAGACCGCGCCCGTGGCCTCGTCCTTGATTTTGAATTTCAACGGACATTTTCCTTTGTATTTGGAGACGACGTTTTCGAGCGAAAGCACCAAGGCGTTGTCCACGCTTGAAACCACAAGTTGGATGCAGACTTCGCGCACGAGTTTGGCGACGTCTTCGAGCAGACGCACGTCGGTGATTTTCAACTCAAATTCGGAATCGGAATGGAATCTGGGTTCGTAACGTCCGCGAATGAAAACCAAATTGTTGATTTCCAAAAAGCCCTTGAACTTGGCGTAATCTTCATTGAAAAGAGAAAAATCGAGTTTTCCGGTATAATCTTCGACGACGAACTGTCCGTATTTGGTACCTTTTTTCGAGATTCGTTCGGCGGCTTGGGTAACGATGGCTCCGAAACGCACCTCGCGGCGTTTAAATTCGGTGATGCGTTCGCAATCGGTGTTGGTGTAGGCGGCAAGAATTTCGCGGTAACGGTCGAGCGGATGCCCGGAGAGGTAAAATCCGATGACGTTTCGTTCATGATTGAGGCGGACGATGAGCGGCCATGGGGCGGTAATCACGGGCAACGGGGGTTCGGCAAGCGGCGCCTGCGCTCCGCCGCCACCGAAAAGACTCACCGCGCCCGATTCTTTGTCCTTTTGCACGGAGGCGGCGTAAAGCGTGGCTTTGTCGATGGCGTTGGATTCGTCGGTTTTGGAGTAGGGGGCGAAATATTGGGAACGGTCGGTTTCGCCGAGGCCGTCGAGGGCGCCGGCGTAAGCCAAACTTTCCAAGACGCGTTTGCCGTGCAACTTGGCCGGTACTCGTTCGGCCAGATGGAAAATGCTACGGTACGGCCCGCCGGCCGCGCGCTCCTCGATAATGGCTTTGGCCGACGCTTCGCCCACACCTTTTATCGCGCCCAAACCGAAGCGAATTTCGGGACGCCGGGGGTGCGCCGAAAACAGGTATTCGGATTCGTTCACCGAAGGGGGTAAAACTTTAAGTCCCATGCGCCGGCATTCTTCGATGTAAAACGTGATTTTTTCGATGTTGTCGAGGTTGTGGGAAAGCACCGAGGCCATGTATTCGGCGGGATAGTTGGCTTTGAGGTAACCGGTACGGAAAGCAAGGACGGAATAAGCGGCGGAGTGGGATTTGTTGAAGCCGTATTCGGCGAACTTTTCCATGACGTCGAAAATTTCGCCGGCTTTTTCGGGGGGGATGTTGTTTTTTTTCGCGCCTTCGATGAAGTTGGCGCGTTCTTTTTCCATGACGTCTTTTTTCTTTTTGCCCATGGCTCGACGAAGGAGGTCGGCGCCGCCGAGCGTATATCCTCCCAACGCCCTCGCGCATTCCATAATCTGTTCTTGATAGACCATGATGCCGTAGGTGTTGCTCAAAATCGGTTCGAGCAACGGGTGAAGGTATTCGATTTTTTCCAGTCCGTGTTTTCGGCGGATAAAGGTCGGAATGTTGTCCATTGGCCCGGGGCGGTAAAGGGCGTTCATGGCGATGAGGTCTTCGATGTTGGTGGGCTTGAGTTCTTTGAGGTATTTTCTCATGCCGTCGGACTCGAACTGAAAGGTGGCGACGGTTTCGCCGCGTTGATAGAGTTCGTAGGTTTTGGGGTCGTCGAGGGGGATGTTGTCGACGTCGATTTTTACGCCCCGGTTTTTTTCAATCATTTGGACGGCGGTGCGGATAATGGACAGGTTTTTAAGGCCGAGAAAGTCCATTTTGAGGAGGCCGGCGAGTTCGGCGGTGGGGCCGTCCCATTGAGTGGTAACGATGCGGTCGCGGGTGTTGTTGATGGCGATGGGCGCAACGTCGGACACGTCGGAGGGTGCGATGATGACCCCCGCCGCGTGAATACCGGTGTGCCTCGCCGAACCTTCGAGCGTTTTGGCGAAACGCATCATTTTGGCGATGAGCGGGTCGGGGCTTTCGAACGTTTCTTTGAGTTGGCGCCAATGGTCGGGGTTTTCTTCGGGGTTGAGGGCTTTGTCGAAGTTCATCCCGGGGCGCTCGGGAATGAGTTTGGAGATTTCGTTGACGGTTTGCAACGGCACGCCCAGCACCCGGCCCACGTCCTTAACGGCCGTTTTCGCGCCCATCGTTCCGTAGGTGATGATTTGCGAAACGCAATCTTTGCCGTACTTTTCGATGACGAAGTCGATGACTTGCTGGCGGCCCTCGTCGTCGAAATCGATGTCGATATCGGGAGGGGAAACGCGTTCGGGATTGAGAAAGCGCTCGAAAAGCAGTTGGTATTTGAGGGGGTCGATGTCGATGATGCCCGTTACGTAAGCGACGACGCTTCCGGCGGCCGAACCGCGCCCGGGGCCGACCATCACCCCGCGTTTTCGGGCCTCGTTGGTAAATTCCTGAACAATCAAAAAATAACCCGCGAACCCCATTTGTTTGATGATGGCCAGTTCGCGTTTGACGCGTTCTTCGACCTCGGCCGTAATTTCTCCGTATTTTTTTTTCGCACCCTGCCACGACAAATGCGCCAGATAGTCGTCCATCGTCGCGAAACCTTCGGGGACGCGGTAGGTGGGCATGATGAGCTCGCCCGTCAGTTTGAGTTCAAAGTCGCATTTTTCGGCGATTTCGACGGTGTTTTCCAACGCGTGGGGCAAATCGGAAAAGATTTGCGCCATTTCGTCGGGGGTTTTGAAAAAGAATTGGCGGTTGAGGCGGCCGGAGTCGTCGGTGAACCGGAAGCGTTTGGGGTCGTTGAGTTCGCGACCCGTTTGGAGGGCCAAAAGCAGGTCGTGCGCCTCGCTGTCCTCCTCGTCCACGTAGTGAACGTCGTTGGTCGCGATGACTTTAACGTCGTATTTTTTCGCCCACCTCAACAACACTTCGTTGCAAAGGTCTTGTTCACGCAGGCCGTGGCGTTGGAGTTCGACATAATAATCGTTTCCGAACACCTCCAAGTACCGCAAGAACACTTTTTCCGCCTCCGCCTCGCCCTTTTTGAGAATGCACTGGTTGATTTCGGAGGCCAAACAGCACGTCGTCGCTATCAATCCATCGGAGTATTTTTGCAACAGCTCGAAATCTATGCGCGGTTTGAAGTGGTAACCTTCGGTGAAAGCCAGCGAACTCAGTTTGACGATGTTTTTGTAACCCCGTTCGTTTTTGACGAAAAGAATTTGGTGGAAGGTGTCGTTTTCGTTGTCGCTTGCTTTTTTTTCGAACCGCGAGCGTTCGGCAAGATAAAATTCCGAGCCAATGACCGGTTTGATGCCTTTTTTCTTGGCGGTCATGACGAATTTCGGTACGCCGTACATATTGCCGTGGTCGGAAATGGCCACGTGGCTCATGCCGCACCCGCACGCTTTCGATACGAGCGAGTCGATTTTGGCCGCGCCGTCCAAGAGCGAAAATTCCGTATGGTTGTGCAACGATACGTATAAGGGCATGTTTATTTTTTTGATACAAAATTACGCCGTTTGCCGCCACGGCCACCCCGGGTTATAAACGGGACGGCGTGGGAAAATCAACGACAAAGCCTTTATGAATTATTTCAAAAAACGTGCTAAGGTTGAACGCGGGTAACGACGACGATAGGTTAAAAACAACAACCGTTTGTCTTTGGTATCAAAAACAAAAAGGGGGCCGCGCCGCACGCCCCCTTTTTGTTTAACAACTTGTGTTTCGTTTATCGTTGTTTGTCTTTGAAATTCAGATTCAGGTTGGCGCCGCCGAAAAAGCGGAACGGCATTTGCGGCACGCCGAAAAAGTCCGACGGCGTGGCAAAACGGTTGGGATGATAAAATTTTTGATTGGTAAGATTTTCAAATTCCACGAACAGACGCAGATACGGCAATATTTTATAGGAAAAATTCACGTCCAGCGTGTGGTATCCCGGAAGCGTAAGGTGGCGGTAAGAGTCCTCGGGATTGGGAACGACGGTGCGTTGTTCGCTCATGGCCATGAGCGACGCGTAAGCCGAAAACTTGTCGTAAACAAACAACAATCCCGTGCGCTGTTGGAATTGGGAAATATAGGGAATGTTTTGCTTGACGCCGAAAAACTCCTGTTCGCCGTCCAAGAAACCGAATCGGGCAAAGGCCGTCAGTCGGGCTTTGGCGCCGAGTTTCGCCCGATATTGCAAATCCAAGTGGCCGCCGTAATTGATTTGTTTGCCGTTGTTGACCCGAACCTCGATGTAGTCCACGCTGTAACCCCGGTCTCGACCGTTGTATAAATTGAGCGTCGTCGCGTCGTTGGATTCGTAATACAAGTTTTCCAAAAACATGACGTACCCCGTCAGGGCGAGGCGGAAATCGCCGATGTTGTGCGTGTAGTTGAATTCGAGATTGCGGTTGTAGATGGGTTTGAGTCCGGGGTTGGCGAGGTGGCGGAAAAACGATTTCCACGACGAATCTTGTCCCGCTTGGTTTTGGACGACGATGAACGAACCGTATTGGTCGTAAGCGTCGAGCGGCGAGGGCGCGTAAAACGACGAACCGTAAAAGAGTTTCAAGGCCGCGCCGTCGGTGGGGTTGAAAACGATGCCCGCACGCGGGTTGAAAGCCGAAAAATAACGGGTGTTGTAATCGTAGCGTGCGCCGGCGGTCAGCGCCCATTTTTCCGTCGGTTTGAATATCGCTTGCCCAAAGGCCCCGAAGTTGTCGTAGCGCAACGAAAAGTATTCCGCACGAATGTCCGAACCCAAAATATTGGCTTGTATCGTACGGGTAACGTCTACCGGCCGGTCCAAGTCCTCGCCTTTCGGCGTCGAAAAATACGGTTGATACACCAAGCCGCCCGTCAGCTTCCATTTCGGAAGCGTGTAATTGACCGTCTGTTCAAAGAAGCCCATCGACCCAAAACCGAATTTATATCCCGGCTCCATGCCCGAATACACGTTGCGGAAGTTGGATTGTGAATTGAGTTCGTAAATCGAGGTCATCATCAGCGTTTGCAAGTCCATGCGGTCGCTTACTTTTTTGTTGTACGTCGCGCTGATTTTGGTTACCGACTGCTCGTAGAAGGCCGAATGGTTGTAAATGGCGTTGGTAGGGAAATAGCCCGTGGCCGTGGGATGGCGGGCGGAGTGGCGACTGACGTTGAAGTTCCAATCCTCGTAGGTAACGAGCGCGTCGAGGCTGTAGCCCGTACGTCGAAATTCGTAGCGCGGATTGAAGGGCGTGGACGGGGTCATGGGGCCGAACATCGTAGAAAACGTCCCCGAGGCATACTCGTTCAACCCCTCGAACTCTTTGCGATAAAAACGCGGGAGGGCGTAATTGCCGTCGTAAAAATAGTTTGCGCCCAAACGCAGTCCCACCTTTCCCAGTTTTTTGCCGAAAAGCAAATGGCCCGAATAATAGTCGTACATCCCCGAGCGCACGCCTGCGCGAACGCCGTTGATTTCTTCGGGTTTGTAGGTGACGAGGTTGACGACGCCCGCCAGCGCGTCCGCGCCGTACAACGCCGACGCCGAAGACGAAACCATCTCCACCTGTTTGACCATATACAGCGGCATGTTTTCGGCGACCATGAGCGGCTCGTTGGTCGGCGACGAAATACGCAGGCCGTCCTGCATCAAAATAAAGCGCTCCATGCCCCGAATGCCGCGCGTGGTTACGGCGTTGTAAGAGTACGGGTCGACGCTTTGGTCCACTTTGTATTCGACGTTGTCGCGAAAAAGGTCGGAAAGGTAGGGTTGGATGCGGTCTTCGATGTCTTTGGCCGTAACGACCGAAATCGTTACCGGCGCGTCGAGAATGCGTTGCGGCACGCGCGAGGCTGTAATGACGACCGTTGCGTCCAGCGTTACGGCTTCGAGCGTCAGTGCGCCGTCAATGACCCCGCCGTTTTTGGGTACGCTGAATCGCCGACGTCCGTAACCGACGTAATACACTTCGACGTCGACCGTATCGGGGGCGTTTTCGGGCAAACGAAACTTGAAGCGGCCGTTTTCATCGGCGTAGGCGCCGTAAGATTGGCCGACGGTTTGCACCGAGGCGCCGATGAGCGCCTCGCCCGTTTCGGCGTCGTACACCCGGCCGGATACGACGCTTGCTTCCACGGGGGGCGCCGCTTTTTGCGGAGCCGGAGCGGGTTTTTGCGTTTGGATGGAAGACGGTTTTTGCACCGTTCGTCGACGACGTACGTCTTGCGGCGCTTGGCCGTACGCCGATTCGGCGAATATTCCGATGAGGCATACGAGCATGAAGAAAATGCTTGTACAGCCGTTACTCATGTGGTTGCAATGGTTGTTTAAGCACATTTGCTGTGTAAATTTTTGCAAATTTATGACAGAAAATCGTACGAAAACAAATATCCAACAAAAAAATAAACGACAAAACGGTTCACAATACATTCATTACATACGAAAAAAGGGGGTAAATTCGAGAAAAATCAAAATAATTTATTGTTGAGTTTGTCAAATACGTTTTGTACGCGTAATAATATTGAAAAAATGAAATTTTTCTTATTGTTGTTTTTCGTCCAAATCCAACGCTTGAACGCCCGTAGGTACGGGAGGCGGGGGCGGCGCTTCGGAAGTTTTGAAACTGATGACGGGCATAACGTCGACCTCGTCCAAATCCTCGTCGTAGGGTTCGTAAACGTTGTCGGCGAACTCGCTGCCCAACAAAAATCCGTAAGGCTGAAGCTCGTCGACGTGGTCGAAGACGACCTTGACCATCGCCAACATGGGTATGGCCAATATCATGCCCGCCACCCCCCAAATCATTTGTCCGACGAACAGGGCCGTCATCGCCGCCATCGGGTTGATTTTTACTTTGTTGCCGACGATGCTCGGCGTTATCAAGTTGCTTTCGAGTACTTGGGTCAATCCGAAAACCACCGCCACCCCCACGAAATACCACCCCGAATCCTTGGTTACCACCGTAACCAACAACGTTAATATAAACCCCGTTGCCAAGCCGATATACGGCACCACCACCAACATCCCCGACAAAAAACCCAATAGTACCGCATATTTGATGCCCAGTATCGTCAGCCCCAGCGTTATTATCGAACCAATGATGACCACTACGGTAAACAGCCCCACGACGTAATTTTGAGCGAGTTTTTCGATGTTGCGCACCACGCGTCGAAACGTTCGACTGCGGTTTTCGGGCGTTACAAGAATGAAAAACTTATGAAACGATCTTCGATACAACAAAAAGAAAAAAGCAAAAACCAGACTCAAACCTATGGTCAGCATCAACCCCGTCGTTTTTTCAAAAGCCACTCCAATGAGGGCGCCGGCGCCGTGTGAGGCCTCCGTCAATTCAAACTGTAACAGCTCGTCAACGTAACCGGGGTCGAGGTTGAGTTTGTCGACCGCCACCTCGTTGATTTTTTCCTTCGAGCTATTGACGATGTACGTGAATCTTTGGCGTAAAAGCGGCGCCTCGCTCGCGAACCCCGAAAACTGCATCGAAAAAAACGTCGCTATCGAACCGAAGGAAACGATAAGCCCCAAAAGCGCCAACACCACCGCCGCTATGGAAGGTATGCGCCACTTTTCCATACGTTTGACCGCCGGCAACAACAACATCGCCAATATCAACGCGACACAAAGCGGTATCAGCACCGAGGCCGCCAACCACAACGTCAGTATTATCAGGCCCAAAAATTGCATTACGAACACCGCGCGCATATAGACGGGCATTCGCTCAAACCACTGTTTCATCGCTTCAAATTTAGTTCGTCTTCCAAAATTCGCCACAAAAAAATATTCATGTTTTCAATGGCGGGGCGAATTTTCCACATCGAAACGTTGCGCGGCGCCACAACGTTGGACACGGCGCGAAACGCCCAAAAATTCGTCTCGTGCCATAACGCCGATTGAAAAAACGCCGCGCCCTCCATGGTCTCCAAATCGGCGGCGAACTTTTTACAACGCAACGCTATGGTATTCTGCGTTCCCGAACAGGTTTGCACCGTCAATCCCGCGGCCGAACGAACTTTACCGTACGGCCGGGGATTGACGAAAACGTCTTGGGGCCGGTCGGAAAGCGGAAAACCGATTTCGGCGGCGGTCATGAAGCCGTCGGGCGTTTCGGCGCCGACGTCGCCGTAACGCTCGGAGACCACCTCCCAAATTCCGCCCAACTCCGCCTTCCCGTCGTAGGCCCCCGCAATACCGATATTTATCCACAAATCGCATCTGTCGTCTTTTTGTGCAAAAAAAGCGGTTTTTAGCGCCGTGTTTGCCGCCCCCACTCCCGTTATCCATACCGAAATCGAACCGTTGCCGTAACCCCATGGCGTTTTTGGCAACGCGTAACGTTCAATCGTCGGCAAGGCCTCCAATTCCGTTGCCGCCACAACCGCGATTCTTTTCACCGTTAGCGAATAATCGTTATCGTTCCGACGCGATACGCTTCCATGCCGGAAAACGTCGTCGCCGTATACTTGTAAACGAACACGCCTTCGGGAACGGGTTGATTCAGATACGTACCGTCCCAACGGATGGTTTCCAACAAGCCGTCAATCTCTTGCAAATAGACGCGGTGTCCCCAACGCCCGTAAATTTCCACTTTTTGTTTTTTCATCGACGGGGCGAAAATCGTCCATTCGTCGTTGACGCCGTCGCCGTTGGGGGAAAAGGCGTTGGGAATGGCGATGCTCATGCTGTCCGCGGCGCCGATAATCGTGTACGTTCTTGACGTTTGGCCCCGGCATCCCGCATCGTTGGTGGCGGTGAGCGTTACGGTATATACGCCCGGAAGCAGAAATTGTTTTTTGGGGTGGGTTTCGTTGGAGGTCGAACCGTCGCCGAAGTCCCACGAGTAGGTGTTTTCGCCGCGCGTCAGATTTTCAAATTCTATGAGGGCCGCGCCTACGGCCAAGGTTTCCGCCGTCGGTGCAAAGGCGGCTCGGGGTTCGGAACGAATAAAAAACACGGACTCCGTACCACAGTCGCGCCTTTCATCCGCCCAATGGCGCAAAACGTGCCGTCCGTTGTTGAGGCTCGAAAGGTCGACGGCGTTTTGGGAAAGACGTTTTCCGTCGAGTTCCCAAAAGCCGGCGCCGGGGTCGGGCAAAGAAATCGTTCCCGCGTCTTGTCGGCAAACGTTGGAAATCGGAAAACGCAAGGCTTCGGTAACGGTGATTTTGACCTCGTCGCGACAAGGGCCGTAAGTATAGGCGAGCGTGTAAGTTCCCGGTTGTCCGACGAGCGCGTAATCGAAGTACGCCGCACCGTTGGAGAGCATGAGTCCGGGCCCCGTCCATTGACCGCCTTGGGGTTGTCCCGTACCGAGGAAAAGCGGCGAGCTTCGACCGTTTTCGACGCAAAGTTGTCGGTCGTCGCCCGCGCGGGCGAATCCCCCGCCCAATAAAACGTCGCTTTTGCGCACGCAACCGTAAGCGTCGGTTACGGTCAATTCGTAACGTCCGGGCGCGAGGCCGTTGGCCGTAGGGGCGTCCAAATTCGGATTGTGGCTCCAAACGAAACTGTAAGGCGTTGCGCCGCCCGTAACGTTGAAGGTAACGGAGCCGTCGCGGTCGCCTTCGCAGGTCTCGGGTTTGAGGCTTCCGGGGGTTACGGTCAGTTCGTCGGCCTCGCCAATGACGAAGCCGAACACCGTTTCGCATCCGTTGGCGTCGCGTACGGGAACGGAATAATTTCCACCCGAAAGATTGACGAGCGTATCGACCTCTTGGCCGCGCCGAAGCGTGCCGGCAAAAAAGACCCGATACGGATTTCCTTCGGCAAAAGGCGTTCCGCCCGTAATCCTGAAAGCGACGTAACCGTTCTTTTCCCCTGCGCAACGCACGGCTTTCGTCGAAACGGTCAAGGCTTCGAGCGCCGGCGGTTCGGACAAAGAAAATATCGGCCCCGAAACCCGACAGCCCGCGCTGTCCACGACGATAACCCGTACTTGGGGCGCGGCCGCCAATTGCGAAAACACAAACGTCGTTTGCAAGGGCGCACCCGCAACGTAATCGTCGTTGATTCCTTCCAACAGCACCCGATAAGGCCGCGTTCCGCCCGAAACGCTCACCGTAATTCTACCCGAATTGTCGTCGAAACATTTGAGGTCTTGTCGGTCGGTTTCAAACAACAAGGGGGGACGGCTGCGCAACAAAACAACGAGTTCCTGCGTAACGCCGCAATTCAAAGCGTCCCGCACCCACAATCGATATTCGCCCGCCGGCAGATTGGGAAACGAATCCACGGCCGTATAGTCGATGTTTATCGGCACGTCCACGCCTTGCAGGCGATATTCGTAGGGCGGGGTTCCGCCGCCGCCTTGCGGGAATATCACGCCCGAATTGTCCCCCGCGCAAAAGACTTCGCGTGTAAACGCCCGTAAATACAGGACGGTGTCCGGACCGTCAAAGTTGATGGTCGCCGTCGTTCGACAACCGTTCGCATCCATAAAATAATAAACGTATTCTTGGCCGATGTCCAAACCGGTTACGTCGGTGGGATTGACGAAATCTTGAAAATCGACGCCGTTGGCGGAAAAACGAAAAGGAGGGGTTCCATAGAATCCGTCGGGGTCGTCGGGGTCGGGACGGACGGACAATCGAATGCGTCCTTGCGCCTGACCTCGGCATCGGGGCGCCTCCAAAGTTTGGACCACCGCCTGAATGGGACGTTCGGGGTCGGTCAAAACAAATTCTTGAACGACGACGCATCCGTAAGCGTCGGCCACGCGCACCGAATACGTGCCCGCCGCCAAATTCGAATACGTAACCGTCGTCCCCGATTGGGAAACGCCGCCGTCGAGTTGAAACGAATAGGGCGGCAAGCCGTTGGAAACCCCTACGCTTATAGAGCCGTCCGAACCGCCCGGACACGTCGGCGTAACAAAAGAAAACACGGGATTGAGCGGTTCGTCGGGCGGGGTCATGGCAAACGGGCGCGAGGTGGTACATTGCGCCGCGTCCGCCACAAAGAATAAGTAATTTCCCGCCGGAACGGGATCGAAAATATTCGAGGCTTGGAAAGTTGTGCCGTTGGACGAATATCGAAACGGCGGCGTTCCACCCGAAACGACCACCCGTATCCGTCCGTCACCCGCAATGACTCCGTTTTCATCGGGACAACCCGCAAAACGTTCGATAACGAAATTAAACGTCGGTGGGCCGGGTTGAAGGCTGTCCACTTGCGCCGCCGTCGTCAGTTCGCATCCCGCCGCGTCGCGAACGACGAAAACATACGAACCATAAGCCAAGTTCGTAAACACGTTCGAGGTTTGAAACGCCGGCGCACCCGTTTGAAGGGCGTATTGATAAGGGGGATTGCCGCCCGTGGCGTCGACGCGTACGGCGCCGTTTTGGGTACAGGAAACGAGTTGGGTGACGGTTGCGGCAACGGTCAAAGCGTTGGCCGGCGGCCCAACGTTGAAATTGACGCTTACGGTGCAACCGACGCGGTCTCTGACGACGACGCCGTGCGCCCCGATGGCCAGATTCGAGAAGTTGGGCGTGGAAACGAACGCGCCGCCGTCGAGCGAATATTCGTAGGGGATAATGCCTCCGGAGGCGACAATGGACACGCTACCCGTACCGCCGGAACAGACGGCGTTGGCAACGTTTGCGGTGGCGGCCAAGTCGGTGGGGACGAAGGCGACGGTCAAGTTGAGGGTTTCTGCGCAACCGTTGGCGTCGCGGGCGGTGAGCGTATAACTTCCGGGCGCCAATCCGGTGAAAAGCCCGGTTGTATTGCTTGTACCGGGGGAAAGGATAAACGTGTGGGGCGTTTGTCCGGAATTGACGGCGGCGGAAATTTCGCCGTTGTTGCCGCAGGAGGCATTGACAACGACGGCCGTGGGCGCCGCATACTCGTAGTTGTAGGTTTGCGCGGCGGACAATTGGGATTCGCAACCGCGCTGGTCGCGTACGCGAAAGGTATGCAAACCGGGGGTCAATCCCGTAAAAACGGGATTGGTTTGAAAACTTCCGCCGTCCACGGAATATTCCAAGGGGGGCGAACCACCCGTGGCAACGGCGGTAATGTTTCCGACGGGGTTTTGGGGACAAGGGTGCGGGGTTACGACGAGCGTTAATGCGGGCGGTCCGCCGACGGCCGACGATTGTGGAAATTGGTAATTGAAGCGGGAAAGGCCGTTTTGTCCCGGAGCGGCGCCGTGTTCGGGGGCGTTGTTCAAAAGACAGGTGGCGGCGTTGTTAATGGGGTCTTCGGAAAGGACGTTAATGCCGTTTTGTCCGCCGGCGACGTTGATGACGACGGTCGGAGGGGCGTTGGGGGAAGAGAGGGCGACAACGCCGCCGCCGCCGCCGCCGCCCGGCCCCATACATCGGGTGTTGTCGTGCCAGACGTCTCCACCTTTGCCGCCGCGGGCGTTGAGCGTAAGATTTTGGACGTTGGGGCAAACGATGAAAATACCGCCGCCGCCGCCGCCGCCGCCCGCGCCCTCGTAATAAGTTACGGGTGCGGAAAAACCGTTGGCGGAAACGGAGCGATTGTTGCCGTCGATGGCGCCGGCACGAATGAAAACGAGTCCGCCGCCGTTGCGTCCGGAGGGTTGGCCGTCGAGGTTGCCGTTGTCGGAGTAGTTGTTGATTTCTCCGCTTCCGCCGCCGCCGCCAAGAAAAACGCGGCTCAGGCCGGCGCCAAGAAAGGATTGAAGCGAGCGGCCGCCTTCGCCGCCCAGCGCCGCGCCGGCGCCGCAACCGTTGGAAGAGTTGATGTTTCCGCCGCGTCCGGCTTGGGCGAAACCGCCGCCGCCGCCGCCGCCGCCGTTGTGTCGATTGCCGCCGCCGCCGCCGTTGGCCATGGCGCCGCGCGCGCGAATGTCCTCGCCGAAATGCGCCGCCCCTTCCCCTTTACGACCCGCCACAAACTGCATGTCGTACTCCTCGGGTTGGGAGGCCATAAAAAAACCGTAGGGCAAACCCAAAAACGGACAAACATTGTGATCCATGGGCGTAACGGCGCCGCCGCGAAAGCCTTTTCCCGAAACGTCCACGTTCGCCGCAAACGTCAGCGTTCCTTCGACCTCCAAAGCCAAAACGCCGCCCGTAACGCCGTTCCATTCCGCCGCCGTCAGTGTCCCGTTTATCACCACGTCCCCCGAATATTTCGGTACGTATATCATTTGCACCAAGTCGGCGGGAGTGTAAGAATTCAAAAGCTGATAAGCCAAAGTAACGACGTTGCCGGAGACCGACAAAACTTCGGAAAATTCGTAGAGTCCCGTGTTGTTTACCGCCGTAATCGAACCAAACTCAACGGGGTCGGTGTGCGAAGAAGGCTGACTGCGGTTTATGGTCAAGCCTTTCATTTGAATGATGAGCACGCGGTCGCCGGGCGCGACTATCGAACCGTTTTCAACCGTTACCTGCGATAGACAATAATCGAAATCCACCACGGGCGTGTAACGATTGACGACGCCGGAAACGGGGTTCTGGGCCGGCACCGCTGCCGCCGTAAAAATCCAAAATATAAATCCCCTCAACATATATGCAAAGTTATATAAAACAATGGTATTTATTCGTGCTTTTTCGACGGACGGGGCAGAGTAAGGCCGTGAATAGCGACTTTTTCGGAAGGAACAAAAAACACGCAACAGGACCATTTCTTCGTCAATTGTCGAAGCCCGCCGTTTTCATTTTCATTGTTTCATTTTTTAAGACGGCCCGTTGAAAGCGGTTGTCGTCGCTTTTTGAAATCCATTTACCATTGTGAAGCCCCTACGAGTCGGAAAACGATTGGGGCCCTTTTACCATTTTCAAAAAACTTACGGAACCATGCGTATAAACAAAAAATTAAAAAAATTATTGTTTTTTATTCTAAATTATTTGGTCTTGAAGCGCTTAACGGCAATTTCAATGTTTTTAATCAATTTTAATATAGAAATTGGAAGAAGGTCGAGATGAACCGATGCGTTCTTTTTTGATTTTTAAAACGGAATTTGCATCCATAAAAAGTACTTGCTCGGTGCAACCGAAAAAAAATGCGGGGAGGAGAAAGTAAAAATGTACGTGTTGTAGAAATCGTTAAATTTCGCCCGCAATCATAGTTGAGACGTATGGAAACGGCGATGGCAATGGTGGCGGCTTACGTCTTGGGTTCTTTGCCGCCCGCGATATGGATAAGCAGGTACTTTTACGGTTCGGATATACGCACGCACGGCAGCGGCAACGCCGGCAGCACGAATATGTACCGTGTTTACGGATTTAAGGCCGGTTTTGCGACGCAGTTGCTGGACGTGCTTAAAGGTTGGTTGGCGGCGATGCTTCCGGTGTGGTTCTTGGCTTTCGAGGGCTCCGAAAGCCGAACGGTTCAACAGCTTTTGTGCGGCGTGGCGGCGGTTGTCGGGCACGTCTACACCGTTTTTGCGGGGTTTAAAGGAGGAAAAGGGGTGAATACTATATTGGGTATGATGTTGGCGATAGCTCCGGGCGCCTGCGGCGTGGGCGTGGCCGTGTTCGTGGTCGTGCTTTTGGTCTTTCAAATGGTTTCTTTGGCCTCGATGATTGCCGTTGGCTCTTTTCCCGTTTACGTTTTGCTGACCGACCCCGACAACCGTGTTTTGTTTGCGGTGGGCGTGGCGTTGTTTGTATACATCGTTTTTACCCACCGTACGAACCTGCGTCGTATGATGGCGGGCAAGGAATCGAAAGTGGATTTAATCGCCAAACTAAGGGGTAAAGCGAAAAAATAACTATTTTTGCGGCAAAAATCCGACGGATGAGCAAAAAAGCGGGTAAGCTTAGGTCGAAAACGGAGCGGGGCGCCAAGACCAAAGGCGCCGGTCGTGCCGAAACGAAGTCAGGACGCGTCGAAGACTCGTCGGTTGCCGGGGTCGAGGGTTCGGAGCCTGCTCCGGATGCGTCGCCCGAGGTGCAAACCCAAACGCCGCCCGCCTTTTCTCCGATATCGTCGAACGTTCTTAATCCCGAAACCGGCGACGAATTTGAAGAAGAATTCGAGGGCGCCAAACCAAAAATTCGCAAGGCCGAGGAACTAAGCGGAAAAAAAGGCGGCCGCCGGGGCGGCGTGGTTAATGTCCGTTTGCGGCGCTCGCCTATTCGTGCGGTGGCGGAGTTGGGGCCGACCTTTGCGCGTTTTGTCCGAAGCGGAACCTTTGGCAGCGTGTGGCTGATTTTCGCGACGTTGGCCGCCTTGGTTTGGGCGAACGTTGTCGGCGAACACAGTTACCTCGAATTTTGGCATCGCCACGAACTGATTATCGGCCTCGAAGGATACAATCTTTCGATGGGTTTCGTCCATTGGATTAACGACGGGCTGATGACGATATTTTTTCTCTTCGTCGGTTTGGAAATCAAGCGGGAAATATTGGCGGGCGAGCTCAGCAATCCCCGGCACGCCGTTTTGCCCGTTTTGGCCGCCGTCGGAGGTATGCTTATGCCCGCGCTTATTTACGCTTATTTCAATTCCGGGCAAGCGACGATAAGGGGTTGGGGTATTCCGACCGCTACCGACATCGCCTTCTCGTTGGGTATGCTTTCGCTTTTGGGCAAGCGCGTGCCGTTTGGATTGAAAATATTTCTTTCGGCATTGGCCATTGCCGACGACCTCGGCGCCGTCGTCGTCATTGCTTTGTTTTATACCTCCGACTTGAACGTTCAGGCTTTGTTTACGGCGCTCGGAATTTTCGGCGTGCTGTTGTTGATGAATCGATTCGGGGTCAAGTCCATGTTTTACTATACGATATTCGGGGTAGCGATGTGGTTGGCGATGCTTAAATCGGGCGTTCACGCGACGATAGCGGGCGTACTTTTGGCTTTTTCCCTGCCTTCGGCTCCCAAGCTCACCCCCGACTATTTGCTTACCCAAATTCGTCTTTTGACCGACGACCTTCAAAAAGCGCACGTCGTCGATAAAAACCGGCAGAAGACCCTGCTCGTCATCGATAAAATCGAAGACGTGGCCCGCGATTCGGACGCGCCCCTCAATCGTGTGGAGCATATGCTTCATCCATGGATAACCTACGTGATTATGCCGCTTTTCGCCATATCCAACGCAGGGGTTGTTCTGGAAGGAAGCATTTCCGACGTCGCCCGGCATCCCGTGGCTTTGGGCATATTTGGGGGGTTGGTTTTCGGCAAACAAATCGGCATAACGCTTTTCAGTTGGCTGGCCGTCAAGACAAGATTGGCCACCCTGCCGCAAGGCGTGGACATGAAACAGATTTACGGCGTGAGCTGGCTTTGCGGCATTGGCTTCACTATGTCTCTTTTCGTTTCCGAACTGGCTTTCGAAAGCATGGGCGAAGGAATTTTGGTAACCTCGAAACTGGCGGTTTTTGGCGCGTCGGTTTTTGCGGCTTTGACGGGTTTGACCGTCTTGAGCCTAATTTACCGCAACAAAAAAGCATAAGCCCGGAATACCCCCGGGGATATACTCCTCAACCCTATGCACATCGTTTATTTACATCTTGGCCGGTTAATTCCCGTGGACTTTTAACGCCCGAAACGACTCGTATCGGTTAGCGTCCACCGGCTGCCGTTGGTTTGTGTCTAAGCCATTCCCCGCCACGCCCCCTTGCTTTTCGTCAATGCGTTTCTTTCCCAAAACACTCCGTCCGAATAGCCTTGAATTTTTTTATCCGTTTCGGCCAAAAACAGTCTTTTTTCCGCCAAAAGCGCGTAGGTTTCGTTGATTTCCACGCCGACATAGTTGCGATTGAGCTTTTTGGCGACGACCGACGTTGTTCCCGAACCCAGAAACGGGTCGAAAACCACGTCGTTTTCTTTCGACGAGGCCAAAATGATTTTGGCCAACAATTTTTCGGGTTTTTGGGTGGGATGTTCGGTGTTTTCGGGCATGGACCAAAACGGAATCGTTACGTCGGTCCAAAGATTCGACGGATGGGTAAGCCTGAAATTTCCGTCTTCCTCTTTTTGCCAATCTTTGGGTATGCCGTCGGCCGTGTAGGGGGCGACGACTTTTCTCTTGATTTTGACGGCTTCGACGTTGAAACAATAATCGTCGGATTTGGTGGCGAACCAAACGTCTTCGGAGGCGTTTTTCCAATTGGTTTTGGCGCCGCGGCCTTTTTCCCGCTCGAAGGTAATGCGGTTGCGGATAATCAATAGATTGTCCAAAACGCTGTGAATCGGTCCGGCCGACTTCCAATCGCCGCACAAATACAACGAGCCCGTCGGCTTTAATTTGGCCGCCACTCTCGGCAACCAGCTCTCCAAATACGCTTGGTAGTTCGCCAAACTTGACGTCTTGAATTTGACGGTTCCGAAGTCTTTGGAAAGGTTGTAGGGCGGGTCGACGAATATCAAATCGGCGAATTCGTCGGGCAAAAAATCCAGAACGTCAAAGACGTTTTGGCAAATCGTGGTGTTACAAACGTCGTCAAACGAAACTTTTCCATTGAGAACGACGAGTTTTTCTTTAAATCGACGGTCATCGTCGTTCAAACCAAGCGTTCTGTTTCTTGTTGCTTTGGTACTTCCCATTAAAATTATGGGAAAAAACGCGGGGTTTGAAGGGGCTACCTCCAAACCCCGTCTCATGATTTTTATTTCCTAAATTTTTGTCCAATCAAGTTCAAGGCGCCGCCCGCCTTAAACCATTCGATTTGTTGGGCGTTGTAGGAGTGGTTTACGGCGATTTCTTCGGACGAACCGTCGGCATGGTTGAGGCGGACGGTGAGGGGTTTGCCCGGAGTAAAGGCCGTCAGTCCGAGAATGTCGATAACGTCGTCTTCGCGGATTTTGTCGTAGTCGGCGGGGTCGGCGAAGGTGAGCGCGAGCATACCTTGTTTTTTGAGGTTGGTTTCGTGGATGCGGGCGAAGGATTTGACGAGAATGGCCCGTACGCCGAGGTACCGCGGTTGCATGGCGGCGTGTTCGCGACTTGAACCTTCGCCATAGTTGTCGTCGCCGACGACGACGCTTCCGATGCCCGACGCTTTCAAAGCCCGGGCTACGGTCGGCACGCCCGCGTATTCACCGGTGAGCGGGTTGCGCACGCAGTCGGTTTTGTCGTTGAAGAAATTGACGGCGCCGGTGAGGGTGTTGTTGGAGATGTTGTCGAGGTGGCCGCGATATTTGAGCCACGGTCCGGCCATCGAAATATGGTCGGTCGTACATTTGCCTTTGGCTTTGATGAGCAGGCGCAGACCCGTCAAATCCGTGCCTTCCCATGCCGGAAAAGGGGCCAAAAGTTGTAGACGGTCGCTGGACGGATTGACTTTTACCTCCACGTTCGAGCCGTCGTCGGCGGGAGCCTGATAGCCGTTGTCTTTGACGTCGAAACCCAACGGCGGCAGTTCGACGCCCGCCGGCTCGTCCAATTTCACGGCTACGCCCTCCTCGTTGACAATCGTATCGGTGGCGGGGTTGAAGGTCAGCCGGCCCGCAAGCGTCAAGGCCGTAACGATTTCCGGCGAGGCGACGAACGAGTGCGTGTTCGGATTGCCGTCGTTGCGTTTGGAAAAATTGCGGTTGAAGGAGGTGATAATGGAGTTTTTTTCTTGTTTTTCGGCGTCGTGGCGTCGCCATTGGCCGATGCACGGTCCGCAGGCGTTGGCCAACACTTTGCCCCCGATTTCGCCGAAAACCCCTAAAAGTCCGTCGCGCTCGGCGGTGTAGCGTACCTGTTCGGAGCCGGGGGTGATGGTAAATTCGGACTTGACCTTGATTTTCTTTTCGGCCGCTTGTCTGGCCACGCTGGCCGCACGCGTCAAGTCTTCGTAACTTGAATTGGTGCAGGAACCGATAAGCCCGACCGAAAGCTCTTCGGGCCAATTGTTTTCGCGCACGGCTTGGGCCAATTGCGACAAGGGCCATGCCCTGTCGGGACTGAACGGGCCGTTGACGTGCGGTTCGAGTTCGGAAAGATTGATTTCGATGATTTGGTCGAAGTATTTTTCGGGTTGGTCGTAGACCCCGGGGTCCGCGGTGAGGTGTTCGGCAACGGCGTCGGCGAGTTTGACCACTTCTTCGCGGCCGGTGGAACGCAGATAACGGCGCATCGAGTCGTCGTAGGCGAAGGTCGAGGTCGTGGCGCCGATTTCCGCGCCCATGTTGCAAATCGTACCTTTGCCCGTACAAGACAAACTTTCGGCGCCCGGACCGAAATATTCGAGAATGTAACCCGTGCCGCCTTTGACCGTCAAAATACCCGCCACTTTTAAAATAACGTCTTTGGCCGAGGTCCAACCCGAAAGTTTGCCCGTTAGTTTGACTCCGATAAGTTTGGGCCATTTGAGTTCCCATGCCATGCCCGTCATGGCGTCGACGGCGTCGGCGCCGCCCACGCCGATGGCAATCATACCCAAGCCGCCCGCGTTCACCGTATGGCTGTCGGTGCCTATCATCATACCGCCCGGAAAGGCGTAGTTCTCCAACACCACTTGGTGGATAATACCCGAGCCGGGTTTCCAAAAACCGATGCCGTATTTTTTGGAAACGGACGCAAGAAAGTCGTAGACCTCGGAGTTTTCGTCGAGCGCGATTTGCAGGTCGTCGGCCGCGCCTTTTTGCGCGGCGATGAGGTGGTCGCAATGCACCGTCGAGGGCACGGCCACTTTCGGAATGCCCGCCTGCATGAACTGTAAAAGCGCCATTTGCGCCGTAGCGTCTTGCATCGCCACGCGGTCGACGGCGAAGTCCACGTAGGACTTGCCGCGTTCAAAAGGCTCGGTTGTTCGGTCGTAAAGGTGCGAATACAATACTTTTTCGGTGAAAGTCAGCGGCTTGCCCGTCAAAGCCCGTGCCGCCGCTACCTTTTCCCCTAGTCCGGCGTAAACCCGCCGAATCATTTCAAGGTCGAATATCATCGTTGATGTAGGTGAAGGCCAAAATTAAGAATTTTCCATGAAACCCGAGTGTTGCATTCGAAGATTGTCAAGCGGAATAATTCACAAGCTTTTTTGTTGGCTTATGGGGACGTTTGACGGACGCCAAGTGTTTAGCACAAAAACGGGTAATGAACGGGGAAAACATTTTGGTCGTTTCGATGACGAATCGAAACGAAAGCCTGACGCTCCATTTGGCGCGAGAATATGTCGAGCGTTTGGAGGCCGCCGGCATACCGGCAAATTTATACTCTTTAACCGAACTTCCCGCCAATTTTCTGGTCGAAGAGATGTACGGCCGGCGGAGCGAGGCGTTTATGGCCGTTGAATCCGCGATGGCGCAAGCGGAATTCTATTTGTTCGTTGTACCGGAATACAACGGCAGTTATCCCGGCGTGGGCAAGGTGTTTATCGACGCGATGCCGCGCGAAATCTGGAAGGGCAAAACGGCGTCTTTGGCGGGCGCGTCGTCGGGGCGTTTCGGCAACGCTCGCGGCCTCGACCACCTCAACGCCGTATTGAATTATTTGCAAGTTACCGTCTTGCCTTTTCGCGCCCATTACCCTTATTTGGAGAGGATACTCGAACACGACTTTTGGCCTGCGGACGCCGAAACCGAGATGCGCCGGCACGTAGCCGACATCGCCGCGGCTCTTCGCCGGCCCGTTGCCGTCGGGGTCTGATGCTTGGCGGTCTAAGTTTTCTCGTGTCTGAAAACGAAGGTTTTGCTACGAGAATAAAAGTCCATGGTTTGAGGTATGCCGCCGAAACCCAAGCCCGAATCCTCGTAGCCCCCGAACGGCGCCCAATCGGCGCGAAAGGTCGTCGAATCGTTAATCATCACGGCCGTTGCTTTGAGTTTGCGAGCGATGGAAAAGGCACGGTCTATGTTTTGGGTGAAAACCGCGGCTTGAAAGGCAAACGGCAAACGGTTGGCGCGGGCGACGGCCTCGTCCACGTCCGAATAAGGACTCAGAGCCACGACGGGACCGAACACCTCCTCGTTCATGACGGGGGCGTTTTCGGGGGTGTTGCCCAAAAGGGTGGGGGCAAAAACCGTAGCTGAATGTTCAACGCCGCCGGCCAAAAGCTCGGCCCCGGTCTCCACGCTTTTTTCCACCGCCGTACGCACGCGTGCCATTGCCGCGGGCGTTATCAGCGGCCCGACCGTTGTCGAAGCGTCGAAGGGGTTGCCCGCGTCAAGCGTGCGTACCGCCCGCGAAAATTTTTCGGCAAATTCTTCATACAAATATTCGTGTACAAAAACGCGTTGCACGGAAACGCACACCTGCCCCGCGTGATAGTATCCTCCGGTAAGCAGTAGACGGCCCGCGAGTTCGGGGTCGGCGTCGGGTTCGATAACGACGGGGGCCGCTCCGCCGTGTTCGAACACGCCTTCGACCCCGGGCGCCAATTTCGCACGCAACGCCCAACCCACCGCCGCCGAACCGATAAACGAAAACCGACCGATACCACGCGATTGAGCCAAAACCGTCGTCGCCTCGTTGTCGCATACCACAACCTCAAAATATCCGGGCGGTAAACCCGCCTGTAAAAAAACGTCGCGCAAGGCGAAAGCGGCGGACGGAGTCGTCAGCGCGGGCTTCAACAGTACGGGGGCGCCTACCGCCACGGCGGGAACGGCCTGATGCACCGCCAAATTCAAAGGATGGTTGAACGCCGATACCGCAAAAACGGGTCCCGCGGGTTCGCAAAACGAAAACATCGTTCGGCCCGACGCCGCACGCGTCAAATCCATCGGCGTTTCTTTGCCCGATTGAAAGCGTAAATACGCCGCCGCCGTCCGTACGCCTTCCACCGCCCGCCAAACCTCGACCCGTGCGTCGCGTATCGGCTTTCCGCTTTCGGAAACTATCGGTTCGACCCAACGCTCGAAATCCGCTTTCATCAATTCAACCGCTCGCTCCAAAATCACCAAGCGTTCGTAACGCGGAAGGGGTTTGAGCGTTTTCATGCGCTCGAGTATCGTCGCGCCTTCCGCCGCCGACTTCAGCGTATAGGTACGAAGCACCGAACGGTCGTAGGGGTGATAAATCGTTAATTCGTTCATGGCAATTTTTCTCCGGCCCGAATGGCAAGGGGGAAAATGTTGTCGGGCGGAGGTACGGGACAAACGTATTTGGGATTGTAAACGCAATACGGGTGATAGGCCAAGTTGAAATCTAGGAGGTAGGTTCCCGAGGGGTCGGGGGTCAAATCCAAATATCTTCCGCCTCCGTAGGTTTCTTTGCCCGAGGTTTCGTCGCGAAAGGCAACGAAAAGGTTTTGCGGCGGGTCGTTGGGTTGCCGGTACGCACGAAGGGAGAACTTTGAACCCCGAAGTTCAAAGCGTAAATTACCGACGTAGGCCAAATTTCGACCAATGGTATCGACAATGGCGTTGGCGGACTTTTCAATAAATTCAGCCGGTACACGCCACGCGGGGTCGATTTCGTAGTACGCCAGCCCCTGAAAATTTCGACGAACCGAATCGGGCAAAGGGGATTCGGGGGATTGCTTGAATTTTGCGTCCTTTTGCGAACGTCCCGCACGAATTTGGCGGTAGTAGTCGTCGGTCGCGCCGGGAGCGGAACGATTCAACCACCATGCCGCCGCCGCCAACACCGCCACCAAACCGCCTATGTAGTAAACGTATTTCATCGTGTTGTGTGCATCCCGTCCCTCGGGAAAACGAACCGAATATTAACACAAAAAATTCAAACGCGCAAAACCGGTTTCCCGCTACCCTTTTTTATGCTACACGCTCGTCGTGGCGTCGGCTACGGTGCGGCGTGTTTATTCGGGGGTGAGGGTTTCGAGGCGTTGTCCGTCGTCCCAGACGAGGTCGCCCGCGGAAAGCGATTTGATTTCATAAATCTTGGTGAACTGTGCAACCTCGTTTTCCACCACCAAATTCTTATAGTTGTTGGTAAATTCCCATACGCCGGTGTAATCGCTTTTTTCATACGAACACCGCTCTTCGCCGCTAATAAATTTGTATTTGCCGTTGACGTTGAAAACGTAGCGGTTGTCGGCGTCGCAGGCGGGCAAAGGCAAAGTGGCGCCCGACGACGCCGTCAGTTGTTCAAGGCGCCAAGATTTTTCGCCGCCGCCCGTCAAGTCCCGTACTTGTTTGGGAAGCGTGGGGGAAGCGCCGTTGTCGTTGACGGGTTCGCAGGCGAAAAACAAAAAACCTGCCGCCGCCATGTAGCCCAGTTTTTTCATCGCTTTGGTTTTTCGACTTTGTGCAAACTTCGTGCCGTTAGCGGGTTTCGATGAGGGTTAAGGCCGTTAAAACCAAAATAAATACAAAGGCGTACAATATGTAATCTTGCACCCGGCCCGTTTGAATAAAAGACAGGGGACGAAAAAGACGAATAAAGCGCAAACTTGCACGGCGCAAAACAAACGCCCAAGGGTCGGTAATCGTCCATCGAAAACGTGCGTTTTCGGGAAAAATGGGTTTTAAGCCGTGGGTTTTTTCGCGTTGAAAAACGCCGAGCGATTGGGAAAAGGCGTGAGCCGTATATTGCATTTTGGGTGTGGACTTTGCAAAACCGCAACCCCAAACGGGCTTCACAACTTTTTTTTCATTCATGGAAAATCGAAGCGCGACGACCAAAATCAGTACGGCGGCGGGCGCCCACGTCGTCCAATCCATCGGTCCGGTTTCAAAGGCTTGGGAATGCAAAAGACTCTTGACGCCGGCTATCGTTTGTCCGGGCGACAAACCTATGGCCAACGCCACGACGGCCGGTACGACGGCCGGTCTTATGCCGCGTGCAACAAATCGTGGGGTTTGGGCGTCGCGCGCACGCCCCAAATACAACACCCCGAACCAACGCGCAAGTGCGAATATACTCAATCCCCCGGCCAAACACAAGCCCAACAGCGCCGTTAGGCTCGCTATCAACGAAAACGTTTCGGTGCGTTCCAAGTCTTGAAAAAGCGCCAGATAAATCAAAAGTTCGGAAGAAAAGGCATTGAGCGGTGGCAAACCGCAAAGCGCCACCGACGCAAACAACGCCAACGCCCCCCATGGGGGCATGGCCTTCATCAATCCGCCGCCCGCATTCAAGCGGGTGGACGAGAGATTTTCAACGGCGGCCACGGCCGTAAAAAACAACAACGACTTGACGACGGCGTGATTGACGACGTGCAGCATCGCGCCGGCAAAAGCCGGTGCGGCGGCGGCCGAAACGTGGCCGGCGGAACCCAACGCCGCCGCACCCAACGCCGTCGTTATCAAGCCCATGTTTTCCATGGTACTGAAGGCCGGCACGCGTATCGCGTCCCCGTCCACGCAGGCCAGCGCCACGCCGTACAACGAACCCGCCACCCCCCAAAACACCCACGCCGTTCCCATCGCAAACATCAAGTACTCGGGCAAAAGGGTATAGATTCGCGCCAAGCCGTATATGCCCAGATTGACGGCCAAACCGAAAACCGGCAACGTCGGCCGCATCACCGAAGCGTACGTCGGACCCATCCACGTGTGCAAACCCGCGAGTCCCGCCTTAAATCCAAAACCGACGGCCATGAGCGCCGCCGTCGTTCCCGTTAATTTTAATTCGCTCCAAGTTTCCGAACCCGAAAGCAAGTAGGCCGCAAACAAGCACGCCCCGCCCACGTGCATTTGCACCAAATAATTGAGTGCGGGACGGACGCTTTTGCCGTTGAGCGCCAACAAGAACGTCGCCAAACCCATTGCCTCCCACGCAAACAAAAACAATATCAGCCGGTCGGTCGATACCACGACCCATGCCGAAAGCTGAAAAATCAACATCGCATACAGTGCGGTTTTTGGCAAGTCGCGGCCAAGGGCGAAAAAAATTCCCAACACACACAAGCCTTGCATGAGGTAGGTGAACAAGGCCGACAATCCGTCGGGGGCGAAATAGCCGTCGGCCGCAACGCCGGCAAAAGAACCCGACTCGGGCGTGTAGCTCCACGTCAAATAGATGGCCGTAAAGGCCGTGAGCAGCGTCGCCCCCGCCGTCCAAAATCGCCCGATGTTTTTCGGCAAAAACAACGGGGCGTGCGCAATGGCAAACAGCACGCCCCCTATTGCGGTGGTCATGAATTTTTATGCTCTTCGGGTTTCCACGCCGGCGCAAGGAAAATGTGCTTGATTTTGTTTTTCCATGACTTGGCCGTCGCCACGTCGCGGAACATGTCCCGCCATTCATGGAAATTGACGAAAACCGGATTGTAGGAGCCGATGTTTTTGGTCAGGCCGTAAACAACTTTTTGCTTTTCCTCAACGAACGTACCGAAAATCCGGTCCCAAACGATAAAAGCGCCCGCATAATTTTTATCCAAGTATTGAGGGTTGGAGCCGTGATGAACGCGATGATGCGAGGGGGTGTTCAACACCCATTCCAACGGGCCGAGCTTGCCCACCAGTTCGGTGTGTATCCAGAATTGATAGACGGTATTGACGCTGTTGACGATGAGAATCATAATCGGGTCGAAACCGAGGGCGGCGAGCGGCGTGTAGAAAATAAAGAGGTAGTGATGGGTCCAACTTTGACGGAGCGCCGTGGCCAAATTGTATTTTCGCGACGAGTGATGGGGGATGTGCGCCGCCCAACCGATGCGCACCTCGTGTCCGAAACGATGCGCAAAATAAAATAGAAAGTCGAAGGTAACGAAACAAAGAACCCATACCCACCATTCGTGGCCCAAACTTAGGGGGCTGGCGGCGTAAATCGTTTGCATAATTCCGAAGATGCCGCCTTTGACCAAAAGGCTTACCAACACACTGCCGACCCCGCTCGCTAGACTGGCGAAGGTGTCGTTGCGGTCGTAGACTTTTCTTCCGAACCAATAAAAACCGGCGATTCCCTCTATCGCCATACAGACTACAAAGAAGGGAATCGAGTAATTGACGACGTTAACGGCGGTTTCCAACATGTAAAGTTTGCATTGCCCTACAAAATTAAGAAATTGTCAATTTTCTACGGCTTGAATTGGCGTTAAAAACGCGCCCTTTCGTCTTGGAGGCAAAATTTGTTAGACGGCTTCCACTTGCTTGACCTCTTCGGGGAAAAGACGAAGCAACAGGTTTTGGATGCCGTGTTTGAGCGTTACCATGCTCGACGGACAACCCGAGCAACTGCCGCGCAAGCGGAGCTTGACCACGCCGTCGTCGTAACCCTCGTAGATAATGTCTCCGCCGTCCATGGCCACGGCGGGGCGCACCTGCTCTTCGATGACGGTGCGGATGCGTCGGTCGAGTTCCGTTCCTTCGTCGAAAGATTGAAGGTTTTCTTCGCTTTCAATCCATTTTTCCCCCGACTCGGCGTAACGCTTGACCTCGTCCTTAACGACGGGGATGACGTCCTCCCAACGCGACTCCGTATTCTTGGTTATGGTAACGAAATTTCTTCCGATAAAAACCCCTTGCACGAAGGGATATTTAAAGATTTTTTCCGCAAATTTGGAGCGTCCTTCGGCCGACGATGCGTCGGGGAAGTCCGCCACGCCGCCCGTAATCAGCGTACGGTCGGTAACGAATTTCAACGACGCCGGGTTGGGGGTCATTTCCGTGTAAATCAACATATCTATTTAGAATCGTTCCAAGGATATAACCCCAATTGCGGCGAATTAGTTTACTTGTCGCGCCGTCGTTTGCGGCCTTGGCGCTTTTCGGTCCCCAATACGACCCCGACCTGTTTTATTACACTTCGGGCGCGTTGAATTGGGAACCGGGGCGGCCGCCTTTATACACCGTTTTTTTGTCGGTATGCCGAAGGATATGGCCGTCGCCGTATTTGCCGGCGTTGTTGCAAATCGCGCTTTGGGCTTTGGCGGCGCGGGCTTTGCTCAACGCCGTGTTTTTTGACGAACGCTCCAAAAACGTTGCGGCATGGATTTTGGCGTGGGAACCCGTGGGGATGTATTATCGGGCGTCGTTGTTGTCGGAGGGATTGTTCGAGTCCGCGTTGATGTTTCAGGCGGCTTTATATTTGCGCCAACGGCATGTATGGGCGGGCGTGGCGGGGGGATTGGCTTTGCTGACCCGATACACGGCCGTCTTTTGCGCGCCGCTTTGGTTGTGGGCCGCGTTCTCGCCGCGAGCGCGTTGTTCCACGCTTGCGCAAAAAGAAATTTTCGCCGTAGCCAAACGTCCAGGGTATTTATCCGACAACCGTTACTACGCGCTTTTCGGCCCGTATCTGGCTCTTATGATTATTGTCGTGGGACATCAAATGTCGTCGGGCGGCATTACGGGGCCGGGAGCGTTTTTGGCGTATCACGCCCGTACGCCCGTTCCCGAATGTCCCGTGGGCGACGACTTGCCCCGTCAGGAAGCGGTGCGTCGTCAAGCCTTGTGTTTGACCGAAAAATTTTCCGCTTGGCCTCCCTCCGTCGCCAAAGTCAAAGCCGATTCCGTTCTTTTGCAACGTTCGTTGACGTTGTCGGCCGTCGATTGGGCGCTTGTTTACCTTCGTCACGTAGGCGAAAATCTTCTTGCCGCCGTTGTCCGAAATCGCCTCGATTACCGCAACGACGAAATCGCCTTTCTCGAACAGGACTATCGCGAATTGGACGAACTGGCCTTTCGGCTTTACGGACTGACGCGCAACGTTCCCGTGTTTTGGGAAAAAGCCGCGGTTTGGAACGTCTATATGACGCTTTTTTTTCTGATGTTGGTCTTAACGGCGGGCATGCGGTGGAAAAAAAGAATGAACGGCCGTGTGTTTTTAATCTTGTCCGCCGTTTTGCCGATGATTTTACTTTTGCTTGGCCCCGTTCCTTACAAGACGCGTTTTGTGGCGCCGTGGCTGGGTTTGTCCGCCGTTTGGACGATTGCCGCGTGGACGCACAAACCCCACAACCTAACGCAAACGGGATACGGATAAACGTTGAACCGGCTCGCGGCGCTTCAAGTAAATCGGCTTAATCTACCCCGAAAAATTTGCGATAAAACACTTTTAGCCAACATTCGGGGTATGCGCCAACAAATTCTATCGAAACGGCGCAAAAATCCGCGACAACGCGTAAATTTGCGAGACAATGCGGCAACGTTTGTTTTTAACGCATCGATGCCGTTCAAACCTTGAACGTTAAAAGCCAAAGGGCGTCGGATTAAGCGGTTTACGGGTATATTTTGAATGAAAAAGGCGTATTTATTTCCGGGTCAAGGGTCGCAAACGCCGGGTATGGGTAAAAGCGTGTTCGACGCGTCGCAAGCGGCGCGGGCACGGTTTCGCGAGGCCGATGAAATTTTGGGTTTTGCTCTTTCGGAAACGATGTTTCACGGCAGCGCCGAGGAATTGACCCGCACCGAGGTTACCCAACCCGCCATTTTCGTGCATTCGGTCGTTTTGGCCGAATGTTTGCAAGTCGTCAAAGACGCGGCCATGATGGCGGGACACTCGTTGGGGGAGTTTTCGGCATTGACGGCGGCGGGGGCGTTGAGTTTTGCCGACGGTCTGCGCTTGGTGGCCGAACGGGCGGCGGCCATGCAGGCGGCCTGCGACGCCCATCCCTCGTCGATGGCGGCCGTCGTCGGTTTGGACGACGATGCGGTTGAGGCTTTGTGCAAGCAAATCGACGGCGTCGTTGTGCCGGCGAACTATAACTCTCCCGGACAGCTGGTGATTTCGGGCGCGACGGCCGCCGTCGAAGCGGCGGTGGCTTTGGCCAAAAGTCGTGGCGCCAAAATGGCCAAACTATTGCCCGTCAACGGGGCGTTTCATTCGCCGCTTATGGAACCGGCACGCGAACGTTTGGCCGCCGCCATCGCCGTCGCCCCGTTCCGTACTCCCGTTTGTCCCGTTTATCAAAACGTGAACGCGGCGCCCGAAACCGACCCCGAAACCATTCGTAAAAATCTTGTCGCCCAATTGACCGCCCCCGTACGTTGGACGCAAACCATTCAACGCATGGCCGCCGACGGCGCCGAATCGTTTCATGAAATCGGTCCGGGCAAAGTTCTGCAAAACTTGGCCAAACGCATCGTCCCCGAAATTCCCAATTTCGCCCAAGCCGAACCGTAACCTTTACAACGTTTTCGCGTAAACATCGCGTGGCTACGACCGACGAGGTTAAAAAAATTTTCAACGACTATTTGGATAGGCTCGGGCGCAGAAAAACGCCCGAACGCATGGCCATTTTGGAAGAAATTTATTCGCGAAACGACCATTTCGACGTCGAATCCTTGTATTTGGTGTTGAAATCGAAAAATTGTCGGGTCAGTCGGGCGACGGTCTACAATACGCTGGATTTGTTGGTGGAATGCGAGTTGGTGGCGCGTCGTCATTTCGGGGGCGCCCAAGCGTTGTACGAACGCTCGCACGGTTACAAACAACACGACCATCTTATTTGCGACGATTGCGGGCGGGTCTTGGAGTTTTGCGACCCGCGCGTTTCGGAAATACAATCGCTCATCGGCGATTTGTTGCAATTCGAGGTTCGAGGCCACGCCTTGGTGCTTTACGGCAAATGCAACAAGGACGATTGTCCGTACCGCGTCGCAAAAACTTAATCCTCTTTGGGCCAACGCCCTTCGATAAACATTTTAATCAACGCCGCGTGAGAAAGCGGCGAAGAAACATCGTCGAGCTTGGCGTTGGTGCTGTAATCGAGGAGAACGACGATTTTTTGCCCGGCCAACGAACGCAGTTTTTCCACCTCTTGGGTTAAATAATTTTCCAGTACGTATTTGTATGCGGGCAAATAAATTTTTTTTCGCGCGTCGAAATAAGAAAGGAGGTCTCCGTTTCCGCCGAGGTGTCCTAGAACCCTGCCGTGGACTCGGGTGGTTCTTTTGACGCCGGTGGTTTTCGTCGAACGCAAAGCGTTGAAGTCGGGGCCTTTTCGGGGATTTTCGGGGTAGCCTTCGAACACTTTCAAACCTTGCCATATCGCTTCGACCGAAGCCCCCGTCAAATTGGGCCACAAAGGGACGGGAATATTGCCGTGGGGGTAGAACGGACTGAAGCGCACAAAGTCGTCGGGGGCTTGGGAGGTAACGTCGATAATTTCCGCGTTTGGCAAAGATTTGAGAATGTTTGCGGGTTTGGATTTTTTGTGCTTGACCACGATTCCTTTGGGCGCGGCGAACAAATCCGGCGAATCGGCAAGCGCAGGTTTTCGTTTGTTTTTTTTGCTCATATTAGTTCGATGTTGGTTTTGATTTACGGAATCAACGGGCTTCGCTTTTGTAATCGTCGGAATGGATGCGTTGGGCTTTGATGCGGTACTCTTCGCCGGGACGGTGTTTTTCGACCCAAACGGTCATAATCGAGCCGTCTTCTAGGGGAACGAAATTGGGTCGGTAGCAGTCGGCGGCGGGGGCGCAGTTGAGTTTGGCTTTTCGGAAGATGTTTCCCGTGCCGAGGGAAAGTTCGGCGTAATAGATTTGGCGTTTACCGTTTTTTTTGTCGGTTTGGGGCCAGACGTAATAGGCGCGGTTGTCGTAGCCGGCGCCGGCGTCGAACCATGCGTTTTCTTGCAATCCCGTTCCGATTTTTACGCCTTCGCCGCCGTGGATGGGGTCCCAAAAACGTTTTCCGCGCGAATCGATGCGTTGGGCGACGAGCCAATAGACGTCGAGCGAGTCGTCGGGTTGTTCGATCCATGTTAAAAGCGCGCCGGAGGAGGGTAGGGGGGCGAGGCGTGGGGCGGTTTGGTTGTTCATGTTTTCGGCGACGACCTTTCCGGCGCCGTCCCAGAGGCGTTTTCCGTCGGGGGTAAGTTTTTGCATGACGATTTGGGTGTAACCGTGTCCGAAGCGGTCGTCGGTCCATGCGAAGTAGACGTCGTCGGCGCCGTCTTTGACGGCGATGGGAAAGCGTTGATGGCCTTTGGATTGGGCGAGTTTGACGCCGGGCGCCGCCCATTCCCCGATTCCCTTATTGCCCAAGCGTTGCCCGACGATGCAATATTCGCCGTAACGGTCGTCCATCCAAGCGACATAGGTGCCGCCGTCCTTGTCGCCGACGGCCGTACAGTTGAGTTGATAGCCTTTGTCGACGGTGAAGGGCTTGCCGTTTTCGGGGTAGGATATTTTGCCTTTGGAATTAAAGACCTGCATGTAGAGGTCGAACCCCGTTTCATAGAGGGCGCGGGCGTCGGTCCAGATGGCGAGTATGTCGCCATTGGGCAGAACCGAAAGTTGGAGGTTGTTTTGGGTGCGTTCGGCGGTGCAGACCGGCACGCCGTTGAGTTGCCAAACGGGCGCTCCCGTCGTATCGATGTATTGGATGTAAAGGTCGTCGTTGAAGTTGCGTCTATCGAGCCAGCCAACGACGACCCCTCCTTGGTAGGGAATGATTTTGGTAACGTTTTGATAACTTGGGGCTTTGACGACGGGTAAACCGCCGTAACGCCACATCGGCCGGCCTTCGTGGTCCAAACGTTGGATGTAAACGTCCGAATTGTCCTTTCCGGCGCGGTAGTCGTCCCAGACGATGTAAATTTCGGCGTTGTTTCCGCGACAGGCGAGTAGGTTGTCGATGCGTGCGTATCCGACGTCGTCGGAGCCGACGACGACGCGGGGTTCGGGACGAAAGCTTGCCTTTCCGTCCTTGTTGATGTGTTGAATCGAAACTTGCGTGGCGTGTTCTTTGTTTTCGTCAATCCAGATGAGCCATGCGCCGCCTTTGCCGTCGTTGGTACAGGATAGGTGCAATTGTTTTTGAGGGCCGGCGCAAACTTCAAGGCCTGCGGCGGGCCAAAGGGCTTGACCCAGCCGGTCCACTTTTTGGGCGTAAATGTCGGGGTTGCCGTGGCGGTAGTCGGTCCATGCGATGATTTGGTCTCCGCGAAGGGAGGTGGCGACGAAGGTCGGGTTTTTTTGGTCGCCTTTTTCGGTGCAAATCGGCGCTCCTTGGGGTTGCCATGCGGCATTTCCCGAGGCCACCTCCACTTTTTGACCGAAGACGTCGGCGTTGCCGTAGCGGTGGTCTTCCCAAAAAATCATTGCTTCCTGACCCTTGGAAACAATTTGGGGCGAAAGTTGGTCGCCAAAGGCGTCGCAGACCGTTTTTTCGTACACCGATTGCCCTTGGCGGTTGATGCGGCTGAGCATTACGTCGCGTTTGAGCGAGTTTTGCCCGCTTATTTCGTAAACACAGAGCATGCCGCCGAAGCCGTCGGCACAGGCGGAAGGATTGCGAATGTTGAATCCTTGTTTTTGCGCAAGGGCAACGCCGTTGTCAAACCATTTGCAAAAGCCGTTGAAGTCCACCAATTGCCCGTAAACCGACGTAAAGACCTTGTGTCGGGAGTCTTCCCACAAAACGATGACGCTACGGTCTGCGGATGCGACGAGGGAGATGTTTTTTTGGGCGCCGGGCGCGGAAACCACTTTGCGCCCGTCTTCTTCCCAAAGGACAAAACCTTTGTCGTTGAGGTGCTGCCCGTAGACGTCGGCGTCGTTGTTTTTGTTGCGATAATCCTCCCAAAAGACGTAAAGGCCGCCCTTGCCGTCCACGATGGCTTTGGGATTTTGTTGTCTGCAGGTTTTACGGGCGACGAGCACGCCGGCGGGGGGCCAAACGGCTTCGCCTTTGGCGTTGAGGCGCTGGGCGAAAACGCGCTCGTTTTGTACGCCGAAGCGCAAATCCTCCCATATCACGTAACACCCTCCCGTACCGTCGGCAATGACCGAATGCGCGTATTGGTGGGCTTGAACGGGACAAACGCTTTTGGCGCCGCCGGAGGTTACGGGGTCGCCCGAGGCGTTGAGCCTTTGGTAGGACAAATTGACGTAGCCCGTACCGGGCTGGCGCGTTTTGTAAATGACGATGTTGCCCTGATGCCCGTCTTCGACCATGACCGGGTGGCTGTGCACCCCCGCACGACTCGTTACCGCGTCGTAGACCGTTACCGACTGCTGGGCAATTACTCCTCTAAAAGCAAAAAAATATACCAAGACCGCCAATTGGCGCATTTTTTCCAAAATAATATGCGAATTTAGCGTATTATTTCCGTTTTTCGGAAACGATTTTCACACTATTTGTAAACGCTCTTGCGAATAAAGCGGTCGAAAGTATTTTAACGGCCCGTTTTAACATCGATGCGGTTTATTAAACCCTCGCGGGAACGCATTCGCTTTAAGGACGAGCGCTTTACATTCGCCAACGGTGGGCATAATCAAACAATCGACGGGCGCTTATGCGTACGAATCTAAAATTATTTAAAGTTTATTGGCTTTTGGCGGCGGCGTTTATTCTGCTTTTGCCGTTCAAGCCTTATCCGCTGAGCTATGTGTTGAAAGCGGCGCCGATATGGCTGTGCGCGTTTGCCGCACTGGAACATATTCGCGGCACGCGCGGGATTCGTTTGGCGCTGGGCATGGTTTTTTGCTCGGCGGGCGACGTTTTTTTGGACCTCGACCGCGAAAAATTTTTTGTTTTCGGACTGGCAAGTTTTCTCGTCGGCCACTTGTTTTTCATCGATTCGTTCGCCCGGCGCATGAAGCTCAATCAAAACGCCCTTTTCCCCGTCGCTTTTTACCTGCTTTTTTCGATTGCAATGGGTTTTTTGCTTTTTAATAAAATCGAGGACAAAAACATGATTATCCCCGTATTCTTGTATTTGGGGGTGATATTCATGATGGCGACGGTGGCCACCTTGCGCACTTGGCGCACCAACCGGGTCGTTTTGGGCGCCGTGACGTTCATGCTCTCGGACACGCTTATCGCTTTGGACAAGTTCGTTTATCCGTTTCCCGACATTTCCCTGCCCGGTAATTTGACCGTAAGCGCCGCTTCGTTGTCCATCATGCTGACGTACTATTTGGCGCAATACTGGATTACCAAGGGCTCGATTGCGGGATAGCGCGGGCCGGCGAGCGGCGATATTTTCGTAATTTTGCTTTGCAAAACGATTTTTCGTGCATATTAAAGGTCTGGTTCGCGAATACGCCGCATGTGTCGGCGCCTTGTTGGAAAACGAACGAATTTGGGTGAAAGGAACGTATGGCAGTCAGCGGTCGTTGATTGCCGCGGCCTTGTTCGAAAGACGAGGAAAGGCCATGTTTGTCGTACTCCCCGAACGCGACGAGGCGGCGGGCTTTTGTTCCGACCTCGACCTCATGCTTCCCGACAAACACGTCGTTTATTTTCCCGCCTGCGGTAAACGACCCTACGAAATCGAAGCCGTTGACAACGCCAACGTTCTCAAACGCGCCGAAACCCTCAACCATATCCTTCACACGCCGTCCGAAGATTTGGTCGTCGTCGCTCATGCCGAGGCGCTCTTCGAGAAAGTCATCAATCGCCGGGCCTACGTTGGTTCGATTCTCAGACTTGAAGTCGGCGACAGCCCGGGCATGGAGGTCGTCATCGACACGCTCGAAGAATACGGCTTTACCCCCGAGGGTTACGTTTACGAACCCGGACAATTTGCCGTGCGGGGCGGCATTATCGACGTCTTTTCTTATTCCAACGACTTGCCGTACCGCCTTCAGTTTCACGCCGACACCATAGAGTCCATCCGCGTTTTCGACCCTGCAAGCCAGCTTTCGGTTAAGTATTCAAAAGAAATTATTCTTGCGCCCAACGTCCGCACTTATCGCGTCGAGGAGGAGCGGATTTCGCTCTGGGATTACATGCCCGGCGATACGCTTACCGTTTTGGTCGACTTCGAGTTTTCATTGGCCGAACTCGAAAAATTGAGCGCCAAGGCACGGGCGGAATACGAAAAAATCGTTTCCGAGACCTCGGGACAAACCCGCCGTTCGGCTCCCGACGAACTTTATCTTTCACCCGAGGCGCTTAAGCAAGCGTTGGCGGGCAAAACCATCGTTGAGTTTGGCTCAAAAACCTTCTTTTCGGAAAACAAATTCGAGTGGCCCGCCCTCCCGCAAACGGCGTTCAAAAAAAATTTCAAGCTTTTGGCCGAAAATTTGGCGGCTTTTGGCGAGGCGGGCGGACGCAACCATCTTTTTTGTGAAAACGAGCATCAACAGCGGCGTTTGCAAGAAATTCTTACCCAAGTAGGCGGAAATTTGGAATTCCAAGCCTATCCCTGTTCGCTTTACAAAGGCTTTACGGACAAGCTCCTGAGAATCAACGTTTATACCGACCACGAGATTTTCGACCGCCGCCATCGTTTTTCGCCCCGTTCGGCGCCCAAGCCCAAAGACCCCGCCATTGCCCTTCGCGAGCTTACCCAACTTCGTCCCGGAGACTACGTTACCCACGTCAATCACGGCATTGGGCGTTTTGCCGGCTTGGAAATTGTTAAAGTCGGCGACAAAACCCAAGAGGCCCTAAAAATCTTTTTTTCCGGAGACGACGTCATTTACGTCGGGGTCAATGCGTTGCATAAAATCGCCAAATACACAGGGCGCGAAACCGAGCCGCCCAAGCTTTCCAAACTCGGTTCGCAGGAATGGTCGAAAACCAAGGCCAAAGTCAAAAAGCGGCTCAAAGAATTGGCTTTCGACCTTGTCGAACTTTACGCCAAACGCAAGGCCTCCAAGGGGTTTGCCTTTTCGTCCGATACTTTTCTTCAACACGAACTCGAGGCGAGCTTCCTTTACGAGGATACCCCCGACCAAATCAAGGCTACTCAGGACGTTAAACGGGACATGGAAGCCCCTTGTCCGATGGATAGGCTCATATGCGGCGACGTCGGCTTTGGAAAAACGGAAATCGCCGTTCGCGCCGCGTTCAAGGCCGCCTGCGACGGCAAACAGGTCGCCGTTCTGGCGCCGACGACCATCCTCGCCATGCAGCACTACCATACTTTTTCCGAACGCTACAAAGGTCTGCCCGTCAACGTCGAATTCATCAATCGATTTAAATCCGCCAAAGAACAAAAAGACGTTGTCGCCCGGCTTAAAGAAGGAAAAATCGACGTTCTTATCGGAACGCACCGGATTTTGTCCAAAGACGTGGTTTTTAAAGATTTGGGGTTGTTGATTATCGACGAAGAACATAAATTCGGGGTGGCGGCCAAAGAAAAACTCCGACTGACCAAAGTCGGCGTGGATTCGTTAACTTTGTCCGCCACGCCCATTCCGCGTACGCTTCAGTTTTCGCTCTTGGGCATACGCGATATGTCGGTGATTGCCACGCCGCCGCCCAACCGCCGCCCCGTCGAAACCATCGTCACCACTTTTTCCCCCGAACTCGTTCGCGACGCCGTTGCCTACGAACTTCAACGTCAAGGTCAAGTGTTTTTTATTCACAACCGTATCAAAGGTTTGGTAGAAATTGCAAATATGATACAAAAGCTCGTCCCCGAAGCCCGGATTTGTATCGCCCATGGACAAATGGACGGCGAACAGATCGAAAAAAACATGACGGCCTTCGTCGAACACGAGTACGACGTCTTGGTTTGCACTACGCTCGTTGAATCGGGTTTGGACATCCCCAACGCCAACACCATTATTATTGACGGTGCGCACAACTACGGTTTGAGCGACCTGCACCAAATGCGCGGACGCGTCGGACGTTCCAACCGCAAAGCGTTTTGTTATCTGTTGGCTCCCCCCGTTATTGCCCGTACTTCCGAGGCCAACAAACGTTTGCAAGCCATCGAAGATTTTTCCGACCTCGGCGGTGGTTTTCAAATCGCGATGCGAGACCTCGACATCCGCGGCGCCGGAGACATTCTCGGAAAAGAACAATCCGGTTTTATTACGGAAATTGGCTACGAATTGTACCAAAAACTCCTTGAAGAGGCCGTGCGCGAGCTTAAACGCGAACGCCTCGGCGAAGACGACGACAACCCCGTTGCCGACGAGCGCGATTGTCAAGTCGATTTGGACGTCGAATTGCGCATTCCCGCCGAATATATTCCCAACGTTGCCGACAGACTCAACTACTATCAACGCCTAAGCAACGCGACCGAAGAAAAAGATTTACAAACGGTCATGAAGGAAATGATTGACCGTTTTGGCGTCCTCCCCCCCCAAGTTACGGCTTTGGCCGACGTCGTGCGCATACGCGAACTCGGAAAAAAATGTCAATTTGAAAAAATTACGCTAAAAAACAATAATTTTACGGTCTCGTTGCCGTCCAATCCCCAAGACCCTTTTTATTCGGGGCCGGAATTTCAACGGTTGATGGGGTTTATCCAAGGTCAAAAGCGGCGTTTTCAACTTAAACAGACGGGAAAAACTTTGTTGCTTGTTTCCAAAGGGGTGGAAACGTTGTGCGACGTTTGGGTGTTGATGAATGACATTTGTCAGGCGATGAGTAAAAAATAGTATGGAAAAGTTGTACGTACTTTTTGTAGACGATGAAACGACGGTGCTTAATTCCATACGCCACGAACTGAGCGCCGAGTTGGGGCCCGAGTACGTCATCGAAACGGCGGACTCCGCCGAACTCGCTCTCGAAATCTTCGACGAACTTCGCGACGACGGACGCGAAATCGCCGTCGTTGTCTCCGACCAACTTATGCCGCGTATGAAAGGAGACGAATTTTTGATTCGCATTCATCGCTTTGCCCCCGAAATCAAAAAAATTTTGCTTACCGGCCAAGCAAGCGCCGAAGCCGTCGGCAACGCCGTCAATCACGCCGGCCTTTACAACTTTATCGCCAAACCGTGGCGACAAGGCGACCTCTCCATGACCGTCAAAAACGCTTGCAACGCCTACAAAACCGAGCGTAACCTCCGCGAAAAGCAAAAGCTCATGGCCGACGTCGAACGTTACGTACGGGTCTTGTCCGAAGAGATTCGTCTCTTTCCGTGGATGGAAAAAATGCTTCGTCGAATCGTCAAGGACGCCGAATGTTCCCGGGCGCTGTTTTACGTCACGGTGAACAATCAATCGTTTTTTCTGCAATGCGACGTCAACGGCGATATTTTGGTGCAGGAAATCAACAAAAAAGAATTTGCGGCCCGTTTCCCGGCTTTGGTTTTCGACCGCGTCGCGGAATCGTTACAGCCGTTTTTGTACGATTCCGACCGTCAGGGCGTGCCTGCCGAATGGTCGCTTTTAGGTTCGTTTTATTGCATTCCCTTTGAACGCAAAGAACGATGCGTGGCCGTGCTTTATCTCGAATCGCCCAAAAAACGCGGTCATTTTACCCCCAAGCGCATCGAATTTATCAATACCGTCGTTACCCAAGCCGCCGTTTCTTTGGAAAACGCAATGCTTTATGAAGCGGCCGAGCAGAGAGTACGGGACCGCTCGCGGCTTTTGGACCTCAAAAACCGTGATGTTGAGGCGGGGGTCGAATACGCCCGCAAAATTCAATACGCCATTTTGCCCGACCCTGCCGGCCTCGAAAAATATTTTTCCAAAGCCTTTGTTTGGTACGAAGCCAAAGACGTGGTCAGCGGCGATTTTTATTGGTTCGGAGAAAAAGGAGGGTTTGTTTTTTTGGCGGCCGTCGATTGTACGGGCCACGGCGTTCCGGGCGCCTTTATGAGCGTGCTTGGTTACGCCCTGCTCAACCAAATCATCATGGAAAACAACATCCTCGAAACCGACAAAATTCTTTCGGCCCTTCACCAACGGGTCTTCGCCATGCTTTCCAAAAAACAAAAGGAAAAAGACCAACTCGACGGCATGGACGTTGCCTTGTGCCGCTTCGACCTCAAAAAAAACCTCTTGCAGTTTTCCGGCGCCAACCGTCCCCTTCTCCATTACGGCCTTCAAGGCATGACCGAGTACAAACCCTATCGCTTTGCCGTCGGTTCTTCGCAAGAAAATCCCGCCTTCGGCGCCGAAAACATCAAATTCACCCCCGGCGACGCCGTTTATCTTTTCACCGACGGTTTAGGCGAACAAATCGGCGGCGACAAACGTCAAAAATTCTCTTATCGCCGCGTGGTCGATTTGCTCGAACTCAATGCCGGCGAACCCATTGAAAAACAAAAACAAAAAATCATCGAGGCTTACAACGATTGGCGCGGAAACAACGCTCAGACCGACGATCTGCTCGTTATCGGCGTCAAACCCTAGACTTAACCCGTTCCAACGCCCCCGCCGCCGCCCAAATCGGAACCTCCACGTTGTAAACCGCCTTGCCCGTTCTTTCCAGCAATGTAAAAAGCGCCTTTCCCGCTTCGTTTTTTTTGTCTTTGGACATCAACGATTCCATGGCGTGCATCGAAAAATTCGACAACGGCGGCATGTATTTTCTTAATTTTTCGACTATCGTTTCGGCTTCGATGGAATCCAGCCCCGCAAATTCGACCGAAAGCAGGGTTTCGGCGGCCATACCCCACGCCACCGCCTCGCCGTGAAGCAGGCCCGTGTCCATGAGCAGGCCCTCGATTGCATGACCGACGCTGTGGCCGAAATTCAAGATTTTTCGCAAGCCTTTTTCCGTCGGGTCGCTTTCGACCACCGCCGTTTTGATTTCGTACGACCTGCGTATCAACGCTTCGTCGTCGAGGTTTTCCGCTTGAAAAAAATAGTCCGCGTCGCAAACCAAGCCGTGTTTGAGGACTTCGGCCATACCCGCGCGACGTTGGCGTTCGTCGAGCGTGGCAAGAAAGCGTGTGTCGTAGAACAGAAATTCGGCTTCGGCAAAGGCGCCGATAATATTTTTTGCCGTTCCGATGGACGTAGGCAAATCGACGGCCGTTTTTCCGCCGATGCATGCATCCGCCATGGCCAAGAGGGTCGTCGGTACGAAAACAAAAGGGGCGCCGCGCATCCATGTCGCCGCCGCAAAACCCACGAGGTCGGTGGTCATTCCCCCGCCGACGGCGACGACGGTCGTTTTTCGCTCGGCGCCCGAGTCCCAAAGGTATTGCCAAAAACGTTCCGTTTCGCGAAGGGTTTTGTGTTTTTCTCCCGACCGAACGAGGTAAACCGGCTCAAAATCGACAAATTTTTTTTGATGAAGGCTATAAACGTTTTCGTCGACGGCGATTCGTCGGTTTTTCGACAAGAGTCCGGACAAATCTTTTTCGAGGCGTCCGAAGCGTAAGGGTGCGGACATTAGGTTTGAATCACGCCGAGTTTGTAGCTTTTGCGAATGGGGGCGTGGTTGGCGGCCTCAATGCCCGCGGAAATGATTTTGCGTGTTTGCCGGGGGTCGATAATGCCGTCCACCCACAACCGTGCCGCCGCATAATACGGCGAAAGCTGTGCGTTGTAACGGGCGGTGATGGTCTCCAGAAGTTGGGCTTCTTTTTGCGGGTCGATGGTTTCTCCTTTTTTTTCGAGCGCCGCCACCTGTATTTGCAAGAGCGTTTTGGCCGCTTGCATTCCGCCCATGACCGCGATTTGCGCCGACGGCCATGCGTAAATCAAGCGCGGGTCGTAGGCTTTGCCACACATCGCGTAGTTGCCCGCGCCGTAAGAGTTGCCCACCACGAAGGTCAATTTCGGAACGACGGAGTTGGACATTGCATTGACCATTTTCGCCCCGTCCTTAATGATGCCGCCGTGTTCGGAACGACTGCCGACCATAAAACCCGTTACGTCTTGCATAAACACCAAAGGAATGCGCTTTTGGTTGCAGTTCATGATGAAGCGGGCCGCTTTGTCGGCGGAATCGGAATAAATCACGCCCCCGAATTGCATTTCGCCTTTGCGTGTTTTGACGACAAGGCGCTGATTGGCTACAAAACCCACGGCCCATCCGTCCACCCGCGCCAAGCCGCAAACGATGGTTTTTCCGTAGCCCGCTTTGTATTCGACGAAACTGCCCGCGTCGTAGACGCATTTGAGCAGTTCGTTCATGTCGTAGGGTTTGATGCGGTCGTCGGGCAGAATGTCGAAAATTTTTTCGGCCGGGTATTCGGCTTCGACGGGCGCCTTGCGGTTAAAGCCGGCTTTGGGGGCTTCGGCGGCTTTGTCGAGGAGGGCTTTGACGGTATCCAGACACTCGCGGTCGTTTTTCATTTTGTAGTCGGTAACGCCCGAAATTTCGGAATGGGTAACGGCCCCGCCGAGCGTTTCGTTGTCGACGTCCTCGCCGACGGCGGATTTGACCAAATACGAGCCGGCCAAAAACACCGAACCCGTTCCTTCGACGATAAGCGCCTCGTCGGACATGATGGGCAAATAGGCGCCGCCCGCCACGCACGGCCCCATGATGGCCGCAATTTGTATGATGCCTTCGGCGCTCATGACGGCGTTGTTGCGGAAAATGCGTCCGAAATGGTCTTTGTCCGCAAAAACCTCGGATTGCATGGGCAAATAAACGCCCGCGCTATCGACCAAATAAACGATGGGCAGTCGGTTTTCGATGGAAATTTCTTGGGCGCGTAGATTTTTTTTGCACGTCATGGGGAACCAAGCGCCCGCTTTGACGGTCGCGTCGTTGGCGACAATCACACAGGTACGGCCCGAAACTTTGCCGACGACCACGACCACGCCCGCCGACGGGCAACCGCCCTCGTCGGCATACATTTCGTCGGCGGCAAGGGCGCCGATTTCGACGGCGTCTTCGGGGGCGTCGAGCAGGTATTCGATGCGTTCGCGGGCCGTCATTTTGCCTTTTTCTTTGTGTTTTTTGACGGCGGCGGGGCCTCCACCCGCGCGAACGGCGGCAAGTTTGGCATTTAACGTTTCAATGGCGGCGATAAGGCTCATTTCTTTTTGCGTTTATTTTTTTTGAGCATGACGGGGTCGGGACCGTCGAGTTTGGGACGCGGCGGCGGCAAGACGTCGTCGTCGGTTTGAATCAATTCTTCGACGCGCGAGCGCCGAAACTTTGGCGGACGGTTGAGGTCGACGCCCATTTCGTAGACGCGCGTTTTTTCTTTAAGCGCGTTTCGACGCAACTCTTCGGGGTCGTATTTTTCCAGCGTTGGCTCGTAGACGCGAACGTTTCGGTAGGGGGTAAAGTAGCCCTTGCGAAGCTCGTAGATTTTTTTGACGAACTCCCATCCGTCGTACGAGCCGTCAATGCCCCGGGGGCCGACTTTTTTGCCGTCTTCGAGGTGGTCGACGATAATCATTTTTCGCCGCTTGTTTTCCATACCTACGTAGGCTTCCCCGTAATTGAGGTTGAAGGGCGAATTTTGACTGTACTGATACACCAAACGACATTTCATACCGTTTTTGGCGTAAAAAATCGGTACGCCAAAATAGACTTTGTTGGAATCTTGGGGGTCGAAGGCGACGACGTCGGCGATTTTATAGTCCGTGCCGCGTTTGTAGCCGTTCCAACCCAAAACGACGTAATAGCGCAATTTTCCCTTGATTTTTTTCGACAGCCGCTCCTGATAGCGTCCGTCAAAGGAAAGCACGCCGTATTCGGTGTTGCGCGGGTGATAGTAAAGGGCGCCGTACCATTCGGTGTGGGGCACGATGAGCGCGTCGAAGCGCGGAATTTTGTGAATTTCCGTACGTTGGATTAAAGGAATAACGAATATTTTCGGATTTTCGCCTTTGACGGCCGGGAACCGGCGTTGTATCATTCCATAGTACGTGTAATTTTCTTTGGAATTGACCAACGTGTCTTTGTCCACGAGCGTCCACGTGAATATGCGAAAGCTGTTGTCTTGAGGCCGAATAATCGAAACGGTTTTGAGCGAATCGAAGGGATAGTCGAAACTTTCGGGGCGTAAAAGGGTTTGGCGCAAAAGGGTCATGAACGTTTGGTTCAGCTCTTTTTTGTAGGCCAAAGAGTCGTGTTTGAGAATTTCCTCGCCCATTCGGGCGAGTTTTTTTTCCACCAACGGCAACTCGGAGCCTTGCGCCCACAGCGTTTGCGTCCATGCCAAGATTATCGCGACGACGATGTTTGCCAAGCTTGACTTATTGTGGCGCTAATATACGCCGGTTTGCGGAATAAGTATGGAATTAACGCAGGGTTTTTGACGACGCTTTCAACCTTTTCGCACTTCAACCCGTCCGTCTTTTTCGAGGATTTCGATGGCGCGTTGAAGGGTTTTGTCGGCGTCGGCGTCGGAAAGGGTCTTTTTTTCGTCCCACATCGTCATCGAAAGCGCGTAACTCGGTCTGCCCCCGTCTTGGGGCCGATAAACGTCGAAAAGCTTCACTTCCTTTATCAACTTGGGATTGGCCGAACGCACCAGTTTTTCGATTTCGGCATAAGCGATATCGCCGACAAAAAGGCTCAAGTCCCGTTGAACGGATGGGAATTTGGGAATCTCTTGAAAAACGGGGTAAGGAGCGGGCTTGATTTTTTCCAATCCGATTTGAGCGAAAAACACCGGACCGCGCACCTCGTGTTCTTTGAGCGCCGATTCGCGCAAGGCGCCCAAACGCCCCAAAACGCTTCCGTCGGCCGAAACACATTTCATGCCGTATTCCCATTCGTATTCTTGGGCAAAAGTCTCGTATTTGACGACGACGGCCGTTAGGGCGAAAAGCCGCTCGACGGCGCGTTTGAGCGTGAAAAAGTCGGTTTCGCGCGGCGGCGTTTTCCAGTGTTGGGGGCCGCTTGTCCCGGCGACGAGTATGCCCAAAACCGTCTCTTCATCGTATTCGTCTTGGTTTTTGCGATAAATTTTGCCGATTTCAAAAAATTTGGGCGCGACGGCCTTGCGGTTTTGGTTGTAGGCCAAAACCTCGAGCGAAGTGTAAACCAAAGATTTTCTCAATACCGCGTGGTCTTCGGAAACGGCGTTGACCACCGCCGCCGAATCGGCTTCTTTTTTTCGGGCGGGGATGAGCGAATTGGTTCGGATTTCACGAAAACCGTCGGCGGCCAGATAGTCGGCCAAACGATGACGAAAGTCGTAAACGTCGTTGGGCGCTGCGGGGTAAATACAAAAAACCTCGCCGACGCGCGAACGGTTGATTCCCCAAATGCGCACAAACTCTTCGCACAGGTCTTGTTCGCGGGTAACGTCGGTGCGGTAACGCGGCACCACGGCGCGAATACGGCCCTTATCGGCGGGGCGGCATTCGATTTCCAAACGCGAAAAAACGTCGATAAAATCGGTGTCGGTGATGTTGGGGTCGCCGATAAGCCTGCGGGCGCGTTCAAAGTCGAATTCGATGTTTTTGGGGGTCAAGTCGGTAAAGACTTGGTCGTCGGGGTCGGAGACGGTCCCGCCCGCCCATTGAGTAACGAGCCAAGCGACCCGCGCAAGGGCGAAAACCGTTATCGCGGGATCGGTTCCGCGCTCGAAGCGATACGACGTCTCGGAATGCACCTGCGTCCGCCGCGCGGTTTTTCTTATCGCCGACGGCAAAAAATACGCCGATTCCAAAAAAACGTTTTCGGTGGCTTCGGTAACCCCGCTGTTTTCGCCCCCCATGACCCCCGCAATACACAAGGGTTCGTGGGCGTCGCCGATAACCAAATCCTCGGGGCCGACGACCGACGTTTTCCCGTCCAAACGTTTGAAAATCGTTTCGGCGGACGGGGTTTGAACCACGATTCCGACACGGATTTTGTCGCGGTCGAAGGCGTGAAGCGGCTGGCCGATTTCCAGCATGACGTAGTTGGTGGCGTCGACCACGCAATTGATGGAACGTTGGCCGACGGCTTCGAGTCTACGACGATATTTTTCCGGCGTGGGACCGACGCGCACGCCGTCGATGGTCATGCCCGAATAACGCAAACAACGGGTTCGGTCTACGACCTTTACAGGGACGGGACAAGGACGGTCGCCCGCAAATTCAACGATTTCGGTAGGCTTTCGGATTTTTCGGTGAAGGAAGGCGGCCAAATCGCGGGCCACGCCGTAATGAGAAAGCGCATCGGAACGATTGGGGGTAACGCCGATGTGAAAAACAACGTCGGTATAAACGTTCAAGGCGGTGGCGGCCGGCGTTCCGGCGGGCCAATGCTCGTCCAAAACGAGGATGCCGTCGTGTCCCGTTCCCAATCCCAGTTCGTCTTCGGCGCAAATCATTCCCTCGGACTCCACGCCGCGTATTTTCGAGCGTTTGAGCGTCAGCGCCGGGCCGTCGACGGGATAGAGCGTCGTGCCGACGAGGGCGACGGCAACGGTTTGTCCGGCGGCGACGTTCGGCGCCCCGCAAACGATGGACAAGGGTTTTTCGTTGCCGACGTTCACCGAACAAATACGCAGACGGTCGGCGCCGGGGTGGGCATCGACGCTTTCCACCTTGCCGACGACCACCCCCGCCAACGCGCCGCGCACGGACTCGTATTTCTCAATGGCTTCCACCTCCAAGCCCACGCTCGTGAGCGCGTCGGCGATGAATTCGGGCGCTTCATCGATTTCGACAAAGTCCCGAAGCCAGTCGAGCGAAATTTTCATGCCGCAAAATTAGCAAGAATCGAGCATGCCGCGTCCGTGCGGGCCCGGGAATTTCGCATCGACGTCGACGCCTGCCGGCCGTTTCTCGTCTCCTATCGGACATGCCGATGGGTTTGGCGAAAATGGCGTAACTTTGCGTTGGTATGGCGGAAAAATTGGGGACGGTGCTGCTCATAGGCAGCGGGCCGATAATCATTGGTCAGGCGTGCGAGTTCGACTATTCGGGAACGCAGGCGGCAAAGGCCTTGCGCGAGGAAGGGGTGCGGGTGGTATTGGTCAATTCCAACCCCGCCACCATCATGACCGACCCCATGACGGCGGACAAAGTGTATCTGCTTCCCCTAACCCGCGCAACGATAGAACGGATACTCAAAGAAGAAAAGCCCGATGCGGTTTTGCCTACCATGGGCGGACAAACGGCGTTGAATTTGGCCATGGAGTGTCAAAAAGCGGGTTTGTGGGAAAAATACGGGGTTAAACTCATCGGCGCGGATTTCGACGCCATCCGTACCGCCGAAGACCGCGAGGCGTTTAGAAAAAAAATGGTCGAAATCGGCGTGGACGTACCGCGTTCGATGATAGCCCGTTCGTATTTGGAGGGCAAGGCCGCCGGTCAGCACATCGGTTTCCCTTTGGTCATTCGCCCGTCTTATACGCTCGGGGGTACGGGCGGCGGGTTCGTGGAAAACAAAGCCGACTTCGACGAGGCCCTGCGACGCGGACTCAACGCCAGTCCCGTCCACGAAGTCTTGATAGAAGAGAGCATTTACGGTTGGAAGGAGTTTGAACTCGAACTTTTGCGCGACCATGCGGGAAACATCGTCGTGGTTTGCGGCGTCGAAAACATTGACCCTACGGGCATTCACACCGGCGACTCGATTACCGTCGCTCCCATTCTTACCTTGTCCGACAAGGCTTATCAACATCTTCGCAACGTCGCCAAAAAAGTTATGCAGGCGCTGGGCAATTTCGTCGGCGGTTGCAACGTTCAATTCGCCGTCCATCCCGAAACGGGCCGAACGGTGGTCATAGAAATCAATCCGCGCGTTTCTCGTTCGAGCGCCCTTGCCTCCAAAGCCACGGGTTATCCGATTGCCGCCATTGCCGCCAAACTTGCGCTGGGACTCCGGCTCGACGAACTGGTCAATCCCATCACGGGTACGTCCGCTTTTTTCGAGCCGACCTTGGATTACGTCGTTGTTAAAATTCCGCGTTGGAACTTTGACAAGTTTCCCGGCGCCAACGACCGTTTGGGTTTGCAGATGAAGTCCGTCGGGGAGGTGATGGGCATCGGAAAAAACTTCGCCGAAGCCTTGCAAAAAGCATGTCAATCATTGGAGGTGAAAAGAAACGGTTTGGGGGCGGACGGACGGGAAATTCGCGACCGCGATTTTTTGCTCAAAGAACTCTCCAAACCGGGATGGAACCGGGTGTTTTTGATTCACGACGCTTTTTCTTTGGGTATTCCGCTTTCGACGGTGGAAAAACACACGAAAATAGACCCGTGGTTTCTCAACGAAATTAAAAACGTTTGCGAAATCGAAAAAGAACTTTCGCAATACACCCTTGATTCCTTGCCCGACGAACTCTTGCGTCGCGCCAAAGAACACGGTTTTGCCGACCGTCAAATCGCGCATCTCGTTCGTTGTTTGGAAAGCGAACTTTTGAGGCGAAGGCTTCAATCGGGGATTATCCGCAACTATAAACCCGTCGATACCTGCGCGGGGGAATTCGACGCGAAAACCCCGTATTATTACTCGACGCTCAAACGGGGAATCAACGAAACCCAAACCTCCAACAGACCCAAAGTATTGGTTTTAGGTTCGGGACCGAACCGTATCGGTCAAGGAATCGAGTTCGACTATTGTTGCGTTCACGGCGTTTTGGCGGCCAAAGAGGCGGGTTATGAAACGATAATGGTCAATTGCAATCCCGAAACCGTTTCGACCGATTTCAATCTTTCCGACAAACTTTATTTCGAGCCCGTATTTTGGGAACATGTTTACGAACTCATTCTACATGAAAAGCCCAAGACGGTTATTGTGCAGTTGGGCGGGCAGACGGCGTTGAAATTGGCCGAAAAACTCCACAAATACGGGGTTCCGATTGCCGGAACGTCTTTCGATTCGATAGACTTGGCCGAAGACCGCGGTCGGTTTTCGGAGCTTTTGCGAACTTTGGGCATTCCCTATCCTCCTTTTGGCGTGGCCAAAAACGCCTCGGAGGCTTTGGAGTTGGTGCGGGAGGTGGGCTATCCCGTGCTGGTGCGTCCGTCGTACGTCTTGGGCGGGCAACGCATGAGAATCGTCATCAACGACGAGGATTTGGAATCCCACGTCATCGACGTTCTCAACGACCTTCCGGGCAACAGCGTTTTGGTGGACAAATTTTTGTCCGGCGCGTGGGAGGCGGAGGCCGACGCCATATGCGACGGCCAAAGCGTCCACATCATGGGAATCATGGAACACATCGAACCGGCGGGCATCCATTCGGGCGATTCCACCGCCGTGCTTCCTCCTTTCGGCTTGTCGTCCGCCGTCGTCGAAAAAATCGAGCGCTACACGACCCAAATCGCTTTGGCTTTGAAGGTAAAGGGGCTGCTGAACGTACAGTTTGCCGTCATGGGTGAAGACGTTTACGTCATCGAGGCCAATCCTCGCGCCTCGCGCACCGCGCCGTTTATTTGCAAAGCCTACGGCGTGCCTTACGTCAATTACGCGGTAAAAATCATGCTCGACGCCGCCAAGATAAGCGATTTTTCCATTCCCCCGCGTCCCGAGGGTTTCGCATTGAAAATTCCCGTCTTCTCTTTTGACAAATTTCCCGAAGTCAATAAAGAACTCGGTCCGGAAATGAAGTCTACGGGCGAAGAAATTCGCTTCATCGCCGACGTTACCGACGAGGCATTCGTCAAATTGTATACGCAAAGGAATCTGTTTTTGAGTCGGTGATGTAATTGTGAATCGTTTTCAAAGTTTATTGTCGGACGACGAACGAGACGTTGCGCTTCTCAAAAAAGCGCTTGAAAGCCCTTTGGGTTGGGTTAAAGACTCGTTACGAAAACAACCCAAGCCCTCGCGGGAATGTGTTTTCACATCCCCGCGATTATAATCCAAAAAGAAAAAAAAATTAAAACGTCCGTCCGACGGTCAGTATCCATCGAAACGCGAAAGGTTTTTCGCCGGGCGGCGGGGCGTCAACCCAAATCGGAATGTCGAAACGGAATACCAAATTCTTTTCAATCCTTGAAAACGTGGGAACTTTGACGTCCAAAACCACGCCGATACCTGCGTCTTGCCGCCAAACGTCGAATACCGGTTTGTCGAAGCCGACGGTGCGTTCGTTGAAGGCCAATATGCCGCCGTCGTAAAAAAGATAGGTTTTGAGGGCGGCGCGGTCGAAAGCATAGCGTCTTTTCACGCCAAAAAGCCGTTCGAACTCCAATTCGACGTTCACCGCCGCGCCCGACGTCGAGCGATAGCCTTGCCCCGTAACGCGGGTGGCGTTGGGACGGTAACCCGTATAGCCGCGCAAGTTTAAACCGCCGCCGTATTGAAAATGGTTGCGCAACGAACCATCGCCCCCGGCCATCCATGCGTTGGGAATGTACCCCCGCGCCCGTAAAAAGTCGTTTTCGTACTGTTCTTCGGGATTGCCGCCCCACATGTACAGTTGGGATTCGACGGGAAGCGCGCCCATGCCGTATTGCGCAAAAAAGCGGGTGCGCAACCGCAAGCGATTGAAAAAGTCCTTTTCATGAAGCGAGCGCGCGTTCACGGTCGCAAAATACGCGTCCGTTCCGGGTGCGGCGGTGCGCAACTCCGTCAATACATTGCCGTAACCCCTGACCAAAGGATAGTTTTTTTCAAAGCCGACGGTCAGCGAGGCGTTGGCTACGTTGTGATTCCAATGGTCGGGTTCGTTGAGAAAGTAACGGTATTCGAACCGCGAGCGAATCATGTATTTGTAAAAGCCATAGACGCGGTGGAAACGGGGGTTGTAGGGCGAACCGACGGCAAAAGTTTTACCGACGCCGGCTTTGTAAAGTTGGAGGCCGTCGCGAAATTCGGCCCGAAGCTCGACTCGCGCCAGCCGTCCCAAGAACGGCAACGCCGTCGAATATTCGGCCTTGACGTTTACGGGCGGAAAAGATTTTTCGTATTCGGAAAATACCGCTTGCCATTCGGGCAGGGCGTCGGCCTGAGGCCAACCCGTGTTGTACCATACCGACGCCCTAAAACGGTGAAAATCGTTTAAATAACTTCCTTCGGCGGAAATGCCCGGTTGGAAGCCCGCGTAGGCGTTCCACCACAGATTGGGAAAAAAATTCGCTTTGTAACGTTTCCATTCCGAATAATAGCCCGGTTTTTCCATGAAACTCCAGCGCACGGGCTTGCAACCCGAAACGTTGTTGAGCAGGTTTACGTCTCCCAATCGATACGAAGGGTCGATAATCACTTTTTTTAACGGCGACGGCAAATCGAGTTCGACGGTATGGGTTTTGTTGATAACGTCCCAGCCGTACCATTGGGGCAAAATCGTACGATTGGAGTCTTTTTTTTCAAAATAAGTGTTGGGGACGAGGTAGTGCAGGGTGTCTCGGCTTCGGGTAACGACGGCAAAATCCAAAGGCATTTCCATTCGTCCTTTGCGTTTGAACTTGATTTTTGCGTTCAGCCCGCCGTATTGGGTCTTTACGCACGAAACTTTGTAGTCGAGTTTTTTGTCCGTTTCGAGCCATTGGTCGAAAAACCACGTCAAATCGGTTTTGGCGACGTCGGTAACGGCTTTACGGAAGTCGTCGGGATAGGGGTGGGCCATTCTCCACTTTTCGAAGTAGTTTTGCATGGCTTTTAAGAACAATTTTTCGCCGAGGAGGTACTGGAGGTTGTAAAGCATGACGGCGGTTTTGTAGTAAACCTGTCCGTAACCGCCGCCGTGTCCGAGGGCTCCGTGGAACCGGTCGGAATGGGTGTTCAAAAAGCCGTCGTAGCCTTTGGCGGCGGCGGTGATGTAGCCGTGGTAGACTTCGGTGAAACGCGTTTCGAGCTTTGGATTTTCGGGGTCGTAAGGGCCTTCGATTTTTTCAAGGGCCCAAGCGGTTAGAAACTGGGTAAAGCCCTCGTCCAAAAAGGCGCGGTAGGTTTCGTTGGTGCCAATCATGCCGAAGAACCAATTGTGTCCCACTTCGTGCGCCAAAAGCCCTTTGTAACCCGGGGAAATGTCGCCGTCGAGGGTGAGCATCGGGTACTCCATGCCGTCTTTGGCGTCGGCGACAATCATTTTGGGATAGGCGTACATGCCGATGTCCTGGGAATAGACGCGAACGACCTTGGCGGTGAATTCGGCGGCGTCCTGCCAGCCGGCGGCGTTTTCTTCGCGGGCCAAGGCGACGCATTTGATTCCGTTCCATTCGGCCTCCCCGATGCGATAGGTGGGGTCGGCGGTGAAGGCGAAGTCGTGAACGTTCTCGGCGTGAAAACGCCATGTTTTGTTCGTGCCGTCGGGGGCGATGATTTGTTGGGCGGGGGTGCCGAGTTTTTTGTCGGCAAAGTTTTTGAGTTCCAACTTTTGGCGTAAATCCGGCGGCATGACCTCGGCCTCGTTTTGCAACACTCCCGTTGCGTCCAAGACGTACTGTTTGGGCAGGGAAATGGCCACGTCGTAGGTTCCGAATTCGCCGTAAAATTCCCGGCTCAGATGTTGTTGGGTGGCGTGGCGAAAATTGCGGTCGTAGACGCAGACGCGCGGATACCAGTGGACAACGTCGAAATGCTTGACGGTTTTGAGCGTGCCGTCGGCTTGGCGTTCCTTGACGGCAAAGACCTTCATTCGCCGACGTTGGCTTCCCCACCCAAAATAAGTAGTGAAGTTCATTTCGAAGCGACAACTTGCGCCGGGCGCCAAGGCCTCGCGCAATTTGACGCGCATTATCGTGTTGTCTATAAAGAACTCCGCGGGGGCGCCGTTGTGTTTGACCGACTGCACTTCCGTCCCTTTACCGTTTTTTTCGTAGGTCGTATATACGATGGGTTCTTTGTTGGCCCGCTGGAGTTTTTCGTAATAACTGCCTTTGACGAAAGCGTTTTGATAAAGATGAAAATAGACTTCGGTGAGCGTGTCGGGAGAATTGTTCCAGTATTCGAGCGACAGATTGCCCTGAATAAGGTTGATATCGTCGCGGAGGCGTGCGGAAATGACGTAGTGAACGTCTTGTTGCCAATAATCGGAGGGCATGTTCCGATTTTTCCAATAATGGGGATTGGCGGGCGAACGATAGGTGTTGGGTGGCAGGACGAAGTCGGTTTGGGCGAAGGCGCCCAGCCACGTCAAGGTCGTTACCGCCGACAAAAGAAAAATTTTCACGCCGTGTATCGAATTAAGGCCCAAAATTACGAAAAAGCGCGTTGTTTGAACCATTCGGCGGTGGTTTGCAAACCGTCGAACAAAAGCGTTTCGGGGCGAAAGCCCGCCGCCTCAAAAAAATTTTTCGGGCTGATAGAGCTTCTTCGCTGTTCCCCGGGTTTGGGGGGGCCGAATTCGGGGGTAAATTGACGATTGAAAAAGGCGTTGAGGCCGTTGAACACGTCCACTACGGTGTGTTCTTTGCCCGTACCGATGTTGAAGGCCCCGGAACGCTCGAGCCGGGTCAGGGCGAGGACGTTGGCACGGGCTACGTCGCCGACGTAAACGTAATCGCGGGTTTGGAGGCCGTCGCCGTTGATGCGCGGCGCCATGCCCTGCAACATACGGTTTAGAAAAATGGCGACGACTCCGGCCTCGCCATGGGGGTTTTGTCGGGGACCGTAGACGTTGGCGTAGCGCAAGGCTCGATATTCCAAGCCGTAGTTCGCTTGGTAAACGAAAAGATACTTTTCCACCGCCACTTTGGCCGCGCCGTAGGCCGAAATCGGCTGTAAAGGGGCGTCTTCCGGGGTGGGGAATAGGTCCTGTTCACCGTAGCACGCCCCGCCCGTTGATGCGAAAACAACGGTTTTCGTACCCCCGAGCCTACAACCCTCCAATACACGAATCGAGCCGACGACGTTGGTCGTCGCGTCGAAAGCCGGGTCTTCCATCGATTTGCGCACGTCTATCTGCGCCGCCAAATGAAACACCGCGTCATAACCGCCGTCGGCGATGGTTTTCGTCGTCGCCGGATGGGCTATGTCGGCCTCGATGAGGCGTACGCCGTCGGGGACGTTGTGCGCAAAACCCGTCGAAAGGTTGTCCAACACCTCGACTTCAAAACCCTCGGCCAAAAGCGCATCCACGGTGTGCGAACCAATAAAACCCGCGCCGCCCGTAACCAATACTTTCATGTGCGCGAATTTCGTTATTTTTGCGAAACGATGACGATGCGAATCTTTGCCACTCTGATTCTGGCGTGTACGGTTGCCGCCTGCGACCCCAAGTCCAATCCTTGCGACGAGCCGTCCAATCGCGCCTTTTACGATTTCCAACGCGCCCTCGACGCGCAGTGCGACGTCGAAACCCTCGCCGTGGCCGGAAAACAAATCGAATCCGTTCCCGACGAAATTTCCCGCCTTACGGCCCTCAACACCCTTTATCTCAACAACAATCGGCTTTCCACGCTTCCGCAAGCCCTCTTTTCGCTGCCCATACAATATTTGTATATCCACAGAAATAATTTTACCCAAATTCCCGAAGGTTTGAACGCCCTGACGGATTTGCGCACTTTGGACGCGGGCAACAATCAAATCAACAACCCCGCCGTCGGCAATTTTTCCCGCTTGCGCTGGTTAAATCTGCGCAACAACGGCATAGAACGGCTTTCGAGCGACTTTGTCTCCGCACCCGAACTGGCGTTTTTGTATCTGCAGGACAACCGTATCGATGCTTTGCCCGAGCGAATCGGAGAATTTTCCCAACTTTCGATTTTGGACGCAAGCGGCAATCCGCTTACCGACCTTCCCGCCAATTTCGGCAATTTGAAACGTTTGCAATCGTTGCGTTTGGAACGGGCGGCGTTTACGGATATGCCGGCGGTCATCGCGGGTTTGGATTCGACCAACGGAGGTTCGTTGCGCGAGCTTCGTTTGTCGGGCAACCCCATTCCCTCCTCAAAACGCGCCGAAATTCAAGCCCTTGTGCCCAAAGCCAGAATTTTTTGGTAACGTTAAATTGTGCCTCGGGCGTTGAAAAATTTTTTGATTGGCGTCCATTTCAAACGGCATTTGACGATTCGCCTACCGCCATGTTAAAAATCGACATCCACACTCACATTTTGCCGAAAAAAATGCCCGATTTTGCCAAACGTTTCGGTTACGACGGCTTTGTTCATCTCGAACACGGACCCGATTGCACGGCCAAAATGATGGTGGGCGAAAAGTTTTTTCGCAAAATCGGTTCCAATTGTTGGGATTGTGGGGAGCGATTGCGGGAGATGGACGAAAAAGACGTGGCGGTACAGGCGCTTTCCACGGTGCCGGTGTTGTTTTATTACTGGGCCAAAGGCGCCGACGCTTACGAAACCGCAAAATTTTTGAACGACCACATCGCCGACGAGGTCGCCAAGCATCCGAAAAGATTTGTCGGTTTGGGAACGCTTCCCATGCAGGCGCCCGATTTGGCCGTCAAAGAACTCGAGCGTTGCGTTCGCGAACTGGGAATGCCCGGCGTACAAATCGGCTCCCACGTCAACGATTGGAACCTCGACGCGCCCGAAATTTTTGAGGTCTTTGCGGCGGCGGAACGTTTGGGCGCCGCCGTTTTTGTGCATCCGTGGGATATGATGGGCAAAGACAAAATGCCCAAATATTGGCTTCCGTGGTTGGTGGGAATGCCCGCCGAAACGTCTTTGGCGATATGCTCGATGATATTCGGCGGTGTTTTCGAACGTTTGCCGAATTTACGCGTGGCCTTCGCCCACGGCGGCGGCGCCTTTCCCGCCACCGTGGGCAGAATTGAACATGGATTTCTTGTCCGTCCCGACCTTTGCGCCATCGACAATCCCGTCAATCCACGCAACTACCTCGGCAAATTTTGGGTCGATTCCCTCGTTCACGACCCGCGTTGTTTTCAATATCTTTTGGAAACGATGGGAGAAGACAAAGTGGCTTTGGGTACCGACTATCCTTTTCCGTTGGGGGAATGGCTGGGCGAATGGCGACCCGGAAAAATCGTCGAATCCCTTCAAAACGACGCCCTTAAACAAAAAGTTTTGGCCGACAACGCTCTTGCTTGGCTTAATTTGCCCAAAGAACGATTCTAATTCCAATCGTCGGCGTTGTCCGGCGTCCGATACAAGCGATATGGTTGTAACCGACGCAATATTAAGCCGCGTAAAAAGTCCCTTAAAATCGACATAACCAACTAAGCCTAATTAAAATATACAACCATGGATAAAATGCGTCTGCTTATGGAGCTTGAGGCAGACTTTAAAAAGCTGGGAGAACTTTTTGCGGAATTGACCGAGCGGGCGATAGACGAGGGAATCAGTCGATTTCCTGTTTTTGTCGCGTCCCCGGGGCCGATAGCCTTGGGTGTGGCCGTCGCCGCGCCCGCCACGCATTCCGTGTTCAAATTTTATTTCATGACGACGGTCGAAGAATTGGCCCGAAAAAAAGTCATTGTGGACGCGGCGGCGTTCAAAAAAGCTTTTCGCAACCCGCTGGAAAACGCATGTATCATCATCGTCGCCGAAGAACCGCAACTGATATTCATCCCTTACCGCGAGCCGAGCTTTGAGTTCGAACCCGTTTCGTTAAATTAGTTTAAACGTCGAAAGGGGATAAAGCACGGGCTTGGACGGGGCGGCGTCGGCCATGAAGGGCGCAATTTGCAAATTCAAGGCGTATAATCCGTCGGAAACATCCTGCGGAACAAATATAAACTCGGTAATGGTGCGTTGGGATTTTGCCGATTCGATGCGTGAATCTTGGGGTAAATCCCAAAAAATGCGGTGGTTGGAAAGTTTACCGTCGTCGTCGGCCTTGTCCACCGAGGCAAAATCCACCAACACATGTTCAAAACCCGACCGGCGAATTAGACGCATGGCGTCGTTGGAAAAAAACGCGGAAAAGTCTCCGAAAGGCTCGTTTCGTGTCCGAACGGCAAGGGCGCGAATCCCGGATTGAAAACCCGCGCGTTGCATCGCGGCGTGCAACGCATCCGCCGAAACGACTTTGTCGTCGGGAGAAAGACGGGGATAATATTCGTCGGAGGTTTGGCCGTCGGGTTCGACGCTTACGACAAGGCAGGTTGTCAAAAGCGGGATTTCGACGTCGCAAACGAATATTTTTTCGGCCGTCAAGTGACCGATGCATTCGGTGTGGGTGGCGTTGCAATGAGGGGTAAGGGTGTAGATTTCACAATTGCACGGGCCGCCTTCGGCCACCGAACCCACGAAACTTCCCGCACGGTACACTTGCGATGTTGCCGCCGACGCTCCGAACGCCGATACCTGTTGTCCGCCAAAATCCAGCCGTATCGCCAACGAAGCGCCTTTTTGCATTTACCGTATCAATGTGATGCTTCCCGTGCGGTGAAGTTCTCGGTTCGAGCCGTAATAATCCGCGCTGAAAAGATATACGCCTTCGGGACAATCGGCGCCGCTGTCGTTTTTACCGTTCCATTGTACGAAGTCTCCTTTACCGACATCGGATTTAATGGAATATACCCTTGTGCCCCAGCGTTCGTAAATCGAGACTTCGATTTTTTCGTAGCCTTCGGGAATCGAAAAGGGAAATACGTCGTTGACGCCGTCGCCGTTGGGCGTAAAAACGTTGGGCAGCCCCGCGTGGACTTTTCGTCGCGGTTTGACCCGCACGCCGATGGTGTCCGTGGTGGTGCAACCGTTGGCGTTCACGGCGGTAACGGTGTAAACGGCGCTGGCGACGGGCGTGGCGACGACGCTCGTTCCCGTCGAGTCGGAGAGCGTGTTCGACGGCCGCCAATAAAAGGCGACGGCGTTGCCCCGGGCTCGAAGGATTGTACCGTCACCTTCTTCGATTTCCGATTTTTCGCTTTCGAGCGTCAATTGGGGCGGCAAAACCACGGCGACGTCGACGGTCAGCGTTTCGGCGCACGCACCCGTAATGCATACGCATTGGTAGCTTTGGTCGGCGTCGGGGGAAAACAGGGCGGTGGCGCCGTCGTCGAAGACGGTCAGACTCGGGGCGGGAGTCCATTGGTAGCTTTGGGCGCCGGAGAGTTGTACGGTGGCCGTTTCCCCGCGACAAATGGTTTGCCGTCCTTCGGGATTTATCTTTACCCCCGGCAAAAGGGTGGCTTCGATGACGGCGTTTCCAATGCGTCCGCATCCGTCGCGTACGGTTAGCCGATAATTTCCGCCGACGCCGGTCGTCAAAGAGGCTTCGTTTCCAACCGACGTGCCATTGCGTTCCCACAGATATTCGACGGGTTCTTGGGCGCCCGTTACTTCGGCGACAAAAGTCGCCGTTCCCCCGCCGGGGCAAATGTCGGCTTGTGTCGGCGTAACGTTTACGCTCAACGGCGGCAAATCGCTTTCGGATATCGTCAAACGAAATTCGAGTGAATCGCAACCGTTCGAGGCCCAAAATCCGTATTCTCCAAACGCCGAAACGGTTTGCGTCGGTCCGTAGGCGTTGGCAAAAGTCGTCGGTCCGAACCAACGATACCTTAATCCCGTAGCCGGCGTATAATTGACGACGCTCACGACCGCACCTTGCGAACAGAAGTCTTGCATGTTCACGCCGATACCCAAATTGTCGGGAAGCGGGGCGGGCAAGGCAAGGGAGATGGGTTCGGAATCGGCAAAACCGCATTCGTTCGTGGAACGCGCAAAAACGGCGCCTGCGGTTGCTTCATCGAGAACGAGCGAATATTGCGTTCCGTTGGCCGCGGACGAATTGTTGTAAAACCATTCGACTTCCACGTTTGCGGTAAACACTACCGTTTCGCCGGGGCAGGGTTGTGAAGGCGAAACGGAGATTTGGGGCGTTGAGGGCAAAGTACCGACGGTCAAGGTGCGGGTTTCGGACTCGGCTATGCAACCGTTGAGCGTTCGGGAAAAAGAATACGTTCCGGGGACGTCGGTTTCCCATTCGGGCGCGACGCCCAAGCTTTCGCCGTTCAAAAACCATTCGATTTCGCCTTCGGATTGGGCGGGGGTCAGTACCGCCGTTTCGCCCGGGCAAATGAAGGCATTGAACGGAGCCCATTCGGCCGTCGGCCTTTCGGGAACGCTAACGTCAATGTATTGAGTGGAGCCTTCGAGAAGGCTCTGACAGGCTCCGGATAAAAACAATCTGCGTCCGAAACGGTAAACGCCCGGTACGGTGGCGGTAAAGGTTACCCTTGCGGAATCGGGGTGGGGGGAAAGCTCGGGTTCCGTTGCACCCTCGGGAACCGAGACCGTAAACCACTGCCCCGAATACGGCGCAACGTTTGAGCCTCGCAAACGTACCGTTCCCTCGCAGGCATCCACCAACGACGAAAGAATATTGGGAATCGTGGGGGGAACGGGCGGCCTGCAATTGAGCAAGGCGGGGGTGGGGTTACCCGCCCAATCGAAAAGCACGGTTTCGCCGTCTATATTGGAGAGCGTGTTTGAGATATAGGATACTTCGTCGCAACATTCGGGGGTGGGACAAAAACGAAAGACACGGGGATTGGGATTGCCGGAGTTGGAGAAACGGCCTTGTTCGGATGTGTTGCTTGCGTACATGAGGTATACGGTATCCATGAGCCCCGAGAAATCGAGGGCGTCGGCGGAAAAAAGGGCGCTGGTTACAAGAATGACCCGGGCGCCGGCGGGGAGGGTGTAAGGAGGGGTAAGTTGGTCGGACACTTCGACAATTGCGGCGCAATCGGGATACTGCAAATTTGCCCGCCATTGGTCGACAACGCTTCCGGTATAAGCGGTGGGTGGGACGAGGTGGTTGGCGTTGTTGGGAAAATTGATAATCGGCGTTTGGGAGAGATAAGCCGGCGACAAATCAATGGATTCGGAGCCGACGCGCATAAACACCATTTCGTTCAAGCCTTCGGGTAGATTCTGACCGGTTTGAAGGTTGGGACAAGAATTGACCAAAATCGCTTCGACTTCAATGCATCCCGGTTCTTGCGCCTTTGTCGTCGCCCATGACCACGGCGCAAGAACCGCTCCCAATAAAATAACAAGTTTTGCCCGGCTCTTCATCGAATGTCGTTTACCAATCCCAAAATTGGTTTCAAAAAGTTAATAAATCTTGTTGTATTTGTGAACGATTTGTTAAAGCATTTTCGTAAGTCATTTTCTAAACAGGTAAATCCCTAAAATTACCAGCACGACGGCAAAAAGCTTTTTTACGGGTTGGTCGACGTCGATGTTTAATCCCGGAATGTGGACAAGGTCGGGAAGTTTGTTAATCCATTTTGAACTGAAATAACTGCCAAACATGACACCGAATCCCAAAATCAGGGCCCAATCGATGCGTGCGTTTCCGACTTTGTAGTATTGGTAGGCGCCGACGGCGGCAAAAGGAATGGCGAGCATCATGAGCGAGGTGCCTTGGGCCGTTTTTTGCGTTGCGCCCATGATTAACACCAAACCCGGGATGACGATGACGCCCCCACCCAAACCAATGGCCCCGCTCAAAAGGCCCGTCAATACGCCCAGCAAAACCAGTTTGACCAAAATATCGATTTCCATCAACGATTGAATAACAATTAAATGAAATTTAAATGAAATTGGGGTTGGATAAATCGGGCAGGAAAAGCTCTTCTTGTTTGGCGCCGGCGAGGTTGCGTTCTCTGCAGGCCTCGTTAAAGGCACGTCGGGACATCGGCTCGTAGGATTCGCTTTGGCCCAATAGGATGGTCGAATCGCCGGGAGCCTTTCGAAACGAAAAGTGCGCCGGCTCTTTGGTGCGTACGCATATCGCATGAAGTTTGGTAACGTATTCGGCGATGGCCAAAAGATAAGGCATGGGACCGAAAGGCTTGCCGGTAAAGTCCATGTCGAGTCCGGCGACGATGACCCGAACGCCCCGATTGGCGAGTTTTGCGGCGGCGTCGCACAAGTCGTCGCCGAAAAACTGCGCCTCGTCGATGGCTACGACGTTCAATCCGTCGGACAAATCCAAGATTTTCGAGGCGTGGGTTACGGGAACGGAAGGAAGGGAGGTTCCCAAATGCGAAACGATTTCCGTTTCCGAATAGCGCACGTCCATCATGGGTTTGAAAATTTTGACCGTTTGGCCGGCCAGCATCACTTGACGCACCCGCCGAATAAGTTCTTCGGTTTTGCCCGAGAACATACATCCGCAAATAACCTCGATTCTGCCCTGCGACGGCGGCACCGCGTAAAAATCCATCGTCCGCTTTTGGTTGCAAAGATACGCGCAAAACCGAGAAATCCGCCCCCCTCAAAGACAAAATTTCTTCATGCAAGGCAAGGTGTTTTTTGTAAAAACAACGCGCCGGAAAACGAACGAGTTAAAACACGTCCCAATCGCCGAGGGACAACTCCCATGCGTTGGGGTTGTAAACGACGTCGCCGGCGCCGAAGTCCAAAACGAGGTGGCGAAGTGGACGGGGATTGAAACGCGCGGGTACTTTGACGAATCCGGCGGCCGTCAGCGGGGCGAGCAAAGCGGATTTTCCGGCGACAAAGACCAAGTCGGCATTTTGGGCCGTTTGGCGCACAAGGCCGGCCAACGTTCGCGCGTCGCCCGCAAAATCCATCATCAACAGCGCCGGACAACCGAAAAGTACGTCCTTTTTATAAACGACCAACGCTTTTTTCCCTTCGGAACGCAAAAAATACGCCGAATGCTCGCCGGCGGGGCGTTCAAAATAACGCCAATTGAGGTATTGTGCCGAGCGTAGGCGTTGCACGGGCGCGTTTTTTTCGGCGAAAAGCCGGGCGTGTTCGTCGTCGAAACACGTTACGGGGACGGCTTCTCCCGAGACTTTTATCTTTTTAAGGGACGTAAACGCTTTTATCACCGCTCCCGCCCATGCGTTGACGATGGGAATTTTCATTTTGGCGTCCAGAACGTTTTTGGGTTTTAACGGCAAAAGATAAACGTCGTAGTCCAAAACGATTTTGTAACCGTTGTATTTGAGAAAAGTATGAATACTTTTTTCGTTGGGATAAGTGTAAATGAAATCCACGCCGCGTCGGGGCAGGTCGAGGTGGGCGAATTCGGCCAATTTTCTGAATTCTCCTTTTCCCCGGGCTTCGGGCACGACGGCCACGTCTTGAATAACCCCCGCCGTTTTGATTTGCCCGTTGACGAGCATTGGGTAGGTGGGGACATGGTAATAACCGCCAATATTTCCGTTTTCGTCGTGAAGGACGTAGACCCACGAGGGGTTTCGGGCATATTGCCAATCCCAAAATTTGCGGTCGAAAACGGGGGCTTTATGGGAATCCTCTTGTTGCAGGACGGTTTTTACGGCGGCGACGAGGCGCTCGGGGTCATCCGCGAGCGAGGCGTTCCATCGGGACATGAGGCAAATTTTGGCGTTTAAGATACGATTGTAGAACGGCGCCGGCGCCGGCAAAGCGAAACTCTTTGAGCATCGCCCGGGTGTTGGCAAGCGTTTTGGACAAGCGGGTGTAATGGGTGAAACGGGCTTTGCGTTCCATGGGTATACGTGGATGGCCGGGGTCGTACTCCCACGGATGGATATAAAACATGACGGGCAGGTTTTGGACTTGGCGCGTGCGAATACCCTTGCGAGTGAAAAAATAAGGCAACAATCGAAAATACGCGCCCCCGACCGCCGGCCTTTTATGTAGAAACGCAAAAGTGGACAAAGGAAACTCGACAATGTCCGCCTCGGGAACATAATACGGCACGTCGGGTGAGGTGGAAACGCCGTAACGCCACGTTTTGACGGGGCTAATCGAACAGTCGAGCGTATACCCTTCCTCGCGCAGAATTTGCAACGCCCAAAGACTTCGAGGCGTAACGCTAAAATAAGGGCTTCGATGGGCGCTAACGGCTTGCCCGCTTATGTCTTCGACGCGGGCCTTGGTTTCGCGTACTTCGATGCGAAAGGCCTCGGGCGAAAGGTCGTAAACCTTTTCGTGGGTCATGCCGTGGGAACCGAGTTCATGGCCTCCGGCCGCAATACGCTTGACCGCCTCGGGATAGCGTTCGGCCACCCAACCGAGAATAAAAAATGTACCTTTCGCATCGTACTCCGCCATTAAGTCCAATAGTGGATACAAACCTTTTTCCAGCCGGCGTTCGTAACGCTCCCACGAATCGAAAGGCAACTCCACGCCGTGGTACCAATCCTCGACGTCCACCGTAAACGCAAAGTCCATTTTCTTTTGAATTATTGAGGCGAATATACGATTTTTTCCCTTGTATCGGCTTCGGTAATCGGCATATTTTTCTTCAATTCCCATAAAATTTGGATACGAATAACAAAGAGAGGTACCGTTCGTTTTTATTGTCGTTGCCGCTAAAAGTCGGCCGTTTGTGAGTATCTTTGCAACCGTTTCTATTTGCAAAAAAACATACGTCAAATTTCTGCATTGAAGACGGGGGCGTTTCCCCTGATTAAAAACGCAATTCCTGCCATTTATTTATATGAAGAAAATATTACTCTTTTTTTTATTCGTTTTTTTATTGCCGGTTGCGGCGAACGCGCAAAGCAAGCCCGATTTGCGTACCCCTCACGAAAAAAACGGCGCCAACTACACGGCCACCCACATTGAAGCCATAGCCTATTACGAACTCTTGGCCAAATATTTTCCCGAAAAATGTACTCTTTTAAAGTACGAAAACGCGACGGACGTGGGCAAACCCTTGCATCTTTTCGTCGCGGGGGAAACGAACGTTGTCCGTATTCGCGATACGCCCAAACCCAAAATCATGATTGTCAACGGCATTCACCCCGGAGAACCCGAAGGAATCGACGCCGTCATGGCCCTCTGCAGAGACCTTTTGACGAAAAAACGCGAATTGTTGGACCGATTGGTACTTTTGGTCGTGCCGATTTACAACGTCGACGGCGCATGCGTGCGCGGCTGTTGCAGTCGCGCCAACCAAAACGGACCCGACGAATACGGCTTTCGCGCCAACGGCCAAAACCTCGACCTCAATCGCGACTTTATGAAAGCCGACACCCGCAACGCCAAAACTTTTCAACGTATTTTTCATGCCTTCGACCCCGACGTTTTCATGGACAACCACACCTCCAACGGCGCCGACTATCAACATACGGTTACCGTCATCGGCACCCAACACTCCAAACTCACCGAGGATTTCGGGCGTTTCGTCAAAACAGAGTTTGTTCCGGCGATGTACAAGGACATGGACGCAAAAGGCTGGCGCTTGGCGCCGTACGTCGTTACCAAAGGTTCCACACCCGACAGCGGAATCGTCGGCTTTTTTGACACCCCGCGCTTCTCAAGAGGATACGTTGCCCTTTTTAACTCCATCGGTTTTATCACCGAAACCCACATGCTCAAACCTTTTGTCGAACGCGTTCGCGCCACCTACGACCTCAACGAAACCCTGCTCCAACAAACCGTAGTTTACGCCGAACGCATCAAAACCCTCCGCAAAAAAAACGAGGTCGAAGACTTTGCCGCGCCTCACCGCATGGTTTGGAAACGCGACGAAACCCGTGCCGACACCATCGTCTTCGACGGTTATGAAGCCGCTTACCGCACCTCGGCCGTTACCGGTCAACTCCAACTGTATTACGACCAAACCAAACCCTACACCCGAAAGATACCCTTTTACGACTACTATAATTTCACCATCGAACGCTCCAAACCTTACGCCTATATCGTACCCCAAGCATGGGAACGCGCCGTCGAAGGACTGAAAAACAACGCCGTACCTATGAAACGCCTCGCCCGCGACACCATCCTTGAAGTCGAAGTTCGGTATATAGAAAATTTCAAAACCGTTTTGGAACCTTACGAGGGCCATTACCTTCATTACGACGTCCAAACCCGTACTCAAACCGCCCGCGTTCCTTTTTTCAAGGGCGATTGGTTCGTCGAGCTTACGCCCCGTTACGCCACGTTTCTCATGGAAGCCCTCGAACCCGAAGCCGACGACTCCTATTTCGCATGGAATTTTTTCGACGCCTGCCTCATGCAAAAAGAAGGCTTTTCCCCTTATGTTTTCGACACCGTCGCCGAACGCCTCCTCAAACAAAACCCCAACTTAAAAACGGAGTTCGAGCTGTGGAAACAGATTAACAGCCCTTCGGCTCGAGAACAACTCGACTTTATTTACAAACGTTCCCCGTATTACGAACCTTTCCACAATCGCTATCCCGTCGTTGCTTTGCCCAAACCAATCGTTTTGCCGTTGACCGATTGACCTTAAACGCCCGTTTCCGATAAGTTTCGAGCAACGACGGTTTTTAATTTTTGTCCCGTCTTCGACGCAAATTTTACGGATGTGCAGGTCGAATCTTGGATGCAAAGACTGGTGCGATTCAATTTGGCGTGGGGTTGGGGGAACGTTGTGCCAAGCTTGAAAGCAAGCGCTTGTGTTTCTCGGCTTGTCGGAGTCGAACGTACGGTTTACGCCCAAACGTATTTTTCTATCAGGTATTTGGTGGTCGAAGGCAGGGCGCGGAAAAAATAACGGTTGAGTTCGACGCCGAAGGACGGATTCATGTAACAATTGACGGCGCAACCTTCGCATTCGGGGAGTTTTCCTTCGGTTTGCCGCCACTTTCGCGCCTCGTCCGAATGCCAAACCTCGTAAAGCCGCCCCGCAATCGGCAAAGCCTTGACGCCCAAATGGTAACACGGCATCACCAAGGTGTTTTCGGGGGAAACAACGACGGTGGACGTTCCCGCACGGCAAACGGGACGGTCGATTCTGTTGCCTCCGTCTTCGCGCAAATCCAAAAACGCCGTATTCAGGTAAACGTCGCGTTTTTTCGACCAACGTCGCAAGAGCGCAAAATGTTCGAACGACAAACTTTCGCCCACGTCGTTGTACGCGAATATCGGATTGAGAATCAAAATCAAGTGATTGGGGCGGCAAATTTCTTCGTACACCCGTTCGATATGCGAAACGTTGTCGTTTTTGACGGTAAAAAGTATGTCCGGGCGTTCGCCGAGGGAAAGCGCGATGCGTATGCTTTCCAAAACAAAGTCGAAGCACGGAACGCCCCGGACGGCGTCGTGAAGCTCTTTATCGGCGTAATCCAACGAAAAGTGGAGCATATCCACGTTTTTGGCGAGGGCATGGGCGTTTTTGGGATAGAGTAGGGCGTTGGTCGTGAGCGTGGTAACAAAACCCATGGTTTTAGCGAGGCGGCAAAATTCCGCGGCTTGTCGGTGCAAAAGCGGCTCGCCGCCCGTAAAGTCGATGATTTTTACGCCCAAGCGTTTGAGGTCGCGCAAGTTCGCCACGACGGCTTCTCGGTCCGCGTAGGGCGACGGTTTTTCCCAAATGTCGCAAAACGAACATTTGGCGTTGCAACGGTAGGTCAAATAATAGTTGCAAAGTACGGGTTTTGAACGCAAAAGCATGGCGTCAATGGGTTTTTCCTTTCCAAACAACTTTTTGCCTCGTCAAAAAATAAAGCGGAAGCGTCAATACCAACGCCGAAAAATAAACGAAATATGCCGGCACGTAGAGCGTCAGTCTCGGGCGACCCAAAGCCGAAGACGCAAGGGCGACAAAAATCGCGTCCGCCGCGAACTTGGCCGTCAACAGCGCCAACCACATCTCAAAAGGCCAAACAAAATATCCGCCAATCAAAAACGGGGTGGTAAAGGCGATAACGGTGAACATCGCCGTGGCGTACCACGGACCGTGTTTTCCGCCTTGAAACCAACGGTTGCGCTGGCGCAAAAAACTTTTTCGGTCGGTGACGGGCCACGTCGCGTTCAGAATTTTCGGGTTGTACAGCATTTTATGGCGCATACCCTTTTTGACGACGGCCTCCATGAGTTTGTAGTCTTCGGTAACGGAAAAGGGTACGGACTCGTAGCCGCCGACGGCGTCGTAAGCGGTGCGGGTGATGGCGGTGTTGTTGCCGTTGGCGGTGATGGGTTTGCCGAGCGCGTCGAAGGCTTTTATCGTCGCCATGCCGCCCAACCAATCCAACGCCTGCATCCTCCCCCACAAACCCTCGTCCCGTACGAGCGTGGCTCCCGAAACCATCGCGGGTTTTTGGCCGTAATGCGGAACATCGAAGCCCGCAACCATTTGTGCGGCCCACGTCGGGTCGTGGGTAACGTCGGCGTCGGTAATCAACAGTATTTCCCCCGTCGCTTGCCGGGCCAGTTGCGCCAAAACGTTTTGTTTGAACTTAATTCCCGGCCAATCCTCCGTAATTTCGACCAGCGAAAAATGGGTTTTGTCGGCAATGAAATCCTTGACGATTTTTGCCGTCGCGTCTTCGGAACGGTCGTTGCCGATTAATATTTGCGTCAATTCTTTGGGGTATTCTTGGGCGTCGAGGCTCTGTAAACATTCCAAAATATGGTCTTGTTCGTTGCGGGCGGCAACCAGAATCGTAATTTTTTTGTCGCGACGGGTACGGTAAGCGTCGGCGGTCAATACGCACGCCCATGCGATGAATATTTGCAGGGCGCAATAGACTACAACCGTTATCGCCGCCACATTTTCGTATATCGTTTCGAGCATCGAAGAGCTTCGCGGTTATGGATATGCAAATATACGCGGATAACCCGAATAACGGCGGCGCCGGCGTTCATATCGGCGAAAATATCCCGTTTCGAAACTAGATTGCCCAAAAGTCGGTTTTATGAGTTGATGAGCCAACGAGCGCGGGTGCTGGGCGAGCTGAAAACGCGGCCCCTGCCCATTAAAGACGAAATGCGGGCGAACCTGCTCGCCGCCATCAAAGACGGAAAAAACGTTTTTCGCGGCATCGTCGGCTACGACGACACCGTTTTGCGTCAGGTCAAAGCCGCGATTTTGGCCCGGCACAACATCCTGCTTTTGGGTTTGCGCGGACAAGCCAAAACCCGTATCGCCAGACAACTCACCGCCCTTTTGGACGAATACACTCCCGTGCTGGAAGGTTCCGAACTCAACGACGACCCTTTCCAACCCCTCAGTCCGTACGGAAAACAACTCGTGGCCGAAGCCGGGAGCGACGCCCCTATTGCTTGGCTTCATCGCGACGAGCGCTTCGTGGAAAAACTGGCCACGCCCGACGTTACCGTCGCCGACCTTATCGGCGACGTCGACCCTATCAAGGCCGCCAACCTAAAACTTTCCTATTCCGACGAACGGGTCATTCATTACGGCCTCGTCCCGCGTGCCAATCGTTGTCTGTTCATTCTCAACGAATTGCCCGACCTTCAACCCCGCATTCAGGTGGCCCTTTTCAACGTTTTGCAAGAAAAGGACGTTCAAATCCGGGGTTTCAAAATGCGTTTGCCCCTGGACGTGCGCTTCGTTTTTACCGCCAATCCCGAGGACTACACGCATCGGGGGTCGATAGTTACGCCGTTAAAGGATAGGATTGGCTCGCAAATTTTGACCCACTATCCCAAAAATATTGCCGACGGCATGGCCATCACCGCTCAGGAAGCGGCGATTTTGCCCCAACAGCGCGTTTCCGTACCCGAAATCGTACGCGAACTCATCGAGGAGGTGGCGGTGCAGGCCCGGCAAAGCGAATACGTGGACGCAAAAAGCGGCGTTTCCGCCCGTATGACCATATCCATGCTTGAATACGTTGTCGCCGCCGCCGAATTGCGTTCGCCTTTCGTGCCGACCGTCGCCCGTATCATGGACGTGTTTTCCGCCGTACCCTCCCTCACCGGCAAAATCGAACTCGTTTACGAGGGCGAACAGGAAGGACCGCAAAAAGTCGCCCTACATTTGATGAACAAGGCCGTACGGGCGCTTTTTTTGCGCAAATATCCCGACCCCGAAAAAATCAAACGTTCCAAAGCCCTTAATCCCTACGAAGGCGTTCTTAAGCATTTTGCCAAAAAATCGTTGGATTTAACCTTCGACATGGACGACAACGCCTATCGAGGCGCTTTGTCCTCGGTGGACGGTTTCGGTGCACTCGGCGCCAAAACCGACGCCGAAAAAGAGCTCGTTTTACACGGATTGGCCGAATGCTCGCAAATCGGAAAACGCTGGCTCGAAACCGGCGCCGCCTTTACCGACATTCTCGGGGGTATTTTGGGCGCGGGTTTCAACGTCGACGACGACGAAGACGAAGACTATAAACCCAAAAGGCGCGGATAACTTCAACCCTTTCAACAACCGGGTACGTCAAACCCAACGGCATTCGACGCACCGCCGTTATTGTGCCAAACGCAACTTCTTTTTGGGAACGTCCTTAACGATGTAGCGCAAACCAACGTAGCCCACCGGACCCATTATCGGCCCCCAAATCATGGTGGCGTCGAAGCGGGGTCCAAAAGGATCGGCGGCGCCGACGATGGGCTCGGGTTGGCGAAAACCTCCCAAGTTTTCCCCGCCCACATACACGTCCAAACCCACCGACTTAAATTTTTTGGTGACTTGGGCAATCAAGACGGCATAGGCGGGAGCGTAGTCGGGGCGGCGCCACTCTTCGGGATTGGACTTGGTTGTCGGAAGCCGTTGCGGGCCGTAAACGTGTATCGTCGCGTCAAAGGCCCACGACTTGGGTTTGAACGAAACGTTCGCCAATCCCCTGTGGGGTGAAATCAACGGACGCGTCCGTAATTCTCCCGCCAGCGTCTCCCGTACGTCGTACCATTTGTAGGCCGCCTTAGCCTCGATGATTTCTTTGTGGGAAAATCCGAACTCGAATTGCGCGGCGTGGGCAAACGAACGTCCGTCTATCTCTTGAAGATAACGAAACCGGACTTCTTGCGGCGAGACGTCGAAGTCGGCCAAAAGCCGATTTTCAAAAACGGTGTAATAATAATCGCCGGAAAGGTAAAACGACGACGCGCCGGCGAAAAATTTTTGTAAAGCCCCGACTCCCGCGTTCCAGCCGATTTCGGGTTGCAAAACCGAGGGGAAAACATAGTTGCGGGACGAAAGGGCGGCGCCGTAATGGTCGGCAAAGATGTTGGGCGTTCGCCACGCCCGTCCCCCGCCGATACGCAAGGCCGTTTTTTCCGTCGGCGAATATTTTGCCTGCAACCTCGGCACGGCCATAAATCCGAAAAGGTTGTGCCAATCGGCGCGGGCGCCCGCCACCGCCGTCAATTTCGCATTTGGTTTGTAGGTATATTCGAAAAACGCTCCCGGAACCCATTCCGTACGGTTGAAATCCGATGCCGCGAAGCGTTCGCGATAGTCGTCGGCCAAGAACGACGCGCCCGTACGGTACGAATGCGATTCCAAACCGAAGGTGGATTGCCACAACCAATTGACGTGGAACCGGCGTTGAAGGCCCGAATAATTGCGACGGCCAAAGACGGCGTTCTGTTGGTGAATCGTGGCGTTTGTTTGTACGCCCGTCGAACGCCCGCAGTGCATCGGAAAAACGTATCCCGTTTTTCCCCAGAGATTCAAACGTCGGGTGGACATTCGGTAGGGATAAAGTTCGGCGCCGGGGTGGTGGGCCTGAATTTGTCCGCCGTCGACGTCGTCCCATACGCCGTGCGCCCCGAATTGACCCTCGTGTCCGTTGCCGCCTTCGTAATGCCAACGGTGCGCCGCGTTGTACAGCGTGTATTTGGGCATATCGAGAAAACCATCGTGGTTCATGTCGTTGGCTCCTTGCAAGAAACTGCCGTGCAACATCGTAGCCGAAGCCCATTTGCGTGAAACCGGCCGGGCGACGACAACGTTGGCCTCGCCCCGGCCCGCCGTGTTGCCGTAGAGGTTGAAATGCAAAAATTCACGCGCGTGGGGTTTGGCGAGCTCGGCGTTGATTTGTCCGGTAAGGGCTTCGTAACCATTGACCACGCTTCCCGCCCCTTTGATGATTTGCACCGACTCGACCCACGTGCCGGGCATATAGTTGAGTCCGAAGGTTTTTCCCAAACCCTGCACCCAACCCAGTTGTTCGGTCGTTATTTGAGTGTAACTGCCCGTCAATCCCAACATTTGCACCTCCTTAACCCCCGTAACCGCGTCGGAATAAGAAACGTCCACGGTGGCGTTGGTCTCAAAACTTTCGGAAAGGTTGCAACAGGCGGCTTTGGTTAGTTCGGTTCGGGTTAGTTCTTCGGATGGGTAGGGGCCAAGGGTGGAAAGCCGGGTTCCGGGGGCGGAGGCGGCGATTTCCACGGTTTTTATCAAAAGCGCGTCGGAAAGCGTTACGGTAACGGGCCGACCGGCTTTGGCGGCGACGGTATCGGGACGAAACCCGATGGCCTCAACAACAAGACGGTAGGTTTTGCCGTCGGATACGGGAACGACGAATCGTCCTTCCGCATCGGTAACGGCGCCGGGGGCGTCCAACGGTTTTACCGTCGCCCCGGGCAAAGGGGATAATTTTCCGCCCTCGTCGATATATTTGACCGTACCGGTCAGGGCTTGGGCGTACGCGTCGCCGGCCCTTAATTTTACAATTAGGGTTATAAAAAAAATAAAATACTTCATGTTTTGAGGGATTAAGGTTATTGAACGAAAACGTCAATACCTTTTCTCAAAACCGAAATATTTGTAAGAACGGGGGGGAGGTGTATAGTAATCGGTGGGGAAATGGGGGCGCCGACGAGCGCGGCAGAATAAAGTTACCGGGACTTGGCGGCGCCGAGGGCGCTAAAAAGAGAATCGACGGTATGATGAGCGGAGGCGGGGCGGGGAGCGAAAACTTGCGTGCCGTCTGCTTTACTTCGAGTTGATAAATCTCGGCGGCTTCCTCGCAACAATAACTTTTTTTAAAGCCGTGCTTGGGTTTTTCCGACGAATGTTTGCAACAAACGCGGCGCGAACATTTGTCGGCGCCCCAAAGGCCGACGTCGCGGGTTTGGGCGCTTTGGCAAAAATGGGAGGCTACGACCGGTCCTACGCCGTAAAACGCCGTAAGCGCCGCCAAAATCGTTGCCAACCATTTGCGCCAATAAACCATGACACAAAGTTAGTGCATTATCGGCAAAAAATCAAATTCTTCCTCGCGCTTTGAGTTCCAAGTAGCGATTGACGCTTTGAGCGGAAAGTTGTCCGTAGGGGCAAAGCAGGGCGTGGATGCCGTAGGATTCGAGTTCGCGCACAATTTGTCGTTTTTCCATCGCCAAACGTTCGGCCATTGTGCGAACGTAAATTTTTTCGACGTTTTCCGCCGGCCGCCGCGCCATTTCTTCCAGTTCCTCGTTTTGAAAAAAGACAACGACCAACAAATGGTTTCGGGCCAGCTTGCGCAAATACGGCAAATTACGGCGCATGCCCGTCAGGGATTCAAAGTTGGTGTAAAGCAAAATGAGGCTTCTGGGACCGATTTTTCGTCGGGTGGCGACGTACAAGGCCTCGAAATCCGATTCGGGGAAAGTGGTCGTTTGGCGGTAAAGCGTTTCCAAGACTTTGTTGAGCGTGCCGGGCCTGCGGTCGGCGGGCAAAAAGTCCACCGGCTCCGTTGAAAACGTGCATAGACCGAATCGGTCTTCTTTCAACAAAACAATATTGGCCATCACCAAAGCCGAATTGACGGCGTAATCCAAAAGGGTCATGCCTCCGAAAGGCATTTGCATCGGCCGACCCAAATCAATAAAGCAGTAAACGGGTTGGGAACGTTCGTCGCGATATTGATTGACCATCGGTTCGGATTTTCGGGCCGTGGCCTTCCAATTGAGGGTGCGGTAGTCGTCGCCGAAAACGTAAGTCCGGATTTGGTCGAACTCCATGGTATGGCCGATTCTACGCGTTTTTTTTACGCCGTATTGGTTGGACGCGCGTCCGGCGGCTATGAGTTCGTATTTGCGCATTTGCACGAAGGAGGGATAAACGGCGACGTCGCAAGGCTCCGAACCAATTATTTTTCGCTTGGCTAAACCGATACGCGTGGTGGCGAAGGCTATCGAGCGACCGAACCGGAACACCCCTCGTTCGACGGGGGTCAGCGAATAAACGGCGCGTTTGGCCGACGACGCGTCAAGGGATAAGCGTATGGAAAAATCCCTTTTTTGGAATTGGAACGGCAGTTCCTCGATAATTTCCAGAAATATACGGACGGGAAAGTAGTTGGAAACGACGAGGGCGACGTTGTTGGGGTCGCCGTTGGAAAAACGTTCGGCGGTTTCGCGCCGTATCGTCGCCTCTCCTCGAAAAAGGACAATCGTTTCCGCCGCCGTCAATACCCCTAAAAGCATCAGCAAACCGACGGCGACGGGAGTTGTCGTCGGCACAAAGTAGGCTACGACAAACGCGAAGGCGGCCAGCCCTACGGCCGCAAAAAAGCGCGTCGTCGGGAACCAGTTCGTCCATAACCACCGTACCGCGTTCATGGTGCGAGGTTACGCATTGCGGTCGGTTTGGGGTTCGGCTTCCAAGGCGGCGCGACGTTTTTCGATGAGTTGGTGTAGGGTCATGGCCTCGTCGTCGGTGAGCGCCGAACGGTGAAATTCCAAGACGTTGACTTGTTCGCTTAGCATTTGGATGAATTGATAGCCCTCTTCGGTGAGGGCGACGGCGATTTCGCGCCGGTCGGTTTCGGAAACCCGTTTGAATACTTTGCCTCGTGCGGCGAGTTTGTCCACGATGCGGGTGACGTTGGAAGTCTGATCTATCATGCGGTCGGCGATGCCCTTTCGACTTAAAGGCTTGGGGTGCGAACCGCGCAAAATGCGCAATACGTTTGCCTGTTCAAACGTCAAGCCGAATTCACGGTAGCGGCGATTGACGGCAATTTTTATTCGCGAAGCCGTATAAAGAATGTTCAAGTCGGCTTTTTGGCGAATATCCGTCAATTTGTCGGTTTTTAGCGCTTCTTCGAGTTTCATGCGTTATAATACAACTTGCCCGCCGACGTTTACATGCGTCAAGAAAAAAGGCTCAATTACAAAAATAACAATTTTGTCCCGCGTCATACGGACAATTCCGTTGAAATTTGGATTAAATCGATGGGGGGTTATTTTAGGTCTTCGACTTCGACGTTGTAAAAGGAAAGGGTAGGGGGCGGGGTGGTTTTTCCTCGTTCGCGCAAAGCGACGATTATCGTGTTGCGGTAGTTTTCCAGCCGCTGAATGAGGTTTCTGAAAAGTTCGATGTATAGCGTCCAATACAAGGCGGCTGTAAAAAGCCAAAGCATGAAGATATTGAAAACAAACGTATCGACGTAGTAGCCGTACACGTATTTGACGGGCGCGTAGAACCATGTGCGAAAGCCGAAAATACCGGGTTTGGGCGGTGGAATGCGGTAATTGGGGTCGGAAAGCGGCACCAAGCGTCCGTCTTCTTCGGCGATGTGTTCGGAATAAATGGAATGGGTGAGCATGGCGGTCAAGGCGCGGTTGTCGTATTTTTTTTGAAGTTCGAGCGGATCGGCGGTTAAGGCGAGTTGTGCGGCGACGCGGTCTCGCGCGTCCCGGCTTTTTTTGCGAAGGGCGGAATAGTGTTTGCGCATGCGTCCATAGAGTTTGTTTAAATCTTGGGCGACACTCGCGCTGAATCGTTGGGGGTGTAGTTTTTCCAAGATTCTACGGTCTTTTAGGCCGAGCTTGGGCATGACGGAGCGTAATTCGGCGTCAATCAACGACAGGTCGCGTTCGTATCCGAGGGCTTTTTGTGCGTCGAAAGGCAGGGGTTTGCCGACGGCTTCGGCCTTGATTTTTTCCGAAATATATTTTGCCGCGCGTTCGGTGCGATTTTCGAGTTCGGGAAGCCAGTAATCCAAGCGATAATCGGCTTCAAAAATGTCTTTATCGTAGGGATAAAAGTGTTTTTGATACGAATTTTGAGTAAATTGTCGAACGGCGAGCGCTTCGTAGGCCCATCTTGCGGCGGTCAATTCGCCGACCAACGGGACGGGGTCTTTGCCGCCTATGGCGGGGTTCATTTTGTCGAATGAGACTATCGCGCCGCAAAGCACCATTTGCGGTATCAACAGAATGGGGACGAGAATGTAAATATTGACGGGTTTGTCGAACGTGGCCGAAACGTTCAATCCCAAGAGGTTGCCGAAACAGGCCATCGAAAACAGGACCATCCACCGCGACAGCCCAAGTTCGCGCATTTCCATAATCCGGTCGGAAACCCAAACGTATCCCGCCATTTGTATCGCCGAAACGCCGAAAAGCACGATGATTTTCGCGGCCAAATAGGCATGACGCGACAAGCCGATGTACGACTCTCGTCTCCGTATCAAACGGTCGCGCACGATTTCTATCGCGCTGAATATCAATCCCAAAAACAAGGCGACAATCACCGAAACGAAAAAAAACGCCGGCAGATTGTCGTTTTCGTAAAGCGTATATTCGTATTTTCCTTCGCTAGACGTATTGGCTTTTAAGATAAAGGCCAATACGCCGGCCAAAATCATTCCTATGGTCGTAGCGATTAGGAAGTAGGGTTTGTTCGACCACTTGATTTTAAAGTCGCGAAGGGCGTAGGTCAGCCATTGCCGGAATTTTCCCGGAAGATGGAGGCTTGGACGCGGAAGCTCTAGCTCCCGCTCGATGCGTGGCTCGGGAATGCGGCTGTTTCGGAAGGCGTAGAACCATTCGTAGGGCTGCATCCGTCGTTTTTGCGTTATCCGTCCCGATTCGTCTATCAATTTCTCCTCGAGAATCGAAAAAACTTGGTCGGGATTGACCGCGCCGCACTCGTGGCATTCCACCGCCTCGGGATTGACGTGGTTGAAGGCGCGGCGAAAGTAACGAATACCTTCGAGCGGGTCGCCATAATATACGGGATAACCGCCTTTGTCCAAGAGCAGAAACCGGTCGAACAATTTGAAAATATCCGACGACGGCTGGTGAATCACCACCAAAACCAACTTTCCCCGTCCGGCAAGGACTTTGAGCAAATCCATGACCGACTCCGAATCCCGTGAGGAAAGCCCGCTTGTCGGTTCGTCGACCATGAGTATGGCGGGTTCACGGATGAGTTCGAGGGCGATGTTGAGCCGTTTGCGCTGTCCGCCCGAAATGGCGGGATTGAGGGCGTTGCCCACTTTTAGCCGCTTAATGTCCGAAAGGCCGAGTTCGGTTAAGGTTTTCAATACCCGGCGTTTGATTTGGTGGTCGGAAAGGTTGCCAAAGCATAGTTTGGCCGCAAAATAAAGGTTTTCGTACACCGACAATTCCTCGATGAGCGTATCGTCTTGGGAAACATAGCCCATGAGTCCGCGCACTTCTTGCTTGTAGCGGTGAACGTCAACGTTGTTGATGGTTACAAAACCCTTTGTAGGTCGAAGGGTGCCGTTGAGAATTTTGGAAAGCGTGGTTTTGCCGGCGCCGCTCGGCCCCATGATGGCCACCATGCGTCCCGACGTTTCCCTTAAATCCAATTCGTGCAGTCCGTAAACGCCGCTGGGAAACTTATACTCCACTCCAATGGCCTCCAAGACTATCGGCTCGGTCATCTCTTCGCCTTTGGCCAAATTGACGAGGTCGGAATAGTACAAAGGACGCGTTTTACCCGACTTGATGACGCTACCCGGAGACAGCGTATACACCGCTTCCGGGTTCATGATTTGCCCGTTGAGGTAGATGTCGCCTTGTCCGATGTAGCGGATGAGGTGAAGTTCCGCGTTCGCCAAATACAACATGGCGAAGTGGCCTTCTAGATGGTCGAGTTTGTAGATTTTTTCCGCAGGACCGCGTGCCTCTCCCGCAATGACCGTCATGTCCGGCAACATGCGATGCCGCGGGTCGGGACAGGTGATAAATTTCAGCAGTTGACGGTAATCGGAGTTGTCAATACGGAAAATTTTTGCCGCATTGCTAATGGCGTTGAGTTCGAAACTCGACAGCGAACGGTCGCTGTACGCCAATTCAATCAGTCTTGTGAGGATGTAATATTTGTGGGAAAGACGCAAGTTGGCCGAAACCCGGCTTAACAACGTGGTCAAATCCCCCGATTCGTTCTCGTCCTCAATGAACTGTCGAAAGCGCAGAATGTATTCATGGGCGACGCGGTCGTTGAATTGGTGGGAAAGAAAATTGCGCACGACGACAAAATCCTCGTCCCCCACACCGTTTTTGCGGGAGATGGCCGCAAAAATTCGAAGCAGTGTTTCGAGCAGGTCGACGCTAATGTTTTCCTTCTGGAGGTTTGCACTCATGAATGACGCTACGAAGATAGCGCTTTTTCGCGTTCATCAGGCTTTGTTTTGTCCACATCGCCTAAAAATACAATGGGCCGCCCAAAAGAGCGGCCCGCGTGTATCGGTTTGAATTTGATGTTTTGGTTATTTTTGAACCAAGATATCCACTGCGCAAGAGTTGGCGCCAAGCGACTTCACCCAAATAATACCGTGTTTACCCGTGGTAACGTTTTTGAAACCAAAGGTTTGGCCGGCGGCAATTTGAATGCGTTTACCGTTGGGATTGCCCGTGAATGTTGAAAGCGTACCCGAATCCACAATGGTGGCCAACGTATCTTGCGAGGCGCCGGAAAGTACGCTGTAATTGGGATTGCCGGGAAGGGTGTAAAAATTCGTTATTGTCGTGCAATCGAAAGGAATGGCGGCGGGAGCCCCGTAACCGTCATATTCGCTCGACGAACGATGGTTGGGATCGATGAACGAGTGGGTGTCGAAGCTGGTGGAATAAAGATACGTCAAATCAATTTCCGACTTGCGTGCGTCGCCACCGGAAGCGTCAAGGGGCGCGTTTCCGTCTTTGGTTACAAAGAAGGCGTTGGTGTTCGTAAACGTGACCCCTTCAATGGCACGGGGTGTTTGAACCGGCGGAGGTCCGGGTTTTTTCTTAATCGTCAAGGTAAAGGAGGTCGAAGCGGTCTTGTTGTTTTTGTCGATGATGGTTACGGTGTAACGTTCGGTGTTGCCCGCTTCGGTTTGTGCGACACGGCTGCTAACGCTTACTTCGAAAGTATAAGCATCTTCACCGCTTTTGCCTACAAGCGTATCGAGAATGGCCAGCGCGGCTCCGCCGTCATAAGAGACGGTAATACGGAGTTTTTCCAGTTTTTTACCGTCCGGGCCTTTGGTGGCCGTTCCACAGATTTTGAAATTTTTTTGTTCGCCCTGGTTCAATTCAAAAGTTTGGTCGGAACCCAAACAATCGCCGGCGCTGCTAATCGTAATACGAGGGTTTTCGTCTTTTTCTCCGCCGCAAGAGCCCGCGTAAACCACTGCTCCAAGCGTCAATAGCACAATATAAAGTCGTGCTCTCAAAAGTACTTTCATTTTACTGCTTTAACTTTTTAATCGGAATAATTTCCTGCCGCAAAGTTAAGCGCTTATGGCATTATCGTCCAAATTTTTCGAAAAAAAAATGTCGTTTCCAATTCATGAAGCCGCGCCGATTGCGTACGCTTGTCGATTCGGTCGTCTTTCGAATTGCCCTCGGCCGAAGCCGATGGCAATTGGCGGGTGCGGTTATTGAGTGCGAAAGGTTTGTCGTTATGGCGGCATTACCGGTTGAATGGAAACGCGCGAAGCCCGCTTACTTTGAGACGTCTCGGTGATAGCGTTGTTTGCGGTGTTTGTGGAAACGAGGAATGCCCGAAATCCGAAATTCGCCCATCGGCCAAAAGTTGTTTCTTGGTTTGACGATTTCTCCTTCGAAGGGATAAAGCGTTTCGTGGCGCCACATCACGCCGATTTGCGCCTCCATAAATATCGAATACAGCCTGTCCATCTTAAACTTGAAGCCGACCATTGCCATACCCAAATGAACCGCGCGGGTTTGAGGCACGTCGGCGGGTTGTTTGCGCAAAATATCGTTAAGCAACCAACCGTAATGGTAGTATACCGAGGCGATGACCGGTCTTTCACGCAGGTAGGGTAGGCGGACGTTTCTTCGGCGGCTGAGTTCTTGCGTCAAGCCTGCGGATAGGTAAAACAATCCCGGTGCGAGTCTAAGCGAAGCGCCCCGCCAATGCAGGTCGAACGAGGGTTTGACGTAGGTGTGCACGCCGCCCACGCCCAAAGACGCACCCCAAAGCAGGGGCGGGCGTTTGACGCCGACGATTTGGCCCCATGCCGTGCCGCTAATCAGCGCCGCCGCCCACATCCATGCGATTCGCCACATAATGCAAATCTACATACAATTTTTGGCTTGAATTTCACCCGCGTTGTTTTTTTTCGACAAAGCGGTTTTATTCTCGGGCGTAAAACAACTTGCCGCCTTACCCGGCCCAAGCCGAATTATAGGCCATATCCAAGTGAATGCGGCCTCAAACGATGGTCGGAGTTAAACCCGTAACGATGAAAAATCCGTGCCCATTAAAAAGCAACGATTAACGTTAAATAATTTACATGGGGAGATACATTTTATCATCAACGATTGGTTTAACGTTACCGCCCATCGCATTCAAATGGTCGCCGTCGCCCCGAATTACGCCGGCGCGATATTGAGGCGGCGGCTTTTTCCGTTAGGGACTTTGAGGAGCGGCCGCTATGGAACACACAACGGAAAGGCTTATCCATCCTCATGGTTTTTAGTATTCCGTTGGGATAAAAGGCGGTAAGTGTTCGGACGGGTCCCAGAATACTTCTTGAAAATTTAGAACTTGGTCGTTTTCTATGGTTATCCCCTCGCTCCGTAACAAATCGGCCATACGGGTCGGCGACCCAAAATGGACTTTACCCGTCAGCAGACCGTTTCGATTGACGACACGGTGTGCGGGTATGCCGTGGAAAGGGGATTGATTGAGCGTTGTCAAGGCGTAGCCCACCATGCGTGCGCCGGATTTGAGGCCCAAGTATTTGGCAATCGCCCCGTAGCTGGTTACTTTTCCATGCGGAATACGGCGGGTAACCTCATAAACCGCGTAATAATAGCTTTTCACAAAAACAAGGATTTAAGTTCTTGGACAAAACGGGGATTGGGATGTTCGAGAGCGGTGCCAATGACGAGAACGTCCGCTCCCGCTTTGAGTATTGCTTCGGCTTTGTGCGCGTTGTCGATTCCTCCGCCGACAATCAACGGCAAATCTATCGTTTGCGAAACGGCGGTTATGGTCGGGGTTGGGAGAGGGGATTCGGCCCCACTGCCCGCGTCCATGTAAATGGTTTTCAAGCCGAGATATTGCCCGGCCAACGCCGTGTAAGCGGCCAAGGAAGGTTTGTTCGGGGGTAAGGGAGGGGTGGCGGTAATATAGCCGGCCGTGGTGGGGCGGCCCGTGTCAAAGAGCATGTATCCCGTAGGCACAATTTCCATTTTGTTGTCAAGCGCCAGTTTTTTTACCATCGGCGCCGCCTCCACTTGTCTGCCAATAAGGTAATCGGCGTTGCGTCCGCTAATTAGGCTTAAAAACAACAACGCGTCGGCGGGTACGATTTGTCTTACGTCTCCGGGAAAAAGAACAACGGGAAGGACGGTGCGTGTACGGACGCTTTGCACAAAGGCCGCCGTTTCCGTTTGATGCGTGTAACTTCCGCCTATAAAAACAAAAGCCGCACCCCCGCGATGAAAGTCTTCCAATCTTCGTGGAAGTTCGGCCAAGGATTCGTCCGGGTCGAGAAGCCCGGCCCACGCTTTGTTTTTTAGAGAGCGCAGGCTTTCAAAACGAGCGAGAACGCTCACGGTTTCGGTCGTTGCTCCAAATATTGGGTAAGTAATTTTTTCATGTAGTGTAATAAAAACAGCTTCATCGCTTCAACGGCGAGCGTTGACAAAAGCGATGGGCGTGAAGAGCGCACCGTAACGGCGCCGGCGGACGTGGTTATTTTTCGGCTTTTTCGCCTTCCCGAAACCAGACGTATAATCACATAGCTTATCAAGATGCCTCCGGCAACGAAATAAGTGCGTCGGTCGGAAAGCAGTCGCATACCCGCGATTTTAAGATTGTCTCCGATACGTTTAAAATTCGTTTGTTTCATATAAAAATGGACTTCTTGGCGAATGAGGTCTTGATAGCGTTCGGCACGGGTTTTGGCGTCTTCGATGAGTGCGTTTACCCCGCCCGTTTCCGTGGTGGACATTCCTTGGAAGGATTTTGAGGTCAAAGTTAGTGAAAGTCCATGAAATTGGCAAATTATTGGTCTCTTCCCGCGCGCGGCGGGCCTTCGATTTCGTGTATCGCTTCGGTGGGCGACTTGCCGCCGTAAACCACGCCCATGAAGCCTTTCATGTAATTGTCAAGTGTGCCGATGTTGGTGTGAATTAAGCACGAGAGGTCTCCGTCGCCGGGCGGGTGGTCGTAAGTCGTCATCGACGTTTTGAAACGTACCTCCCCGTCGCTGAAATCCATTTCAAAATTGCCGATGTTCATGCCGTAGTTGGCACGGGTGATAAACTCCGAAATTGCATGTCGTTTGTCGAAAGGGATGTAATTGGGCAAAACGGAATACAAACAAACAAAATTTCGACTTTCGTCGGCGATAAGCGTACAATAGTATTTGCCGTTTTCGCAAGAAATGGGAAAGCGCATCGTTTTTTCGTCGCTGACGACGTAGTTCCAACCGAGCTTGTCGAGATATTCCATGACAACTTCGAGCAGAGCGGAAGGGGTTATGTCTTGCATGGCGGAATTATTGACCGGTTTTATGGAATTCCAAAATGCCGTCGCAAATGCCGGCGGCGACGTACTGTTGGCCTTCCTTGCTGTTGAGAAATTTTTCGTCGTTGGCGTTGGAAAGAAAGCCGGTTTCTACGAGTACCGAGGGCATCGTTGTTTTCCACAACACCATGAATCCGGCTTGTTTGACCCCTCGGCTTTTTCGGCCGGAAGATTTTTCGATGTGGGTTTCGATTTTTTCGGCAAGTGCAAGGCTTTGACGAAGCGAGGCGTGCTGATGAAGTTTAAAAATAATGTAGGCGTCGTGGCTTTTGGGGTCGAAGCCGTCGTATTTTTCTTTGTGGTTGTGTTCCATGAGGATGGAGGCGTTTTCCGCCTTCATCACCTCAAAGTTTTCATCGGACTTGTGCACCCCCATCGCGTAGGTTTCGGAGCCGCAGGCGGCTTTGTTGGGATTGGAATTGCAATGAATGGAAACGAAGAGGTCGGCTTTTTTTTGATTGGCGAGTTCGGCGCGTTCCTGAAGACCGACGAAAGCGTCGTCTCCCCGGGTGAGTTCAACCTTGACGGATTTTTGTTGGAGCAGATTTTTAACTTTCAACGCCACTTGGAGCGCAAGGTCTTTTTCTTTGGCGACGGCTCCGAGCGTACCGGGGTCTTTGCCCCCGTGCCCCGGGTCCAAGACCACCAGCTTTAGTCCCGCCCCCTTCGGACCCGATTCCACCCGAAACGACGCCGTCGTCAACGCCGTCGCGCTCAATAAAATCAAAACCCCTATCCTTTTTTTCATGTCGTTATTCAATGCAAACAACGCGCCAACGACTCAAAATATAATAAATGTTATGCGATACGTCGGTCGTATACGAAAAATCGAATGCGAAGGTTGCAAAAAAATTAATAGCTCGACAGCATTACGGGCATAAGAAGCATGAGCAGGTGTTCGTTGGCTTCTTGAACGTTGGGAAGGATGACGGCCGTGCGGCCCGGCGTATCCATTTCTAGCAAAACGTCTTCGGTTTCGGCGTTGGCGACGACTTCCTGCATGAGCGCGACATTGAATCCGATTTCCAAGTCCTCGCCCTCGTAGAGACAATTGAGGGTTTCGTTCGCTTGATTGACGCCGTCCAAGTCCTCCGCTTGAAGCGAGAGCAGGTTGCCTTCGAACTTAAACCGACCCATGTGCGTCGATTTGTTGGCGTAAATGGCCAAACGTTTGAGTGTTGAAACGATGTCTTTTTTTCCGACGATGGCGCGATTCGGACTCGATTGCGGAATAATGGGTTCAAAGTCGGGAAATGTCGCGTCAATCATTCGGCAAGCCAAAACCATATTGCCGAATTTGAAAAGCGCCGCCGTTTTGTTGTACTCCATGTTTATCACTTCGTCGGCCAAATATTCGGCCAACGACGCGCTCGTCAGCAGTTTCAAGGCCTTTTGCGGCAAGGTGAAACGGACGGGTTTTTCCACCGTAACGTCGAAACGGCGGTAACGCGAAAGCCGGTGCGCATCGGTGGCGGCAAACGTCGTATATTCGGGACGAAAATCGAAGTTCACCCCCGTCATGGCGGGTTTGAGTTCGTCGGTCGTGCAACAGAATATCGTTTTGCCAATGGCTTTGACCAGCGCCGAAGCCGCTATTTTTATGGCTTCGGCATTTTCTATTGGCGGTAGGCTGGGAAAATCCGCACCTTTGTGGGCGCTGATGGCGTATTCGCCGTTGTCGGTAACAATTTTTACCGTCTGTTCGCCGTCGAAATGAAAACGCAACGGCTGTTCCGGCAACGCTTTAATCGTCTCCTGCAATATCTTGGCGGGAATGACGGCGTCGAATTGCGCTCCGGTTTCCGCCTCCACCGACAACGACGTTTGAATCGTGATTTCGATGTCCGAACCCGTCAATATCAGACGGTTGCCATCCAACTTGAAATGTATCCCCGTAAGCACCGCCAAAACCGATTTGGCCGGCACCACCCCCGAAACCGCATTCAAATGCTTTTGCAGTTCGCCCGATGAAACGATGAAATTCATGTGCTTTGTTTTTGTCCCAACGACCGTTGGAAATCGAACGCGAAACTAAGCCAAATACGCCGAAATCCGGGGTAGAATTTTTCTACCGTCTGTGTATAAAAAACAATTATCGACGATATTCAAGACTTTGAATTCTTTGCAACACAGCCCAAGCTTGCCCCGTCCCCGAACGCGGCTTAGCCGGGGTCGGGATTCGCCGGCGGCATTGCCTCCGCATAACAATACTTGCACCTTGGGACGCTTTGTCGCAACCCGTCGTGGGATTCCATGTTTTCTGCGTCCATTCAATTCTGCCGTCGGCCATGGGCGAGTGTTATTCGTATAACGCCGTTAACGCCGTCTAAAATTTAAGGTAGACGAAAGGCAGGGTTTCCGCGGAACGCATTTGCCACACCAATATCACGGCCGCCGCTCCGGCCACGGCCACCGCCGGCCACGGCGCTTTTTCCACCCATTGCCACAAGCGTTTTTTGATGTTAGTGGGGAGAAAGTGTAGCGCGACGGCGGCAACGATGGCGGGAATCACCGCCGGTCCGTACGTTTCCCACCATTTCAACGCCGTCGCCCAATCGTGATCGGAGAATATTTTGGCATAAACCACCCCGGCGCTTTCCAAGCTCGGTGCGGCAAACAGGGGGTAGGTTAAAATTAGGAAAACCAACGTGGCGGCATGCGACAGCGTTCGATAAATCGGATTTTTGCTCCACTTTCTTCGGTGTTTGGCCAACAGGGTTTCCATGGCGATGGCCAAGCCGTGCGCCAAGCCCCACAACACGAACGTCCATGCGGGGCCGTGCCACAAACCGGACAAAGCAAAAGTGATTACGGCCGCCCCCGCCGCGCCCGTCGTTCCGGCGTTTTTCCATGCAAACGAAAGCGGCTTGAAAACGTAGTCCCCGAACCATTGCGACAAAGAAATGTGCCACCGGCGCCAAAACTCCGAAACGCTCGCCGACTTGAACGGTTCATTAAAATTCGCCGCCAGTTTGTATCCCAACAGCCCGGCCAAACCCGTCGCCATGTCCGAATAACCCGAAAAATCGTTGAACAAATACAAGCCGTAAACAAGGGTGGCCGTCAGATTTTCCATACCCGAATATGTTTCCGGCGCGGCAAACACCCGGCAAACGAGATTGGCGGCAAGTACGTCCGCTATCGCCGTCTTTTTTATCAACCCTATTACGAACAATCCACCAAATTTGGCGATCTCCGCTTGGGAAAGCGATACTTTGAGTCGCGACTCTTCCAGAAACGATTCCGCACGATGAATCGGTCCGGCCAACATCGCCGGAAAAAACGTTACGTAATGCAAATAATACCAATAGTTTTTTTCGGGCTTTTCTATCGTTTCGTAATAAACGTCGAAAACGTAGGATAAAGACTTGAAAATAAAAAACGACAAACCAATAGGCGCAAGAATTTCCCCCGCGCTTTGTCCCGTAAAAATTCCGGTCAAAAACCCGGCGTACTTAAAATAGGACAGCAGGCCCAAATCCACGGACAAGGCCAGTCCAAGCGTCAGTTTTTTTGTAAGCGCGGATTTGGTTAGATGGATGATTTGCGCGGCCAAGAAGTCGGTTAGGGCCACCGCCGCCGGTAAAAGCACGAAATACCCGGCATAAAAATAATAAAAGCCCAAACTTGCCGCCAAACAAAACGCCGTCCGCACCGCCGCCCAACGCGAAACGGCCGCATACAGCAAATAAAATACGCCAAAGCACGCCGCAAAAACGCCGCCCGTAAAAAATAAATTCGCGCCTGAAAACAATCGGACGAGCGCGTCCATCTATTTGACGACGACCGTTTTACGGGTCGCGCCTACGCCTTCAAAAACCCCCACCGCTCCTTTGACCGTCGAAAGCATTTGTGCAGGCTGGCCGAAAGGATTGAAGTTGGCGCCGACCGCGTCTTCCAGCGATTCGATGAACCGGTAATGGCTCGGGTTGATTCTTTCGATGGACACAACCAAAGCTTTTCCCTGCGGCCAATCGAAACCCGTGGCGATAAACAGCTTGCCGTTCGTTGCAATGTCGTCGGGAAACTCAACGGCCCGCAAAGAATCGCGGTTGCCCGGGTCGACGACAAAACGCCAATAGTCGGTTTGGCCCGGGTTGGGGTCGCGCCATTCGGCTTGGATGGAAAACAGGTCTTTTTTGTCTTGTTTAAAATAGACGGTGTCTATCGCCACGGGGGGCAATATTTGCGTGGCGCCCGTAACGTGAAAGTCCCGCCAACGAATGGACAAGTCTATCGGACGATTGAAAAAATCGTTGGGCAACGGCCGCGAGCTTACGTATTCCGCCAAGTAATTCAGACGGTTTTCCGCCAAAGCCTCTGCAATCTTGAAAATCGAAGGCGGGCTGTACCGGAGGGTGTCCGTAATGCCGTCGTAGCTCACGACGACTTGTGCGTCGGGAACCAAAAGCCGTTCGTTGAGGTAGGGAATGAGTTTGTCGTAAAAGGCCAAAACCTCCGCCACGGCGGTGGCCGAGTCGCGAAAGGCCGTCGTGTCGTAGTCGGGCAGACGAAAATCGTTTATCGGCACCGAACGCGAAAGCCAAAGCCGTACGGGTTCGCCGGCTTCGGGATAGCATTCGACGACGAGCGTCGGTTTGCCCGGCGGGATTTTGACGTTGATTTCTTGTTCGCGGAAACATCCCGTCAGCGCCAGCGTTGCGGCAATCCCCCAAAAAAGCGGTTTCATGTTTGTTTGTCGAAAGTACGGTTGTTTTTTTAACGCACAAAATGGTCGGTGCGTTCCACGCATCCACGTTTGGGCCGTCCGGAAAAAGACGGTCCAAACGCAGGCCTCGTTAAAGACTCATGTATTCCATTGTTTTGATTTTGCCCCGAAAAATGCCCTTGATATCCACCAATAGGGGTGAATTGGCGTTGCAAATGCTCAAAAAATAGTTTTCGTCGTATTGTTTGTAACTATCGTGGGCGACGGCGACGACGACGGCGTCGTAATCGTTGCGGATTTGGGTTTTCAATTCCAAGCCGTATTCGTGGCGTACTTCTTCGGCGTTGGCGTGGGCGTCGACCACGTCCACGTTCAGCATGAACGAACGCATTTCCTCAATCAAATCCACGACTTTGGAGTTGCGGATGTCTTGTACGTTTTCTTTGAACGTTACGCCCATGACCAACACGTGGGAGTCGCGCATGTTTTTGCCGAAAGTGATGAGTCGTTTGACGATTTGCCGGCCGATGCGGAAACCCATGTTGTCGTTGATTTCACGGCCCGCAAGAATGACTTTGGCGTGATAACCGAGTTCGTTGGCTTTATAGGTCAGATAGTAAGGGTCGACGCCGATGCAGTGGCCGCCGACCAAGCCCGGCGAAAACTTTTGAAAGTTCCATTTCGTTCCCGCCGCCTCAATCACCTCGTAAGTGTTGAGGCCGATGCGCTGAAAAATGAGCGAAAGCTCGTTCATCAGGGCGATGTTTAAGTCCCGCTGCGTGTTTTCGATGATTTTTGCCGCTTCGGCCACTTTTATCGAAGAGGCGCGATGCACCCCCGCTTCGATGACCAGTTCGTATACTTTGGCGATAACGTCCAACGAGGTTTCGCAACAGCCCGAAACGATTTTGACGGTATTCGAAAGCGTGTGGACGGGGTCGCCGGGGTTGATGCGTTCGGGCGAATAGCCAACGTAAAAATCGTTCGGAAACTTTAAACCCGACTTTTCGAGTATCGGAATGCAATCCTCCTCGGTACAACCCGGGTATACCGTCGATTCGTAAACGACGTAGTCGCCTTTTTTCAACACCTTCGACAGCGTTTCCGACGCTTTTATCACGGGGGTAAGGTCGGGATTTTTGTGGCGGTCGATAGGCGTGGGGACGGCGACAATGTAAAAGACGGCCTCGCGCAAATCCTCGGGGTCGGCGGTGAAGTGTATGTCGCATCCTTCAAAAGCTTCCGGGCCAAGTTCGCCGCTTGGGTCCAAGCCTTTTTTCATCATTTCCACCCGTTGGGCGTTGATGTCAAAGCCGACGACCGATATTTTTTTGGCGAAAAGCAAAGCAATAGGCAAACCTACGTACCCCAAGCCGATGACGGCCAACTTTTTCTCCTTGCGGAGAAGCTCTTCGTACATGTTTTTATTATGCTGTGACAAGGCGCAAATATAAAGTTATTTTTAACGGCGACGTATCGAGTTTCGACCAACGTCGATTTGACCGCACAAAAAATCGACCCGGGCGGTTGATACCCGGGTCTAGGACTAAAATTTTGCAAATAATTACAGTACCTTGTTGATGTTCATGGCGATGGCCATGTTCCCTTCGACCTTGATTTTTCCACTCATGAACGCGGACATCGCGCTCGTTTCCCCGTCCATGATTTGGCGCACGGTATCGGCGGAGACCTTGATTACGCAGTCGGCGGGGCCGTTTTCGTTGGAGACGAAATTCGGTACTTTGGAGGCGTCGATAAAAATCGAACCCGTTTCCCCGAGGTCGAATTTAACCGTGGCGTTGAGGCCGCTGTCGTTCCCTACTTTTTGACGGATGCGCTCCGTCAGATTTTCCAAGCTCATTCTTTTTATGTTAGGATGGTAATTTCTTCGTTAATTCTTCTCTTCCAAAAGGTTGCGAAGGGCATGGATTTCAATCTTTCAAGGATTTGAAAAGAATACACCCTTTGCCGCAACTCGTTTTGCCCCAAGCGGATGGATGTTTTTACACCAACGCCGTATCGGAAACATGCACGCTGAAACGAGCCTTGCGCACGGCAAAATCTTACGTATTGCCCCTTGCCCGATTGCCATACGGGTATTTCCCATTGCATCGTAGGGGAGACCTTCGCAAAAGTCCCGACGAGCATCTCGAAAATCGAACACGCCTCGCCGCGCTTGTTTTTCGGATTCGTTTCAAGACGCGCTTTGACCGATTCCAAGCAATCCCCGCCAAATTTGACCCCGCAAATATAACGCGTAATGGCGGACATACACAAAAAAAAATCCCAATTTCTCAGGGTTTGGATGAGTTTTTTCGTTTAAAGTCAAAATTTACGTCCAAACCGCCGAAAAATCTAAACGGGACTTGGGGTACGCCGAAAAAGTCCGCCCCCGTGTCGTAGTGGTTGGGGTGAAAATATTTTTGGAACGTGAGGTTTTCAAATTCGACGAAAAGGCGCAAAAACGGCAAAATTTCATAGGAGGCGTTGAATTCGACGGTGTGATAGCCCGGAAGCGTGGCGCGACGGTAAGGATTTTCGGCGTCCAAGCGGATGGTGCGTTGGGCGCTCATGGCCACCAGCGCCGTGAACGCCGAGAACTTGTCGTAACGAAAATGCACGCCCGTACGTTGTTGAAATTCGGAAATGTACGGTATTTGTCGTTTGACCCCAAAAAACACTTCCTCCCCGTTCAGGTAACCGAAGCGTGCGTAAGCCCAAAAGTCTATTTTAGGACCGAAGGACGTGCGATACTGCACATCCAAGTGGCCGCCGTAATTGGTCTGTTCGCCGTTGTTTACCCGTACTTCGACGTAGGACACGCTATAACCCCTGTCTTGGTTGTTGTAGCGGTTGCCCGTTTCCGCGTCGTTCGATTCAAAATACAAATTTGATAGAAAAAGCACGTAGCCCGTTAGCGCGATGCGAAAGTCCCCGATGTTTTGTGCAAAGTTGATTTCGAGGTTGCGGTTGACGATGGGTTTAAGGTCGGGGTTGGCCAAATGTCGAAAAAACGACGTCCACGACGAGTCTTGCCCGGCTTGGTTTTGTACCCTGACGAACGAGCCGAACTGTTCGTAAGCGTCGAGCGGCGACGGCGCGTAAAACGCCGAACCGTAAAACAATTTAATCGACGTTTTTTGCGTCGGCGTGAAGACCACGCCCGCGCGGGGATTGAACGTTTCTTGATAGCGGGTGTTATAGTCGAGGCGGGCGCCGGCGGTCAAGGCCCATTTTTCCGATGGTTTGTATATCGCCTGAGCGAATACGCCGAAATTGTCGTAGCGCAGCGAGAAAAACTCCGCCGGCACGTCCGAACCCAAAATGTTTGCCTTCGTCGAGCGCGCCGGCTTAACAGGCCGGTCCAAATCCTCGCCTTTCGGCGTCGAATAATACGGCTGGTAAACCATCCCGCCCGTTACCTTGAGCTTCCTCCATGAAAAATTGACGACCTGCTCCAAATATCCCATCATGCCGAATGCGAATTTATAGCCCGGATTCAGGCCCGAAAACACGTTGCGAAAATTCGATTTCGGATTGAGTTCATAAGTGGAAACCATGGCCGTTGTTGTAAGCGAAACACGGTCGGAAAGCGTTTTTTCGTGCGTGGCGCTCAGTTTGGTTACCGTATGCTCTTGAAAAACGGCGTGGTTGTAAATGGCGTTGGACGGATAATACCCCGTCGAACCCGGGGTGCGCGCCGAATGTCGGACGACGTGAAAGCGAAAGTCCCCCACGGTTAGCAAGCCGTCGATATTGTATCCGAAGCGACGATACCGATAAACGCTGTCGTAGGCAACGGTCGGGGAAATGGGGCCGAAAATCGTGTTGAACCTACCCGTTCGGTAGTTTTCTATGCTTTTGTATTCTTCGGGATAATATCGCGGCAAGGATTCGTTGCCGTCGTAAAAATAACTTGCGCCCAAACGGAAGCCTAACTTTTCGTACCGTTTGCCCGCAAGTGCATAGCCGCCGTAGGAATGGTACATGCCGGCGCGCACGCCCGCACGCACCCCGTCAATCTCTTCGGGTTTATAGGTTACAAGGTTGATGACCCCGGAGAGTGCGTCCGCCCCGTACAACGCCGACGCCGAAGACGACACCATTTCCACTTGTTTGACCATGTACAAGGGAAAGTTTTCGGCCATGGCCAAAGGTTCGTTGGTCGGCGATGAAATTCGCAGTCCGTCTTGGAGCAAAAGAAACTTTTCCATGCCGCGAATGCCGCGGGTGGTTACGGAATTGTAGTTGCCGGGTTCGGAGCCGTTGTCGATTTTGTATTCGATGTTGTGGCGGAGAACGTCGGCTAAAAATCGTTGTCCGCGGGCTTGTACTTCTTTGGCCGTGGCAACGTGAATGGTTACGGGCGCATCGAGAATGCGCTGAGGAACGCGCGAGGCGGTGATGATGACCGTTGCGTCCAAGGTTACGACCTCAAACTCTAAGGCGACGTCCACCGTTGCCCCGTTTTTGGGAATCACCAACCGTGCGGAATGGTATCCGACGAACGATATTTCAATCTCGACGGTTTCGGGCGCGTCCGTGGGTAGGCGAAACTCAAAGCGTCCGTTTTCGTCGGCGTAGGCGCCGTAGCTTTGGCCGACGGTTTGTACGGCCGCACCCATGAGCGCCTCGCCCGTTTCCGCGTCGTAAACCTTTCCCGAAACCATGTTTGGCGCTTTGGGCGGCGACGGCTTTGGTGCGACGCCGGCTTCCCGAGGCGGTGTAGGCGTTTTTAACGTTTTTCGACGCCGTGCTTCCTGTGGAATTTGACCCAACGTTTCCAAAAACGTAGCGACCGACAACAAACCGACGACGAGCAGTGTGTTTATTTTCATGGCGCCAAATAATTGCACTTTTTAGGACAAGAATTTAAAATTCGCGCAAAATTCGTAAATTTGTACCAACATTCATTGCCGACTTTTTTTAACATTTTTTTGCCATGAACCCAAAAGTTCCGGGAGACGTTTTTTCCGACGTTGCCGACGATTACGTCAAGTATCGAACGAGTTATCCCGACGAGTTGATACGTTATGTTTTGGTTTACGTTCGTGGACGCGCCATCGCTTGGGATTGTGCTACCGGAAACGGCCAGACGGCTCAAAAACTTGCCGCTTTTTTTGAAAAAGTCTACGCCACCGACGTCAGCGAAAAACAATTGGAACGTGCTCCGCGTTTGGACAACGTCGTCTATTCCGTAGCTACGACTGAAAATTCGGGTTTGCCCGACCAAAGTTGCGACTTAATCGCCGCGTCGCAGGCCGCCCATTGGTTCGACATACAGGCCGCCGCCCGCGAATTTCGCCGCGTGGCCAAAAACAACGCCGTCGTCGCGCTTTGGGGATATTCCCCGCCACGGTTTAATCCACAAATCGACACCGTTTTCGACGATTTTTATTTCAACGTTTTGGGACCTTATTGGGACGAAAGACGGCGTTGGGTGGACGAGCGTTATCGCACGCTCGATTTTCCTTTTAGGGAAATTCCCACGATGGAATTCGTTCATTCGGTCGTCTTTGATTTGGATTCTTTTGCGGGATATTTGCGAACATGGTCGGCGGTGGGCGCTTTCGTCAAAGCCAACGGCCGCGACCCGGTCGTCGAACTGACCGAAAAACTCAAACCTTTTTGGCAAGGAAAAATTCGCGGCGCTTATCCCATATTTTTACGTATGGGTTACGTGAACGACGTTTAATTTAATTTTCGGGGGGCGTTCCCGACAAACTCACTACGTCTTTGAACCCGTATTTTCCCATGAGCAATGCGGTGGCTTGACGGCTTCGTTTTCCCGTTTGACAATGGACGACGATTTTTTTGTCGCGAGGTATTTCCCCTATTCGCATTTCCAACTCCGCCAACGGAATCAACCTGCCGCCATAGTTCTTTTGACGGGCTTCTTCGGGCGTGCGTACGTCGAGCAAAAAGTGTTCTTTGCCTTGTGCTTTCCATTCGATTAAAGTTTTGCGGTCGATTTCGGGTACCGCTCCACAAAAATAATCGTAGTCCGAATCGGAAATTGCGCGGCCCGAACGCAACGGATTTTCCGGGTTCGGTGAAAGCGTCAATATCGAGTTTCGGTAGTTAAGTCCGTCGAAAACGAGGAGTTTGCCTTTGAGGTTTTCACCGATTTGGGTGGCGACTTTAATCGCTTCGGCGGCTTGTAGGGTTCCAATTATCGAAACAAAGGCGCCGACCGTTCCCGCTTGCGAACAGTCGGGAACGGTTCCCGGGGCGGGGGGATGGGGATAAAGGTCCCGGTAGTGAATGCAAGCGTCGAAAGTTGCCAGCTGTCCTTGAAACCGAAAAACCGCCGCCGAAACAAGGGTTTTGCCGAGCGTGGCGCATACGTCGCCGCACAAAAAACGCGTGCCAAAGTTGTCGGTGCCGTCGAGGACGAGGTCGTGGTCGGCGATGAGTTCGCGGGCGTTGCCTTTGTCGAGCGCGGCCTCCAATGCCAAAATTTCCACCTCGGGATTGAAGCGTCGTAGACGTTCGGCGGCGAGCAGGGCTTTGGGGCGGCCCTCGTCGCCGGGGCGGTAAAGGTTTTGGCGGTGAAGGTTGGTGGTTTCCACGCGGTCGGGGTCGAGTATCGTCAATCGTCCGACGCCGGCGGTAACGAGATGGGTGGCGGCCGGGCATCCCACCCCCCCCGCTCCGACAAGCAATATTTTCGTCCTTCTTAATTTATTTTGCGCCTCGGCGCCTATCAGCGTCGTTTGTCTCGCGTAATATTCGTTCATAAAACAAAAAACGCTTTCGCGCCCGAAAGGTGCGAAAGCGTGCAAACAATAAGCCGTTGAAACAGTTATTTTTTGCCTTTGGCGGCGGCGACGGCTTCCTGACGCAACGCACGGGTTACTTCCACCGAAGCGACGGGAATGTTTTTGACCATCGTGATTTCAAGTTTGTCGAAGGAAAGGTCGCCCGTTTTGAGCGATCGTCCCAATCGCAATCCCGAAATGTCTACGTTCAAATGTTGGGGCATGTCGGTGTAGATGCCTTTGACCGTGATTTTACGGAGTTTTTGCACCAATTTTCCACCCATCAACACCCCGGGCGAGGTTCCTACGAGTTTGACGGGCAAAGACACCTCTACGGGACGGTCTTCGTAAACGCGGACGAAGTCGGCGTGAAGCAGGCTTTCATGGATGGGGTGAAAATCGGTTTGGGAAAGCAGGGCCTTGACTTTTTCGTCGCCGAAGTCAAGGCTGATGAGAAAAACTTCGGGAGTATAAATGGCTTTGGCAATTTGCTTGCTTTCGACGGCGAAGTGGGTCGCTTGGCCTTTGCCGTACAAAGCGCAGGGCACCCAACCCTCTTTGCGAAGCGCTTTTGTCGCCGTTTTTCCCAAATCCGTTCGTTTGACGGCTTTTATTTCTATGGACAACATATCCCCGGTGAATTTAGGCCGCAAAGTTACGTATTTTTTCTATTCGCAACCCCTTTCCGTTTATGTGCTTGTAAAACGGCTTGTATGGATTGGGCGCCAAGGCGCACAATCGTTGTGGGGATTGGCGCACGCCAATTCACAAATTCTTCACCGTTTCTCCGGATTTTCGGCGTATTTTTGCGAAAATTTAAAAACCATGCATATCCTGATTGTATTTGTTTACATTTGTTGGACGGCGTTTGGCGCCTCGGCGCAAACGGAAAAAACGTTTTTGTCGAACGCCCGCCAGCTTATCTACGAGGGCAAGCGTTCGGGCGAAGGATATTTTTCCCAAGACGGCAAAAAAATTGTTTTTCAATCCGAACGCGAGGCCGACAATCCTTTTTATCAAATTTATGTATTGGATTTGGAAACGGGGGAGAGCCGTAGAATTTCGCCCGGCGTCGGCAAGACCACTTGCGCCTATTTCCGTTGGGGCGGTTACGACGAGATTCTTTTTGCTTCCACACACGAAGACCCTCAAGCCCGTGAAAAACAAAAAGCCGAAATCGAATTCAGAAATTCGGGTAAAGAACGTCGTTACTCGTGGGACTACGACGAAACGATGGATATCTTTTCGGTCAAAACCGACGGCTCCGACCTCAAAAACCTCACGCGCACCCTTGGTTACGACGCCGAAGGCGCTTATTCCCCCGACGGCAAACTCATTGTTTTCTGTTCGACGCGCCACGCTTTTCCCGTTGAAAAACTTTCGGAAAAAGAACGCAAGATTCTCGAAACCGACCCCGCCTATTTCGGCGAAATTTATCTGATGAACGCCGACGGTTCCGACGTTCGTCGATTGACCGATTGGCCCGGTTACGACGGCGGGCCCTTTTTCACCCCCGACGGCAAACGCATCGTTTTCCGACACTTCGAAGAAGACGGAACCACCGCCGACGTTTACACCATGAACCTCGACGGCTCGGACAAAAAAAGACTGACCGACTTCGGCTCCATGAGTTGGGCTCCGTTTTTCCACCCTTCCGGAGACTACGTCGTTTTCGCTTCCAACAAACACGGCTTTGGTAATTTCGAACTTTTCATCGTCGACGCCGAAGGAAAAAAGGAACCCGTGCGCATTACCTATACCGACAAGTTCGACGGTTTGGCCGTGTTTTCTCCCGACGGTAAAAAATTGGCGTGGTGTTCGGCACGAACGAGCGACGGAAAATCGCAAATATTCCTTGCGGATTGGAACGACGCGGCGGCACGCGAAGCCCTCAAAAACGCCCCGTCCCGCACCAACCACTCCCAATTGGGCGCAACCCGCTTTCCCTCTTCCTACGGACATTTTCACGGCGACGAAGCCAACGCGTCTTGGAACCCCGAAATCACCGCCCAAGAACTCGAAAAATCCGTGCGTTTTTTGGCCTCCGACGAACTCGCCGGACGTATGACGGGTTCGGAAGGAGAAAAAGCCGCCGGCGAGTACGCCGCCAAACGTTTTCAATCCCTTGGCCTCAAACCCGTCGGCAAAGACTATTTTTATTCTTTCGATTTCACTTCCGACGTGGCGCCCAAAGCGGGAGCCAACCGCCTTTCCGCAAAAATTGCGGGAAAGCAAACGAATTTCGACCTCGAATCCGACTTTAACCCCATGGCTTTCGGCGACAACGCCACCGTTGGCGCTCCCGTGGTTTTTGCGGGTTACGGTCTCAAAATCCCCGAAGGCGAAGGCCTGCCCGCCCACGACGATTACGCGGGATTGGACGTCAAAGACAAAATCGTCGTCGTTTTTCGCGGCGTGCCGCAAGACGTTTCCCCCGAACGACTTCGACGTTACAATCGCTACGCCGACCTGCGTTACAAGGCTATGATGGCCCGCGAAAAAGGCGCCAAAGCCATTGTCGTTGTGGACGAGGAAAAACCCGAAAAGCCTATTGGGTTAAAATACGACCGTACGGCGGCCGCCTCGGGCATTGCCGCCGCCTCCATAAGCGCCGCCGCTCTCGACGTCTTACTCAAACCTTCTCAAAAAAACTTCGAACAACTTAAAAAAGAATGGCAGGGCGACAACCCCCATCGTTCAGGTTTTGAACTTAAAGACGTTACGCTCACCCTCCAAACCGACCTCGTTCGACAAACCACCACGGGCCGCAACGTCGTCGCCCTACTCCCCCCCGCACAAGGCGGCGATTACATCGTGGTCGGGGCGCATTACGACCACCTCGGACGCGGGGAAACCGGTTCTCGCGCCGAAGCCGAACGCAAGAATCACGTCCACAACGGCGCCGACGACAACGCCTCCGGAACCGCCGTCGTTCTCGAACTCGCGGAATATTTCGCCGACCTTTACAAAAAAAGCCCCGGCGATTTCAAAAAAGGAATGGTTTTCGCCCTGTGGTCGGGCGAAGAGCTGGGACTCATTGGTTCGACCGCTTACTGCGAAAAGCCCCCCGTACCCGCCGTCGCCTGCCTGAATTTCGACATGGTCGGCAGACTCAAAGACAACGAACTCATCCTACAAGGTTTGGGCTCTTCCAATGCATGGAAACCGTTGATAGAAAAACGCAACGTCGCCGCAGGGTTTAACCTCAAAATCCAAGACGACCCTTATCTACCCACCGACGCCACCTCTTTTTATCTCAAACAAGTTCCGATTCTTAATTTTTTCACGGGATTGCACGAACAGTATCATCACCCCGACGACGACGCCGATCTGCTCAACTACCCGGGCATGGAACGCATCGCCAAATTTTCCGCCGCCATTCTCAAAGATTTGGCCACCAAAGCCGAAAATCCCGATTACGTCAAGGTGGAAGCAAGCGCGAATATGTCTACTCGTCGCGCATCGGGCGTATACTTGGGCACGATTCCCGACTACGTTTCCGATGGCGAGGGCTTGAAACTTTCGGGCGTTCGGCCCGGTTCGCCCGCGGAAAAAGCGGGCGTTAAAGGCGGGGACGTAGTCGTGGAACTCGGAGGGATGGCCGTCAAAAACATCTACGACTATACCTACGCCATGGACGGACTTAAAATCGGGCAAAAAACAAGCATGGTCGTCGTGCGCGACGGTAAAAAAATCAAGCTCGAGCTAACGCCCGGAACCCGGGACTAATTTTTTCTGCAATGAGGGCGAAACCGAATTCTCACCCCTGCCGCATGCATTGGAGCGACGAAGAATGAACTTGGCTTCGGGAGGCCGGGCAAATAAGCGGGAAGTTGATTAAAATACGACGAGTGGCAATCAAGGTACAGTTGATTCCTCGTTCGAGACCGTTCTTTGAAACAAGTCTTCGTTGCAGGCAAAAACGGCTTGGATAATTTTTTTCTTCCACTCGTCCAAAGAAGAACCGCTTTTGGCTTGGACGTTTTCCAACGCTTCGAGAACGCGTGAAACTTCGAATACCGATACGCCTTGAAGTTTTGCTTTAACCTGCATGACGGTTTGCCGTTCGGAATCGCTTAGAACGGTTTCTTTGTTGGCTTTGACGTAACTTTCGGCGCCCGAAGCGCCCTTTTCCGCTCCGGGGAGGCTGATGCGAAAAACGGCTCCACGCCCGGGTTCCGATTCGGCCGCGATGGTCCCGCCGTGCGCTTCGACCGCTTTTTACGCCCGAGCCAATCATGAGTTTTAAGGCCGATTCGTTGTAGCGCAGGGCCGCCGCCATGCGCCCGGTTTTCGCCGCCAACTCCGCGTGTCTGCCGTAGATGTATCCGAGCGTGGCCATATCCCCGACTTTTTGGCTCAGCGTTTCGGCACGCAAAAAGTATTTTTCCGCTTCGTCAAATGCGCCTAAAAGCGTATGTACGTCTGCGATGTTGCCGTAGGCCGTCGCCAACCGCGAAAGGTCGTGAACCGTATCCATGACCGCCAACGACCGTCGGTGGTAAGACAAGGCCGGTTCCAAGAGTTTTTTGTCGTTTTGAGCGACGCCTTCCCGTCGATATAGGTTGCCCATGTTTTGGAGGCAAGATACCAAACCTTCGTCGTATTTGGTTTTTTCGTAAGCCTCCATATACTTTCTTGCTTGAGGGAACTCTTTCCTTTCCAAGTAAAGCAGTCCGAGGACTTCCTTGGCGATGGCGGCTTCCCTCGGCAAGGTTTTTCTTTTTTGCGCCGTCGGCCTCGGCCAAAGGAATGGCTTCGGTATAGAGGGCGATGGCGGAAACGTAGTCTCCCGCCGAAGCGTAAGCCAAGCCCAGCATATTCCTGCACCGCACCCGATAACGTTCAAATCCGATTTCGTCCGCCAATTTTTTGCCTTCCTCGCCGAATCGCACGGCTTTTTGCGGGTCGAAAAAACGGTGTTCTCAACACAAAAGGCACAGCGTTTTGACGCCTTGGGTGTCTTTGGCGACCGTAAGCGCGTTTTCAAGCGAATCGGTTGCCGCGTTTTGAGCGAATAGGCGAAAACCCCAAAACGTCGCCGTTCCGACGACTACGAGCCGCAATAAACGTCCAGTCCTCGTTGTAGGCATTCGACGGATTTTTCCAAGTCGGCAACATCCAGAACGTAGGCCAGTCGGACGGTATTGCGTCCGGCGCCGGGGGTGGCGTAAAAACCCTCGCCCGGCGCCATCATCACCGTCGCCCCGTCGTGGGAAAATCTTTCCAACATAAAACGACAAAAATCTTCCGCGTTTTCGACGGGCAGGCGGGGCATGAGGTAAAAGGCTCCTTCGGGCATCGGGCAAACAACCCCGGCAATCGAAACGATGGCGTTGTGGAGAAAGTCGCGGCGGGCTTTGTATTCACGACGCACCTCGTCGTAGTACGATTCGGGTAAATCAAACAAAGCTTCGGCGCCGATTTGTCCCAGCGACGGCGGGGAAAGCCGCGCTTGGGCGCATTTCGTCGCCACTGAAAGCACGCCTTCGTTTTCCGAAACCAAGGCGCCCACTCGCGCACCGCAAGCCGACCAACGTTTGGAAACCGTATCGACGACGACGACCCGGTTTTTCAGGTCCGTTCGTGCCAGTGCGGTTTCGGGACGCGAACCGTCGTAACGAAAGTCGCGATACGCTTCGTCGCTGACGACGAACAGGTCTTTTTCGTGGGCCAATGCCTCGATTCTTTCCCATTCGTCGCTACGGAGCAGTTTGCCCGTGGGATTGGAAGGGTTGCAAACGAAAATGGCACGGGTACGTTCGGAAACCGCGGCGCGAAGCGCGTCGTCGGAGGGAAGCGCATAGCCGTCCTCCACCCGGCACGCCAGCGGTACGACTTTCACCTGCGCCATTTGCGCATAGGTGATGTAGTTGGCGTACATAGGCTCCGCAACGATGATTTCGTCTCCGGGGTCGGTCGTTGCCATGAGTGCGAAGGCAATCGCTTCGCTTCCGCCGTTGGTGACGATGACGTTGGCGGGGGAAAGCGCGACGCCGTAGCGTTGGTAGTCTTGGGCCCATTTGATGCGCAAAGGCTCGAAACCGGGCGAAGGGGAATAATCGAGCGTGCCGTGCGGATGGTTTTGAACGGCGTTCCAAAAAGGCTCGGGCGTAGGCAGGTCGGGTTGTCCGATGTTGAGTCCGTAAACGCGCAAGCCGCGATTGCGGGCCGCCGCCGCCAACGGCGCCAAACGACGTATGGGGGACGAGGGCAGGCGGAGACCCCGTTGGGATATTTCAGGCATACAGTGGGCTATTCACCCCAAAATTACAAAAATACCTTATGCGCTGCGCCCCGTGCGCGGCCTTACCATGCGCTTGGTTGCCGGTTTGAAAAAAATACCTGAAAGTTTACCCGGGTTTTCAATTCGGACGCGACGCAAACACGGTATTTATTCTTAAATTTGTCGCTAAAAATCTCAAACTCATTTTTTTAACAACGTGAAAATTGCCCTTTTCGGCCGACTGACGGCCAAAACTTCTCCCGGAGTTTTGTCGGATTTTGTTCGTTTTTTGTTGGAACGTGAAATAGATTTCAGTGTTTTTCGTCCGTATCGCGACGAATGGGCGGCCCACGCCGATTTCAAACATCTGGCGGCCGTCGCTCCGAAAACTTTTGAACATCGAAATGAAGTCGCGGGCGTGGATTATCTTTATTGCATGGGAGGAGACGGCACGATATTGGAGGCCGCTCGGTTTGTACGCGAAACCCCGGTTTTGCTCGTCGGCGTGAATATGGGAAGACTTGGTTTTTTGACTTCCGTGCCGCAGGAAGAGCTTGTCGAGCGGACGATCGACCTTCAAGCCGGCGCGTGGAAGGAAGACCCCCGGACGGTTTTGACCGTACACGCCAACAAAGGCGAACTTTTCGGTCAATCCCCCCTTGGCATCAACGAGGTCAGCCTCCATAAAATGTACGGCAACGAAATGATTATTATTCACACCTACGTCAACGGCGAATTCATGAACTCGTATTGGGCCGACGGCTTGATTATCGCCACTCCCACGGGTTCGACGGCATACAACCTCGCCTGCGGCGGGCCGATTATCGCCCCTCAATCGGAAACGTTGGTCATCACGCCCATCGCGCCCCACTCGCTTACCGTTCGTCCCGTCGTCCTGCCCGATTTCTCGGTTATCACCCTTGCCGTTGAATCCCGCGCCCGAAAATCCATGATTGCCATCGACAACCAAAGTTACATCGTCGAAAACGATATAGAAATTGCCGTAACCAAAACCGATTTTCAAATTAAGTTGGTTCGCTTTGGTGCAAGGGGATATTTTTCCACCCTTCGCAACCGCTTGAATTGGGGCGTGGACACCCGAAATTAACTCCGCGTCTTAAAGCGGCGTTTATCAAGCGCTTAAATTATCGACAAAAATATTTGAAAAATTTTCGTATGGATACCTCCCCTCAATTTTGTCGGCGTCAAATCGATGACGGCGGCTTTTGCTTGCGCGCATCCCAATTGTTTCAATGAATAATCCTCCCCTTGTGCCGATTTTCGGCATTACTTGTTGGGCGCCATCGTTTTAACGGCGCGTGGGCTTTCAAAGTCTTTCAACCGATGAAACGAACCTAGTTGTCTGCCGAATTTTTCGAAGCGCTCGTCGGTTGCCTCGGTTTTTTCTTTTATCACCAACCCGTCATTGTCTGTTTACCGTTGCCTTTGCGGGGGTATGCAACCCAATTTTATCCTTTTCGTATAACGACAAACGCCTCAAAGACTTATGTCGGCTACCGCAAACGGAAAACTATGCTTTGCAAACGCCGCCGCATCGTTCACCCAAAATTTTTGCTTAACTTTGAGCGTCCGGCATTGGACTATTTGATTGTAGACCGCCATGCTAAAACAAGGTTTGTTCCAAAAGTTATCGCAACGTATTTCTCCGCAACAGATACAATTTATCAAGTTGTTGGAGATACAAACGGCCGAACTCGAGGCTCGAATCAAGGAAGAGCTTGAGGAGAACCCCGCGTTGTTGGACGTGAGTGAACCGATGGACGAGGCGGATTCGACGAGCGAAAACGCCGAGGACTCCGTCGAAGACTCCGCGCCCGAGACCTTCGACGCCTCCGACTCCGAACTCAACGAGGTCAGTATGGAGGAGTACCTCACCGACGATTTCGACTACAAAACCCATTTGCCCGACGACCCCAACCGCGAAACCTACGAAATACCCATCGTCCAAAAGCGTTCGCTCTACGACTTTCTCGAACAACAAGTGGGTATGTTGCCCTTCGACGAACGCCAAGAAATTATTGCCGAACACGTCATCGGCAACATCGATGAAGACGGCTATTTGCGTCGCTCCGCCGCCGCCATTGTTGCCGAGTTGGCCTTCAAACGCTCGATGGACGTCGAGGAAGCCGAAGTCGAATACGTCATTGAAAAAATCCAAGGACTCGACCCGCCGGGCGTCGGAGCCCCCGACCTCAAAACCTGTTTGCTCATCCAGCTCAAAAGAAAACAACCCACCCCGCAAGTACGAACCGCCATCCGTGTTGTTGAAGAGTGTTTTGAGGAATTCACCAAAAAACATTTCGACAAAATCATGGACAAACTCGACCTCGACGGCGATTTTTTCAAAGAAGTCTATCATCTCATCACCAAGCTCAATCCCAAACCCGGCGAATCCGAAACGGAAATCAAAAACCAATACATCATCCCGGACTTTTTGCTGACGGTAAACGGCACGGACATCGAAATCAAACTCAACCGACAAAACGCCCCCGAACTTAAAGTAAACAAACGCTACCTTGCGCTTTTTAAAGAGTACGAGGCGGAAGCGAAAAAAAACGGCGCCGACAAAAAAGAGTCCAAAGAAACGCTCAAATTCGTCAAATCCAAGATAGATTCGGCCAAATGGTTCATCGACGCACTTAAACAAAGACAATTCACGTTGCTCAAAACGATGTTTTCCATCGCCGAATTTCAAAAAGAATTTTTTCTTTCCGAATGCGATTTCACCAAACTTCGCCCCATGGGCCTAAAAGACATCGCCGAGGCAATTAACATGGACGAATCGACGGTGAGCCGCGTAACCAAAAGCAAGTACGTCCAAACCGACCACGGCATTTTTCGGCTCAAAGAATTCTTTTCCGAAGGCGTTAAAAACGACGCGGGCGAAGAGGTTTCCAACAAAGAAATCAAAAAAATCCTTGCCGACCTCATCAACAACGAGGACAAATCCAAACCGCTTTCCGACGACAAACTTACCCAAGAACTCAACGAGCGGGGTTATCCCGTCGCAAGAAGGACGGTCGCCAAGTATCGCGAACAGCTCGATTTTCCCGTGGCAAGGATGCGAAAGGAAATGTAATCGGGCCGAATTAATTTATCCACTTAAAGAGCCGGTTGAAACGCAACCCCCGCTCAAAAGAAAAAGCGACGAAAAGCGGCTTGCCCACAATGTGATCCTCGGGAACGAAACCCCAATACCTGCTGTCTTGTGAATTGTACCGGTTGTCGCCCATGACGAAATAATAGTCCATTTCAAAGTCGTAAACATCGGTTTTTTTGCCCTCGACGTGGATTTCGTCGTTTTTGATTTCGATTTTTTTGCCTTCGTAAACCTCGATGCAACGGCGGTAGATTTCCAAGTTTTCGGGCGTAAGTTTAATTTTCACTCCTTTTCCCGGCACGACGAAAGGACCGAAATCGTCCAAAGTCCAGCCGTAAAGTCCGCAGTTGAAATGAAAATAATTGTTTAGTCGGGCGTCGGGCGGGAAACGTTCGACGCGTGTAACGTTGGAAAACGATTTATATTTTTCGGCCAAATAAACGGGCATATCGAAGCGGTAGGCGCCCGGCGCGAGTGGGTTCCAATTGCGGTTGCGGTCTTCGGGGTTCATGCGGAAACCGTCCGCTTCGAGCATTTTAGGGTTGAAACCGAAGTCGTCGTTGATGGTGACGAGGTAGCTGAACTGCATTTCGGGTGGATTGATTCCCGGCTTTCCGTTGATGTAAACTTGCGCGTCCTTGATGGAAAACTCGTCGCCCGGCACGGCCACGCAACGTTTGATGTAGTTTTCCTTCATGCTGGGAATATGGATGGGGCCCAGTTCGGGGTCGTTGGGCGCCACGTCGTCGGCGGGAAAATTAAAAACTATCACGTCGTTGCGTTCGATTTTCGTAAATCCGGGCAAACGATAGTACGGCAAACGCACCGACTCCACAAACGACGGCCAATGCAGTCCCAAATACGGCAAAAGCGGCAGTTTGTTGTGAACAAACGGTACGCTAAGCGGGGCCTGAGGCAACCGAAGACCGTAGTGCAGTTTGCTGACAAACAAAAAGTCCCCGACCATCAACGAGCGTTCCATCGAACTGGTCGGAATCATGAATGCCTCAACCAAAAAAGTCCGTATGACAAACGCCACCGAAGCCGCAAAAACAAAGGCGTCGAGCCATTCGCGCACGGGCCCTTTTTTCTTTTTGTTTTTTTTGTTCTCTTTCTTGCGAAACGGATTCATTTTTTAATTTAACGCTGTTGCCGTCGAACGGCAAAGTTAGGAAAATTGCCGTAAATGTTTTGGATCTATCGCGGCTTTGGCGCAAATATCGTAGGAACGGATTTGACCAACCGTCGGCCAATTGCGGCGAGCCAACGTCGTATCCCCGCATGTTGAATCCGCCATGCCTCGGACAATTTGACAAAACAACGAGTCGCCAAGAGCCAATACACCGAAAGTCCGCCGAATTTTAAGGCGTTAATCGTTATTGGGGCGTATTTTCGTCCGTTTTTTGTATATTTGCGCCAATCGCCATCAAATAAAAAATGAAAAAAACGCTAGGGCTTCTTTTGACGCTATGTTCGTTCCACGTTTACGGACAAAGCGCCGACCAATACTCGTTCGCCTCGTTCGCCACGGGCCTATACCAACCGCTTACCGGGGCGTCGCCGCTGCTTTCGGGCCAAAACCAACTTTCGGCCGTCGTTCCCATCGGCTTCGACTTTTTTTACGAAGGCAATATTTACAATTCTTTTCGGGTTTCGACGGACGGATACGTCGTTTTGGGTTCCGGAACGATTCCCCAAGGCATTGCCAACGACCTTTCCACGCCGTTCGCCGCGCCGATAATCGCACCCTTGTGGGACGCGCTTCTTTTTTCGCAAGCGGGGGCGCAAATTTCCTATCAAACCTCCGGCACGGCGTTCAACCGAATTTTGACCGTCCAATTCGCTTCCGGACAATTCAACCATCCCTCCTTCCCCGGAACGGGCGAAGGAGACGTTAATTTTCAGGTAAGGTTTTACGAGGCCGACGGCGTGATTGAGTTCGTATACGGCTTTGTACTTCCGACGATTTCCTTTCAGCCCTCGGCGACCATCGGCATCAACGGCGAAAGCAACGCCTTTTTGAGCGTCGCCCAAGACTTTCAAAACGTTTCCAATGCCGTCTCATACAACGACCTCAACGCCTTTCCGCCCGTCGGGACGGTGTTTCATTTTACGCCTCCCGAAGGCGACTTTATCCCCCCCGCTCTTTCCGACTTTGCGCTCAACCCCTCGGCGCCCCAATGTGCGCCCGTCGCCCGCACCGCCACCCTTCGCGCCACCGACGACTTATCCGGTGTACAACAAATATGGTTCGTCCGCTTTTACAACGGCGTCGAACAGCCGCCGATTGCGTTTTCTTTGACGAGCGGCAACCCCAACGACGGCGTTTGGACGGCCAACGTTCCCGCCGCGCCCTCCGGGCAAACCGTCGCCTATTATATCAATGCCTTCGACGGTTTCGGTAATGCGGCGTTGCAAATGTTTTCGGGTTCGTTTGTGGACTTTCAACCCGCGCTTTCGGTCGGTCCCGATCCAACGATAAACGCGGGGTCGTCCGCCGTCCTCGTCGCCGATGCGCCCGAAGTCTTGCCGCTCAGAATTACCGAAGTCATTCTCGACCCCACGGGTGCGGGCGGCGGCGCCCTGCCGCCTTACGTCCCTTCGACGGCGAAAAATTTTGTCGAAATCGCCAATTTGGGCAACATCGCCGTTCCCACCGCCGGCATTCGTTTGGTCGTTCAAGGCGAAGGGGCGCGTACCTTCGATTTGCCCGAACTGTCGCTTGCCCCCGGACAAACAATGTTGATTCGCATCGGTTCGGGTACGGACAGTCCCGTCAATCGTTATTTCAATACCGGCGGAACCAACGACCCGTTGTATATCGAAAGCTACGTCGGCTTTTTCTTGATAAAAAACACGACGGTCTTGGATGCGGTGGGATTGACGTACTACGACTTCGAGGCGCCGGTGACGGCCGCGCACTGGTCGGGAAGTTTGTTTTCTTCGGGCGCGGCCGGGTTTGTTCGACGTTTTGCCGACACCAACGGCGCCTCCGATTGGATGCCTTCCGACGCCGGAACCCCCGTTACGCCGAATTCCCCCAACGCGGGTCTCAACAACCTTCCCAACGTTTCCATCGTTTGGACGCCGGGCAACCTCAACGGTTTTGCGGTTACGACCCCGCCGCTGTCCGCAACGACCGTTTACACCGTAACGCTGACTTACGGCGCTTGCACCGTTTTCCAAACCGTAACGGTAAACGTCGTTACGGCCCAAGCCCCGAATTGCGATTTTACCGTTCTCAACGGACAAAATCATACCACGCAAAGCGTCGTTTGCTTTCAGGATTTGACCACGGGCGGCATTCCCGACGTCTGGCAGTGGTCGTTTGACCCGCCGACGGTCGAATACGTTTCGGGACAAAACACGGCAAATCCCTGCGTTCGCTTTTTAAACGAAGGAACGTATACCGTTTCTTTGACCGTTTCCAATTCCGCAGGAACGGACACTGAAACTAAATATGTTTTTATTTTCTTGGATTATTGTACGCCGCAATACGCGTTCGTTTCCGAGGTCGATTACATCGCACGCGTTCAACTTGCGACGCTGGACAACGCTTCGGCCGACGAACCCGACGGTTACAGCCTTTATCCGTTTTTCAATCCCGAGTTAAGTCGCGGCCAAAATTATACCTTAACCGTAACCAACGGGCCAACGGCCAACGAGTACGTCGCCGCGTGGATAGACTTCAACCGCAACGGCGTTTTCGACGCCAACGAACGTTTGGGCGAGGTGCATCTGTCCGTGCCCGGTCAATCCCAATCGATAAGCTTTTTCGTTCCCAACGACGCCGCCTTGGGGCAAAACCGGCTTCGGGTGCGCATGGCTTATCAAGAATCGGGGGTTGTGCCGTGCGGCTTGCACCAATACGGAGAAACCGAAGACTATTACGTAACGATAGTCGCGTCGGGATGTCAAACGCCGCCCGTTGGCGGTACGGCAACCGGTCCCGCCAACGCCCCCGCTTTCAGCGTACAAAATTATTCGCTTTCCGGCTTTACGGGTTCGATTCAATGGCAGTATTCGCTCGACGGCGTCAATTGGATAAACGTCCCCGGCGCCAACGCCTCCCAACTTTCCATTCAACTCCAATACGAAAACCAAATCGTACGTTTTCGGGCCATGCTTACGTCGCCGGGTTGCGACCCTGCGTATTCCAACGTTGTTTCGACCCAAGTATTGCCTCTTCAAGGCAACTCGTCGTCGTTTCCGTTCGATATTACCGATTTTCCTTACTTCGACGAACGCAATTCGGGTAATTTTACCGCCACGCTTCCCGGTCAAACGGCGCCCGATGTTTTCTACCGCTTTTCCGTACCCAACTGCTTGGAAACTTTGTATATTTCGACGTGCGGCGCATCTTACGACGTGCGCTTGTACGTCTTGGACGCGGCGCTGAACGTCGCCGCCCAAGCGGAAAACAATTGTTCGAGTTTGGGGGCGAACCTTCAACTTACCGACTTGGTTTGGGGGCAAATGTATTTTATCGTCGTTTCGGGGGTCGATGGACAATACGGCCATTATACCTTGAGTGTAAACGCCGAGTACGGTCCGGGGGGATTGGTCGTCAACGGCGGGCCGGACGCAAGCATTGCTTGTGGCGGTACGGCGGTATTGAGTGCAACGGTCGCGGGTGGTTCGGGCAATTATCTTATTCAATGGGACGCGGCATGGATAGAAGGCCCGATGCTTGAAGTGTCGGCGGCGGGCGTATATGTGGTGCGTGCCTACGACGTGGGCGGCGCCGGATGCATGGCCACCGACACCGTCGTCGTGTCTTTACAGGGAAGCGAATTGTCCGTAGCCATACAACCCAATCAAGCCCTTTTGTGTGACGGACAATCGATGACTTTGAACGCCGCGGTTACGGGTGCGTCGGGAATGGCAACTTGCACGTGGAACAACGGCGAAACCGGCGCCCAAATCGTCGTCGAGAATGCGGGCGTATATTCCTGCAACTGCGTGGACGAAGCGGGTTGTTCGGCCACGGCCACGGCCAACATCGAATTTGCACCGGCGCCGATGGTGAATTTGGGACCCGACTTTGAGGCGTGCGTCGGTTCCGTCGTTACTCTCGATGCCGGCAATCCCGGAAGCACGTACATTTGGTCGACGGGCGCCGCGTCCCGTACCGTTGCCGTGGAATTAACTCAAATCGGTACGAGCGTAATCGGAGTTACGGTGATAAACGCGTTCGGGTGTTTTGACATGGACGAAGTGGAAATCACGGTCAGCGATTCTCCTGAAACGCAACTTCCCTCGGCCCTGACGCTGTGCGCGGGTCAAACAACGACGTTGGTTCCGGGTATCGTGGGGGCACAATATCTTTGGAGCGACGGCTCGACCCAACCCTTTCTCAATTTTACGGGCCAAACCCCGGGCGTGGAAACGATACGCGTGGAAATTTCGACCAACGGCGGTTGTTATATCGAGGATTCGGTAACGATAACGGTCGTGGTTTCGCCGCAACCCGACCTCGGCCCCGACCGTAGCATATGCCCGGGGCAAATTACGGTCTTGAACGCCGGCATTCTCGAGGCGGAGTATTTATGGAGTACGGGGGCGACGTCGCAATCCGTTACCGTTTCCGAGGGCGGAGTGTATTGGGTGGAGGTGCGCTTCGGCGATTGTGCCGCACGCGACACGGTGGCGTTAATTGCCCCTCCGACGCCCGAAATTACCATGATTTTGCCCGACACCCTCGTCGTCAATCAAGCGTTTACGGCGCAGGCCGTCGGCTCGGGGCAAAATTTCGCATGGACTTTCGGCGTTTCCGCCACACCCCAAACCGGTACGAGTCAAACCGTCAATAACGTCCGATACACAAGCCCCGGACCGAAATTGATTACGCTCGTGGTGCGTAAAAACGACTGCGACTTTGTTTTTAGGGATTCGATTTTCGTCAAAGACGCCGTATCGTCGCGGACGCTTTCCCCCGAATTTTCTTTTTCCGTTTATCCCAATCCCGCAAAGGAATATCTGACGGTAAAACTTCCGTTTGGCAACGCGGACGTGGAAGTTTACGAAGCGTCGGGCAAACTTGTTTTAACGATGAATTCGATGAAAAGCGAGTTCGTTATACCCGTCGATTCTTGGGCCGAGGGCGTTTATCTGTTGCGGTTCCGATACGGAAATCAAATATTGGGAAGTCAAAAATTTCAAATCGTGCGATGAACCGTCGGCCAAATTTCGCGTTTGTTTTTAGAAGCCGACTTCATTTTTTGTGCCGAAAGCGTTTTTTGTGCAATCCATGAAAACGCTTTCGGCGTTCTGTTTCAACGCCTCATGCTTATTTTTAAAGAAATAATGGGTAAATTTGCCTTTTGAGTAACTCCAAAAACATGAAACGAACGGCTGCAACGATTTTCGGTCTTTTTTTTGCGCTCCAACTTTGCGCCCAAGCTGATTTTGACGTAACAAAATACGTTATTCGGTTGTCGGATTTTGATTTTGCGCAAAAGTCGTTGGCCGGCGCGACAACCGTCGAGTATCGGGCGCTCACCCCCGGATTGAACCAAATTACGCTTTCGCTTTTGGATTTAACGGTGGATTCGGTCAAGCGTGGGAATACGCCGCTTAATTTTTCGTACCAAAGTCCGAATTTGACGATAAACTTGGGCCAAAGTTTGTCGGCGGGGCAGACGGACAGCGTAACGGTATGGTATCGGGGGGTTCCGCGCCAAGACCCACAAGGTTTCGGGGGTTTTTACTTTACGTCGGGTTCGGACCCGTCGGCGTTTTCCGTCGGCGTTACGAAGACTATTTTGCCCGTCAATGCGGGAAAAATATGGTTTCCTTGCGTGGACAATTTCACCGACAAAGCGCTGTACGAATATTACATCACGGTTCCGGAAACGTTGGAGGCGGCTTGCGGGGGACTGTTGTTGGGCGAAAACGTCGAAAACGGCTTGAAAACATGGCATTGGAAACTCAACCAACCGATTCCAACTTATCTTGCATCGGTGGCGGTACGCAATTACACGCCGTTGTGGTCGGAAATCACGAGTTCTACGGGTCGGGTGGTGCCGGTGGGCCTGTTTGTGGCTCCGGGTATGGCGAACACCACGGCGTTCAACAACATGGACGAGGCTTTTCACATTTTTGAAGAAAAATTCGGCCCGTACGTTTGGGACCGCGTGGGTTATTGCGGGGTGGGCGCCGCGGGTTTTGCCCTTGAACACGCCTGCAACATCGCCTATCCCGACCTGCTCATCGGCGTAACGATAAACGACAAGGTCATGGCCCATGAATTGGCGCATTCGTGGTTCGGCAACCTCGTAACTTGCGAAACCTCGGGCGAAATGTGGATTAACGAAGGTTTTACCCGTTATTGCGAAAGCATTTTCGTGGAAAACCGCACGGGTACGGAACAGGCCAAGACCGACGTTCGCACCACGCACGGTCGCATGATGCGCGAATGGCGTTTCAACGACGGCGGCCTTTGGCCCCTTGCCGACATTCCCGAGCCCCTCACCTACGACCATACCGTCTATGAAAAAGGGGCGACGGTCGTGCATACCCTGCGCCACTATTTGGGCGACGAGGCTTTTTTCTCGACCTTGCGTTCTCTTTTCGAGGAGAAAGCGTTTGGAAACGTCAATTCCACCCAACTTAGGGATTATTTTACTCAAAAAAACGGGGTGGACATGACCGATTTCTTTGACGCATGGGTGTTTTCGGGGGGGTATCCCCATTATCGTTTGGATTCGGTGTCGGTTGAACCCGTCGGCGATAATTTTCGTGTACGGATGGGAATTACGGTTTCGGGTTGGGAAAAACAACGTTTGCCGCAAGTACATAAAAACGTGGAAATCAAATTCGTGGGCGCCGACGGCGAAGAGCGTACCGACCGTTTCGATTTCAACGGTTTGAACGCCGTTCTCGAAACGACTTTGCCGTTTGCACCCGTCGCCACGTTCTTTGACCCCGAAGAAAAAATTTGCGACGCCAGAATTGTCGATACCCGCACCTACACTTCGACGACCAACCCCGCCAACCTTCCGCGCACCGACGTTCGCATCGAGTTTCAGCCTGCGCAACCCGTTACGGCGCGTGTTACGCTTCATCTTGCGCCGCCCCCGCCCTTCGTTAAAGATACGACAGGCTTTCGATTGGCCGAAAGATTTTGGAGCGTGGAAGGCGATATTCCCACGCCCGCCGTCGGGGCCATGACTTTCGACTACGACGGCACGTTGCGTGCCGATGGTCAGGCCAACCTTGACGCCGGCTGGATTAACGACACCGAAGATTCGATTGTCGTGTTGTATCGTCCCGATTTGCGCACCGATTGGACGATAGTCACCGATACGACGTTCAACCCCGGCAATTTGAACGACAAAAAAGGAAAAATTAAAGTATTCGGCATAAAAAAAGGTTGGTATGCTTTCGCGATATACGATTCGGCTTTCGACTACGTCCCGACCGATACCGTTCCCACCGATACCGTTCCCACCGATACCATCCCTACCGATACCGTTACGCGTGCGATGCGTCAAAAACCGGGTGCGATTGACGTTTTTCCCAATCCCGCCAAGGATTACGTTGTCGTTCGATGGACGGAGTTTTGGCCTGCGGAGATAAGGATTTACGATTTTACGGGTCGCCGGGTTAATCAAACTTTGATTCCGACGGGCGCCGAAGAGATTCGAATCGCTTTGCCCGACGTGCCCGGAACCTATTTTCTAGAACTAAACGACGACAAAAGTCAAACCCTTACGCGAACGCTGCAAATCGAATGACGACGGCGATATATTATTTGCTAACGCGGGCGTACTTTTTGGCTGTGCGTTTGGCGTCGCCGTTTCACGAAAAAGCGCGAAAACGGATAAGAGGATTAAAAAATTGGAAGAAAAAATTGAGCCGTCCGGAAGGCAAGGTGTTTTGGTTTCATTGCGCTTCGGCCGGCGAATTTGAGCAGGCACGGCCGCTTATCGAGGAGGTCAAGTCGCGGGGTGCGGCCGTGGCGCTTACTTTTTTTTCGGCGTCGGGATACGAGGCGCGAAAAAATTATTCGTTCGCCGACCTCGTCGGGTATCTGCCCGACGATTCGCCCGCCAACGCCCGTAAGTTTTTGGAGCTTCTTCGGCCCGACGTCGCCGTTTTTGTCAAATACGAACATTGGTATTTTTTTCTTTCCGAACTCAACCGCCGCAAAATCCCGACGTTCAACGTTTCGTTATCGATACCCGAGAATCACGTTTCCCTTCGCTTTCCTTATAAAATGTTTTTCCGTAAGGTATACAATATGTACAGCCACATTTTCGTCCAAACGCAAACGACGCATCAATATCTACGAACGAAATTGCGCGTTCAATCCATGACCGTAACGGGGGATACGCGCTTCGACAGGGTGTGGGCCGTTGCGCAAGAAAACGTACGTTTGCCCGAAATCGAAAGTTTTATTGCCGGGCGTTTGTGTTTTGTGGCGGGCAGTACGTGGCCTAAAGACGAAAAAATTATTCAAAAAGCCATCGACAGCCTTTTCAATGAAAACGTATGCTGGGTCGTCGTTCCGCATGAAATTCATCTATCCCGCATACGGTTTTGGAAGAAAAAATACGGTACGGATTTGGCGGTATGGTCGGAATGGAAGGCGGGCGACGAACCGAAAAAAATTTTATTGGTCGATACGGTGGGCATGTTGTCGAAAATTTATCGATATTCGTCGTTGGTTTACGTCGGCGGCGGTTTTGACGGCGGGGTTCACAACGTCTTGGAACCGGCGGTTTTCGGCGCGAGAATATTTTTCGGCCCAAAACACGAGCGTTTTCAGGAGTGCTTGGACTTGCTTCAGTATGGAGCGGCTTACGGAATAAACACCGAAAAGCTAATCGTTCACGAAGTTCGTCAAACTCTGGCTTCTCCCGACCGTCAGGATAAAGCCCGGGCGATATCGTCTCGTTACGTCGAAATACGTCGCGGCGCCACCGAGAAAATCATCAAACATTGGATGGAAAAAGGATTGATTTAGTCATGCCTCATATTGCCTTGCCTCCGGGACAACCCGGGATTCGTGGCCCGATGAGCGCCTATCCCCAAACGGGCTTGGCTTTGAATCACGTGGCCGAAGCGTTGTTGATGAACAATCATGGAATCGAGCGCTGGGAACGGGAGCTGATTGCGGCCTACGTCTCGTTTCGCAACGAATGTCGCTTTTGTTATTTGTCCCACAAGGCTTTCGCCGTCGAATTGGCCGACGAATCGAACAAAAAAGCGATTGAAAATTTTTTTGTGTCGGGCGACGATTCGGCGCTACGTCCCGTTGTGCGGGCGTTGCTTAAAGTTGCCGAATTGGTACGTTTGAAACAGGATACGGGAACGGCGATAGCCGAAGCACGAATTGCGGGGGCGGACGACGCGACCCTTCACGATGCGGCGCTGATTTCCGCCGCGTTTTGTATGTTCAATCGATATGTGGACGGCTTGGGAACCGAATGTCCGCCCGAAAACGACCCGCATTACATCCGCGCCGCAAAGCACGTCGCCCGGCACGGATATATGGATATGTCGCGCTTCGCCCAAAAATAATCGTATGAATCTTTGTATTGTTGTCGTAGCGTTATGGTCGTCGGCAATTGGAGGTGTGGCGGCGCAAATTCCCGTTCGGCTTATCGAAACGGAGGCGTTGGAAATCACGGACAACGCGCGGGGCGACCGTAGTCCAACATGTAACGGCAGATACGTGTTGTGGTCGACCCACGACGGCAAAGACGCGGAAATTATGCTCATGGACTTGGCTACGCGCCAAATTCGTTCGTTGACCCAAAACGCCGTCGAAGACGTCTCTCCCGCCGCCGGCGAACGATATGCCGTTTGGCTCCGAAAAAACGGCACGATATTCAAGCCGGTTATATACGATTTTTTGGCGCAAACGGAAAAAGAGGCGACATGGAACGAGCCGGTAAGCGCGATGTTCCCCGCCGTTCACGAAAATACGGCGGTATGGCAGGCGGGTGATTCGAGTGCGGCGGAAATTTATCTTTACCACATTCCCTCAAAAACCGTTAAACGCTTGACGAAAGACAATTTTTACGACGGCAAGCCTTCGATTTGGGGGGAAAATGTCGTATGGAACGCAAGCGCCGCCGGGGACTTTATGGTCATGCATTATTCGCTTAAAGACGGAAGGACAAAGCGCATTTCGCCTGCGGGCAAGCCGGCTTGGGGCGCGTCGGTTTCGACGACGCATGCCGCTTGGCAATCCGAGGCCGAAACGTTCGTGCTTTACAATCTTGAGACCCAAAAGACGGAGAAATTCACGGGGGAGACGCCCGTAATGTGGCACGATACGCTGTTGTTTTGCGGGGTTGGGGCAGAACGCGGAACGCTGTATTTAATGCGGCTGACGGATATGCAAACGCAAAAAGTCGAGGCCGACGTTAAACAACTTTATGAAACGTGCTTTTGCGGTTCGGCGGCGGTATGGCGTTACTTCGACGGACGCGACCACGAAATCGGCGGCCTGAAATGGAAAATGCCCGAAACCTCACGCCCGGTCGAAAAGCTCGAAGAAAAGGCCGAAAAAAACAACGACGTACCCGTCGCGCCGCCGTCTCCTATCGTCGTACAAAAGGCTCCGTCCGCGTTGATTTATCCCAACCCCGCCGACCGTTTGGTATCCGTCACGCTGGAGCCGGGCGTGCGGTCGTCGGCTCAGGTTACGCTCTTTTCGTCGGAAGGCAAGGCGGTCAAAAAAGCGCTGGTGCCGCCGTTGCAGACCGAAACCTTCGAGCTTTCGCCCACCGCCGCTTCTTATCTCCTAGAAATTAAGGTGGAGGGCCAAACGTATGTCAAGCGGGTATGGGTCAAAAGTCCCTAGCGGCGCTTTTTTCGCCCCGAGCGTAAGGCACAAAAAAAATTGCTAATTTTGAGCGAATTTTATTAAAGGCAAAACTCGCCCCGGCCCCACGGCACGCGGCAATCGGAACCCATGGAATACCGGAAAATGAACAACGTCGTAGGCTGGACGGCCTTCGGCATATCGCTTGTGGTATATTTATTGACGGTCGCACCCACGGCCAGCTTTTGGGACTGCGGAGAATTTATCGCGGTTTCGAACGAGCTTCAGGTGCCTCATCCGCCGGGAGCGCCGATGTATTTATTGTTGGGCCGGTTGTTTGCGATGTTCGCTCCCGGGCCCGAGAGCGTCGCTTTCATGGTCAATATGCTGAGCGTGGTGGCTTCCGCGTTCACCGCCCTTTTCACCTTCTGGATAGTTACCGCCTTCGGCAAAAAAATCCTTTCGCCCAACCACGAACCGACGAAAGGACAAACGTTCGCGTTGATGTTTGCCGGTATGGCGGGCGCTTTGGCTTGCACCTTCGCCGATTCGATATGGTTCAACGCCGTCGAAGCCGAAGTGTACGCTCCGAGCTCGTTTTTTACGGCCATCGTAATCTGGCTGATGATGAAATGGGAAGTCCGTGCCGACGAACCCGACCATCTCAAATGGATTATCCTCATCGCCTACATGATGGGTCTTTCCATCGGCGTTCACTTGTTGAACCTTTTGGCCATCCCCGCTCTCGGCGCCATTTACTATTTTCGCAAATACAAATTTACTTGGCCGGGTTTCGGAATCGCGATGGCGATTTCCGTTTTTGCCCTCGGCTTGATTAACTCTTTTGTTATCAAAAACACGTTCGATCTTGCGTTTGCCTTTGAAAAGTTCTTTACGGGAACGGTGGAATACAACCCCGAAACGGGAAAAGTTGGCAAGGATACGGGCATGGGAATGCCCTTTGGAACGGGCGCTTTATTGTTTACGGCGCTTTTTATCGGCGCCGTTGGTTTTGGAATTTGGTACAGCCACAAAAAGCAAATCGTCGCGTTGAATACGGCGCTTTTGTCGTTGGTAATGGTGTATTTGGGTTTGTCTTCTTACACGATGCTCATCATTCGTTCCAACGCCGATACCCCCATTAACGAAAACAATCCCTCCAACCTACTCAACTTTGTTTCTTACATGAAACGCGAACAGTACGGGGATTGGCCGTTGTTGAAAGGTCCGATGTACAACGCCCAACCCACTCGTCCCCGCTCCGGCGACAAGGGCCAACCCATGTATTACAAATTCCTCACCGACCAAAAAGACCCCAAACTCAACAAAAAATACGTTCTTTACGATTACAAACCCGAATACGAATGGGTGGTTCCCGTATACCGAAACGGGGAAATAATCGATACCAAATCCGGCGAAAGGGTCTTTCCCCGAATGCACAGTTCCTCGCATTACGACGGACGCGGAGCGTACAGTTATAAAAACTTTGTCAAAGACAAAGGCCCGACCGACAGCCCTTACGACGACAATCCCACTTCCGCCGAAAACCTCAAATTCTTTTGGCAATATCAAGTGGCGTATATGTACATTCGCTACTTTTTATGGAACTTCGTTGGACGCGAAGGCGACGAACAAGGGCGAATAGACGACTGGGAAAGCGGCCTTAACTTTATAAAAACAAGCAAACTTCCCGAACATTTACGCAACGACCCTTACCGCAACCATTATTATTTCTTGCCTTTGATACTCGGTTTGGCGGGACTCTTTTGGCAACTGAAACGTTCCAAACGAGACGCGGCGGTGGTTGGAATGTTGTTTTTCTTTACGGGCTTGGCCATCATCTTATATCTAAACCAAACGCCGTCTCAACCTCGTGAAAGGGATTATTCGTATGCCGGCAGTTTTCAAACTTTTTGTATTTGGATAGGATTGGGCGTCTTGGCGTTATACGAGTTTTTGCAACAACGCCTCAAACTTAAAGACGAAACGGCGGCTTATGCATCGGGAATTGCACTCTTGATTCCGATACAAATGGGCGTGGAAAATTGGAAAGACCATTCCCGCGCGGGTAATTACGTCGCGCCCGACTCCGCAAGAAACATGTTGGAGTCTTGCGCCAAAGACGCCATCATTTTTACCAACGGCGACAACGATACCTTTCCTTTGTGGTATCTCCAAGAAGTCGAAGGCGTTCGCACCGACGTTCGAATCATTAACCTTAGCCTCATCAACACCGATTGGTATTGCCATCAACTCAAACAGTCCTACAACGGCGCCCTTCCCGTACCATTAACCCTTCCCGAAACGGAATACATGGGCGAGGTAAACGGCGTTAAGTATCTTTCCCCCCGAGACCGAGGCTACGACCCCGCCACCGGAACAATTACTTTGACCCTTCCCGTCAATAAACAACAACTCGTTGCCGACGGATTGATTCCCGCCAAAGATTCGTCGAGAATCGAAAGTCCGATGATTTGGCGCATCAAGGCACGCGGCGGAAAAGACAACAAATACCTGCAAAAACAGGACGTAATGATTATCAACCTCTTGGAAAACATTGCCAAAGACGGTTGGAAACGCCCGTTCTATTTTGCGATAACCATTCCCTCGTCGAGCTTTTTGTCGCTCGAAGAATATTTCCAACTCGAAGGTATGGCCACAAGGGTTTTGCCTTTACGTACCCCCGGACGTGCCGAAAGAGTCAATAAAGAAGCAATGTACGAAAACCTGACGAAAAAATATTGGTACCGCGGTTTGGACGACCCGTCGGTTTTTTACGATTCGAACATTCGCCGCATGACCGGAAACACGCGCCACAACTTTATCCGTTTGGCTACGGCTTATATCGACGATATGCGCGAACTTCAAGCGACGGACAGCCTCAATCCCGCCATCGCCGAATATAAAAAACGGGCCGTGGAACTCGTTGAAATGGCCGACAAAAAGATTTCCGACCAAGCCATCCGCACCGAATCTTATTATTTCGCCCAATACGCTCGGATTTTGGCCGAGGCCGGAGAAAAAGAAAAAGCCAAAGTCTTTTTGAAAAAAGCCCGCGAACGCGCCCTCGAAGATTTGACTACCGACAAAGATTTCCTCAAAGTCGAAATCGGAAACCGCAATTTGGACGTTTACACCTTGCAAATCGTTTTCATGCTTTGTCTGGAAGAATTTAACGACATGGAAACGGCCAAAGCCGTGGCGCAAGACTTTGAAAAATTCACCGGTTCCGCACAGCTCAATCAAGAACTCAAACGCAGAAACGTCAAATAGAAGGTCATGTTCAAGTGGTTAAAGCCGTACATCGAGGCGGGTATTCGTCCCGAAATGTCCGTAGACGTTCAGCGCAAAATCCGTTTGGGCAACGGCATGGCTTTGATTTTTGCGCTTGCATCCGTTCGAATGACGTTGACGGGCGATTCGGTGGTTACCGCTTTTCACGTTTCTGTTATATTCATGTTTTTGATTACCCCGGTGTTTTCGATGCGCGGATGGTACAACTTTACTCGGGTTTGGTTGTCGTTTTGGATGACGTTTATCATTTGGGCGGTTCATTCTTTTGCGGCCAAAACCCCCGACGATTTTGTTTCCATCAATGGCTACGTACTTTTGGCGTGTTGTACCTGCCTTCCTTTTATCTTTTTCGATTTTTCCGAAAGACAATATATGCCGGTGGTATTTTTGCCGATTGTGGCGGGTTTTGCCACCAAAACATGGTTTACGGGCATGGCCTATCCCGCCGTTTCCGAAAACTTTTATCAGGTTATCAATCGATGGGAGGAAATCCGCAATACGGCTATATCCTTGGCGTTTGTCCTCTCGCTTTCTTTTGGGTATCTGCAAAGCATTAACGCCAAGGGTCGAGTTGAAATTTCAAAATTAATAGCCGAGATAGAAATCCAAAAGAAACTGTTGGCGGACAAAGAGGCGGCCCTTCTTCAACAGCAAGAAGAAATCAAGTCGGTGGACGAAGCCAACCAATTGGCTTTTGCCGAAATCGAAAAACAAAACCAAGAACTGGAAAAAGCCAAAAAAGAACTGGAGCGGGTGGGTATGGAATTAACTATGCGGCGAAAAGAAATGGACGAAACCCAACGACTCGAACAACATCTCAATGATTTCAACGCCGTTATTCGCGACAATTTTCTTAAAAGTCCGGCGGTGTTTTACGATCAAAATCTTCGCAAACTTGTAGAATTCTTGGATGCGGCGCAAGGTGTGATGTTCGTTACCGTCAAAGACAACGACGGCGTCAAACTCAAAGCCGTAGCCGCGTATGCCTATCACGCCGACGTTAAAATGATTAAAACCATTGCGCCCGGAGACGGATTGGTCGGTCAGGCGTATAAGTCGGCCCGCACGTTTTATTTCGACCGCATGCCCGTCAATACCTTTGAAATCAAAAGCGCATTTGCGGCGGTGCAACCTTTTGCCACCGTGGTGCAACCGCTGATTGACAACGTTCAAGTTCGCGGTGTGATACAGCTGGCTTTGACCCGTCCGTTGGAAGACTGGGAACGCGCTTTTTTGGATAAGTACTCGGGACAATTGGCGGCGGCAATTGCGGGCGTTCAAACAAGAATTTTGGAACGGGCGGCGTGATGGTTTGGTCGGTTTTCTTTTTTGCGTTATCGCTCTTTGCCCAGAACGAGGCCGCCGTCGAAAACTACATGGAGGCGGTCAAACGTTATCGCGCGGGCGACAAAACCGGGGCCTTGCAAGCGTTTAATTTGGCCGTGGACGCGGCGCCCGACAACCACGAAATTCTTTACAACCGGGGAAACCTACGCGTCGAACTTGGCGATAAAGCCGGCGCTTTGGACGACTACAACCGTGCCATTGCCGCCAAACCCGATTACCCCCTTGCCTACAACAATCGCGCAAACCTTAAACTCCAACAAGGCTTGGAAAACGAGGCTTTCGACGACTACAACAAAGCCATCGAACTTAAAGCCGACTTCGCCGACGCTTACTTCGGACGCGGTAAAATCAAAAAAAGCCGACAACTCTATGGCGAGGCCATGGCCGACTTCGACAAAGCCCTGCAACTCAATCCCAAACTCCTGCCCTGTTACACCGCCCGCGGACTTCTAAAATTGGAGCGCGACGATTTGCCCGGCGCGGAAAAAGATTTTACCGCCGTCATCGACAGAAAAAACGACGCGGCCGAAGCCTATTTCAATCGAGGCAACGTTCGTCATAAATTGGGCAACAAAGCCGGCGCCATGAACGACTACGACCGGGCGTTACTGCTCAAAAACATGAACTATCCCGAGGCTTTTTACAACCGCGCCGTTCTAAAAACCGAATCGGGCGATAAAGATGGGGCGATGAACGATTTAAATTATTCCATCGCACAAAAAAACGACCATGCCCCGTCCTACTTTGCACGCGGTCGTTTGTTCTACGACAAAGGCGAATTTGAGTCGGCGTTGAAGGATTACCATCGCGCTTTGGAAATCGACCCCGATTTCGCCGAAGTTTACAACAGCCGAGGCATGATTCTTAAAGACAAAGGCGACCGCGCCGGCGCCCTCAAAGATTTTGAGAAAGCCGTCGAACTCAAACCCAATTTTGCCGAAGCTCATTTTAACTTCGGACTCTTAAAATTTGAAATGGGCGACAAAAAAGCCGCGATGGAACATTTCAACGACGCAATCGACTTGCGTCCCAACTACGCTTTGGCTTACGCCAACCGCGCCATTGTTAAAGTTGCCATCGGCGATAAAACCGGCGCCGAAGCCGACTACAACAAAGCCCTCGAAATCGCTCCTTCCGCCGACACTTATTACAATCGCGGCAACTTAAAACTTGATTTGCAAAACTATCTCGGCGCCATCGAAGATTATTCCCGTGCCATCGAACTGAACAATCAACACGCCGAGGCGTATTGCAGTAGGGGAATTGCCCGACAATACTTGAAACAGTCCAACGAAGCCCTTTTCGATTACAACCGCGCCATCGAACTTAAAGCCGACTTCGCCGACGCTTACTATCATCGGGGACTGTTGAAAAACGACCGCGGCGACCGCGACGGCGGTTGCGCAGACCTCAAAACCGCCGCCAAACTCGGAGAACCCCAAGCACAAGAAGCCGTCGCCGGACTTTGCCGGTAATCCATGGTATTCGAAGGGCGTTAAAGCGAACGCGACGCGTATCCCAACCAACTGCGTATTCTTCCCCGACAATCATTATATAAACAACGTGTTGTCGGAATCGCAATTTTGTTTATTTTTGCCGACGATGAAAATAGCGATACTCTTGGCGGCGTTTGTTTTGACGGCAACCGCGGGTTACGCGCAAAAGCGTAAACCCGCGCCGACCAAAAACGTCGTACCCGCCGCCGCCAATGCCGCCGCACAATCCGTCGAAGTTCCGCCCTTGATTGCCAAAGGCGCTACCGACGCTTTTGCCCAAGAACTTTCCGAAGCCCTCTCCGACACCGTAAGCGGTTACGAACGTTTGCGCGACTTGTGCATGACCCAAGACGACGTCAATCGCTTGGTCGAAAAATATCGTGAAAGTATGCCCGAGCTCACGCCCGACGAGGTCGAGGTCGCCTTGCTTCAACTTACTTATTACGCCGAAAAAGCGCAGGACGAAGTGTTTTCGCACGCCGCCGTCGGAAAATTTGTTTATCAAAACATCGAATATGAAGAGAAGTTTGGGGTCAAATGGGCAAAAATATCGTTGGCGTCGCCGCGCGGCTATTTGCTGGAAACGGTCGTGGCCGAATTGCCTTCGGGCTTAAAAATTATGGGCTTGGCGCCGCGCTGATTGCCGTCTTTTTCGCTCCGCTTTACGCCCAATACGAAGCAAGCGTTTGGTATTTCGGTTACGGCGCGGGCATTGATTTTTACACCGGTTCCGCCCGTCCACTGGCCGACGCAACGATGAACGCCCCCGCCGGTTGTGCCGCCATCTCCGACCCCGACGGACAAATCCTTTTTTTTTCCGACGGACAAACCGTTTACAACCGTAAAAAAAAGCCAATGAAAAACGGCGACGGGCTTTTGGGAAGCCGCAACGCCGCCCAAACCGCCCTTGTCGTTCCGCGACCCGAATATCCCCGATTCTATTATCTTTTTACCGTCGCGGCGGGCGGTGGACCGTTGCATTATTCGGTCGTGGATATGAGTGAAGAATTTGGCGACGGCGCCGTAACCCTGAAAAACGTACTTTTGCGCCCCAACGTTACCGAAAAAATCACCGCCACCCGACACGCCAACGGCCGCGACGTTTGGCTCGTCGTCCACGACTGGAACTCCGACGCTTTTGTTTCTTATCTCGTTTCCCCCGACGGCATTGCGTCCGAGGCCGTGGTTTCATCGGTCGGCGCCTTGCATTCGGGTTTGCCCCGCAACGCCTCGGGGTGCATGAAAATTTCTCCCAACGGCCGTTGGCTGGCTTGCGCCGTCGAAAAAATGAACCTGCTTGAACTTTTCCGTTTCGACCCCGCTAACGGCGTCGTTTTCGAACCTTTGACCTTTCCCGACGTCTGGAACGCTTACGGCGTCGAATTTTCCCCCGACAACACCCGGCTTTACGCCACCTCCGATCGTTACGACGCCCTTTCCCGAGACTACTACCTTTACCAAGCGGATTTGACCCGTCCGTGGCCAACGGGCATATATTTTTCGCTGTCCGTTGTGCTGAAATATTCCGATTCGTATTTTTCCGCCGAATACAAACAAGGCGCCTTGCAAATCGGTCCCGATGAAAAAATTTATTGCGCCCGAAACACGTCGTCGTATTTGGGCGTAATCGAAAATCCGAACGCCCTCGGCGCCGCCTGCAACTTTTCCCCCGACGGACTTTTTTTGGGCGGCCCCAAATCCGGTCTCGGTTTGCCGACCTTTATTCAATCCTATTACTTGCCGCCCGCGGCCGATTTTTCTTTTCAAGACCAAAAATGCGCGGGCGAGCAAATCCGTTTTTCCGGTCGTTCGTCCGTATCCCCCGAAAAATGGACGTGGGACTTTGGCGACGGCAACGGGGCCGTCGGTCAAAACGTCGCACATTCGTTTTCGCAGGGCGGAAGTTACCGGGTCGTATTGACGGTAGAAAAAAACGGGCAAACGGACCGTGCGGTCAAAACCGTTCGGGTTTCATCACGGCCCGAAAATCCTTTCTCCGACGACACCGTTTTCGTTTGTACGCCCACTCAATCGCTCGACGCGCAAAACCCCGGTGCAAAATACGAATGGTCGAACGGGCGAACGTCCCGCAACGTCTCCGTTTACGCCTCGGGGCGTTATACGGTCAAGGTGGTCTACGACGCGTGCGTCGAGTTGTTTTCGACATACGTCAAATTTTTGGATTCTCCGCGTCCGAAATTGGGACGCGATACAACGATATGCGAACCGAACTATGTTTTGGATGCCGGAACCGTTGCCGAAAGTTACCTTTGGAACACGGGAGACACGACCCGGAGCATCGTCGTTACCCGAACGGGCGTTTATACGCTAACCGCACGAACAAGAATATGTTCGGCGAGCGCTTCCGTGCGTATAAAAATCAACCCTGATTTTCGAATTCGCGGGGGGCGCTACGACATTTGTCCGCCGTACGGCGTCGAACTTTACGGCGGTACGGCGGCGGCTTATTTGTGGCAACCGGGCGGTCAAACGTCGGCCAAAATTTACGTCGTCGACGGCGGAGTCTACCGATTGACGGCCGTTTCGCCCGAAGGCTGCGTGCAAACCGACTCGTTCGTCGTCGAAGATCGTTGTCCTTTCGTTTCGATGCCCGACGCCTTCACGCCCAACGGCGACGGCCTTAACGACGTGTATTATCCCGTCGTTCGTGAATTCGGACCTCGGATGTTGGTTTGGGAGGTTTTCGACCGTTTCGGACGACGGATTTTTCGCGCCGACGACGCACAAACCGGTTGGGATGGAACCGAAAACGGACGGCCTTGTCCCGAAGGCGTTTATCTTTATCGTTTGTCGGTCGAAGGAACGCTCAAACAAAAACCTTATCGCACCGAAACAAACGGAACCGTTACCTTACTGCGCTGATGAACACGGCGGGCAAACTTTTTCGCGTTACAAATTTTGGCGAGTCGCATGGACCGGGCATGGGCGTGGTCGTCGACGGATGTCCGCCCGGCTTGGAATGGGACGGCGACTTCGTGGCGTGGGAATTGTCGAGGCGACGGCCCGGACAAAGCTCTTTAACCACGCGCCGCAACGAAAGCGATATGCCCCAAGTGCTTTCCGGCATTTTTGAAAATCGGACGACGGGCGCGCCGATTACGCTTTTTTCGCCCAACGAGGACGTACGTTCACAGGACTATCGTTCCGATGTTTTTCGTCCTTCCCATGCCGACTATACGTATCACGTTAAATACGAAGGATATAGGGATTGGCGGGGGGGCGGACGGTCTTCGGCGCGAACCACATGGGGAACCGTTGCGGCGGGCGCCGTCGCCAAACTGCTGCTTCGTTTCGAAAACATCGAAATTTGCGCGGCCGTCGAATCGGTGGGAGAAATCGTCATGCCGCCGACGGATTTTGACGTCGACGCGGTCGAAAAGTCCGAGGTGCGCTGTCCGCATCCCGAAACGTCGGAAACAATGGCGGCCCTGATACGCGAAGTGCGTAAAGCGGGCGACACCGTCGGCGGATGTATCGTTTGCCGAATACGAAACGTTCCCGTGGGTTGGGGCGAACCGATTTACGATAAATTGCACGCGGCCCTAGGCAAAGCCGTTCTCAACATCAACGCCTGCAAAGGTTTTGAAATCGGTTCGGGTTTTGCGGGAACGCGAATGCGCGGCAGCGAACACAACGACCGTTTTTACATCGACGGCGGGCGTGTGCGCACGCACGCCAACCGTTCCGGCGGCGTTCAAGGAGGAATCAGCAACGGCGAAGAGATATATTTTCGGGCGGCGTTCAAACCCGTGGCAACGATTATGCGGCCCCAATCGACGGTGGACGCCACGGGACAAGAAGTGCAATATTCCGGCAGGGGCCGGCACGACCCTTGCGTTTTGCCCAGAGCGGTTGTGGTTGTCGAGGCCGCCGCCGCTATTGTTTTGGCCGATTTTTTTCTGCGTTTTCGCGCCTTTCGCAACATTCGGCAAACGTAAAGGCTATGGAATAAACGTATATTGGCGCGATGTTCGAGGCGGTAAAAAAAATTGAATGGCGACTTTCGACGGCCACATTGGCCGTGGGCGGGGCGCTTGCCCTAATCGTTCTGCTTCCGGCAAAGTTCTATCTCGGCTTTTCATGGACGGCATGGACGGCAATGAGTTTATCCACCTTTGTCGTGGTCGGAGTAGCGATTTACGGTATATTTTGGTTGCGTTTGGAACGAGTGTTTCAAAAAATCGAACTTCAACTCAAAAAGCGCGACGCCGCCGGCGAAGCCTTTTCCCACGACCGGGTTCTGGCCGTCGGACAGGCGATGGTCGTTTTGGCCGAAACCATACGCAAAGAATTTCACGAACTGCGCGAAACCGAACTTTTCAGAAAAGAATACGTCGGCGCCGTATCCCACGAACTCAAAACGCCCATTTTCGCCATCGAAGGTTTTTTGGAAACGCTTATGGACGGGGCGCTCGAAGACCCCCGCGTCAATCGTCTTTTTTTACAAAAAGCTCTCGACAACGTCCAACGCCTCAACCAACTGGTTAGAGACCTGCTCGTCATTTCCCAACTCGAATCGGGACAAATCGAAATGCGCATCGAAGCCTTCAATTTATACGAGTTGGCGCTTGACGTGGTGGATACCATCTCTTTCAAACTCATCGAAAACGGGCGCAACGTCCGGGTGCTGGTACAGGGTTGCGAAGACGTATACGTCTTGGGCGACCGCGAACGCATCGGACAGGTGTTGGACAACCTCGTTACCAACGCCGTCGTCTACGGCAAACCCGAAGGAACGGTCAAAGTCGTTTTGAAACAAGAGAGCGACAAAAAAATTCGCCTATCCGTCATCGACGACGGCCCCGGCATCGAAGCCGAACACTTGCCCAAAATATTCGACCGGTTCTATCGGGTGGAAAAGAGTCGGTCGCGGGCGGCGGGCGGAACGGGATTGGGCTTGTCGATTGTCAAAAATATTCTCGAGCGCCACAATACTTCCGTTGTCGTGGAAAGTACGCCGGGAAAAGGAAGCGTATTCTCTTTTGTTTTGCCCGTCGCCGATTGAACGAATTTAACGACGCGACGGCCCTGCGCCGATTTCCACTCAACGGCTTCGCGTTCGACGCCCCGGCGTTTTTTATTTCCGTTACCCGATAAAGTTTGTCGGTTTTGGGTTTTCCCAAAACCCGAACCTTTTCGACGGCCAACGCACTTCGACATTTTTGATTTTTTCGGCGCCGTACCACAACCTCTTTGTACAAATCTTTTGCCAATCAACGATACGAATCGTTCAAACTACGCTTTAAGTTCCCGTAAACACGTTAATGGGATTTGGGACGAACCGGCATCGACAATTTTTATAAAAAACATTGTTTTGCGTTTCGTTTTCCCTTTTTTACGACATTGCGGTTTTCACGGGCCGGGCGTCTTGCATTGTTGATGCTATAAACATCGTGCTTTACTTTTAGGCCCGTGGATATTTTTTTCTTAGGGTACGCTGCCGAAAAAATCGCTGAAAAATACGCCTAAAAAATTAAAACGGGCGGATGTATGCCGCGAGTCTATGTTTAAATTTATGCGCGTTCGCTGGCTTCGATTCATTCCCCCCATTCGAGCCTATTTACACTCGTACGAGACGGTAACGAGCCCCGCGTCGAGGGTTGGGAGCCGGACGGGATAACCTTGTGCGTTGGCGACGGCGGCTTTGTAGCCGGATTCGGCGCCCGTCGCGTCGCGCCGTATCAAACGCTGGTGAGGCGACGCATATTCGGGACCCTTGACCCAAAGCAACGCCGCCAACGGAAGATGCGAGTACATGTTTTTGACCCGAACGTCGTAAGTGTAGGTTTCGGCGCCGCTTCGAACCACGTTTCCGTAAGCGTCGTGGTCGTATTCGATTTCGTAAGACGTGTCTTGCAGGAGGTAAACGGCGCGACGGATGCGTTCGCCTTCGTACAACCATTGCACGGATTCGCCCAAGGCATTGGATACGCTCGAAGGACGTCCCGCATCGTCGTAATCGAATCGGCCCGTATCGGCCATGGCCCCCGACATGCTAAACCCGCGCAAAACCCCGTTTTCGTCGTAGTCGAATTTGTAAATCGTGACCGTATCGGCGACGTCGCATCCGCCGCCGTCGATAATTTTCCAATCCAGCAGTTGGCCGTTTTTCCAACCCCATCGTTCGCACCGGTTTCCGTCTCCGGCTTGGTTGGGACGGCAAGCCAAAGCTTTGTTGTCGCGATAAAGCTCGTCGTTTTTACAAGAGAATAGGACGAACAAAATCACGGCAATCGCCGCCTTGCGCCGCCCCGCGCCCCGTGATGCAATTTCCGTCAAATCAATTCGATATCGTTCGACAACCTTTGGGCTTGTGTAAAAGCCGGGGTCGGACGAAAATAAACTTCGTCCGACCCCGCGTACCGGCGTTGAAATTATTTGTAGCTGCGTTGGGCGACCTTAACGTTTTCGTAAACGAGGGGTTCTTTGTGGAGTTTGGGTTCGGCGCCCGTGTATTCCCAGACCGCGACGTAGGAAAATTCCGCGTCGTTGCGCACCGGTTCTCCTTCGGCCGTGGCATGGTCTTCGCGCAGATGGCATCCGCACGATTCGTTGCGGTGCAAGGCGTCGTCAATCATGAGTTCGCCAAGTTCGAGGAAATCGGCCACCCGGTTGGCTTTTTCCAAGCTTTGATTGAGCGTGTCTGCCGAACCCGGAACGTTCACGCTTTTCCAAAATTCTTCCCGGATTTGTCGGATTTCTTCTTTGGCTTGTTTGAGTCCTTCGGGGTTGCGGGAAATGCCGCAATGGTCCCAAATGATTTTGCCCGCCTTGCGATGAAGTTCGTCAACGGTTTTGTTGCCGCGAATTTCGAGGAGTTGGTTGAGTCTTTGGGACACTTCTCGTTCGGCGTCTGCGAAGGCGGGGTGGTCGGTGGAAATTTTGGCCGTCGATTCGGTGGCCAAGTAGTCTCCGAGGGTCACGGGAATGACGAAATATCCGTCGGCGAGTCCTTGCATGAGCGCCGAGGCGCCGAGGCGGTTGGCGCCGTGGTCGGAGAAGTTTGCTTCCCCCAAAGCGTACAAGCCCGGTATGGTCGTCATGAGGTTGTAGTCCACCCACAGCCCGCCCATCGAATAGTGCACCGCAGGGTAGATGCGCATAGGGGTTTGGTAAGGGTTGTCGCCGGTGATTTTTTCGTACATCTCGAAGAGGTTGCCGTAGCGGTCCTCGACGACGCTTTTGCCCAAGCGGTTGATGGCGTCGGAAAAATCAAGATAAACGGCTTGTCCCGTAGGACCGACGCCTTTGCCTTGGTCGCACTGCATTTTGGCGGCACGCGACGCCACGTCGCGGGGAACCAAGTTGCCGAAGGCGGGGTAAATGCGTTCGAGGTAATAGTCGCGTTCGTCTTCGGGGATTTGATGGGGCGGACGCGTGTCGCCTTGTTTTTTCGGCACCCAAACCCGTCCGTCGTTGCGCAAACTTTCGCTCATGAGCGTCAGCTTTGATTGATAGTCGCCCGAAACGGGGATGCACGTGGGGTGGACCTGAACGAAACAAGGGTTTGCGAAGCCCGCGCCTTTTTTGTGCGCCCGCCAAATGGCCGTGGCGTTGGAATTTTTGGCGTTGGTCGAAAGATAATAGACGTTTCCGTAGCCGCCGGTACACAGCAAAACCGCATGCCCGAAATGACGTTCGAGTTTGCCCGTTTGCAGGTCGCGCGTGATAATGCCCCGGCATTTGCCGTCGATGACCACGACGTCCACCAATTCGGTGCGGGTGTATTCCTTGACCTTTCCCAAACCGACTTGACGTTTAAGGGCGGAATAGGCGCCGAGCAGCAACTGTTGTCCCGTTTGGCCCCGGGCGTAGAAGGTGCGCATGACCTGTGTGCCGCCGAACGAGCGCGTGGCCAGCAAACCGCCGTACTCCCGGGCAAAAGGAACGCCCTGCGCCACGCATTGGTCGATGATTTGCACCGAAATCTCGGCCAAACGCCGCACGTTCGCCTCGCGCGCCCGGTAATCGCCGCCCTTAATGGTGTCGTAGAACAGCCGGTGAACCGAGTCGCCGTCGTTGCGGTAGTTTTTTGCGGCGTTGATGCCTCCTTGCGCCGCAATCGAGTGCGCCCGGCGCGGAGAATCGTGGTAGGTGAACACCTTGACGTTGTAGCCCAATTCGGCCAAGGTCGCCGCCGCCGAAGCGCCCGCCAAACCCGTGCCCACCACCAGCACGTCAAACTTGCGTTTGTTGTGCGGCGCCACCAACTTGACGCTCGACTTGTAGGCCGTCCATTTGTCTTCCAAAGGCCCCGGCGGTATTTTTGAATCCAACAGCATATAACCAAAATTTTTCAAAATTAATAACAATCAAGACAAAGGACAAATTCACTTTCTACGAACGGGCAACGGTTTGTCAAAACTTGTCCCCGGGCGATTGACCCACGCCCGCGAACACAAAATTTGAACCCTAAAGCCCAAAAGACGGTAGGCGTAAACATGGAAATTGCGTTCGGCCCGCACACGCGTAACGATTTGTCGTTATCTTTGTAGCGGCAACGCAAAGCCCGTTTGCAAACGAAAAAATGCTCTTAAAATGGACTTTGGCGGCGATGGTTTTGGGAATTTTGGCCTCTTGCGCGGCGCACAAACCGTATTATTCCCGTTCCGAAAAAGATTGGGAATCGAAAACGGCGGCTTTGGCCAATCAAAAGCCCGAATTCACCCTCCTGCTCGTCGGCGACGCCGGCAAACCCCAAGTTCAAGACAAGGTTTTGGACGAACTCAAAAACGACGTCAAGCGTTACGGCGGGCGTTGCGCCACCGTTTTTTTGGGAGACAACGTTTACACCTTCGGTTTGCCGCCCGAGGGACGTCCCCAACGGGCCAAAGCCCAAGCAAGGCTTGACGCCCAACTCAACGCCGTTCAAGGTTCGCGGGCCATATTCATTCCGGGCAACCACGACTGGGCCGCGTCCTTCAAATCGGGCTGGACGAACGTCAAGGAACAGGAAAAATACGTGGAAAAAAAGGGCTTTGAGTTTTTGCCCGACGGCGGTTGTCCGGGGCCCGCAACCGTTCCCGTTTTCGACGGCCTCGCCTTAATCGTTCTCGATACGCAATGGTGGATTCACAACAAAGAAAAAGCCGTTGGCGGCGTTTGCGGCCCCACTTCGCCCGACCAATGGTTCGACCGCCTCGACGAAGCCATCCTTGCTCAAACGGGCAAGCGGGTGGTCGTCGTGGGCCACCATCCGCTTTATTCGCGCGGCCCGCACGGCGGGCGCATCCCTTTGCGCGAATGGTTTTTTCCCCTCACCTCCATCAATGAAAAACTTTGGCTGCCTTTGCCGCCCCTAAGTTTTCTTTTTTGTCTCGGACGCATAACCCTTGGAAGCGATTCCGACATGGCCCACCCCCGCTACAAGCGCTTGCGCAAGCGTCTTTTGTCGGTTTTCAACCAATATCCCGGCCTCGTTTACGCCTCGGGCCACGAACACACCCTCCAATACTTTCAACGCCGCGAGGTTCACCACCTCGTTTCCGGTTCGGCGAGCAAAATCGGCTACGTTGAACGCGGCGGAAAGGACAATTTCGGTCTGCAAAAAAAAGGTTACGCCCGGCTGCACTTTTATTCCGGCGGACAAATGTTGGTCGAATACCTTACCCCGCAGGGCGTCGTATTTCGTAAAAAACTATAACTTCCAATGGCAACAAGCCCCAAAAATTATCGCGACTTTATCGTGAGTCGGTTTCCTTTCGACGACAAATTGGGTTTTTACGTCAAACCCAATCTTCCCGCCTCGGCCGTCGGAAAAGCCTTGAATTTGTTTACGGGAATAAAAAATCCGTCGGACGTACTGGCGGTGTATCTTTTCGATAAACTTTTGGGTTCGGGCGGCGTGGCGTTTACCGAAACCACCGCCCATTACAACAAGGCGACGTTCGTCCTTGAAGACGTACGTTCGGCTTTGGCCGAAGACAAAAACGTTCACGTGGACGTCAATCGCGGCGGCGCTTTGAGCCGTCATACCTTTCGGGTCGAAAAGCCCGAAGCCGCCGCGACCTTGGCCCGTTTTTTTGAGGCGCTCTCCGCCGTGCCGAAGGTGCAGGAACTGCCTTTGTCCGCCGGCGACTACTCTTCCTATTCCCACGACGCAAGGCTTTGGCTCGAACTCCGCGACGAAATCATTAAGACCATCGACATGCTTTACGACCGATTCAACGCCGGCAAAATTTCGTTTTTGGAATTCGAAGACAAAAAAGCCGACCTCTTGCGGCGATTGTAGTTCGTTTCCGTTTGGGGTAGTCCGCCGTTCGCAAATCGAAACGTTTGGGGCCTTCGCCGTAACGGCCGGCCTTGGTTATACGAACACAACGCCTTGGGCCCGAGCCGCTTGATACGCCTCGTCGGCGTTGAAGCCCGGAACGTCGCTCATGCAGTCGGTTAATACGTGGATGAGACGGGCGGCTTGCGGCCGGCCTTTGAGCATTTGGGACAAAGAAGCGGCCACGCAATGCGACTTGGCCTCGCCCGCAAGGTATATTTTTTTGTAGCCGAGGAGTTCGTCCGCAAGCGCGTCGTTGAAGCGCGTTTCGGGAACGGAAACGACCTCCGCCTCAAATACGCCGTAATGTTCGGACAACGGGTACGTTCCCTTAATCACGTGCCGAACGTAGGGTACGGTTTCGAGCGCGTCGGCGATTTCGGGAAAAAGTCCGTGGCCCCACGTGCCGGCGATGCAATGTTCGGGCCAAACGACGTGCGTTCCCTTCAAGGCTTTGAGGTAGGCAAGGGTTTCTTGCGGAAAAAAACGCGGCCGCCAGCGTCCGCTTTCCACCTCGTCCGCCGATATGGCGGTAAAGGGGGCGGGCGGACGCTCGTTTGCGTCCGCAAACCACGACGGATGAAATATCGCGAGCCTGTCGTGTGTGTCGAGCGTATAGATTACGGCCTCGAATTCGCCTTTGCGGATGCGTTGGGCCAATCGACGCATGTCCTCGTCGGCCCCCGGAACGTACAACGCCCCCTTGGGGTCGCAAAAATCGTTTTGTGCGTCAATCAAAAGAAGAACCGATTCCACTGTCAAAGATTGCCGCGCAGGGCTTGTTCGCGTTCGATGGACTCAAAAAGGGCTTTGAAGTTGCCTTTGCCGAAGGATTTGGCGCCTTTGCGCTGAATAATTTCGTAAAACAGCGTCGGACGGTCTTCGACGGGCTTGGTAAATATCTGTAAGAGATAACCGTCCTCGTCGCGGTCGACCAAGATGTTCAATCGTTTGAGGTCGTCGAGATTCTCGTCGATTTGGCCCACGCGTTCGTGAACGGTTTCGTAATAGTTGTCGGGAACGTAAAGAAAGTCCACGCCGCGTCGGCGCAGTTCGCCGACGGTGTAAAGGATGTCGTCGGTGGCGAGGGCGAGGTGTTGCACGCCCGGGCCGAGATAAAAATCCAAATACTCCTCGATTTGGGATTTTTTCTTGCCGTGGGCCGGTTCGTTGATGGGAAATTTAATCCAACCGTTGCCGTTGCTCATGACCTTGCTCATCAGGGCCGAATATTCGGTGGAAATGTCCTTGTCGTCGAAGGAAACCAATTGGGTGAAGCCCATGACGCGGGCGTAAAAATCGGCCCAACGGTTCATTTCCCCCCAACCGACGTTCCCTACGCAATGGTCTATAAATTTTAGGCCGACCTCCGTCGTTTGGTATTCCGATTCTAGCGGCTGATAGCCGGGCAAAAAAGCGCCGGAATAATTTTTGCGTTCGATGAAATAATGCACGGTTTCGCCGTAGGTGGCTATGCCCGAACGCACGATTTCACCGTCGTCGTCGCAAAGGCTTTCGGGAGCGAGTACGGGCACGGCGCCGCGGGAAACGGTTTCTTCATAGGCGCGCCTCGCGTCCTCGACCGTCATCGCGTAAACCTTCACCCCGTCGCCGTGGCGATGCACATGGTCGGAAACGGGGTGATGAGGCCCGAGGGCCGCCGTTAGAACCAGCCGGATTTTCCCCTGTGCCAATACGTACGAAACCCGGTCTTTGACTCCCGTTTCCGGACCCGCGTAAGCCACCGGTTGATAGCCGAAGGCCGTACGATAGTAATACGCCGCTTGTTTGGCGTTGCCTACATAGAATTCGACGTAGTCCGTTCCCAACAGCGGCAGAAAATCCTCGTTCATATCAATTTAGGTTTTGAACCGCTAATTTACAAGTCCGCTTGCAAATAAAAAAGCCCTCGCGTCAAATGCACAACAATTCCAATCACGGCGCGACAGGACAATACAAAAACGCTTTGTCGACCCCAAAGAGGGATGCAAAGTCGTTGAAAGTTCGAAAATTAAAACGCTGAAGAAAAAAACGTTTTTGGGGCGGCAAGGCCGAACCTTGGCGCGTTTTCACCCGCTTTTGTGGTATGTTTGACGCCTTCGTTGCGTCGGTTCAACGAATCCTATCGGAGAGCGTGTGTTTTTTCGTCAAAAAAACTGCGAAGTCGGGTCTTCGATAGCGTTGGGGCGGGGAGGGGAAGGTTTCAAGTTAAGATTTTGCGGTGGGACTTCTTGATTTAAGTCGTGTTTTTTTTCGGGGTTGTCGTTTGAACCGCCGTTCAAGTTTTCGGGCGGCGCTTCGTTGTTTTGCGAATCTTTGTTTTGCGCCGCGGCTCTTTTGGCGGCGTGGGCGGCTTTGATTTCCATGACCTCGATGGTCGTTTGGCCGAAAAGCCCGCGTTTTTTGTAGGGCAAATCCAAATC
>CALAJH010000012.1 GCA_937922655.1 uncultured Bacteroidia bacterium
GGGTTTTGACGCCGTGCTGCAAGTGTTTTCGGGTTCGTGTTCCAATCTTACGTCGTTGGCTTGTAAGGACGAAAGTTTGTACGGCGGAACGGAAACGGCGACCTTAACCGGTTTAACCATCGGTTCCACTTATTACGTACGCGTTTATGATTGGTATGCCGTGGCGCCGTCCACACCGACGTTTACCATTTGTGTAACCTCACCCCCGCCGTCGAACGACGAATGCGCCGGCGCCGTTACGCTGACGCCCGCCTCTTCTTGCAATCCGACCAATGGAACGGTATCGGGCGCCACCGCTTCTTCCGGGGTTCCGACCTGCGTCGGCACGCCCAACAACGACGTGTGGTATAAATTTACGGCCACCTCCACCCAACATCTCATCAACGTCGAAGGCGAGAGCGATTTTGACGCCGTGATTCAGGCGTTTTCGGGAACATGTGGTTCGCTTGTTTCCATCGGTTGTCGAGACGGTGGATACGAAGGCGATGAGGAAAACTTGACCTTGAACGGTCTGTCCGTCGGCCAAACTTATTATATCCGCGTATATCATTATTTCACTGCCGCGCCGACGACTCCGGGCTTTAACATTTGTGTTACCACTCCGGAAACCGACTGTTCCAATCCCATCGTTGTGGACGCCGTGCCTTACACGCATACAGGTTCGACCGAAGGCACGGGCAACAATTACGGTTCCCAAAGCTGCAATTCTTACTACGGTGGTGGCAACGACGTTGTTTATCGTTTGGACGCCGACCAAGCCGGACGGTATAACATCACCGTTCAAAATACTTCGACGTCGTATTACGGATTTATTGGCTGGTTTGTTAAAGAAGATGGTTTGTGTTCGAATACATCGACGTGGGTGGCGTGTGCGGTTTCCGACGAAGGGACTACGGCATCGGGTTATTTTGACGCTCCGTCTCCCGGAACGTACTATATTATAATCGACTATTACGACTGGACTGGAGGGAACGAGCCTTTAAGCTCGGACTATTCCCTCAACATCACGCGCAGCGAGATGATTGAGGGTTCGACCTGTGGTTCCGCTCGTCAGCGCACCGCGCCTTTCAGCGAAACGGGTACGACGTGTGCTTCGGCGAACAACTATCAGTCGCTTTGCAACGAATCTTACGGCGGCGAGGATTTTGTCTACCGTATAACCATCCCGCAAGCGGGTGAATACTTTTTTCAACTCAACAACGTGAACAACACGGGTTGGGTGACGGCGGTGTTGAAATCGGCTTGCGACGGCGCTTGTCTGATGCATTTGCCGTCTTTGAGCGCCAGTACGGTTTCGGGCAGTTACACCTTTTCGGCGCCCGGGGAATATTTCTTGATTTTGGATTCATGGGCTTTTCCCAACTGCTACAATTACAGCTTGACGGTATCCCTTCCCTCCGCCGTGGTGTGGCCCGGCGACGCCGACAACGACGGAACGGTAACGGTTTTCGACCTGTTTTTGGCGGCAAGCGGCTACGGACGCACGGGACCCGCGCGAACCTCTCCCGGCTCGAACTGGCAAGGCTACGCCGCAGGAGAACTTTGGGGTACCTCGACGCTTTATCGCCAAGCGACGGTAAACAACGTTTATCTCGACGCCAACGGCGACGGGGTCGTTAATCTTTTCGACGTCGCCCTCACCGTTCAACATCGGGGATTGACGCGCTAACCACAAAATTCCAAACCCTAAAATTACCCGTCCAACGACAACAACGTTGTTGGGCGGGTGTTTTTTTAAGTTTAGTTTTCTTTTGCGGCGTTTTCGGTAAGGGATTTGGAAAGTTCCGGTCCCAAGTACCCGTCAATAATTCGGTGGGCGACGTATAACAAGGGCGTAAGCGCCACGGCCATGAACGATTTATATAAATAATTCACCGTACCGACGGCGGCCACCAACGCCAACGACCATCCCGAATTCGGTTTAAGGTAAAAGGCGATGAACAAGACGACGTAGCTGTCGATGAGTTGAGAAACGAGGGTGGAGGCGGTGGCACGCAGTCCGATGTATTTTTCGCCCGTCCATTTGCGAATACGTTGGAAAACAATAACGTCCACCAATTGTCCGACCAAAAACGCGACCAAAGAACCGATGATAATCCACATTCCTTGTCCCAAGGTGTGGGAATAAGCGCGGTCGGCGTCGAAGCCGTCGGGCGTGGTTTTCCAAAAGTCGGCCGGCGAGGCGGCAATCGCCAATCCCACCATGACAAAAGCATAGGCAATCAACCCCGCCGCAAAGAAAGAAAGCAGCCGTACCCCGCGTTTGCCAAAGTATTCGTTGACGACGTCGGTCATGACGAATACCACGGGCCAAAGCAACACGCCTGCGGTCATGTTGAAACTCAGATTTTCCACGCCGAAAAACGACAAAGAAGCGGGCGGAAAGCCCAGCGTTTTTTCCAACGAAAAAATTTTTGCGCCGACAAATTCGGCAATGAGGGCGTTGGCCATGAAAAAACCCCCCAATATCAAAAACAGCCGTTGGGCGCGGGGGTGATGGATGGGGTGGGACACAAAAGTAAGGGTTGTCTGCTCCAAAAAAGGAAATTAACGCGCCCTCGATACGAACGACGGCAACGTATGTTTTACAAATTCACCCCGTAATGAGTTCCCTCATCCTATGTCTTGTTGAGAATACAAGTAACCGGCACGCGTTTTCTGCCCGTTGATTGCGCATGCCTAATACGCCGTTTCGCACTCTTTGAATCCAAACATTTTTCCGCTTAGAAAACCTTGGCAACGAACGGATTTGGACGTGTGAACGAAGGGTGAGGCTAATTGTTGCAAAAAAACAAAACCGACGAAGGGAGGGAATGCATTTTAGACGCGAGATGCATTGTAGCCCGTAGGGGAATCGAACCCCTCTTACAAGAATGAAAATCTTGTGTCCTAACCGATAGACGAACGGGCCGTATGCTTGTCGGTAATATCAACAAGCGGGTAGCCCGTAGGGGAATCGAACCCCTCTTACAAGAATGAAAATCTTGTGTCCTAACCGATAGACGAACGGGCCTTAATTTGCGGTGCAAAATTACAAAGCAAAAATCAAAACGCAAAAAAACGCTTAAAAAATATTCCTTCGCCTTATTGCGTGCCAACGATTTTGCTGTAAAAACAGAGAAGCCGGCTTTTACGGTCTTTTGATGGTGGTTTCGGTGTATTCACTTGGGGGTTCGGACGCCTTTTTTTGCGGTTGCCATGCCGTCGATTCAAATGCGTTTTGTAACTTTGACAAATTATCCGCTATGGACATTGGCATTTTACATACGCACACATTGACGGTCGTGCTTTATGTGGCGCTGTTCGCCGTCAAGGCCCTGTTGATATTGACGGGCCAAAGAAATTTATTGACGACGTTCAACGGCAAAACGCGCATTTTGCATATTTTTTTGGCGACGGCGCTTTTGGGTACGGGCGGCTATTTGCTGAGTAGGGCGCCCGAAGGAACGTCCGCATACAACATCGTCAAAATCGTTTTTTTGGTTCTGACGATGGGCGTGGCGTTTGTAGCCGTCAAACGCTTTAAAGCCTCGTTTGCCGTGTTGGCGTTGTCGGGGTTCGTCTATATTTTTCTTTTGGCCAAAACCCGCGACATTTTTTTGCGCAACGAAGAGACCCGTTTGAAGGCGACGTTACAGTCCTTTGAGACGGTGTCGCCACGGCCCGACGTCGCTTTGGCGCGTGGAAAAACCATATACGAGGCGGCATGCAACCGTTGCCACGGCGCCGACGGACGTGCGGGTTATCGCAAAGCCTTCGACTTGCAAACCTCCCGTCTTTCCGATGCCGCCGTTCTTTCCACTATCGCGGCAGGCAGAAAAACCATGCCCGCCTATTCCTATCTTTCCAAACAAGAACTCGACGACCTTCTCGCTTACGTAAAATCCTTACGAAAATGATTGGTGAACTCAGAAGCCGTGTCGGGCGGCAGTGGCGAAAAATTCGATATTCCGGCGAAAAGTATTTTTGTCCGATTTGTGAAAGTCGTCTTAATTCCTTCAAGCCTTTTGTCGGAACCTATAACCTTTACGGCAAACCCGTCGACCATTTCACCCGTCACGCCGAATGCCCGGTTTGCCAAAGTCAAATTCGGCATCGCTTTTTAATCACGTATCTTAAATCGCGCCCCGAACTGCTTTTTGGACGAAAAAGAAAACTTTTGCATCTTGCCCCCGAAGATTTTTTACGCCGCTTCTGGCTTAAAATTCCCGACTTGGAAGTCGTTTTCGGGGATTTTCGGCCCGAACGTTATTCCTTCAAGGTCGAACACGTCAATTTGCTCAAAGTGAATTTTCCCGACGCAAGTTTTGACGCGCTCGTTTGCAACCACGTATTGGAACATATCGTCGAAGACGAAAAAGCCATATCCGAAATTTACCGTATTCTCAAGCCCGGCGCTTGGGCGTTGATTACCTTGCCCATATACGGCGAAAAAACCTACGAAAAACCCGGCCTCGACGCCAACGGCAGAATTTTCGAATACGGTATTCACGACCATATGCGCCTCAACGGTCTGGACGTCGTTCAAAAATTTGAAAACGCCGGTTTTAAGGTAACAACCGAATCCTTCGACTCCGTGCCGGGCAACTACTTCGAACGCAGTGAAAACACGCCGCATATCCAAAGCGACCGTTATTTATTTTTGTTGCAAAAATAATTATGCAACCTTTGATACGCGCGGTACGCGGTTTTGTACCGCAAATTCACCCTTCGGTGTTCGTCGCCGAAAACGCCGTCGTTATTGGCGACGTGGTTATCGGACCCGATTCCAGTGTTTGGTACAACGTCGTTATTCGCGGCGACGTTCATTCGATTCGCATCGGTTCGCGTTCGAATATTCAGGACGGGGCCGTCGTCCATTGTACCTATCAAAAGGCGAAAACGACCATCGGGGACAACGTTACCGTCGGCCACGGCGCCATTGTCCACGGATGTACGCTGCATGATTTTGTTTTAGTCGGTATGGGTGCGAAGATTTTGGACGACGCGGTCGTCGAGTCGGAGTCGGTCGTTGCCGCAGGCTCGGTGGTCTTGGAGCGGACGGTGGTCGAGTCGGGTTGGCTTTACGCCGGCGTTCCCGCCAAAAAGGTCAAACGCTTGACCGAGGAGCAGATTTTGGGTTTACGAAAATACGCCGACGGTTACGTCATGTATTCCGACTGGTTCAGAAATTCGTAGGTTTGGGAGGATTGTACGCGGTTGCAAGGTTTGCGACGCATCGTCCGGGACCAATCATTGCCGGCGAACGGTTAAAAGTTCGTAAACTTGCATCCGTAATGAACAAGGAACGCATTGCCATCGTCGGCTGTGGAAATATGGGTCTCACTTACGCCCGTACGTTTCTACAGTACGATTTGTTGGACGCGGATCGTCTGCTTTTGGTTGAAAAAAGCGACGAACGCAAAGAAAAACTCAAAGAACTGCAAGCCGGGCGTATCACCGGCGGGGTAACGTCCGAAATCGAGGACGTGGAAATGATATTTTTATGCGTCAAGCCGCAAGATTTTCCCGCGCTTGCTCCCTTGCTTCGTCCCCACGTTCGTCCGGAGCATATCGTCGTTTCGGTGATGGCGGGCATAAAAATGAAAGCCGTGGAGTTGGCGCTTGGAACCAATTCCATCATGCGGCTCATGCCCAATTTACCGATACAGGTGGGCATGGGAATTTCTCCGTATACGGCGCATCCCGAATTGGCGGCGGAAAAGGCGCGCCGTGCCGAAAGACTGCTCGGCGCCACGGGAAAAATCGTATATCTGGACGACGAACGCCAGCTTGACGCCGTAACCGCCCTTTCCGGAAGCGGACCCGCCTATTTTTTTTACATTCTCAAAGCCTTTACGGATGCGGGCGTCGAAATGGGGCTCGAACCCGCTTTGGCCTCCCTGCTCGCCCGACAAACCATGCTTGGCTCTTACCACCTGCTTAACAAAGGCGGAGCCACGCTCGAGGAATGGATAAAAAAAGTCGCTTCCAAAGGCGGTACTACCGAGGCCGCCCTTAAAGTGTTTGAAGATTCCCGGCTCGACCGAATATTGATTCGGGGCGTGGAAGCGGCGAAACAACGCGCCTCGGAACTGTCCGAAGTTTTCTCTTCGCCCGGCAACTTTACCGGCATATGAGGGCCTGCTTCTTGGTTTTTATGGCCGTATTGACGGCTTGCGCCCCCCCCGGAGAAAAGTCCGCGCTTCGAAAAAAATATTTGGCGGCGCTGGAAAGCTCGACGGAATTCGATTATCGCAAAACCGTCGGCGCGGGCGGCAAGTCCGATACCGAATCCCGCGTGGGGCCGCGACCCGAAAATTTTGCCGACGACTTTCCGTCCGACGAAAGTTATTTTTACGATTCGCCTCGAAACATCGGCTGTTTCGACGTGTCGAATCGGGGGGATACGATAGTTGCCACGGTAAAAAACGAGTGTGTCAAAAGAACTCCGCTTCTAGTCCAGAAACTGCTTTGGCAAGGCGATACATTGAAATTTGTCGCTTTCGACGTGCGTCAATCCAACGAAATTTATGAAATCAAATTGTTTTCGGAGGTGTGGTTTGACGAAAACGGCAAATACCGTCGTCACCGTCTAAATAAAAACTATCGGCTTAAGTTTGCGGACTTGCGTCTTGCCACTACGCTTATGGGCGAACGCGTTGATTAACCCGGACGGTGTTTGGAAATCAGCTCCATCATTTGCGGGTAAACCTGTTTATTGGCGGCGACGATGGAACGTCCGAAAAGATAATCTTCCCCGCCGTTGTAATCGCTAACGATTCCGCCGGCCTCTTGGACGATAAGGGCTCCGGCGGCTACGTCCCACGGACTTAAATGAGACTCCCAAAAGCCGTCGAATCTGCCGGCGGCGGTATAGGCCAAGTCCAGTGCGGCCGACCCCAAACGTCGCAGTCCCCGACATCGGGTCATGACCTCGCGCATAAGTAAAAGGTACTGTTCGGCACGGTCGAAGTAGCGGAAAGGGATGCCCGTAGCCACAACGGCGTCCGCAAGCGAAAGGGCCGTTCCGACGTGAATCGGTGTGGCGTTCAAGAACGCACCCTTGCCTTGTGCGGCAAAAAACATATCGTTGCGCGGAACATCGAAAACCCATCCCAATATCGTCCGCTTTTCGTAACGCAAAGCCACGCTGACGGCATAAAACGGAATGCCGTGAACGAAATTGGTTGTACCGTCCAAGGGGTCGATAATCCAAACCGTCGGGCGGCTGCCGCCGGCCACGCCGCTTTCTTCGTTGATAAAACCGCATTCCGGAGTCAGCGCCGAAAGGTCTTTTTTGAGCATTTCTTCGGCGTTGCGGTCAACGTACGATACGAGGTCGCTACTCCCCTTAAATTCCACGTCTTCGTGTCTAAAACGCCGCCGCTCTTGGGCAATAAACTCGCCCGCACGGCGTACCGCCGCCTCGGCCGTCGAAATAAAATCCGACGACAAATATTTCTCCGGACTCACCTGGTTACTTGGGAAAAAGGCCGAACAGCTCCGCGTTTAACCGGTGAACCAAAGGGGAAACGTCGGAAGGATTGTTGATAACGTCCAAATCGTCTACGCAAAATTCGATTTTTTTGCCCCTATCGTAACCTTCGAACCAAGCGTCGTAACGTTCGTTGAGCTTGCGCAAATATTCGATGCGGATGGACTCCTCGTAATCGAGGTTGCGCGAGGCGATGTGGTCTACGAGCGTGGAAATATTGGCCTTGACGTAAACCAATACGTCGGGCGGGCGAACCAAAAACGCAATCGAATTGAAAAGCGAACTGTAGGTGTCGTAATCGCGCTGGCTCAACAGGCCCATGCCCAAGAGATTGGGAATGTAAATTTCCGCCTCCTCGTAAAACGAATAGTCGGCCACCACCCGACGTTGGTCGGAAATGCGGATGGTTTGTTTTAGGCGTTCGGTGAGGTTGAACACGTACAGGTTTAGCGCCCAGCGAGGCATGTCTTGATAAAAATCGGCGATGTAAGGATTATGGGAAACGTTGTCGTATTCGACTTCTAGGCCCATGCCTCTCGACAGTATCCCCGCCAACGTCGTTTTTCCCGCGCCAATGTTTCCTGCCAATGCAATGTGCATTTCTTTTTTTACTTGTGGATATAAAATGCAAAGTTTGCAAAAATCCGGCATACTTTTGCAACTTGGCAAAAATACGTGGTTCCAAACCGATGAAAAAAAGTCCCACGGATTAAAACAAACACCGTTTATCCTCAAGATTATTGAATAATTTCGAGAAATAATTTTCACCGTCGTCGTGATTAGTTCGACACGGAGTTTTGGAAAAAAACGGCTTCGGCAATTTTCACACAAAAAACATTGTTTTCGGTTTCGCTTTCCGCTTTTACGACATTCCGGCTTCCACGGGCCGGAGGCGGCGGAATACTCATCATGTAAATTATGCTTTTGGAGCCTGTGGATATTTTTTCATCGGTATCGGTTCGTTATTCGACGACCAATTTTCCGATGGGTGGGAATTTGGCGAAAACGCGGTCGGTATGGGGGGCTTTTTCGAGTTCGGCGGTGAGGTCCGCCCCGGCTTGATGACGAAAATGTTTTCCAAACCGAAACAACGGTGAATCGGTTACGTCGTAAACCAAACCGTTGTATGCAATCCACGCCCGTGCACCGTCGCGTCCGTCGTTTTTTTGCAATTCGTCGAGTGTAATTTCCTTCATCGGCTCATCAACGCATGCAGTATTTCCACGCCGTCGGTATTGGAGAGGGCGGGGTCGGCGGCACGTTCAGGGTGGGGCATCATGGCCACGACGTTGCCTGCGGCGTTGCATATTCCCGCCACGTCGCCCACCGAACCGTTGGGATTGTTTTTGTAGCGAAAAACGATTTGCCCGTTGTCCTCCATGCGTTTGAGTTCGTCGGGAGAACAGTAATAGCGCCCGTCGGCGTGGGCGATGGGGATGGTGTACGAGGCGTTTTTAAGAGAAAGTTTGTTCGACGCAGGAAAAATTTCGACGTTCTTGCAAATAAACCTTGTGCTTTCGTTTCTTAGTAGGGCGCCCGACAGCATTCCCGCTTCGGTTAGTATTTGAAAGCCGTTGCAAATGCCAATAACTTTGCCCTCAAACTTCGCCACGGCTTTCATGATGGGCGAAAAACGCGCTATCGCGCCGGGGCGAAGATAGTCGCCGTAGCTGAAACCGCCGGGAACAAAGACGGCGTCGCATCCTTGAAGGTCTTGGTCTTTGTGCCAGAGGGGGATTGCGGGACGACCGGTTACCCGTTCCAAGGCTTGCAATAAATCGCGGTCACAGTTCGACCCTGGAAACGTTATCACTCCCGCCTTCATGTGGAGAATATCGGATTCGAACCGACGACCTCTTCGTTGCGAACGAAGCGCTCTAGCCAGCTGAGCTAATTCCCCTTTTCAGCCCCGCAAATTTACAAAAAATATTTCATCTCCCTACCGCAATCCAAAATTCTCGAAAACGATTCCATATTCAAAAACTTTGGTGCGTGCGGAATTTCCAAGAATTTCAAATTAAAACGTATTTTTCCACATCAGGGATTCGACGGGCTTGTCCGTTCGTTCGGTGTATTTTGCGTCGGGTTTTTGGTTGTAACTGCGTAACACTTCGCCTTTTACCTCAAAAAATATCAACTGCCCTATGGGCATTCCCCGATAAATCCGCACGGGTTGTATCGCGGAAATTTCCAACGTCCATGAGTTGCAAAAACCTACGTCGCCCTTGCCCGCCGTCGCATGGATGTTGATGCCTAAGCGTCCCACCGAACTTTTCCCCTCCAAAAACGGCACATGACGATGCATTTCCGTATACTCTTCCGTCGCCGCCAAATACAGCACCCCCGGTTGCAACACGTATCCCTCCTCGGGTATCAAAATTTCATAGGAAGGGTTGGGTTTTCTTGCGTCCAGGACCTTGTTTTCATAGACTTTGAGCGTAGGCGCCAAGTGTACGTCGTAACTGTTGGTACCCAAACTTTCACGGCGAAACGGCTCGATAACTATCGCACCGGCTTCGATTTGTCGGAGTATTTCCGAGTCGGCCAATATCATAGGCGGCGAAATTAAATTGCCGTTGCAAAAATAGCGAAATTAACGTAAGCTCTTTGGAACACGTGCAATAAACGTTTTTGCTTCCGTTGTCGTGGCTCGTTGGCGTTGACGTGCATTTCGAAATATTGTTCGCGTTCGCAGGAGTTTTGATTATTGCACGATGATGTTGCTGGAATTTTCCGTCCCGCCGCCTTTTAGCGTCAAAATAAACGTTCCGGTCATCGTCGTTTTGAGTTCAATCCATTCGTTGAAATCCGATGTTTTCCCGTCGAGTTTTCTTTGCCAGACGACTTTTCCATCGGGTTGTTTGATGAAAAGTTCCACGGGAATTTTGACGTTGTCGAGGTCGAGGCTGAATTCCCCTTTGTTGGGGTTGGGATAAACGCGGACGGAAGGGAGTTGGGCTTTGGCCGCTCCCGAAGTGTGGGAATATTCGTCGGACAAGGCTCCGCATCCGCTGGCGTTGTACGCTTTGACCTTGTATTTGCCCGATTTGTCGGCAATATACATTGCGCCCGTGGCCTCGGAAATTTCCACGTTGTTGAAGTACCATTGATACCTGCTGCCGCCCGAAGCTTTGAGCGTGTCCCCTCCGATGTGGGTGATGGTCGGGGCCGACGGCGCCGATTCAAATCGTACCGACACCGCGTCCAACATAAATTCGCACCCTTTCGCGTCCGTTACCGTCACCGAATAACTGCCGCCTTCACGGACGACAAGTTTGCGTTCCGTACTACCGTTGCTCCACTTGTATCCGGAAAACGCTCCCGCGTCCAACGTTACCGATTCGCCTTCGCAAACGGTTGTTCGGTCGGCCTCGATTTTCGGCTTGGGGAGGGCTTTCACTTCCGCCCGTTGAACGACGGTGCATCCCCCCGAATCCGTTACGGTAACGTTGTATCCTCCGGGCGAAACGTTTTCCAAGTCTTGGCTTTTTGCTCCCGTATTCCATTCAAATTTATAGGGTTTGCGTCCGCCGGAAACGGTCACGACGATTTTTCCGTCGCGTTTACCCGGGCAACTTTCGTCTTTAACGGACACGGAGGCCTCCAATTTCGGCGGCGTGGACAAAACGGCTTTGGCCGTCGCTTTGCATCCGCTTGCGTCCGTCAAAACAAGTTCGTAGCTTCCGCCACGAACGGAAGTCAGTTTTTCGCTTGTTGCGCCGTTGCTCCATTTATAGGAATAGGGTGGCACGCCGCCGGAAACAGTCGTCTCAATTGCGCCGTTGTTTTCGCCCTCGCAGACGACGGGGGAGGTTTTGAGCAAAAGTTTAAGAGGGGCGGGCTTATTAACCGTTGCTTCGGCCGCGGCCTTGCAACCTTTGGCGTCGGTAACGGTTACGGAATATTTGCCGGCGTCGAGTCCCGAAAGATTTTCGCTCGCGGCTCCCGTGTTCCAGTGATAAGTATAAGGCGGCGTGCCGCCCGAAACGGTCAAGGTTACGGCGCCGTCTTTGGCGTCGGCGCAAGAGACGTCTTTGGATTTGATTGTTAAGCCCAACGCCGATGGTTTTTCCAACTTTACGCCCGCCGTCGCGGTACATCCCATTTTGTCCGTAACGGTAACGGTGTATTCGCCGCCGTCCAACTTTTCAAGTTTCGAGGCGGTGGCGTTGTTGTTCCAACGATAGGAGAAAGGCTCCATTCCCCCCGAAACGACGGCTTCGACTTTGCCGTCCGCCCCCCCGCAACTTGGGTTCGTTGCTTTGACCGTAACGCTAACGGCGGGCGTGTTGACGAGTTCGACGGTTTCGACGGTTTTGCAACCCGCGCCGTCGGTAACGGTGAGGGTGTAAGTTCCCGCAGGCAGGTTGGAAAGCGAATACTCGGCTTTTTTATCGTGATTCCAAGCGAGTTTGTAGGGTTTTTGTCCGCCTTCGAGCGACACTTCGATACCGCCGTCGGACACGCCGCAACGTGGTTGTTTGATTTTGAGCGTGGCTTTAAGGGCGTTGCCGCCGCGAAGTTCTATCGTTTCCGACGCCGTACAACCATTGCCGTCGGTAACGGTAACGGTATAAATGCCGGCGGGCAAATTTTCGAGTTTGGGTTTGTCGGAGCCGTCGGCCCATTTGATTTTGACGTTGGCGTTCGATATGTCGAGGGTGATTTTGCCGTTGGCCTCGCCGCAAACCGGCGGCTCCGCCGTGTATTTGACGGACAAGGCGGGGGGATAAACGACGGTATATTCGGCTTGGGTCTTACAACCCGCCGCGTCCGTAACGATAACGGAATATTTGCCTGCGGCCAAGCCTGTCAGGTCTTCGGTGGTCGCGCCGTGATTCCACGCAAACCTGAACGGCGGCGTACCGCCCGTGACCGCCAAGTCGATTTTTCCTTCGGGTTTGGCGCACGGCGGGTTTGTGCCTACAAGCGTAACCTTTAATTCGGCCGAGGCGGCAAGATTTTGGGTAACGCTCGCCGTACATCCGCTCGCGTCGGTAACCGTCAATTGATAGCTTCCGGGGCCGACGTTTTCCAATTTTGGCGTTTGCGCCCCCGTATTCCATCGGTAGGTATAGGGCGGGGTTCCGCCTTTTACGCCCGCAACAAGTTTGCCGTTGGCCGCGCCACAAGTGGCGGGCGTGGTTTCGATGGTGGCGCTCAACGCACCCGGACTTTCCACGGTTGCCGCCGCCGTCTTCGAACAGCCCGATGCATCCGTAACCGTTGCGGTGTAAATACCCGCCGGAAGATTTTTGAGCTCTTTGCCCTCCATGCCGTTCGACCATACGATTTTATACGGCGGTACGCCCCCGGAAACGCTTAAATTGACCGCGCCGTCCGAACCGCAAGAGGCATTGACCGTACCAAGCATCAACGACAACGCCGGCGGCTCTTTGATTTCCACTTCTTTGACCAACGAACATCGATTCGCATCGGAAACGGTGAGTTTGTATTTTCCGGCTTTGAGGCCTTTAAGGTCTTTGGTGTTGGCGCCGTGGCTCCAAGTGTAAATTACGGGCGGGGCGGCGTTGACCACGTCGGCCTCGATTTCGCCGTTGATTGCACCGTTGCATGTAACGTCCTTGACTTTAAGTTTAATTTCGAGCGGCGGCGCCTGTTGAATCTCGATTTCTTTGGGGACGGTGCAAGCGTTCGCGTCCGAGACCGCCACCGAATATCTGCCTTTGGCCAAGCCCGAAACGTCTTCGGTCGTCGGGCCGTGGGACCATTTGAAGGTGTAGGGCGGTTTGCCGCCTTCGACTTTGAGGTCTATTGAACCCTCGGCGGTGGCGTTGCAGAGGTTGTGTAAGGCGGTGTAGGTAACTTTGAGGGGATTGGGACGGGGGATATCCACACGGGCTTCGGCTTGGCAACCGTCGGCGTCGGTAACGGTAAGGGTGTACGTTCCGGGTTTGACTTTTCTCAAACCGGCATCGGTATGGCCGTTCGACCATGCGAAGCGATAGGGCGGTTTTCCGCCTTGTATGTCGCTGTCGGCGCCGCCGTCGTTTTCGTCGCAAAGGCCGGGTAAGGCTTTGAGCGCCAGTTTGAGCGGAGGGGCTTTGACAATCGTAACCTTTGCCGAGGCCTTGCATCCGTTGGCGTCCTGCACTTCGACGCCGTGCGTACCTTCGGGCAAGGGTCCGGATTGTTGGGTGCGCGCGCCGTTCGACCATACGTAGGCAAACGGCGCCTTTCCGCCGACGACCCGCGCCTCCGCCGTGCCCGTTCCCGTACAACTTGCACCCGTCGAAATCGCTTCGACTTTTAAACCTTCGGGTGCGGTCAGCGTTGCGTACGTCGTAACAAAACATCCATCCGCGTCGGTGATTTCCACGGTGTATGTTCCGCTATTGATTTTGTTTAAATTTTGGCTTGTCGCACCGTTTGACCATTTGAATTTGTATGGAGCCTTTCCGCCCAAAACCGTTACGTCTATTTTTCCGTCGCCCGCACCGTCGCAAACGGGATTGGTTCCTTTTGCCTCGGCTTTCAGGGCCTCGTTTTGGGTGATTTTAGCCGTAGCCGTTTTCGTGCAACCCTGAAGGTCGGTAACGGTAACGGAATATTCGCCCGCCCTAAGGTTTAAGCGCTCGTTTTTTCCGGCGCCGTCGTTCCATTTGTAAGTGTAAGGAGGGGTTCCACCCGATACTTCGACAATGATTTCCCCCGTTTCCGAACCGAAACATTTGGCGTTTTTGGTTTTGAGGTTGAGTACAAGAGGCGCGGGTTCGGTGATACGCGTCGTGGCGACGGTCGTGCATCCGTTTGCGTCCGTAACCGTAACTTTATATTCTCCGACCGCCAATTTGTTGGGGTCTTCGACGAGCGCTCCGTGCGACCATTTGAAAGTGTAGGGCGGTTTGCCGCCGCGCACCGACGTTTCAACCCTTCCATCCGTTTGTCCCTGACAAGACACGGGAAACGCCGACAAGGCGACCTCCATTGGCGAAGCCTCTTTGATTTCAACGGTGTCGGTTTTGGTGCAACCCGTTCCGTCGGCAACGGAAACGACATATTTTCCTTTGGCCAATCCCGATATTTCCGGCACTATCGCACCCGTACTCCAGAAATAGCGGTAAGGCGGCGTTCCCGAAACCACGCGTACCGACGCTTTGCCGTCGTTGACGTTGGCACAGGACGTAGGGCTTTTGGACGTTTCGATAACCAAAGGTTTTTCCGGTTCGGTGAGGGCGATTTCTTTGCGGGCGATGTAACCTTCGGCGTCCCAAACTTCGACTTTGTAAACGCCCGCGGGCACGCCGGTTAAATCTTTGGTGGTTGCGCCGTTGGACCATTTGTATTTGTAGGGCGCGGTACCGCCAATGACCGTCAATTCCACGCCGCCGTCCGAACCTCCCCGGCATGTTGGCGGCGTGGTTTTGAATTTCAGGGTCATGACGTCTTCCATGCCCACGTCGATGGTGATGGCGTGATAACATTTGCCGTCCCAGAGCGTGGCGGCGTATCGGCCTGCACGAATGGCCTTGCGAACGTTGCCGATGAATCCGTCGAGCCAATGGACTTGCGCCTGCGAACGAACGACGACCGAGCCGTCGGCCTCGGCGCTGTTCGTGGCGTTTTGCACCTCTATCGTATGCGGCGGCGGCGGCGGGACGGCCAAACGAACCGTATCGTGGGTGTGGCAACCGTATCGGTCGACCAATATCAAAGGATACTCGCCCGGGGAAAGGTCGCTTCGAAATTCGGTGATTTCGCCGTCTCGCCAAATTACGTCGAAGTTTTCCCGTGAACAGAATCTTACCACGCCGTCGTTTTGGACGCAGGTGGGCGGCGTGGTCAAAAGCGAGTAGGAAGGGGCAGGGGGGGATTCAATTTTAAACGGCTTGACGATCGAACAGCCTTTGGCGTCCGTAACGGTAAAATGATAACTCCCGGCGGACAATTCGGTCATTAGCTCGCCGGTTTGGCCGTTTGAGCCGACGATTTTGTAAGGTTGCGTTCCGCCCGAAATTTTGATTTGCGCCCAACCGTTGCTTTGTCCATAGCATTTGGCGTTTTGGGTTTGGATTTCGGCGGAAAGGGCGGATTGGGCTTGAAGATGAAAAACCTCCGTGCGCGAACAGCCCATCGAATCCCTGACGGTGATTTTGTATTTTCCCGGGGCTATTCCCGTAAGCTTGGGAGTTTCGGGGCCGTGGTGCCAATAATATTGATAACCGCCGGCGCCGCCGTAGGCTTGGATTTCAATGGCGCCGTCGCGGCTGTCGCCACATGTCGGCGCCTTGATGATTGGACCAAAATTGAGTTCGTCACAGGAAAAATACTTTAATCTTGCAACGAATCCGTCCCATTTTCCCTTGTTGCGTTTTTGGACGGCGGTGGCGGAGGTGGGCAAATCGGGGCTTAAAGACCTTCCCGCGATGGTTAAATACCCTTTTTCGGTGGCGGAGGCGGTTAGAACTTCGTCCACGTGGGAACCGCCGAAATATCCCGCCCAGACCCGTTCGCCTTTTTCGTTGAATTCGACGATAAAACCGTCGTCGCCTTTTTTAGGTAGTGCAAAATAACCCGATTCGGAGTTTACGGGCAAATCCGTGCCGTTGGTTCGGCCGCAAAGATAAGTATGCCCGTTGTCGGCGACGCTTATGCCAAAACCGACCTCGGATTTTGTTCCGCCAAAAAACGTTCCCCATTGAAGGGCGCCGTTTTCATCAAAACGCATGGCAAAGGCGTCGGCGCCGCCCGAAAAGGTCGTTATCGGCTCGGAAAGCAAATCCTGCCCCTGCGTATACCCCGCCAAGGTAACATATTGCCGGACTTGAAGGGCAAAAACTTCGTCGTCGCTTTTGGAGCCGATGTAAGTCGTCCATTGATGACGACCCGAGCGGTCGAACTTGGTTAAAAAACCGTCGGAGATGCCGCCGCCGTAAAGCCGTTGGTGCACGCCGAAGTCGGTAGGCAAATCGCGGCTGTGGGTCCGGCCCGCGACATAAACCCCGGATTCGTTGGCGGAGACGCAGTTGGGGCTGTCGTCGGCGGAACCCCCGTAATAAGTAATCCATACGGGTTCGCCGTCGGGCCGTAGCTGGGCGATGAAGCCGTCCAACGCCCCGACGGGTTGTGAATTTTCCGCGCCGTAGGTGATGGGAAAGTCTTTGCTGACGGTTTGACCGACGAAATAAACGTGGCGGAACTCATCGGTTGAGACGGCAATACCTTCATCGACGTCTTTGCCGCCCAAAAAAGTGGCCCACTCAAATTTGCCGTTGGCTTTAAGTTTGATGATGTAGGCGTCGTAGGCGCCGGCGCATTGCTTTTGGTAGGCTTTGGCGTGGGTGTAAAAGTCTTTGCTATCGGAAACACCGCCGACAATAACGGCTCCTTCGCCGTCGAGAGCGGCGGAAACGGCTTGTTCGTAGCCGGTGCCGCCGTGGACGGCGGCCCAAACACGACGGCCCGTCGCGTCGAACTTGGCCATCCACAGGTCGCTGCCACCGCGTTTGCGTGAAACGGCAATACCGGCGGTGACGGGCATGTCCTTACCCTGCGTCGTGCCGGCGGAAACGGAATGACCGTGGGCGTCGACGGCGACGGCGGTACAAATGTCGTATCTGCCGGTACCGACGTAGGTCGCCCAAAACGTAAGGTAGGGGTCGATGACAAGGGTTTTGCCTTCGGGGTAACTGCCGACGTCAAAACCAAGCGTACCTTTGGGTTTGTAAACAAATTTGGACTCGACGGCGGAATGTATCGGTTGGGCCACGGGATTGGCGCCGTCCGTCCAGTAGGCTACCGGCGCCGATTGGCTTACCGTTCCCAACGGCGTTTCGACGGTAAAACCTCCGTCTTTATTTAGTTTTGCCCCCTCTTTGGGAGTAATTTGGAAACGAATATTTTTGTGCGATCCACCCGGGCGAACGTGAAAATCGTATTTAAGACCGGCGTCTTCTTTGAAATAAAAAACGAGGTCGGTGTGCGGAAAAACGTTTTTATAAACCAAGCGGCGGAACGATGGGACGTTTTCGCAACCCTCGGGGCAATCGGGGGTGTAAAAATTGATTGGCGCATCGGGCGCCTCGGCGATAATGGAAAGTTGTTCGGATGCTCGTTCAAAAGCGAAGTCCAATCGATAGGACGTGGCGTCGTTCAACACGCTTGGCGAATGAAACGTTGCCCGCAGGTCTTTGGCGCCGTCATTGTCGTTGTTTTTTTTCTTGGAGGCAAAGGCAAAAAGCGACTTTCCTTTGGCGGGGACGAAAAGCGTGGGCGAATGATGCAACATATCGCTTGTGTGCAGAAGGCGCGAGGAATAAAGGGGGGGCGTAACGGCGTCGGTGTGAAAGGAGGCGTTTGGGGCGAAATAGGGGGCGGGGGCGGTTTCTTTTTCAAAAACAACGGAAAAACCGTCGCGACGGAAGAAGACGGTCGCGCCTTGGTGTTCGAGTACGTAGGCGACGTCGGGCCGCGAACGTCCCGAAACGTCTCTGACTTGTCCGCGGTTTTCGACAAAAACGCTTCGGTACGGCCCTTGCGCCGACAAATAATCTATGATTTGGGCGTTCGCCGTTGCGAACGCCCAAATCAACACAACGACCCGGCCCATGGTTTTAGTCATTTTTTGTTTTTTCGTGTGCAAAAGAATTGGATTCCGTAAAGACTACAAAATCTATACCCGTTCGATGACCGCGGCAATGCCCATGCCGCCGCCGACGCAGAGGGTGGCAAGGGCGCGGCGTTTGTCGGTGCGCTCAAGTTCGTCGAGGGCGGTACCGAGAATCATGCAACCCGTTGCACCGAGGGGGTGTCCCATGGCGATGGCCCCGCCGTTGACGTTCACTTTGTCGTGGGAAAGCCCAAGTTCTTGCATAAAGCGCAGGGGAACGACGGCAAAGGCCTCGTTGACTTCGTAGAGGTCGACGTCCTCGGGTTTAAGGCCGGCGCGTTGAAGGGCTTTGCGCGAAGCGGGCGCCGGGCCTTCGAGCATAATCGTCGGCTCGGTTCCCGTGACGGCAAAGGCAAGAAACCTCGCTCGCGGCTTGAGACCCAGTTCTTTGCCGATTTTTTCGTTGCCGATGAGCATGAGCGCCGCACCGTCCACAATACCCGACGAATTGCCGGCGTGATGGACGTGGCTGATGCTTTCACACTCGGGGTAGCGCTGAATGGCCACGGCGTCGAAACCGCCCATTTGCCCCATCATTTCAAAAGACGGATTGAGTTCGGCCAATTTCTCGGGCGTGGTGCCCGGACGTATCGTTTCGTCTTTGTCCAATATCGTCAGGCCGTTAACGTCCTTGACGGGAACGATGGATTTGTCAAAATAGCCGTTGTCGCGGGCGTGGGCGGCGCGGCGGTGGGATTCGGCGGCAAATTCGTCGCAGTCGCGACGGGAATAACCGAACTTGGTGGCAATGAGGTCGGCGCTGATGCCTTGCGGAATAAAATAACCCGGAAATGCGATTTGTGGGTCCATGTACCACGAACCGCCGTCCGAAGCCATTTCACAACGAGACATGGATTCAACGCCGCCGGCCATAATTAGGTCGACCATGCCGGACATAACGTAGGCGGCGGCTTGATTGACGGCTTCCAAACCCGAGGCGCAAAAGCGATTGAGGGTAACGCCGGCGACTTTGTCGCTCATGCCGGCGGCTTGAGCGCAGGTTTTGGCCACGTTCGACCCCTGTTCCATGATTTGGGTAACACAACCCAGAATAACGTCTTCTACTTTATCGGTATCGAGCCGGTTGCGTTCGACGAGCGCTTGAATAAGGGTGGTAACCAAATTAACGGGCGGCACTTCGTGAAGCGAACCGTCTTTTTTCCCTTTTCCGCGCGGCGTTCGCACCGCGTCATAGATATATGCTTCCATCAAAAAATCTTTTGCGCAAAATTAGCAAAAATCGACGGCGAAACCGAATGCCGACGGCGTTCAATGTGCGCTCAAGATTCGGTCTTGCCGCCGATTTTGGCCGAGAATCGTTAAAACTTTCCTGTTTTTTCGAGCTTTTTCGCCCGGTCCATGTACGTCAACGCCTTTTGAAAAACGTTGTCGTTTTCGAGCCAAACGGGGTAGAGTCCGTCGTCGTTGAAGTTCATGCGCCCGATTTGCATTTTGACGTTTTGGGCGATGAGGGCCTTGGACTTGTTGAAGTCGGCTTCGTGGTATTCGACGCCTTTTTCCCCCGCAAACTTGACGAATTCTTTCAACAATTCGTCGCTTACCTTGAATTTTGCCGCGTAATCGAAACCGTCTTTGTATTGACTTTTGATTTCGGGATGATTTTCCGAATAGCGGAAGGCGAATTTGTTGAAAACGGCTTTTTGGCGGAGAGTGGTAAAGTATTTTGAGCCGCCGGTGGTATCGGGAGCGATGAAAACGTCGGGAATGATGCCGCCGCCGCCGTACACCGTGCGGCCCGCATTCGTTTTGTACTTGAGCGAATCGGGAAGTTTGATTTTGGATTCGTCGAAAATTTCGCCGGATTCCCAGCGTTCGTACACTTCTTTTTCGTATTCTCTTCCGCCTTTGTCGTAAGGTTTTTGGATGCAGCGTCCCGAAGGGGTGAAATAACGGGAAACGACGACGCGAATGGCGGATTGGTCGCTGAGCGTGTATTGTTGTTGCACCAAACCTTTGCCGAACGAACGCGTTCCGATGACCAAGCCCCGGTCCCAATCTTGCACGGCGCCGGAAACGATTTCGCTCGCCGAAGCCGAACCTTGATTAATCAAAACAATCAGGCCGCCTTGTTCGAATTCGTTGAGCAGGTTGGTGGCGTTGTATTTTCTGTTGCTTCCCGCCGTACGGCCTTCGGTGTAAACGATGAGTTTGCCGTCGGACAAAAAAACGTCGGCCATTTGTTTGGCGCGTTCCAGATACCCCCCGGGGTTGCCGCGTAAATCCAGAATCAAGTTTTGCAGGCCTTTGGATTTGAGTTTGCCCAAATGTTCCATGAACTCGGTCATGGTCGTTTCCGCAAAACGCGAAACCTTGATGTATCCCGTTTCTTTGTTAATCATGTAGGAATAATCGACACTGTGGATGGGGATTTTATCGCGTTCGATGTCAAATTCAAGGATTTCTTTTTCTCCCTGCCGTTTGATGCCGACCTTGACGTGGGTTCCTTTGGGGCCGCGAAGTTTTTTGAAAACATCCTGATTGGTGATACCCACGCCGGCTACGTTTACCGAGTCGATTCTGACGATGCGGTCGCCGGATTCGATGCCCAATTTTTCGCTGGGACCGCCGGCGATGGGAGCCACAACCAAAAGCGTGTCGTCGACGATGCTGAATTCCACGCCGATGCCCTCAAAGCTGCCCTGCATTTGTTCGTTGACCTGTTTGAGGTCTTCGGCCGGAATGTAAAAGGTGTGGGGGTCGAGGCCGTTGAGCATGCCCACAATGGCGTCCTCGACCATTTTCTTTTCATCCGGAACTTGAAAATAATAGTCCTTGACATAGCGGATGACCTCGTCAATTTTGCTTGCGTTGGCGGCGTTGCGGGAATAAGGGTCGGCGTGGATTTGCCGAATGGTAAATCCGATAAACATTCCCGCTCCGACCAAAACGGTCGGAATCATGACATATTTAAGCGTCTTGGTTAAAATGCCTTTCATGCGTTGTTTTTTCTCGTCGTTTCCTTAAAACCAAAGTTATTTACGTTAAATTCTCTTATTGGGTTGCAAAAGCAAGCAAAATTATTGAAAAATTTTCCGCCTAAGAATCTTTGTCGAAGGCCGGGCGGGTTTCGTTCTTAACGCAATTTCGATTCCGGGCTTTGGGAGATTACGGGCTTCGATGGTTTTTGTGTTCGAGCGCCGCCTCGACGAACGCCACAAACAAAGGATGGGGGGTTTTGAGCGTGGACTTGTATTCGGGATGGAACTGAGAGGCGATGAAAAAGGGATGGGAAGGAATTTCAACGATTTCCACCAATCCGTGTTCGGGATTGATTCCCGAGGGAAACATGCCGGCGGCGACGTAGGCCTCGCGGTAGGCGTTGTTGAATTCGTAACGATGACGGTGGCGTTCGGTAACCACGTCTTGGCCGTAGATCTCGCGGACGCGACTGCCTTGCGCAAGCCGGCATTCGAAGGCGCCGAGGCGCATCGTGCCGCCCAAGCGTTCCACCTTGGCCTGACTCTCCATCAACGCCACGACGGGGTGGGGCGTTTCGGGATTCATTTCCGTGCTGTCCGCGTCCGCCAATCCCAATACATTGCGGCCAAATTCCACGACGGCCATTTGCATTCCCAGACAAACGCCCAAAAAAGGTATACCGTTTTCACGAACGTATTTTATTGCCGCAATTTTGCCCGCAATGCCGCGAACGCCGAAGCCCGGCGCCACCAACACCCCGTCGCAGTCCTTGATTTTTTCCGCCACGTTCGTTTCGGTCAATTCGTCCGACTGTACCAACGTCGCCTCCACCTTCGCCCGATGTCTTACGCCCGCATGGACGAAGGCCTCCAAAATCGATTTATAGGCGTCGGGAAGTTCGGCGTATTTGCCCACCAGCGCGATTTTGACGGATTTTTCGGGTTCGACAATGTGCCGAACGGCTTCTTTCCATTCGGTGAGTACGGGATTGTTGCCCAGCTTTAAGCCCAATTTTTGCAGTACCACCCTGTCGAAGTTTTGTTCTTTGAGTAAAATCGGAACTTCGTATATGGTGCGTGCGTCCTTCGATTCGATGACCGCGTTCTGTTCGACGTTGCAAAACAAAGCGATTTTTGACTTGAGCTCGGGCGAAAGCGAATGTTCGGTGCGGCAAACGAGAATATCGGCTTGAACGCCGAATTCGAGCAGTTGTTTGACGGAGTGCTGGGTGGGTTTGGTTTTGAGTTCTCCGGCAACGCCGACGTAGGGCACAAGCGTCAGGTGAATGAAAATCACGTTTTGTCGGCCGAGTTCGTAGTGCATTTGTCGCGCCGCCTCGATGAACGGCAAGGACTCGATGTCGCCAACGGTACCGCCGATTTCGGTGATAATGATTTGAAATAGACCCGTTTTACCCAAAAGCCGGATGCGGCGTTTGATTTCGTCGGTGATGTGGGGGACGACCTGAACGGTTTTGCCGTGGTATTCGCCGTGCCGTTCTTTGCGGATGACCTCCTCGTAGATTCTTCCCGTGGTTACGTTGTTGGCTTGTCCCGTAGGGATGTTGAGAAAACGTTCGTAATGGCCGAGGTCGAGGTCGGTTTCGGCGCCGTCTTCGGTAACGTACACCTCGCCGTGTTCGTAGGGGTTGAGGGTGCCGGGGTCGATGTTGATGTAGGGGTCGAGTTTTTGTATCGTTACCGAATAGCCCCGGGCCTGTAAAAGCGCCGCCAGCGACGACGAAACGATGCCCTTGCCCAACGACGAGACCACTCCGCCCGTCACGAAAATGTATTTCGTCGAATCCATAACGGCCTCAAAGTTACGAAAGCGGCTCGCCGGCCGACGTCGAAAATGTAAACAATCGGGCCCGGCCTTATCCACCGCTTAAATTTATGTGTTGCAACGGCGCAAAAAACGTAAATTTGTATTCTCATTTACCGTTCGATGAAAAAATACGCGATAGCAATGCTTGTGCCGACGCTGATGACCACGGCTTGCGCCGGCGGCGCGGAAAAAAAATTGGATTCGGCGTCTGCGGACACGGTCGCCACACCGCCTCCACCGCCCGCCTTACCCGACGTCGCCGCCCGTCTTGCCGAAACCGATTCGCTCAAAAATTTTGCCGCCGCCGCGGCCAAAGCCGGTCTGCTTGTCGGCGAAGGAAAGGTCTTTACCGTGTTCGCGCCCGTCAATCGCGCCTTGCCCGACCCCAAAGCCCTCGACAATCCCGACATCCTCCGTTTACACGTCGTTGAAGGCAAATTGTTTTCCGACGACGTGATGACCCAAAAATCGCTCAAAACCCTTTCGGGTAAGGAGGTCAAGGTAGAACTCGACGGCAAAATCCTGAAAATCAACGGCGTACGCGTAATTGAGACGGACATTAAAGCGGACAACGGCGTGATTCACGTGCTTGAATCGGCGCTCAAATAGTGGTGGGCGACGAACACGTTCGGGCCAAGCGCCCACGCATTACGGCGTCCGTTTCCCCGTCGCCGAAACCTTTGCCGCTGCTCGGACCTTCTCCGGTTAAAGGCGGGGTGGAGCCTTTTGTATTTCCCGTCCCGTTGCATCCGGTCAAAACGCCGTCGCAGTCGCCGGAGGCCGTGGCGCGTTCGCCCGTTTTCGAGGCGCTTCGCACCATCGCGCAAGAAGAGCGTCGTGAAATTCACGTCGTCGGGGGATTCGTTCGCGACTTCTTTCTCGGTTTGCCCTCGACGGACGTCGACGTCGTTACCCTCGGTTCGGGTACCGAGTTGGCACGAACCTTTGCCGACCGCGTCGGCGCCAAAGACGTCGTATGTTACGAATCGTTCAAAACGGCTTTGGTACGCGTCGGCGATTTCAAGGTTGAGTTTGTCGGGGCCAGAAAAGAAAGCTACCGGGCCGACTCGCGAAAGCCCATCGTCGAAGACGGTACGTTTTACGACGACCGGCTTCGGCGTGATTTTACCCTCAACGCCATTTCGATTAGTCTTTCGGCCTCGGACTTCGGCGCGATTCACGACCCTTTTGGGGGTTGGGAGGACATGAACCGGGGCGTGATTTGTACGCCGACGGCGCGGCTCGTCCCACCCGACGCCGAACGCACTTTTTCCGAAGACCCTCTGCGGATATTACGGGCCGTACGTTTCGCCGCCCGGTTCGGCTACGCACTCGAAAGCCGAACGCTCGAGGCCATGTGCAAACAAGCCGAACGCTTGTCCATCGTTTCCAAAGAGCGCGTCGCCGAAGAACTCAACAAAATGATGACGGCCGACCTTGCCGTCGGCGGCGGCCCCGAACATGCCGCGCGGGCGCCCGCAGGATTGTTTTTGTTGGATAAAATCGGGCTTTTGGCCGGCATTATCCCCGAACTTCACGCCATGAAGGGCGTTGAAATTCGCGACGGCATCGCCCACAAGGACAACTTCATTCACACGCTCAAGGTCTTGGAAAATCTTTGCAAATTGAGCGACGACCTTTGGTTGCGTTGGAGCGCCTTGTTGCACGACGTGGGCAAACCCAAAACCAAGCGTTTCGAGCCGGGCGTCGGCTGGACCTTCCATAACCACGACGACCGCGGGGCACGCATGGTCGCGCCGATGTTTCGACGTTTGGCCTTGCCCCAAAACGAAAAAATGCGCTTCGTCGAAAAAATGGTGCGTCTCCATCAACGACCCATTGCTTTGGTGGACGAGGTCGTTACCGACAGCGCCTTGCGGCGTTTGGCCGTCGAGGCGGGAAAAGACCTCGACGCCCTGCTTACCCTTTGTCGCGCCGACGTTACCACCGCCAACGAAGGCCGCAAGAATCGACGCATCGAACGTTACCGCGAACTCGAACAGCGCATACGCGACGTCGAGGCCCGCGACAATCTCCGAAATTGGCAACCGCCCATCACCGGTGAAATCGTCATGCAAACCTTTGGTTTGGCTCCGGGACCCAACGTCGGAAAAATTAAAAACGCCGTCCGGGAAGCGATTTTGGATGGAGAAATCCCCGGCGACTACGACGCGGCTTTTCAATTTATGCTCAAGGTCGCCGAAAATTTGGGCATTCAACCTTTAATTCAACGACAATGAAATTCTTTTTGGACACCGCCAAGCTTTCCGAAATCAAAGAAGCGGCGGATTTGGGACTGGTGGACGGGGTGACGACCAACCCCTCGCTCATGGCCAAAGAACACATCGAAGATTACCCGGCGCACTACGTGGCCATTTGCCGTGCCCAGCCCGGCGACGTTTCGGCCGAAGTCATCGCCACCGATTACGACGGCATCATGCGTGAAGCCTTGCAGTTGGCTCGGCTTCATCCACAAATCGTGGTCAAAGTACCGATGATAAAGGACGGTCTCAAAGCGATACGCGCCCTGTCGGACGAAGGCATAAAAACCAACTGTACGCTGATATTCTCGGCGGCACAGGCGATGTTGGCGGCAAAAGCCGGCGCAACGTACGTTAGCCCGTTTATCGGCCGGCTCGACGACCACGCCCACGACGGCATGGCCCTCATTCGTCAAATACGCACCATCTTCGACAACTACCTCATCGAAACGCAAATTTTGGCCGCAAGCATTCGCCATACCCTGCACGTTACGCAATGTATGGAAGCGGGTGCGGACGTGGCTACCCTGCCGTATTCGGTCGTTATGGGACTGCTCAAACATCCGCTGACCGACGTCGGATTGGCCAAATTTTTGGCCGACCACACCGCCGCCACAAAAAAATAACCACCATCTATGCTTTTGCCCGTGCTTTGGCGCCGTTGAACCAAATCGGCGGCGTCGTTGTCGTCGTTTGACACCCGCGTCTCCGTATTCATGATTTAGTCGTTTTTCGACAAAAATAAAAAGCCCCGCGATAAGCGGGGCTTTTTATCGTAAATTCAAAAGTCCAAATTTAATGTTTTATTCTATGGCCAAGCGGACGGGACGGGCTTGTCCCACTTGGAGGAGATAGATTCCGGCGGCGGCGTCGAGTTCGACGGGCAAAGCGTGCGTACCGGCTTCGAGTTCCCAGACCCGGCTCCAAACCGTTCGGCCGGCTATGTCCACCAAACGGACGGGCGTGGGACCCGCGACCGCCGTCGTGTATTCGACTTCGAACACGCCTTTGTTCGGATTGGGGTATACGACCAAGGCGGTTTCGGCCTTGACCTCGTCGGCGGCGCGTCCGCTCAGCGTCGTGAACGGCGTTCCGGGCGACCACGGCGCCACCGTGTTGCCGCAACGAGTACGTATACGCACAACGTAGTTCGTGCCGGGCAAAAGACCGTTGATGACAAAGCTCGTTATCGGCGCCTGTACGTTTACCGTCGTCCAAAGGTTGTTGTTTGCGCGGCGGAATTGAAGTTGATACGAAGATGCGCCCGGCACCGGCGGCCAAAAGACCGTCGCCGTCGTGTACGAGGCCTGCACCATCAATGGACTCGGATTGACGCACATCGACGGCGCGACGTTCGACGTGACGAACGTAAAAACCTGACCAAAGTTGCTCGTTACGTTGCCGCAGTTCGACCGTACTTGAACGATGTACTCGGCGTTGGCGGCCAAGGCCTGCAACATCGCGCTATTGCCCGGAACGGTGATTTGCGTCCATGCGTTGGTTCCCGCGCGGCGATAACGCACGGTGTAACTTTGCGCGCCGGCAACGGCGTTCCATGTTAGATGGGCGCTCGAACCCGTAATTTGCGTTGCATGTAAGCCCGTCGGCGGGGGACAATTCGTTTGCGGTCCCAACGTAACGGTGAGGGTTTGCGAACATCCCGCCGCATCCGTAACGACTATCGAGTACGTGCCGGGCAAAAGGTTGTTGAATATCGGCGAACCCGAAACAACCGTCATGCCCAAACCCTGCATCGAGTATTGATACGGCGCCGTTCCGCCGGAAACCGTTACGGTGATGGAGCCGTCGTTGCAGGTGTTGCACGTCGGGTGGAGAAGGGTAGGCACGATGTGCATCGGGCCGGAAATCACGACGGTCGCCGAGGTGTAAAAACCGCAACCCGTCAAACCCGGAGCGGAGTGATAATGAACGGTATACGTTCCGGGGGCGAGCGACGACGGCGAAAACACTCCGTTGGGGGTGATGGCGTTGGCCATCGACGATGTGGGCGAAATCGAGAAAACTCCGCCCACGGGCGTGGTCCAAAGCTGGGTCGTCGGCGCGCCGGGGCAATACGCCGGGGCTAATCCTCCGATTTGCGCCGGGGCGGGAGCCGCCACCGTAAACGTTACCGTTTCCGTATAACCACAACCGTTGGCTTCGCCCGAATACGTGAGGTAATAATTTCCGGGTTGAAGACCGTCCGGATTAAAGGCGGCAACGCCGTTGGGGTTGGTCGGACCCGTGATTCCGGGCCCTTGAAATTGACCGCCGGCCGGTTGCCCAACCAACATTATCGTCGCGTTCGAAGCCGAACAGAACGTTTGTCCGTCATGTATGCCGGTTATTGTCGCGGCGGCGCCTAAAACGGCAAAGTATTCCGTAGCCGATCCTTCGCATTCGCCGTCGATGTGGTAAATCACCGCGTACTCGCCCGGATAGAGTTGCCAGGGGAAAAACATACCGTCGGAACTCAACACGCCCGGTACCTCGGGTACGTTGCTCAAATAGACGAGTTCGAACCATCCGCCCGCAGGCGTTCCTTGCAACATCAACACGGGGTCAATGTACGGATTGTGGCAGTACGTCGGATTCAAGCCGTGAATTTCGATGTTTTCGCCCGAACCGACCACCGTAATTTCGATGGACGTAGTGTAAACACAGTTGGCGGAAAGCGAATAGGTATAGGTGACGACGTGTGTACCCATGCCCGCTTCGGCAGGGTCGAACCATGCGACGACGTCGCCCAAAATCACTCCGTTCCCTTCGTAGTTGCCGCCTTCGGGGGTGGCGTGCAGAACGATCGGCGCCGAATTGTTGCAAACGACGGTCGGAATGTTTTCGTCAAAGACGGCAATGAATTCGGGACACGGTTCGCCGCCGCCGTTTCCTTCGATGTGAAGGGTATACGGAGGAGTCGTGCCGCCCGGCGTGTTGTTGGCGCAAAGCGTCGTTATCGTCACGGTGTAATATCCGTTGGGCAGCGGCGGCCAGTGTTCGTTGCCTTGAACGTTGAAAGAATATGTTTGACCATCAACGGACGTATACGTTACCAAGAAGTGATGGAAATCCGCCGGCGCCGTCCAATAGACGAACGTGCCGCCGGCGAAACCGTAACCGTGGCCGACATTTGTCGGCGGCGGACATGTCGGCGGCGCACCGACGGTAAAGACGTAATTTTGGCTCCACACGCTTTCGGTCAAGGTTCCCGCCGAGTTGGCACAGAGCGTTTGGACTTGGGCGATGTAGGTTCCGGGACCGACGTTTTCCAAAATCACGGAGGTATTCGGCCCGGCGTTGAGGCTTGTCCATGTATTGGAGCCGTCCAAACGGTAACGTACGCGATAGTTGTGCGCACCTTGAACGGGGTTCCAACTCAAACGAACGTTGCCGTTGTCCAAGACTTCGTGCGCGATTTCCACGGGGGAAACGCATCCGGGCGGCGGGGGATTGGGGATTTGTATCGTTGCTACGGGCGAGGGTTCGCTCAATACGTCGCCGCAAACGGCTTGCAAGTATACATATACCAATTGTGCACCCGTCGCCAATGTAATATTGACGGAAGTGGTCTGCGCGTTAAAGCACGTCCATTCGCTCGTCGTGCTGTAACGATAACAAATGCGGTAAGCGCCGCCGGGGTTGGGCAAATTGTAGTTGATAACCAACCTTATCGAACCGTCGTCGTTATACGTCCAAGTAAAGTGAGGCGCCGGGCAATCGGTCGGCGGCGCACCGACGGTAAAGACGTAATTTTGGCTCCACACGCTTTCGGTCAATGTTCCCGCCGAGTTGGCACAGAGCGTTTGGATTTGGGCGATGTAGGTTCCGGGACCGACGTTTTCCAAAATCACGGAGGTATTCGACCCGGCGTTGAGGCTTGTCCATGTATTGGAGCCGTCCAAACGGTAACGTACGCGATAGTTGTGCGCACCTTGAACGGGGTTCCAACTCAAACGAACGTTGCCGTTGTCCAAGACTTCGTGTGCGATTTCCACGGGGGAAACGCATCCGGGCGGCGGGTACGTCGTTCCAATGAGAACCACGTTTATCGTTCCCGTACACCCGTCGGCGCTTTGTACGTGTACGATGTAAACACCGGGCGCCAAGCCGCCGAAAAATGGTTGGGATTGCGTGAAGCCTTGACCGTCGGGGCCGGTAAGGGTGAACATATACGGTGCGGAACCGCCGTTCACGCCAATAATAAATTGCCCGTCGGTGCAGTTGTTACACGTAGGATGGGTAATATTTTGAATGCTTAATTGTAACGCGCCAATGTTTACGGTAATTTGCGCATGAAATTCACATCCGTTTTCCGCCATGCCCGAGTAGGTAAAGACATGGGCTCCCGGCGGGATTTGTCCGGGGTCGAAGTAGGCTGTACCCGGATTGGAAGCCACAATGCCCGGGCCCTGAAACGTACCTCCTCCGGGAACGCCTATCAATCCGTAGAATTGTCCGTTGGGACAAAGCGTCTGACCGATTTCAAAGCCGTTGGGAAGAATTTGCGCTTGCGGCGCTTCGCCAACGACCGTCGTTTGCGAGGTGGAGTAAGTTACACCGCCGACATTAACGGTGTAAGTAACGGTATACGTTCCCGGGGCCCAGCCGTAGGGATAAAACCAGCCGTCGGGGGTGATGCCGGGGGAACCGTCGGGTTGCGGCGGGGTCATGGTAAACGTTCCGCCGGGTGGGTTGCCCGTCAGTTGGAACATCGGCAAAATATTGACTTCGCCCACGCAATAGTGCGGTTGAAGCCCCGTGAACGACGCCTCCCCGTCGTTGTTGCTTACGCCGACGGTAACGGTGATTTGATTGGAACACCCACCGGGACATTGGGCGTTAATCACGTAGGTTCCGGGCAAAAGTCCGCCGAACTCGCCCGATTGAGAGGTTAGGTTTTGGCCGTTGGCCGTAGTCAGGGTGTACAAACAGCCGACAAGCGTATTGCTTTGTACGACGACGAAACCGTTGTTGCAGGTATTGCAGGCGGCGGGACCAACGTTGGCGGTCAATTGGGGCGAGGCGACGACGGTAAAGGTCGCGGTGGTCGAGTAAAAACACCCCGTCGTTCCGGGCTCGGGATACACCACGCCCGTGTAAACGACGGTGTAGGTTCCGGGCTGGAAGGCCACCGGGTTTAGCACGCCGTTTCCCGAAAGGCCGCCGGACGGAGGTACATTCGGGGCGTCCAAGAAAAACTGTCCTCCCGCAGGATTGCCCGTCAAGGTAACGGCAGGGGAAGTGGAACAGTATTGGGGGGAAAGGCCTTGAATCGTCGCCGGCACGGGCGGGTTGCAAGGCGGAACTTGAGCGGATGCGTATCCGCCCCACAGCAATAGGGCCAAAAACGGCCAACATCGCCGGGTTCGCGTTAGGTATTTTTTCATTTGTACTATTGGCGTTAATTTTGCCGACGTAAAATTACAATCATAAAAACAATATTTTCATTCCGGTTATCGAATGGTCAAATAAAGTTCCCAAACGGCTTGCTACCCGTTCCGAACGGTAAAAGCAAAACGGGTAAACGGGGGGGCCGTTTTGTTTCGGGCGTACGCCGCGCCGTTCTCGGTAACTTTTCAACGGCAGGGAATGCTTGCGAATTGGCCAAAAGTTAAGTTTGGGACCGGACTAGGAGCCGAACAACGATTTTGACGCAAATAATTCGTATGTTTGCAAATTCGCGTAAATTTGGGGCTATGAAACTTGGATATAGAACCATGATTCCGGTGTTGGCGTGGATGGCCGTTTCTTGCAAGCCGCCCGGATTCATCAACAAGGCCAAATACGAAAACAAAAAAGTCGTCAACACCTGTGACCAATTCAAAAAAGAATTGGACGAGCTGGTGGCCTCCAACGAGGGTTTGGGCCGGCTGACGATAAGCGAGTTCGATAATTCCCAATTTGACGCCCGCCACCTCGAACCCGGTCAATTTGAGTTGTACGGCGACACCCTCTATTTTCGTTTGGCCAACGACGTCATCTACGAAAAATATCTGCAAAAGGGCGTGGCCGTCCACGTTAAAGCCGAATACGCCACTCCCCGGCACTTGAAAAAATTCCTTCCCAACGAAGCCGAAACCGAAGGGACGTTCGACGAACTCATCATCGACCGAAAATATTACGACGCCAACAAAAATCCCGAATTTGTCTATCGAATGCCCGTTTCCAAAAAATTGGACGGAAAAGAGTTCGGACTGTCGTTTTCGATAGTCAAGTACAACAAAAAAGGCAAGCTCAAGAAGGTGTTTTGCAACAGCCAAGAAACGCCGCTCAATCCCTTCGGGGCGCCGTGCTGTACCCAAGACGCGTGGGAAAAGGCGGACTTGCAATCGGTTATTCAGGCGCCCGACTTGGACGTTAAAGACGAAACGTATCGTTACCAAGGTTTTTCCGGCACGCTCGACATCATTTTTCCCTTCAATTCGGTAAAAATGATTAATCGCGAAGACCTCACGCGAGTTATCGTCGAATACGTCGAACGCTATGAAAAACAAGGCTTCAAACTCAAGGAAATAGACTTTTCGGGTTACGCCTCTCAAGAGGGAAAAGTGGACTACAACCTCAAACTCTCCCAGAGGCGTTGCGAGGCCGTCAACGAAGACCTCAAGAACCATTTTTCCAAAACCGGACGGCTCAACGAAATCAAAATTTCGTTCAGGGGATTGGGCGAAGATTGGGACCGGTTCAATGCTTTAACTGAAAGTTCGACGCTCGCCCCTTCCGAAAAGGAAAAAGTCCTTTCCATTTCGCGCGGTCCCGGTTCTCCCGACGACAAAGAAGCCCTGCTCAAAAAACTTCCTTATTGGAAAAAAATCACCGACGAAATATTAACCTATTGCCGCCACACCTTCATCAACTTCACCTTCGACTACGTCGCCGATAAAATGTACGTCGAACGTCTAAATCTCAAAGACAAAATGCTTTCGGAGGATTTGTTCAACGCCGCAACCAAAACGCAAATCATTTCCAAACACAAGCCCGGCGTCGACCCCAATCGCGGCCTCAAAATTCTCAACACCCTCATCGACGACAACGGCAATAAAACGGTCAACCTTTTTACCATGCGCTCAACGTACTACTATGCTTTGGCGGACGTGCGCAGCGCCATCAAAGACGTCGAACGGGCGCTTTCCCTCGAGCCGAACAACGCCCGTTTAGGTGTGGCCGCGCTGGCTTACAAAACCTACGATGCAAAAAATTTCGGCATCGAAGAACGCATACGCATTTTGGAGGAATACAACGCTTTGGCCGAAAAGTTTCCCGCCGACGAAATTCTTAGGGCCAATCGTTTGGTCGTCATGGACAAGGTGGGCCTCATCGGCGAGGCGCTCAACGAATACAAAAATCCGACGGGCGCCGTCGCCCTCAACAACCGAGGCGTGGCCAAAATGAAAACCAATCGTTTGGGCGAAGCCGAAGGCGACTTTATTGAAGCCATCAAAGCCGACGCCGAACGCTACGAACCCTATTACAACCTTGCGGTGCTTTACGCTTGGCGCGGATTGACCAATAAGGCCGTTAGCAACCTCGAGCAGGCCGTGGCCTTGCGTCCCGAAATCAAGTGCGAACTCGTTAACAACCCGGCCTTTCAAAAAATTAAAGGCCATCCCAAATTTCAAAAATTCAACTGCTAACCCGTTTCGCCGCCGTTCCCATCTAGTCAACGGCGGCGAAACAAAGAGACTTAACGCCAAAATTTTTCGACGTTTTCCTTGAATAAGTCGGCGGCCCATTGCTTGCCCCAATCGGCGATTTCCGCTTCCGTCCACACCTCAGGAAAGTAAACGATCCTTTGTATGCGCGGGGTAAGATAGCTTTGCCAATTGGTGCCGCCCGTTGCTTGAACGGCTCCGTCTTCTCGCTTGAGGTATTTGGTGGCGGCCCGCAAGTGGCTGAAACGCCAATACAAATTGGCTTGCAGGTCGAGTTTGCGGAAAGCGTCGTAAAGTTTGGCCATGGGCGAGTCGGGCGGCGGCGGCGTGCCGGCAGCGACGCCGGCCTTTTCCAAACGCTTGCGATAATAGTCGCGCAACGTCGTGCCTTCCAAACCTTGCGCCTCGGCCAATAGTTCCGCGTCGTAGCGCTCCTCGAACATGCGCAACGTCAGCGTTTTTTTGCCCGTCTTGAGTTCCAAGTTGCCCGACTTCCAATAAATATTTTCGTAAAGTTTCTCGATTTTGGCGTTTTTGAGTTTTTCGCGAAGGGCGGGTTGGGTAAGCTGGCCCAAGTCCGTCATCGAAAGTTCGATTTTGCGATATTGGACGCTTTGAAATCCGCTCGCGGGCAAGAGCGACATCCGAAATTTCAAAAACTCTTCCGGATCCATACCTTCTATCATCACCTCGAAGCTGCCGGTCAATGCCCGAAAGTAGGAATAAACCCGTTGAATGCGCTTAACGGCCTCGTCGTCTTTGGCGGCGGAAAAGGCCGCTCGAATTTTTTTCAATTCGATGCGAACGAGCTTGAAATACAATTCGGTGATTTGGTGGTAGGCAATGAAAACGACCTCGTCGTCGAAGTCGGTGCGCGGCCTTTGCAGACTTAGAAGCGTGTCCAAGTGAATGTAGTCCCAGTAACTCAACGAATTGGCGTAAAGCAGGCCGTCGAGGTAAGAGATGATGTCCTGACCCAGCGAATCGTACTTTTGGGTAAGTTTGGTGAGTCGGTCGGCGATTTGTAGTATCGTTTCCGAACGTTCGTGGCCGCTCGTCGCCGTTTCTTGCGTTTCTTTTTTCATGGCGGTACGTTTATTTTGTGCAAAATTAACCAATTTCGGCGCTTAATTTTTCGAAAAATAGTTTTTTTTCGGTTTGGCGCCCGCGTTTTTTGCGGACGCAATCGGGCGAAACTTACGCTTGTGTGGTTTCCAACATCGGAACGGTTGTTTGTGCGGTTTTTGTTGCCCTTCGCGATTGACCGCGCTTTGATTGTCGGGCTGTTGGCTGCGTACGCGGGCGGGTATTGTCGTCGTGTCGCAACGATTTGTTTTTTTGCGAACTTTGCGGCATGGGATTCAAATGTGGCGTGGTGGGCCTTCCGAACGTTGGAAAGTCCACGCTGTTCAACGCCCTCTCCAACGCCGGCGCCGAAGCCGCCAACTATCCGTTTTGCACCATCGAGCCGAATTTGGGGGTCGTTACCGTTCCCGACCCGCGATTGGACGAACTCGTGCGCCTCGTCAAACCCAAAAGCGTCGTCCCCGCCGTGGTGAACATCCTCGATATCGCCGGTCTCGTCAAGGGCGCCAGCAAGGGCGAAGGACTGGGTAACCAATTTTTGGCCAACATTCGCGAATGCGACGCCATTTTGCACGTCCTGCGTTGTTTCGACGACCCCAACATCGTCCACGTCGAAGGCTCCGTCGACCCAATCCGGGATAAGGAAATTATCGACGTCGAACTCCAGCTCAAAGACCTTGAAACCGTAGACAAACGCCTACAAAAAGTCCAAAAAGCCGCCAAAGTCGGGGACAAAGACGCGAAAACCGAATACGAACGCCTTAGTCGTTTGTTTGAACACCTGAATTCGGGCCAAAACGCGCGTTCGATCGCCTGCAACGACGACGAAGCCGCCTACATCCGCTCGCTTTATCTTTTGACCGCCAAACCCATTCTTTACGTTTGCAACGTCGACGAAAACTCCGTCGCCGGCAACGCCCTGACCGAAAAAGTTTTTGCCATGGCGCGGAGCGAAAACGCCGGCACCGTCGTCATTTGCGCCGCCCTCGAATCCCAAATCGCCGCCCTCGAAGACGAAAACGAACGCAGGGAGTTTCTCGAGGCCATGGGTATCGAAGAGCCCGGCTTGCACAAACTCATTCGCGCCGCCTACCGACTTCTGGGACTTCAAACTTATTTTACCGCCGGCGAAAAGGAGGTTCGGGCGTGGACCATACCCGTCGGAACGAAGGCGCCGCAAGCCGCCGGCGTTATTCACTCCGATTTTGAACGCGGCTTTATTCGTGCGGAAGTCATTAAATTTGACGATTACGTCAGGTTCGGCGGCGAAGCCGCCGTTAAGGAAGCGGGTAAAATGTCGGTGCAGGGTAAGGACTACGTTGTTGCCGACGGCGACGTCATGCATTTCCGTTTCAACGTTTAGACCTTTGCGTCGGTGAGAAGGCCGTCGGCGAGGAGGACGGATGCGTTTTGGCGTTTGGCGTGGCTTTGCGTATCGGTGGCGCCATGGCTTTTGTCGCCGTCGTGGGCGGGGGCGCAAACACCCGAAGAGTATGTGTGGAATTTGGATTTCGACGCGGCGCTTGCCGCCGCGCCCGACGACCAAAAGGATTTTTACGCCGCCCACGCCGCATTTTTCGACGCGCTTTGCCGTCAGAATTCGACGGCCTACACACGATTTTCGGCCTTGGCCGAAAAAGTCCGAACCCACGAGGCCCAATGCGCCTTGTGGAAAACGGCCGTTGCCGCCCTTAAAGGCGAAAAATGGACGGCGTTTTGGGCGTTCCGCGACCTTTATAAAAAATCCGTCGTTGCCGCAAAAAGCGGTCAAACCCGGTATCTCGGCCTGTGCATGGCCGCGCTTTCCACCGTTCCTTCCGCTTATCGCACCGTACTTGATATTTTAGGCTTCGAATACGACCTTAAAAAGGGTATTGAACTTCTCGAAGCCGACCATACGGATTGTTTGCCGCTCGAGCGCCAAACAATGCTTTTTTATTGCCACAAAAACCTGACGCGCAACGTCGAAAAAGCGTCCCAAGCCCTGCAAGGCTTGGAGAAATACGCCGTCGGACGGTATGTGGCCGTTTCGTATGCGCTGGACGTGCTCAAAAACCCGCAACGCGCCCAAGAACTGCTTTCCCAACCGACGCGGGGTTTTACCTATTTGGACTATCAAGCCGGACGTTTGGCCCTTTATTCCGGCGATTACGCGCTTGCCGTGGAAAAATTCGAGGCTTTCGCCGAGCGTTGCCAAGGGATTTATCACGCCGACGCCCGATTTAAAGCGGGATTGGCGGCGTTGTGCGCCGGCGCCGACGCAAAAAAACACTTTGAAGCCGCCGCCCGAGCCGCCGCCGTTTTCGACGAAGACCTCTACGCTCAAAAACAAGCCCGACGGTATCTCGACGCCCCGCCTACGGGCAACGAAATTCGTTTGCTCAAAGCCCGGCTTTTTTTCGACGGCGGATTTTTACAGGCGGCTTTGGATGAATTGAAAGATTTGAAAGTCCTTGGAGACGAGGCGACGACCGAACTTCATTACCGTAAGGGCCGAATTTACCACGCCATGGGCAAATACGACCACGCCTTGCATCATTACTCCGTCGCGCAACGTCAATTTCCCGAACGCAATTTGTGGATGAAAGTTTATTCGGGTTACCACAAAGGACAGATTTACGAGGCGCGGGGCCAAATGGAAACGGCGCGGGCCGAATGGCGGCAATGCCTCAAATACAACGGTTACGATTACCAAAACGGTTTGGAGCAGAAGGTCAAGGCCGCGTTGGCCAAATGATTAGCGGGTTTTGCATAGATGGGCGGCTTTGCCGTCCGAAGTAGCGAAATACAACGCCCCGCCAAAGCTTATCGGCATATACGGCGCCTCCAAATTTTTGGGCAATTTCCACAAGCGTTTGACGAAGTGCGTCGTGCCATCGGTTTGCCAAATTTCACGTCGATTTTTGAGGTAAAAAAAAGCGTTTTCGCCAACGGGAATCAACCATTCGGGACCGTCTTCGGGCGCCACGACTTTGAGCAGTGTTGCGCCGCCGAATCCCCCGTCGGTAACATAGACCCCTCGGCCCGATTGTTTTTCGACGTAAGCGGTGAAATAGGCTTTGCCGCGCTCGGTGGCGGTCAGCTGTTCGGGATTCGAACCGACGGGACCGGGATAAAGGTCTTCGGTCATGACGGTGCCGGCGAGGGTGCCGTCGCTTTTCCAGAGTTCGCGTCCGTACTTGGGGGCGTTGGCGGTGAAAAGAAAGCCGTCCCTGTAAAGCGTGAACTGTTTGGGCGCCGACCCCGTCCGGCCGGGGAAAAGTTCTTTGAACAGTTGGGTGCCGTCTTCGGTACCGTCGGTAATCCAGAGTTCGCGTCCGTTTTTTCCGTCGTCGGCGCTGAAAAAGACCTTGTTTTCGTAAACGGTGAGGCTTTCGGGTTCGGAACCGCCTTTACCCGGATAAATATCCTTGACCAAACGGACGTCGACGCCGTCGGTAAAACGGAGTTCGCGTCCGTGGACGGGGTCGTCGGCCACGAAAATAACGCCGTCTTTTACGGAAACAAATTCTTTTGGATTCGACGAGCGGTATCCGGGTAAAAGGTCGGCCAAAATTTTGGCGCTTTTTTCGTCGCCGACAAACGGTTCCCATCCGATTTTTCCCGTGTCGGCGGCGAAAAAGATTTTGCCCCGCAGATAGGTCAGATGTTGCGGGTAACACACGCCGCAACGTTTTTTGCACAAAGTGACGATTTTTTCGGCGTCGGTATAACCGTCGGTGCGCCAAAGTTCGTTGAACGAGGGACCGGCGGTAAAAAACAGACCGCCCGGATAGGGCGTGAGGTTGTCGATGTGGGGACTGCCGGCGGGAACGGCCGTCGAATACACGACGGCGGGACGCTCCATGCCGATTTTGAGCCGGTTGAGTTCGGCCAAACGGTTGTTGCGCGAGACGTAATAGAGCGTTTTTTCGACAAGGGTCGGATGTTCAAGGATGACGGAAAAAGCACCCGCCTTCGGTCCGCCCGGATAGCTTTCCACCACCGTTACCGGAGCTTTTTTCCCAAATCCTTTTTCGGGCGTTTCGGCACGCAGGGGGTGGGGTTTTTGTCCCACCGCCCTCAACGGAAGCGCGATTAACAATAGGACGACGAACTTCAATCCGGTTAGTTTTTCGTTCTCAAATAAGCGGACAAATTTCGTACCGCTCGCCGGCAAATCCAAACGGCAACGGTGGATAAGTCGAAAATCAGGCCGGGGCAAAGTTAAGACGACTTAACGCCTTATAAGTCGTACGGCCGTTTTACGTTTTTTGCACATCGGTGGGATAGAACATCGAAACGTCTTCGACGGCCAAAATCGGCAACGGCCCGTAGACGTGGGGATAATTTTCCCCCGCCGCCTCGACGTACTCTTCTTTATATAGTTCTTTTATACGTCTTTCGACGATGTGAAGCGTCAATAACTCGGTTTGTCCGGGAAAATGGCGGCGGACGACGGCTTCCATCTGCCGTTTGAAACAGCAGTGAATGAAGCCCTCGCTTTTTAGCGACGGCGGCTTGTAAAAACCCGTATCCAACGCCTTTTCCCATGCCTCAAGGTCGGCAAAGTGGTAAATCATCCCTTGACCTTCAATTTTTGCCCGATTTTGACGTTATAATCGCTCATGCCGTTCCATGTTCGCAATTCTTCGACGGTCATACCGAACTTTTTGGAAATCGAGTACATGGTTTCTTGGGGTTGGACGGTGTAATAGGTGAATTTTCCTTGCGGCGACGCGGCGGCGGTGGGTGCGGGGTTCACCGATTTGACCGAACTTCGGTCGACCAATTGGGGTGTAAACTCCTCATGGAACGGTTCGACGGGAAAGTGGGCCGTTGTTTTCGGAACTTCAGGATAATCGGGCGAAGGGACGGCATCGGTCGGCGATTCTTGCGTGGAGGCATGGATTTCTTGGGTCGGCGTCGTTTTCGTTTCAACGACGGGCGGCGGCGCCGCGGCGGCGGTTGCGGTTTTTTCTTGGTCGCAGGATTTGCAGGGTTGTTCTTTGGGAACGGTCAGGTAAACGATGGGGGGTTCGCCGTTGGGGCGGTAGTCGCGCAAGTATATTTTTTGTCCTTCCAAGAGCATTCGATTGGCGTCGTCCATGCGGTTGTAGTTCATAAGCAAATGGACGTTTTTTTTGTATTTTATGGCAATTTCGTGTAGGTTTTCCAGTTTGGAGGCGACGTGGACGTTGGCTTTTCTCGGTGGAACGAGCAGAATGAGTTTTTTGGGCGGGTAGTGCAACTCTTCTTCGGTGAGTTGGTTCCATTTTTGCAGTTTTTTGAGCGATATACCATGGCGTTGAGCGATATCGACGAGGTTGTCGGCCGTGGGGTGGGGTACTACGAATTCACGGTCGTAGTAAGGGTCTTTTTCGATGGGCAGTTCACGGATTTTGGGGGCCGGTGCGACGGACAACCCGGATTTTTTGGAGGTAAAAAACACTCCGTTGTCCGGCGCGGGGGATTTGTTTTCGTGGGAATGTTTTTTGTGCTCGCTTTTGGGGGGTTCGACGGTAAGGTCGGCCAAGGTTTTTTGCGGCAGGGGCGGTCCCGATTCGGGGCCGTAGGCCTTTAAGAACGGGTCGGGACGGTGGGCGTAAGTCCCTTCCTTGCGTGGAACGTAATAACTGTACGTGCCGTCGGCGGGGATGGTATGACTGCATATCCACAGGTTGTACGCTCTAAATTCCTGTAAATCCACGCCGTTTTTTTTCGCCAAATTGACCAATATGCGTTCCGAACCCTCGCCGACGACGTAAGGTTCAAGCCAAACCAACGGCTCGATTTTTCCGAAATACGGTTCGAACGCGATTTTGTGGGCGATGGCCTTTTGCGCGTACCAATGCAAACCCTCGGTAATCACCATTTCGTCGGCGCCAATGTATTGGGAATCAATGTAGGGCAAGGCTCCCGTTCCTCCCGTGTAATACGAAATAACGGCGTAGACCCAGTTGGCGTGGCGGCGATAATTTTTGTAAAAGTAACGCGCGGCGCCAATCGACGAACGAAAAATGTGTTTGCGCTCGTCAACGACCTCGTTGACCTCGAGTTTGACTTCCCGGGCCGAAAAATCCTTGAACTGCCAAAAACCGACGGCGTTGGACGTCGAAACGGCGTCGCCTTTCAGACCGCTTTCCTGTATGGCGATGTAGCATAGGTCGGTGGGCGCGTTCAGTTGCTTGAAAGCGTCCATGATGTAGGGCATAAAGGTCGCGGCGCGTTCAACCAGAACCCGATGGTGAAGTTTGTTTTGCACCAAGTGGTCGACGCGCATTTGTATCGCGGCTCGGCCCTTGTCCGTAAATTTGAGCTTGGTGCCGCAGTATATCATTTCCTTAGGCACGACGAAGTCGGGTTCGGCCGCCCGTAGGCCGACAAACGCCCAAACCAACGCCGCCGTCGTTATCGCTCGTCTCATATTTCAAATGCCAATTTACGACAAAAATCGACGTCCGAGCCTTTTTTTGTACCCCGTTATTACCGGCTTTGTCCTTGCTTATGCCCCGTATTATCCACAAGCGGCGTCGTTCACAACTTTGGATTCCGCTGCAACGGCTAACGACAGCCGTTCCCGACATCCTAATTTATTAGTTGGTTGTTGTTTTCATCCGTTCGGATTTTTCGTCGGGGTACGCTACCAAAACGTCAACTTCGGTGGGGAAATTGTAAATTCAAGGCGTGCAAGAGGTTCCGTTGTCGAAAAGAACCGTTTGGGGTTGTTGTTAAATCTCTTCGTATTCGGCGTCGGTGGCGCGTGCGGCGTAACTTTTGGGGTCGTCGGGGGCGTAGGTTTCGTTTTGTAGGGGGATGGTAAGCTTGGTGTTGGGGGTTAATTGAATTTCCTTGACGCTGTGTTTGTGAACGTCCTGATGCAAATTTTGGGCCTTGACAAACTCTTTGGCCATTCTTCGAGCGATGCGTTCCAAAAGCCACAAGGCGATGCGCTGTCCCCAGAGCCGCAAAACCAATACGCCCGCCAATACAAAAACGGCAAGGGCAATCAGAAAGTCATAAATGGTGATAACGGCCGGCATTTACGCTTTTGGACGCAAATATACGGCGGCCCGCCGAAAAATCGCCATACTTTGCCCAAAACCAATACCCGCCCCCCGTTTACATCCCGCTTTTTTGAGAAAGCGGACGGACGCGTAATCGTAGCGTATTTTCGGGAACGGTATTTCAACGTCGATTTTTGACGTTTGGCGAAAATTTTATCGGAGTTTTCAACCAAAAGCGTAATTTTAAGGTTTGAAACGCAGGTGGAAGACCGCGAGTATGGTCAAACTTCTAATTTACGCCGCAATAGGTGCGGGGATGTTTTGTAAGTTGGCGCAAGCCCAACCGGTAAACGACCCTTGTGGAACGCCGATGGTCATGAACGTCGGCGCCAACGCCGTCGGCACGTTCACGGCGCAATCGACGCTGACCAACGCCACGGCGCAAGCCGGGGAGTGGTTTACGGACGTGCAAACGACGGCGGGTCATACCGCCCGCACGATATGGTTTCGGTTCGATTTGCCGGCGGCGCGGCAAGCCGTCGTTTCGGTGAGTTCCAACCAAATTTTGGCGCACGAAGCCGGCGTTACGGTGTTCAAAACGTCGGGGCCTTGCCCACCCGGACCCAACGAGTATTTGGCCGCCGGTTTGCCGTCGATTCAAAGTTTGGGCGAAATATTTACCACTACGGGTTGTTTGCCGCCGGGAAACTATTTGATACAAGTTGCGGGCGGCGCCAACGTTTCCGGAACCATCAACGTTTCTTTGACCCTTTCGCTCCCCAATCCCCAATACGACCTTGCGGCCGCCGCCCTCAATTTCGGAACCGTCTCGGGTACCACGCCGTGGTACAACTACGTCTTGGGTTGCCATTCGACCGAATCGGGCGAACCCGCCTGTCCCCTCGCTGCCGGTTACACCCAAAGCTCGTGGCACGTCTTTTCCACCGACGTTTATCTCGACCGCTTGATTTTTGAACTCAACGCCCTTACCCCCGGCGTTTACCCCTTCACTTTCGGGTTCCAAATTTATCAAGGCGACTGCCGCACCCAAGCCTTTTCCCAATTGATTCCCGTCGGCCCGTGCCAACTCATTACCCACGAATCGGACGTAAACACTCCGCAAAACCAACAAACCTGTACCCTTTTCCCACAAACAATTTATTCGGTGCAGTTGTTTTTCCCTCCGCTGTTTCGTTCGGAGGTGCGGGTGCGCTTGCGGGAAAGCGGCGTTTTTCCGGCGCAAGGAGCCAATCCCGCCAACCTTCCCGGCTCCATGCAGTTGGGCGAACTTCAAAACGGCGTCCCCGTTTCCATTGAGGACGTTCTCGGATGTACGGCTCTCATGACCGAAAACTCCTGCGGCGCCAACATGCCCGACTTCACCGTTTTTCAAGGCGACACCTTCCGTTACAACACGTGGACGACCTTCACCCTTTCCGACGACGGCATGCTCAACGTCCAAGTTACCCCCCAAAACGCCCTGATTTTGCTTTATGCGGGCGATATTGCCGCCGTATCCGACTATTGCAATTTGCCCCTGATGTACAACCTTTCGATGGAAAACGAAATATGCAACGTACCGCCCAACGTTTACAGTTTGCAAATATTGACGCAGGAACTGGGCGAAACGGTAAACGTTACCATCGAATATTTAAATAGTCCCGGTTTTTATTCTCCGCAAAACCCGGAGGTCATCGGCAGCGTCATCGAGTTTTCGGAAGGTACGGTGGATTACTTTTCCTGCGAACCGATGGCGTTGTCGCAAATACAAAGTTTGATATTTGGCGCGGCGGGCGAATTTCCCGGAGCCTACTGCGACCCGCCCGAATGCGACGGCGTTTCTTACGGCCTTTGCCCCGGCGAATACATGCTTTGCGATTCGACGTACAACCGTTTCATTTTCCGCAAATTCCGCTTAAACCAGCCCAAAGCCATAGAAATTAAAAACACTTCCGGCAGTTTTCCTTTCGTTTTCATGCGCGGGGAAATCGACGACCCGCAACAGACGCTGTTTTTAATGACGAGCTGCACCGAATACTACCGTACCAATCCCTGTGAACCTTTGCCGGCCGGTTGGTATTCGGTCGTTAGTTTTGGAAAAAGCATCAACGTCGGTTCGCCGACCAACGTCCAGATTTCGATTTTGGATATTACGGACTTTCCCGTTTCGCAATTCAACGTTCCGGAAAACGCCGCGACGTGCAACGCCGGCCTTCCATTGCGTTGGCAAGTGGTGCAAACGGGCGAAAGCGTCCGTTCCTACCGCACCTACAACCAAGTGAACGGTGTACCGTCGGAGTACGTCGGTTGTACGGCGGACACCCCTTACGTCCACATTCGTCCCTGTTGCCCGTCGTGGTTTTACAACCGCGTTTCGCATTACGTCTTTTGGCTCGACCAAGAATCGTACGTGCTGCTCAATCCCGCCGCCGGCGATACCAACGTGCAATACAAACTTTACGCCGGCAACGCCCGTCTCAACCCCGAAATTCTTTTGACCGACGACGCGGTGATACAACCTTGCCGGCGGTGCAACTACACCGAATTTTGCCGCTTGCAACCCGGTGCGTATACCCTTGTCATGTTCATTCATGAAAACCTCATCGCCGCCGCGCCGATAAACCCGACAATACTCGTGGACCGGGTGGCGCCCTCGCGCTACGACCACGCAAGCCGGGCTTACGACGCCGGACCTTTGCCTCCCGGAGAATGGCTTGAAGCCGAAGCCGACTTTATTTCCTGCGCAACCGGTGCGCAAGGCTCCGACCCGCCCATCGCTCCCGGAGCTTTTCCCAACCTCTGCGAAACCGGACTTTACCCTCCCGACGGTCCCGACACCCCGTATCCCATGCCCGCCAACACCTACCTTTACCCCGATTGGTTCCCGCCCGACACCGTCGTTTGCGGTTCCAACCGTCGCAATTTGTGGTACTCGTTTCAGGTACAGGCGGCGGGACACGTCGAAATAAAAGTGGACCGTCTCACTTCGGGCGTGCCGCCTCTGCCTTTTTCCGTTTGGCGGGCAGAGGAAATGAACGGCGCCCTTCCGCTTACCCAAACCGAGATAGATTCCACGGAGGCGCAAGGACTTGTTTTCATCGCCAACAACCTCGAATCCACCAATTCCTGTGTTTTTACTCCCTCGCTCAATTTTTATCAGTCAAGTTGCGACCCTGTGCGTTACTTTTTGTTGGTGGACAACCGCAGTTTGTTTACGCACAAGGTGCGTCCGACGTTCCGGTTTATTCCCGACGTGATTTATCCGGGCGACCTGTGTACGGGGGCGGTGGGATTGGAGTTGCCGTCGGCGCCGTCGAACGCCGCCGCTTCCACGCAGGTGCAGTGCCACACGATAGGCGAAGGTTACGGCGAAGACGGTTCGAACATGGGGTGTTTGGGCGAGGCGGGCGCTTTGCAGTCCACGTGGTTTAGGGTGAGCGTCGGAGGCGAGGAGTATCAACGATTCAATTTGTCGTTCGCCGTCAATACCGCCGCGCCCTTGGCGGCGTTCCGGGTCTTGTACGGCGACTGTTCGGCGATGACCCCCTTTCAATGTGGCGCCGCCGCCGGATTTACCGTAACCTGTATGCCTCCGGGCGACTATTACATTCAACTTGTAACTCCGGCGGGTACGACGGGCGAAGTCGAACTGACGGCCTCGTCCGCCCTCACTCCCGACCAAAATTGCGAACGCGATTTACCGCCCGTCGTCGCAAGTTTTGCCTACACCACCGACTGCTCTTCGACCGAGGTACGTTTTTTGAACCAATCCTCTTCGGGTTCGAATATCGTTTATGAATGGACGTTCGACGTCGAAGGCGGTTGTTGCGGATTTTCGACGGCCAAAAATCCGCGTGTATCCTATCCCGTTGCCGGCGAACCCAAAACCTATCGCGTCCGTTTGAAAGTGCGAAACACGCAAACCAACGCCGAACGCGACACCTTTATGGACGTGGCGGTTTATCCCCCCGTCGGCGCCGTTGAAATTGCGGCCAACCGTCCGTTGTGCGACGGCGGCCAAATCGAGCTTTTTGTACCCCCGGGTTTTGCAAGTTACTTGTGGTCGACGGGACAAACCCAAAACGTCGTTCAAGTTTCCGAACCCGGCGTCTATTCGGTTACGGTCACTTCGGCCAACGGCTGTTCCGCCACGACGGAGCGAACGGTGTCGTCCTTTGCGTCCCCGGTCGTAGAAATCGAACGGACAAGCGCCGACTGTTCGGACGGTTATACGGCTTGCTTCACGGCCCGTGTGAACGGCGGCGTTCCTCCCTACGTTTACGCATGGAACGGACAAGTCGGCACGGAAATTCAATGTCTTTCGACGGGAACCCACCAACTGACGGTAACCGACGCTTCGGGTTGCGCGACCCAAACGACGTGGACGGTGGCGGCTCCGCCCGATCCGCTTCCCATTCTCGTTTCGCGTAAAGAATACCTTTGTCCCGGTGAAACGACGGTCTTTTCCGCACCCGAAGGGTACGTTTACGAATGGCGGGACGCTACGGGGCAAATTGTTTCCCAAATGGCGCAAGTTGTGGCGGCGCCGCCGTTTTTTGCCACCCTCGCCGTAACGAATTCGGGAGGATGTACGGCGCAGGCGGACTTTCGCGCCGAAATTTTGACCGAATCCGTCGTTCGCGTGGATAAACAAGAGGTTTGTGTGGGTCGTCCGATGCGTTTGTCCGCCGTTATGACTACCGTCGAAGGGGATACGCTCCAAGGTTTCGACATCGCATGGATAGATGAAACCACGGGACTTGTTTTCGGGCGGGGGGCCGAATTGTGGTTGACCGACGCCGAAGGCGACAAAAACTTTCGCGTCGAAGGCACGTACCGGACTTGTCCCGTACCCGCGCCCGTTGGCGTCGAAGCGCGATTTTTGTCCACGCCCCGGGCCGATTTTACCCATTCGCCCGAAAAAATCGAAACGCCGGACGGCAAAACACATTTCGCGAACTTGACGACGGGCGCCGACTTCGATTCTTTACGTTTCGAGTGGACGATGGACGGGAAATCTTACGTCGTCGCCGAACCGACCCATATTTTTTCCGAACCGGGATTGTACCCCGTCCGACTCATCGCCACCCACCTAAACAGCGGTTGTGCGGATACAATTATAAAAACGGTGGAAGTCGTCAAACTTATCGAAAACGTGTACGTTCCCAACATATTTACCCCCAACGGCGACGGCGTCAACGACTTTTTTTCCGTCAAAATATTGGGTTTTGAGCGCTTGGAAATGGAAATATACGACCGTTGGGGAACGATGGTTTTTTCGGGCGCCAACAATTGGAACGGAAAATTTTTGAACAAAGGCGAAAATTGTCCGGCGGGCGTGTATTTTTACGTGGTTAAAGCCTATCGGTTGGACGGAAGAGTGTTCCATCGGACGGGCAGCGTTACCCTAACCCGATAAACATGGCCCCAATCCTTTGTCCGTATTGCCTCAAAAAGGGGGAAATCAAATATACGCACGTTTATCAATGTAATAATTGCGCTACGGTTATTCCACGCGGGTACGTTGAAAAAACGTACATTCCTCGGGCGACGGTGGGCATCGTTGGTTTTTCGGGTCATGGGAAAACGGTGTTTTTAACGTCTTTGTTTTCGACGATAGGCAAGTTTTCCCAATTTTGGCCTTCGTTTTATTACCGAAGCTTGGACGACTATACACACAAAATCGTATACGAAAAGGTGCCGATGTTCGAGCGGGGAATCTTGCCCGATTCCACCCCCGCCAATTTTCCCAGCCCCGCCCTACTGCAATACCACAACATTCCCTACTACAACGAGTGTTTCGTCAATTATTACGACACGGCGGGCGAGGTCTTTACCGACAGTTCGCAAATCATGCGGGCGGGTTACTTTGTGGCCCACGCCGACGTGGTCATGTTTATAATTAGCTTGACCGACACGGGCGCTCGCACGGACGACGAAATGAGCAGGCTCTTGGACGTATACATCGCCGCCGTATCCGACCGTTTCGGGGTCAATCTCAAAGAGCGTCAGCGCATGATTGTCGTATTTACCAAGGCCGATTCCCTGCTCGACATCCTGCCGTCCGAGTTGAGGGAAAAACTTTTGGACGGCGGCGTCGGTCGTTATGTTGCCGATATTCAGGCCCGCATCACCGAGGCGTCCGTCTTTTCTTTGGAAATCGAGGATTGGCTCCGCAACGACCTCAACGCCAACCGTTTTATCAACATGGCGCGAAACAACTTCCGTTCTGTGGATTATTGTTTGGTTTCGTCGTTGGGTAGATGCGAAACCGGAAATATTTACGAACCGCTCAAAATCCTAGACCCTTTCATACTGTTGATGCGATATATTAGTGCACCGATGCTTGAAAAAGAAAAAAAGCCGGGCTTGTTCAAGAAGCTCCTTTTAGGCAAAAGGGGCGGGCAAAGCATCGAAAAAGGGTAGTGTATCATAACAATAAAAAATATCCACGGCCCAAAGGTATTATACTTGTATTGTGAACATGGTATCGCGTCCGGTCGGTGGAATCAATGTAACGTTTAGCGCCACCCATTATTTGGTCAAATATTGAAACTAAAAAAACACTTTCATTGTTCAATATTCCAAACAAACGCGGATTTACAAACAAACAATAAACAATAGCAAAATGTATATCAAAGCCGCAAAAACGAAGCTATGGGCGTCGCTTGCCGCGATAGCCTTGTCGTTTTCGACGATTTGCACCGCCGCCCCGGCTTGCGAGGATTCGGCGCCCGTCGCCAAAGCCTTTCAAGCGAAAAACAAACGACGGCAAAATTCGGGCGGGCTGATTGAAGTCGTGTTTCGCGGTCTGAGAAACAGCGTCGGCCGCATTTCTTGTTATCTTTTTCACGGAAAGGACGGCTTTCCCGAAAACAAGGAAAAAACCGTCGCGGTGCAATCCGTTCCCATCATCGACAAACAAGCCAAAGTGGTGTTTTCCAACCTGCCGCCCGGCGAATACGCCATCGCCATTTTGCACGACGAAAACGAAAACAAGGCCATGGATTACAACTTTATCGGAATACCCAAAGAGGGTTGGGCGTTCAGCAATTTGCCTTCGGGCGTGTTTCGCAAGCCCAAATTCGAAGAATGCGCCTTCAAACTCGATTGTCGAAAAAAGACCGTCGTCGTCGATATGACGTACATGAACTAAACTCAAAAGGACGGCGGCGAAAAAATCCCGCCGCCGTCCTTTTGAGGGGTTTCACTTTTTTATTCTACAACCAATTTCGCCGCCGTTCCCGCTCTCAAAATATAAACGCCTGCGGGGAGGGTGGAAACGTCCAAAACATTGTCGCCCGCGGCGGCGTTGAAACGCAGAACGGTTTTTCCGCTTAGGTCGTCAATCGTAGCGCTTTGAGGCGAATCGATTCGAAGATGGACCCAATTTTTTGCGGGGTTGGGATAAAGCCAAAAGCCGTTTTCGGCGTTGGGGTCGGCCCATTTTCCCCCGGGAGCGGTAACGGTAACCGCCGGCTGCCATGTCATGGCCGTGGCGCCGCAAATCACGCGCATTCTCACTTGGTAACTTTGCCCCGGCGTTAGGCCGGTGAGCAGAGCGTTGGCGGCGGGCGCGTTTACGCTCATGGACGTCCAGAAAGAGCTTCCCACACGTCGGTATTGTATTTGGTAACGCGTGGCGGCGGTTACCTCCGTCCATGAAACAAAAACGGTTCCGGAGCTCGAACCGGCGACGGCGTTGAACCCCGGCGACGCCGTGCAAACCGGCGCCGATTCCGAAGTCGTCGAAAACGCCAACAGCGGCGAATACAGGCTTGTTCCCGAGGCGCATATCGCCGCGACCGCCGCCACATAGTTCGTTTCCGAAACGAGGCCCGGAATATTGATGGAAGTGGCGGCGGTAACGACGGCCGTCCAAAGCGTCGCACTTGCCCGCCGATAACGCAAACGATACGAACTCGCCCCCGATACCGCGTTCCAAGACAACAACGCCGAGTTGGACGTCGCCGAAACCAGTTGCAAACCCGTCGGAACGGGACAGCTTTCCGTTACGCCGACGGTTACAAAAATGGACTGTGTACTGCAAAAATTGGGTGGCACAACGGCGCTGACCTGATACGTTCCCGGAGCGAGTCCCGAAATTGTATTGTTGAAATACAAAAGTCCGTTTACGTAATATTGCAGTCCGGGGGGTTGGATGGTCATCGAACCGTTGGTACAGGTCGGACAGGTGGCGTTTTGGGTGGAGGCCGAAAGCGTTGGAATTTGGGTAACATTGACGGTAATGGTACGTTGTCCGGTACAACCGGCGCTGTCGTTGGCGGTAACGGTGTAGGTCGTGGTGGTAAAAGGATTGACGAAAAGCGTGGCGTCCGTGCCAATGACCCCCATTGGACTTCGCCACGTGTAGCCAACCCCTTCGACCGAAGTTTCGGCGGAAAGAAAAACCAACTCGTTGGGGCAGGAGGGGTTGGGCGTGGCCGTAACGTCGATGTTCAAGCCGTCGGCGTTGACGTAATAGGTTGCGTTTCCGGTACAAACGGCTCCGCCGGGCTCGGACGCGGTTACCGTCAAGGTGTAGGTGGCGCTTTGCGTGGGATAAAAGGACAACACGGGGCCGGTGTGGTTGCCCGGTTGCCAAAGGTAGGAAGCGCCGTCGACCAACTCCAAATGTTCGGCCTCCAAAACGACCAATTGCCCCGGGCATCCCGTCGCTTGAAGCGGGCGAATGTTTAACCACAATTCGGAACCCATTTCAAAATAGTCCGTTCCCGAATCGCCGCCGCAGTCGTAATATAGGGTGTGAATGCCGAAAACGAGGTCGGAGGGGTCAAAGCCGCCGGTTATGGGAAAACCGTCGAGTTCGAAATAGCACTCCGAGTCGTCGAGAACTATCGGGGCGTTGCAAAGGGTAAGACGCTCGGGAACGAATAAATTTTGTGCCCGCACCCCTGCCGTCGTTAAAACAATCGCCGCCATTGCGGCTGTAATAATGTTGAATTTTCTCATTTTATGACAACTTTTTTGCAAAGGTAAGCGCTTAAACGTTACGTTGCCGAATATTTAGACGAAACAACCCAAAAAACATTTCGACATGGGACAAAGACGGTCGCGCGTTGAAAAAACGTAACTTTAACAACCGGAGACAACGCCGCGAACTTTACACATTGCTAATCCATAGTTTGTTGGCGGGGGCGGAAAATAAACGTAATTTTGCGTCTGCAAACGACTTCATGCAACGTATACGAAACATCGCCATCATCGCGCACGTCGACCACGGCAAAACGACTTTGGTGGACAAACTTTTATACGCGGGCCAACTTTTTCGCGACAACCAACAGCCGGGGGAGCTGATTTTGGATTCCGGCGACCTCGAACGGGAACGGGGAATTACCATCACGGCCAAAAACGTATCCATTCGTTACAACGACACGAAAATCAATATCCTTGACACGCCGGGCCACAGCGACTTTGGCGGGGAAGTCGAACGGGTTTTGCGCATGGCCGACGGGGTCGTTCTTCTCGTCGACGCCTTCGAAGGCCCCATGCCTCAAACCCGTTTCGTTACTCAAAAAGCCGTTCAACTCGGTTTGAAAATCATCGTCGTCATCAACAAGGTGGACAAGCCCAATTGCCGGCCCGACGAAACGCTCGACGCCGTTTTTGATCTGCTCGTCGGTTTGGACGCTTCGGACGAACAGCTGGACTTTCCCGTCGTGTACGGTTCGGGAAAAGCGGGATGGATGGGGCCCGATTGGAAAACGCCTACCGCCGACGTTTCGTATTTGTTGGATACGGTTTTGGCGAATATTCCCGAGGCCAAACGCGTCGAAGGCCCGTTGCAAATGCAGGTAACGTCGTTGGACTACTCCAATTATTTGGGGCGAATCGCGATTGGACGGGTGAGCCGGGGTTCGGCCAAGCCCGGACAAAACGTCGCTTTGGTCAAAGCCGACGGCTCGTTCACCAAAGCGCGCATCAAAGAGGTGTATGTTTTTGAGGGTTTGGGCAAAGTCAAAACCGACGAGGCCGTGTGCGGCGACGTGTGCGCATTGGTGGGCGTGGAAAACTTTGAAATCGGCGACACCGTCGCCGACGCCGATACCCCCGAAGCCCTGCCCGCCATCACCATCGACGAACCGACGCTTTCGATGCTCTTTACCAACAACAATTCCCCGCTTTTCGGACGCGAAGGTAAATTCGTCACCTCGCGCCACATTCGCGACCGGCTCATGAAAGAAACGGAAAAAAACTTGGCCCTGCGCGTCGAAGAAACCGAATCGTCGGACAAGTTTTTGGTTTACGGGCGCGGGGTTTTGCATCTTTCGGTACTCATCGAAACAATGCGCCGGGAGGGCTACGAATTGCAGGTTGGCCAGCCGCAGGTAATATTCAAAGAAATCGACGGCAAAAAATGCGAACCCTTTGAGTTGATGGTCGTGGACGTGCCGCAAGAGCAATCGGGCCGGGTCATCGAACTGGCGACCATGCGCAAAGGCGAACTTATCGTCATGGAACCCAAGGGCGAACTTCAACATTTGGAGTTCGTCATTCCGTCGCGGGGCTTGATAGGCTTGCGCAGCACGCTCTTGACGGCGACGGGCGGGGAGGCAACGATGTCCCACCGTTTTTTGGAATATCGTCCGTACAAAGGCGAAATGCCCGGACGCGACGTGGGGCTGATGATTTCCAAAGACTCCGGTCCCGCCGTGCCTTACGCGATTTTTCAACTTCAAGACCGGGGCCGTTTTTTCATCTCTCCGGGGCAGGAAATATACGGCGGGCAAATCGTGGGGCAAACCCCGCGTCGCGACGAGGAGTTGGTCGTTAATCTGCAAAAAACCAAACACCTGACCAACATCCGCGCCTCGGGCTCGGACGACGCAATTCTGCTCGAGCCGCCGATAAAAATGTCGCTCGAACAGTACTTGGAATTCATTGAAGAAGACGAATACGTGGAGGTAACGCCGCAAAACATTCGGCTAAGAAAAATCCATTTGGATGAAAACGACCGTAAACGCTACGCCAACAAAAAGGCTTCGGTGAAGGTTTAAGGGGGATTTGTCCACCTTCGGGAAAAAAAGTGCGTCGTCCACAAGAAAAAACGGCGAAAATTTATTTGCTTTGCATTTTGAAAATGAAGTCGAACGTCCGCTAATTACGGCCAATGAGTAAAGATAAGAAAAGGGTTAACCACGAAATACGGGGTGCTTGGGCCTTAGGGCTTTGGCTACTCTTGTTTTTGTCGCCCGGTCTTGCCCGGTCGCAGGAACTGATTTACCATCAGGGATGGGAGGGCGACGGCGGCGGTACACACGGCTTCCGTCAGTACAACAACCAAACGTGGAGCCAGCAAAACGTTTGGGCCAGAGGAGAGTATTCGGGAATCAACGGTGCGGGCAAAGCCGTCTTTCGGCTTTTGAACCCGACCGTTGCGCCATGCAACGGCGTGTTGCTTGATAGTTGTGCGGTTTCCGGGGCGGCCAACTTTAAAGGCTTCAACGGCGCCCACATCATTACCGGCGCCGTCACCCAACTCAACGGGGAAATCAACAACACCGTTGAAGCCAACTATTTGCACAACGGTTATCATTTCGGGCCGTTCAATCCGCCCGTATTGGGTTCGGCCGGCAACACCGCTCAAACCTCCGTCGGCTTTTATTCTCCCAAAATCGTTGCCAACAACGCTTATTCGAAGTTGGTCGTTAGTTTTTGGGTGAAGGTTGGCGGGGAACTCAACCACGATTACGGTACGTTTCGTTACAGTTTGAAACGCGGCATTCCCACCCCGCCCATTCCCGACGGACTCGTTCAACCCGAGGCCGACCCTGATTTTTTCACCGTCGCCCAATACGAGCCCATTGGTTACCGCCTTTCCGACGACGGCGTTACCGAAATTCCCTACGAATTGACCGCCGACCCCGAACGCAAACAACTCGTCGGACTCAACGAATGGACCAAGGTCGTTTACGTCCTTCCCGCCGAAGCCGCCGGAGACACCAACCTGCGCGTCTGTTTTTGGTGGAACAACGACAACGACGGACGCGGAAGGTTTCCCGCTTTGACGGTGGACGAACTTAAAATCGAGGGTTACCGCTTTGCGGCCCAAGCCCTTTACGACGACCTTTACTGTCCGGGCGACTCGATTTACATCCCCTTTGAGATTTCCGAAGAATTTTATTCGTCGCACGTGGCGGATTTCGATTCGACGTTCATCGCCTACATTTCCGATTCCGCCGGGGTATTCGAGTATACCCAACGATATGTTTTGGGGCAAATTCGTTATTCGGATTTACGGGTCGTCGGCGGGCGGGCGCGAGGCACGTTGCGTGGACGCATACCTCAAAACATCACTCAAATACCCATCGGTGGATGGCGCGTGCGCATCGTCGCCCCCGTTTCGCGTTTTAAGTCCGCCGTTTCCCCGACGGTTTGCACCATTTTTCCTATACCCACGTATTCGATTTCCCCGTCCAACGTCAATGTATGCACGGGCCAATCGGCGTTATTGACCGCAACAGGTGGAGGCGAGCTTTATCGCTGGTTCCGCAACGGGGTTTTCGTTACCTCGTCCAACACCAATACGTTTGTGGCATCCACTCCCGGCGACTATTACGTCGAGGTGATTAAAAACGATTGTCGTGCGGTGTCGGCTCCGGTTCGGGTCAATTTCGTTCCCTTGCCGCCGGTATCGATTTCGTTTAGCGAGGATACGGTGTGTTATCGTGAAAACTTGGTCAATTTTATCAGCGTCAGTCCCGCGGGCGGACGCGTGTACGCAGGCGGAGTATGGCTTTACGCCGACGCACCCGGAGAATACGTGTTCGACTCTTATTTGGCGGGTTTGGGACCGCATTACATCTGGTACGAATACCAAGACCCTCAAACGGGTTGCATCGCCAAAGATTCGGCTTTCGTTCACGTGATTCTCAACACTACGCCGAAGATTGCCCAAGATTACATTCTGCAATGCGGCGTGGGACCGGTAACGATAGACGCGGGCGTGGACGCCGACGGATATTTGTGGAACACCGGAGAAACCACCCGTTCCATTACCGTAAACGCTTCGGGAACTTATTGGGTACAAATTTCGGGCGCAGGAAAATGTATCGGCGGCATAGATTCCGTCAAGGTGGTTTACGTTCCCAATCAACTTCCGGCGCCTGTTTTGGACAAAAACCTCGCCGAAGGCGACGTTGAAGTCAAAGGAACGTCCGAAATCTCCCCCGTTTACCCTACATACGTTTACGTGTACGTGAACGGCGTGGAAGCGGGCGCATCGATTGTCCGCGACGACCGAACATGGACGGTAACGATAGCTCCTTTGAATGCGGGCGACGTGGTGGCCGCGCGTATTCGTTACGATTCGAACTGCGACGGCGCGGTGGACGAAAACGACCCGCTTTCGGGCGCCGACGTATACAATTTGCCGCTTAGGGAAATCCCCAACGGATTTTCCCCCAACGGCGACGGTATCAACGACACCTTCGTCATTATACGCGGTATTTTAAGCAAGTACCCCAACAACAAAATTTCGATTTTCAACCGCTGGGGAACGGAAATCTATTCCAAAGACGGCTACGACAACAGTTGGGACGCCAAAGACCTTCCCGACGGGACGTATTGGTACGTTTTGGATTTGGGCGACGGCTCGGAGGTAAAAAAAGGATTTGTAACCGTAATGCGATAACCGATGCTAAGAAAATATAGACCTTTATTTGCCGTCGTATTCGGCGCATGGATTTTGTGGGCGTCGCCGGCGGCGGCCCAGCAGGAGTCGCTTTACAGCCAGTATATGTTCAATCGTTTGGTCATCAACCCGGCCTATGCGGGGGTCAAGGGTCATTTCAGTATGACCGGACTATTCCGTACGCAGTGGGTGGGATTCAACGACCGCCGTCCCCAAACGTTCGCTCTCAGCGGCCACGGCGCCCTTGGGCGGAGCCGGGACAAGGTCAGCCACGGATTGGGCGGCTTTATTTCCGGAGACCGCAACGGTTTGTTGGAAACCTACGCCGGTTCGCTCGCTTACGCTTTTCGGATTCCCGTAGGCAACCGTAGCTTTTTGTCGCTGGGCCTTTCGGCGGGGGCGCAACAATGGACGCTCAAAGGTTCGGACATCCGCACCGACCAACCCGGCGACCCCGTTTTTCCCACCGAATCGCAAAGCGTTTGGAGACCCGACGTCGGCGCAGGCGTTTTCTTCAACTCCTCGATATTTTACGCCGGATTTTCGACGGCGCATTTGGTCGAATTTGATTTGCCCTTTACCAAAAACGCGGAAAAAGCCAAAATGGCCCGGCACTACTTTCTCACTTCGGGCGTGGATTTGCGTTTGGGCAACCGTGTCGTACTTACCCCGTCGGTATTTTTCCGTTACGCCGCCCAAGCCCCCATTCAATCCGACCTTAACCTCAATCTTATGGTATTCGAGGCTTTATGGTTCGGTCCGGGATTGCGCTTCGACAAAAACAACCTCAACGACGTAATATTTATGATCGGTTTTTATCCGCCGGTAAAGAACTTTAAATACTTGCGCGTCGGTTATTCCTACGACCTGCACGTGGCCGGACTTCGCGCGCATCAAGGCGGTTCCCACGAAATCATGTTGAGCCTCGACTTTGGCAGTCCCAATAAACCCGATCGCTGGATAACGCCCCGTTATTTCTAAAACATCATGAAAACTGCACAAGCCCTGAGTTTATGCATTTTCCTGCTTTTGGGCGGAAATGCGGCGTTGGCGCAAAAAAGCAAGGCCAACAAACTATACGAGGCCTCGGCTTACGACGAAGCCATCCAAGAATACAAGAAAATCATTGAAAAAAACGGCGACGACAAAAACGCCATTCGCCGTTTGGCCTACTGCTATTGGCAGACCCGCAATTATACCGAAGCCTACAACTGGTACAACCTTTTGGACAAAAAAGGCATCGAGCGGGCCGAAGACCGTTACTATTTTGGTCACGTACTTAAATCTTTGGGACAGTTCGACAAAGCCAAAAAACAGTTCGAACTCTATAAAAAATCGCAGGGAGGTATTGAGTCCGTGGGCGTTAAGATGATTGCCTCCGTGGACAGCGCCATTCGTTATGCGTCCGACCCCAAAGAATACAAAACCGAACGCATCGTCAAACTCAATTCCAATCGCGACGACTTTTCCCCCACCCTGTTTAGAGGAGACTTGGTATATGCCTCCTCGCGCGACTATTCCGACCCCAAAATCAAGCGCAACCCGCGTTCGGGCCAACCAAACGCCAATATTTATCGTGCGAAAGTGTTTGAAAAATCCAACGTGGACGTCCCCGTGGGATTCGGTGGAAAAATCAAGGACTCCAAGCGCGTGGTGAACTCCTTGCAGGACGAGGGGCCGGTAACCTTCGACCCTTCGGGACAAGTTATGTACTTTACCCGCAACTTTTTCGTCCGTCCCAATCCCGACCTTCAAGCCACGGGTACGGTCGTTTTGAAAATTTATCAGGCCGAACTCGTCAACGGCGAATGGACGAACGTCAAAGAACTGCCTTTCAACAGCAACCGTTTCAGTTGCGCTCATCCCTCGATGTCCAAAGACGGAAAAACCCTTTATTTTGCCTCCGACCGCCATTGCAAAGGCTTAAAGTATCGTTATCGCGACTTTGACCTTTACGCCGTCACCTACGACGGCAAAAAATGGGGCAAACCTTACAATCTCGGCGATACCGTCAATACCCCCGGCCACGAGGCCTTTCCCAATATTCACCCGAACGGCAAACTTTATTTTGCCTCCAATTACCATCCGGGGCTGGGCGGCTTCGACATGTTCGAGGCTACACCCGACAAAGAAGGCAAAAAATGGGTTTCCGTTCGCAATCTACGCGGCGAAATCAACTCGCCGGGCGACGAGGTGGGTATCGTTTTCACCGACAATTCCCTTCAAACAGCCTACGTAAGTTCGAATCGTTCGGGCGGCTTCGGCGGCGACGACATCTATTACGTGTATCACGTAGCGTTGGAGAAAAAGGAGGAGGCCCCCGTGGTGAAAAAGATATACATTTCGGGAACCGTAATCGAAGAAATCGCACGCAAAAACGGCGGTCAATGGGAAAAAGTCTTAGGCAAAACGCTTTCCGACGTTGCCCTTAAACTACGCAAATCCGACGGCCGCACTTACGATGCGATTACCGGTTCCGACGGCCGTTTTAGAATCGAAGTGGATTCGGAAGGAAATTACACCGTCGTTGCGGATAAACCCGGGTATTTCGTAACCAAAACCGAAATCAATCCATCGGAATTTAAACCCTTTTCCGAGGCGGAAATCGTTGCCGACAAGCGTATTCCCATCGAAAAAATCATTTTGGACAAAGCGGGAGCCAACCGCGATACCCTGCCCATGATATTTTTTGATTTGGATAAATCCGACGTCAAGGCCGATTTTTACGACGAACTCGACCAAGTGGCCAAAATCATGACCGACAACCCGCGTTTGAAAATCGAGATTGGCGGGCATGCTTGTCCCATTGGCTATCCCGCGTACAATTATCCGCTTTCCGAACGTCGTGCAACGGCCGCCTTCAAGTACTTGACGGAACAAAAAGGCATTGCGCCCGACAGGCTGGTGGTCGTTGGTTACGGCGAAGACAGCGTTTTAACCAAAAACTATAAAGAATACGCCAAAAACCGTCGCGATGAATTTATTATTCGCGATATCGACTACCCCTCGGGCAAAGCGACCCCGGCTATGGCCGGCGCTTCGGGAACGCATCGTGGACGCGACTACTCTCTTAATGCCGACGGGACCTACACCGTCAAAAAAGGTGATACGCTTTATGGAATCGCCGTATCGTCGGGAGTGTCCGTGCCTTACCTTAAAAAAATCAACGGCCTCAAAAACAACCTCATTGAGGTGGGGCAGGTGTTGAAAGTGCGTTAGCCGGACGACTCACCGTATTTTACTTATAGTTTGTAGGAAAAAGGGCGTGCCTGCGTGGCGGCCCTTTTTTGTGCTGTTCGCTTAACCGCGCCATTCGTTGATTTTATTAATCAATTTGATGTAGTAATTAGGTTTGAAAATGTGTTTAAACGTACGAAAATCTGCTGAACGGTGGGGAATATAAAAGGGGGGAACGGTGTAAGGAGAGGGCAGGGGATGAACGGGAACGGCGGCCATGTGATGGTGCCGCGAACCGACGGTATTCGTACCGTACTTTCCAAAGCCGATGTTGGAAACCAAATTGACGTTGGGGGTCAGCGACAGTTTACCGTGAACCCAGCCGGCGAACCCCCAATGATACGACCAAGCTCCGCGAATCGCACCCCGCCAAACCCGTTCGAGACGGTCTTCCCACCAACGCGCCACGACGGGATGGACGAAAAGTTCTCGCATCATGCCCGCGTCGCGAAATTCGGGCCACAATTTCATTTCCAAATCCATGAGTTTCCAAGCCCTGCGCCACGTCGCCCAACCCCAAATGTGCGGATACAAAGAAAAATAGGCGCTCCACGGGCCGACACGCTTTCCGTTTTGCCAGTTGTTGCCCCCGATGTGGTAAACCCGCTCGTCGTCGCGAAACCGCTCTAAAAAATGCCGGCAATAGAAAAAAAAATCGGGGTGCGCCAAACAGTCGTCTTCAAGAACGATTCCCTCTTCAACGTTCTCAAAGAACCAGTCCAGCGCCCCCGCGACCGCGCCTTTTAATCCGACGTTCTCTTGACGAAAAAGCTTGTGGAAGTCGCAATCCCAATCGGGCGTTGAAACGATGCGTCGGGTAAGCTCGCAGCGTTCGAATTCTTCTGCGCTTCGAGCGCCGTCGGCGGCGACAAACAGCTTGGTCGGTTTTAGTGTGCGCAAAGTTTCCCACACACGCGCCGTCGTGTCGGGACGATTGAAGACGATAAAAAGAATCGGAACGTCAAAGCCTGTTTTCATCATAAATGCAAACCCCCGCACAAGGCGGGGGAGCGAGCTTAGTTTTTGCTGAGGCTCATCATCGCTTCTATGTTGGTCAGCGTTCGGCGGATTTTGGCGAAGTGTCTGTCGTCCAAATGGCGCAAGCCAAGCCTTTCGGCCTCGTGAATGGTGTCAAGATGGTAGCCCACCTCGTTCACCCGCAAATGCGCCTTGCCGTCGTTAACCTTAATGTGCGTGAGCTCGTCGTTCAAAAACTTTTTCGCGGTGCGGATACGTTGCTCCAATACGAACTGATCCATTGCTTTTACCTATGTGGCTTGTTTTTGATTTAATTACCCGATTGAATTTTTGCCGCCGATATTTTTTGGCGAAATGGACGGCTAAATTACTACGAATAAACGCTCGTGTCAAGTTTTCCATAAAAAAATAATAATTTATTTTCATAAAAAACATTTTCGGCACGGCAATATAAGGCGGTTGAACGTTTGACCTCCCTTACTCAAAAACTATTGTTTATCATATGGATTTTTTTCGTAACTTTACATTGATTCCAAGTTTCCAAAACGGAAGCAAAATAAAATGTCGGAAATGAGACGTATATTAAAAAGCTCTTTTTTCTTGTTTTTGGCTATGTCAATCTGCGCGTGGACGAATTTTATCCATGCGCAACCTATGCGCCTCGGTTACGACTGGGTCAATCCACAGCATGAATATCTTAAAATCAAGGTCGGCCGAACGGGTATCTATCGTATTTACGCTCCGCAGCTCAAATTGACCGAACCCGTTGCGCCGCGCAATCTTCGTCTTTGGTATCGCGGCGAGGAACAAGCGCTTTATGTTTTCGACCAAGGCAACGACGGTCGTTTCGACGGACAAGATTATTTTGAGTTTTTCGGACAAAGAAACGACGGTTGGGACGACGTCGAATTGTATCGAGAACCGGTTTCCGGCGTTTTTTCCGCCCGGCAACACACCAATCCTTTCGCCAGTATTTATACCGACACCTCGGCGTATTTTTTGATGCTAAATTCCACGCGTTCGGACGCTTTTACTTATACCAACGAGTTTAATCCCGACTATATGGCCTATCCTTTGGTGCAAAAGTTTCGGGAAGATTCCGTAATGTTTTGGTTGCCCGGAAGCGGAGGAAGTTATTATGTTTCGGGGGGCTCCCGCGACGACAACTTCAATCATAATTCCGATTTCGTCGGCGGGGAAGGTTATGTGGGTCCGAATTTCAATTCGACGCTCAATCTGACGTTTCCCACGCCGCACAAATATCAAGGCAACGACGCAACGGCCCCGGTTTTGACCTACTCTTTGGTCTCAAGGTCAAATCCCGGAGGCACGGGCGGGCAAGGAATGCACAGGGTTCGAGTGGCGGTCGGTTCGAGTTCCAAAGAGTCGGCCTTTTGGGGCTACAACCTGCACAGAGACACCCTTATTCTCGGATTAAACGATGTTAATTCGGGTCCGAACGGAACGGTCGTTTCCTTTACCGTTTTGCCCGGCCCCTCGTCCCCGCCGACGCATGTTCCTTGTTGGGTTAGGATGCAATACGACAGAACCTTTAACTTTTCGGGCGCAAGGGAAAAAGCCTTTCGTTTTGAAAACAATCAAAACTCCATTTTGCAGTTGCGCATTGAGGGGGTATCGATACAAACGGGGGACGAATTTTTTGTCTTTGATTTAACCAACAAAAAACGAATTCGCGGTATTCGCGACGGCAATCGAATATTCTTTGCCGTTCCGAGATTTGCGGGGGAAAGCCGGTTTTATTTCTCCACCTCTTCGGCAATACGCCAAATATCCGATTCGCTTATCGTCAAAGCGTCGCTTTCTTATCATTCCAATCCCTCGGCGGGAGCGGAGTTTGTCATCGTTACCCATCGTGCTTTTGCCGCATCCGCTCAAAAATACGCCGAATATCGCGCCAACAATCCCTACAATCGTTTGTCGAGCAAAGTCGTTTACATGGACGAACTTTACGACGAATTTGCATACGGCGCGATTACTCCTTTGGCTATAAAACGTTTTGTTTGGGTGGCGAATCAGCGTTGGCAAATCAAACCGAAGTACGTTCTTTTGTGGGGAAAAGCGACCGCTTTTTTTAGAAATTCGCAAGGAACGGCGACAAATTGGGCGCGGGTTCCCACTTGGGGTTATCCCTGTTCAGACTTGCTTTTGGTTACCAACTATAATCCAAACGGCATTCAAAACGAACCTTTGGTACCGATTGGAAGAATCAATATTTTGAACGATGCCGAGGGCGAAGCGTATTTGGAAAAAATAAAACAATACGAATCCTCGCCGTTTCAACCGTGGATGAAGCATGGATTGCAACTGGGGGGCGGAACCAATCTTACCGAACAATCGGGCATTCGCAGTTTTATGCTCACGGCTAAAGATATCTTTGAAACGGGTACGTTTTCCGGACGTTCGTTCTATTTTCAAAAAACAAACAGCGACTTAATCAGCGCAGATACGGGCGTCGTCGTCAGTCAATTAATCAATTCCGGCGTAAACATTGTTTATATTTTTGGGCACTCGAATACCAATGTTTACGATGTCGAATTTGGCGAGGCTACCGACTATCAAAACTGGGGAAAATATCCCTTCGTTATGGCCAACGGTTGCTATTCCGGCGATTACAGTACCAATACCGTTACTCACGGCGAACGCTTTATCAAAGAACCCGGTCGTGGGGGAATCGGTTTTATGGCCTCTTCAAGCGAAGGCTATTTGCATCCCTTGGGTATGTACTCGAACTTGTTTTATCAGGTGGCTTATGACGATTCGGTGGGAAGCGCCATCGGTTCCATACAAAAGGAAACCATCAAAAGATACTCGCCGAACGGTCAGGCTCAAATAAACAGAATGCTCAATCACGCCCGTCAAATCAACCTGCAATGCGACCCTTCATTGGCTTTATACAGTCCCAAGTTGCCTGATTTGGCCATCAATGAACCCGGTATCGAATTTATTCCCGCCAATCCTTCCACAGCCGACAATCTAATTAAATTCAAAATTCGCGTTTACAATTACGGTCTAAAAAACAAAAAAGCGTTTACGCTTGGTTTGAAAAGATACGTACAAACCACAGGCGAAACTTTCAACCATCCTGTGGCAACATTTCAACCGTTTATGGGTTTGGACACCGTTGTGGACTATGAAATTACGGTGTTTGGATACGGTTCCAGAGGTTTAAATCGCTTTGAATTCAAGGTGGATTACAACGACGAAATTGCCGAACTTAATGAAGAAAACAACGTCGTTGTCATTGAAAAAGTGATTCGTTCCCAATATCCCGCCATCGTATATCCATGGCCTTTTGCCGTTATCAATAAAAATCAAATATCGTTGATGGCCTCGACTTACGAGGTTGTTCGCGATAACGAACCGATATATTATTACTTTGAAATCGATACATCCCATAAATTCAATTCGCCGATGTTTCGGCAATCGGGCGCCGTTCAAGGGACCAGTATTGAAGGCAGTTGGCCGTTGCCTTTTGCGTTGCAAGACAGTACGGTATATTATTGGAAGGTGAAAATATCGTCGGCTTCGGGGGGCGAGTCGTTGTGGGAAAACGCCTCGTTTCAATACGTTGTCGGGCCGCACGAAGGTTGGGCGCAAGCGCGTCCCCCGCAGTTTTTCGACGATCCCACGCAAACCATTCGTATGGATAGAAACCGAATGCGTTGGGAATTTGAGGATTTAAAAGGCGAAGTTTCTCTTTCCATCGGCAATCAAAATTCCATCATTGTCAATTTAGCGGGTAACACCTACGCCACCCTAACTCAACTTAACGACGTCATTGCCTCGGTCGGCGGTACGTCGATGTTTTATTCGGTGATAGACGGCGTATCGCTTAAACCGATAACTTATAATTTTGATTTGGGATACTGCGACTGGATACAAGTGCCGGGCAATATGAACCAACTGGTGGCGGCCATAAACAATATGAAAATCGGGGATTATATTGCGATACTGGCTACGGGTCCGCGCATCAACTTATGGTCGGAAAATCTCAAAGACGCGCTGAGAAGTTGCGGTATGTCGAATCAAATCTTTGGCTTGCCGCCCAACGATAGATTTTTGTTTGTCGGACGTAAAGGCATGGCTCCGGGAACCGCATGGGAATCCATTGAACGTATTGCTTCGGGGATGCGGCTTAACGTTACGCTTTTTACCAAGAATCCGCGCGGACGCATATTTTCTCCCCAAATCGGTCCTGGGTTGGAGTGGGTGGATTATATTTGGCATTGGAACGGCGCCGAAACCAACGGAAAAGATTCGGTCAGAACATGGGTCTACGGCGTGGGACAAAACTCACAAAACCAATCCATTGCCGGTCTTGCCAACATCGGTTCGGGGAAATACGACTTTCCCGAACAAGCCCAACAATTCGACAAACTTCGTCTTGAAGCCTACGCCGCAGACCCACAAAGTTATACCGCGCCGCAGCTAAAACATTGGTACGTATTGTACAAACCCGCACCCGAAGCCCTAATCGACCCGTTTACCGATTATCAATTTACGGGCGACATCGAACAGGGAATGGATTTATATTTACGTCTTTATGCACGCAATATTTCCAACATTGACATGCTTAAGCCGCTTTTGATTCGTTACGAATGGCGAACCCCCAAAGGCGAAACTATATTCTTGGATACGCTCAGAAGAGCGGTGCTTTTGGCCAATTCCGGTTATTCGTTTGATTATACGATTAGCTCCATTTCCGACAAAATCAAGGCGTATAATATCGAGGGCATGAACACCCTTATCGTTACCATAAATCCCGACCTTGAACAACCCGAACAGTACTATTACAACAATATTTTTTACCTAAGTTTCAACGTTCGACGCGATAAAATCAACCCGATTCTCGACGTTACTTTCAACGGAAAACATATCGTTGACGGGGATATTGTTACTCCCAATCCGAATATTCGGGTAATGGTTAACGACGAAAACAAATTTCAAATCATCGACGATTCAACGAGTATAGTGGTCAGTATATTTCCCGCCGATTTGCCTTCGTTGATAAGAGATGGCGTAAGAACTTTGCCTTATCCGGGTGACAACGTCAATTATCGAATCAACAACTATACGTTTACGCCCGCCAAAGGCCCGGAAAACAAAGCCTATATTGAATTTTCACCGGGTAAAATGGAAAACGGAAATTACATATTGGAAGCCAATGCTCGGGACAAATCCGGCAACTTTGCAGGTAACGTCGTTTATCGAATCGGTTTTAAAGTAATCAACGAATCTACGATTACCGACGTCGTCAATTATCCCAATCCCTTTTCTACTTCCACCCGATTCGTTTATACTTTGACGGGCGAAGAGTTTCCGGAAGTTTTTCAAATTCACATTTACACCATAACGGGTAAAATGGTCAAAGTCATAGATTTGATAGAGCTTGGCGAAGTATTTACCGGACAGCACATTACACACTACGCATGGGACGGCACCGACGAATACGGAGACCGACTTGCCAACGGCGTATATCTATACCGAGTTTTGCTAAAAATGCCCGGCGACCAAAATATAAAACGCAACGACGAATTGACCCAAAAGTACTTTAAAAAAGGTTGGGGTAAAATGGTAATCATGCGTTAGCGATTCATTGCGACATGAATTTTTTGTACTTATTGTTTTTATTTTCGTTTAAAACTTTGTTTGGCGCCAAGCCGGTTTGGTACGACGATTTCAAAGACAACCGTCGGGGATGGAAGGAATTTTCAAGTCCCGACGGTAACTTCAAAGTCGAAAACGGCGCGTATCATCTGATTTCCGAAAGTCCGGGTTTCAAGACGAGCGTTCAAGACGTTCGCGATTTTTCTCAACCGTTTCGTATATCGGTTTCCATAAAATCGAAAAGAAGAGAACATTATTCCCGCTTTGTCCTTGTTTGGTCTTACTTAAACGAGGACAATCACATCGGGCTGGAGTTTGTGGACAATCACGTGCAAGCCTATGAGGTATGCAACGGTGTAAAACATGAGCTTTCGTCGTTAATTGCGTTCCAACTTATGGAAGAAACCCAAATCGATGTTTCCTATTGCGACGCTTACGAGCTTAAACTTTACTGCCGAAGCATCCGAAAGAAAATGAAATATAGATTTTCGCGAGGTTCTCGTTTTATGGGGGCGGTCCAAGCCGGATTTGGCATATCCGGTAAATGCGATGTCGTCGTTCAAAGTATGTTCGTTTATGCCCGAAATTCACCCAATTTGGTTCCGGAAAGCGAACTTTTCCTTTCCAAAACCCGGCTTCCCGAAACAATAAACTCAAAATACTCCGAAATCAGTCCGATAATTGCCTCCGATGGAAACGTATTGTATTTCACCGTTCACGGCAGTCCGGAAAATACGGGTTATACAAAAAACAAATCCGACCAAGACGTGTATTATTCCGAACAGATAGACGGTAAATGGACGCAAAGAAAAAAGATGAAACTTCCCGTCAATTCAATGTATCCGAATGCCGTTTGCGGGGTATTGGCCGATAATTCAGGACTGTTGTTGGGAGGAATATATCCTCATTACACCGGTTTGGGGCCTCTGATATCTTATAAAACCCGCGCCCAATGGGGGGTTCCCCAACCGATATCCATCCCGGGTTTTTACAACGAAGATTCACAGTACGGTTTTGCCGTTTCGCCGGACGGGAACGCCTTGGTTATGTCGCTTAAAAGAAAGGAGGGTTTGGGAAAAAGAGATTTGTATGTATCGCTAAAAGACGAAAACGGACGATGGACCGAACCCAAGTGGATGGGTCCAATAATTAATTCACCGAAAACCGAAACCGAACCTTATATATCCGCCGACGGAACAACAATGTATTTCGCATCCGACGGACGCAAAGGTTACGGCAAATGCGACAATTATGTGACCCGAAGGTTGGACGATTCATGGACAAAGTGGTCGGAACCACTTAATTTAGGACCGAATTTCAACACTCCCAAAGACGAATTTGGCATATCCGTCGACGTCATTTCCGGTAAGGCGTATTTTTCTTCTTCGTATAAATCCACGGGCGGAACAGACATATATAGTGTGGAAATACCCGCTTATGCAAAACCTCAACCAATAGTGGTTCTTACGGGAAGTATGGATACGGATGCCCCCGTTTCCATTTACGTCTATGACAAAGAAAGAAAACGTTTGTATCATAAATATAGCGCCGATACCTCCGTTTACAAAATCGTGTTGCAAACGGGAAAGTCTTATTTTTTGGAATGGATTAGCGACAGTCGCGAAGTATTTATTGGTTATTACGACGCAAAAGACCTGCACGAATCCAAATGCGAACAAATGAATGTTTCTTTCAAAGAGTCGTTGCCGCCGTTGCAAACGGTAAAAATAAACGTTGTGGCTTCGGAAGACGTCGAAAAGCCGATTAAAGCACAAATTTGCACAAAAACATTCGTGGATTCGTTGGAAGGTACGTACACCTTTGATTATTATTCGGGAACGTTGTCTCTTCAATCTTACGGAAGATTGCCGGTGAATATTCCCGTTCCCTTGTCTCGTTCCGAACCTTATACCATTTGTATGGACCCGGTGGTCGTGCCTCAATCTTATTTGGAAAGCGTGGGAGCCGACGTTTTCGAAGCGGTTAAGAAACTGGAAAAAGGACGTTTAATGTTTTCGGGCAACGTCAAGTTTGAATTTGGAAAAGCGGAACTCAATCACCACGGACGCGACACGATGGATAAATTCTGCCGATTTCTAACAACCAAATGTTTGGACTGTTTGGTATTGGTATTGGGACATACGGACGACGTCGGAGACAAAAAATACAATCAAGATTTATCCCTCATGCGTTCGAATGCCGTTCGTACTTTCATTAAGCAACGGGTGAATTGGCCCGACGAAATGATATACACCTATGCATACGGAGAGACGCGCCCCGCTTTGAATGAAAAAACGAAATTGGCTCGTCGAACCAACCGCCGCGTGGAAGTGTTGTTTTATAAAACCGGATAATCGCGCTATATTTGCGCAACCAAACGCATATGAATTTTAGTTTGACCGAAGAACATCTTGCGATACAGCGGATGGCGCGGGACTTTACCCGCAACGAACTTTTACCCGGCGTTATAGAACGCGACGAAAAACAAGTATTTCCCGAATCGCTTACCCGACGAATGGGCGAACTAGGGTTTATGGGAATGATGGTTTCCCCCGAATACGGCGGTGGTGGAATGGACACCGTTTCGTACGTCCTTGCGATGGAAGAGATTTCCAAAGTGGACGCTTCGGCTTCGGTAATTATGTCCGTCAATAATTCTTTGGTTTGTTGGGGCATAGAAACGTTCGGCACCGAGGAGCAAAAGCGGAAATACTTACCCCGATTGGCAAGCGGAGAGATTATCGGCGCCTTTTGTCTTTCGGAACCCGAGGCCGGATCCGACGCCACTTCCCAACGCACCACCGCCGAAGACCGCGGCGACCACTACCTGCTCAACGGTACTAAAAACTGGATAACCAACGGTCAAAGGGCCGGCATATATTTGGTCATGGCACAAACCGACCGTGAAAAAGGACATCGCGGCATCAATTGCCTCATCGTTGAAAAGGGAATGCCCGGTTTTGAGGTTGGAAAAAAAGAGGACAAATTGGGTATACGGGGTTCGGATACGACGACACTGCTTTTCAATGACGTAAAAGTACCTAAGGAAAATCGTATCGGCGACGACGGATTCGGCTTCAAATTTGCAATGAAAACGCTGGACGGCGGACGTATCGGCATTGCGTCCCAAGCGCTGGGTATTGCCGCCGGAGCCTACGAGCTTGCATTAAAATACTCGACGGAGCGCAAGGCCTTTGGCAAAACCATTTCCAACCACCAAGCCGTCGCCTTTAAGCTCGCGAAAATGGCCACCGAAGTGCAAGCCGCCCGTTTGCTTTGTCTCAAAGCCGCCCGCGACAAAGACCTTCATCTCAACTACTCCCTTTCGGGTTCGATGGCCAAACTTTACGCCTCAAAAATTGCGGTGGACGTTGCCAGAGAAGCGATTCAGATTCACGGCGGATACGGTTACGTCAAAGAATACCACGTCGAGCGTCTTTATCGCGATGCGAAAATCACCGAAATTTACGAGGGAACCAGCGAAATCCAACGCATCGTTATTTCCCGCGCCGTCGCCGTCTAAAAACAAACGGGGTTGCCGCGGCAGAATGTGCATCGCCAACCCCGTTTGAACCGTTCGACGTTGGTTCGAGGAACTCGGATTTACTTCATCCAAATTGTATGAATTCCGTCGCGTATCGGAAGCAAAACCGCAAAAACGCCTTCGTCCGCCGCAACTTCCCGTACAAACGACCTTAATCCTTCCGTTTCCGGGTCCGTGTAGGAGGCGTCCGTTACTTTTCCGCTCCAAAGCACGTTGTCCGCCAAAATCAGTCCTCCGGAACGCATTTTCGGTCGGAGTTTTCGGTAATAGGGGACGTAATTTTCCTTGTCCGCATCGATAAACGCCATATCCACGGGCGGGTGAATTTCGTCCAACTTCTCAATAGCCGGGCCGACTAAGCGCCGAATTTTATCGGCGTAAGGCGAACGGTCGAAGTGGGTTTGCGCAAAAAGCGAGTTTTCTTCGTCAACGTCGATAGTGTAAACCGTTCCGTCGTTCGCCAATCCTTCGGCTAAACACAAGGCCGAATAACCGGTATAGGTACCGATTTCCACAATGGATTTTGGACGCAAAAGCCGGGAAAAAAGAGCGAGCAAACGACCTTGAACATGCCCCGACAACATTCGGGGCATGAGTTTGTAGAGATGGGTCTGACGCGAAAGTTCGCGCAGATATTCGGGTTCGGGAGCCGAATAGACGGCGGCGTAGTCGGCTATTTCCGGGGCGAGTTCAATCATTTAATGATGGTCGATGTGTTTGAGGCAGAAGTCAAGCCGCGGGTCGTGGTCTTCAAGAAATCCGAGCGTTCGCGCTTGGTTCAAGTCTTTGCAGGCGGCGTATTTGTCGCCCGCCGCCAACAGCGCCAGCGCCCTTCCGTAATACAGGTCGGGGTCGCTGTTGTCGAGTTCGATGGCGCGATTTAAAGATTCGACCGCGCCTTTAGCGTCTCCAATTTTAAGTTGTAAACGACTGAGCGAGTAATGATAGACGACGTAGTTAGGGGTGATGGCGATAAGTCGCTTAAAATCCTCGATGGCCTGTTCCGTTTTTCCTAAATCGTTGAGTACCAAAATTCGGCTTTTGAGGTTTTCAACGTGTTTGGGGTTGGAGGCAAACGCGCGGTTGAAATCCTCCAAAGCCGCTTCCAAGTCGCCTTTGCCGTATTCTATTTTACCGCGAAAATGAAGGGCGTCGGCATGGTAAGGATTCTTTTTTATCAACATATTAAAATCCTCCAACGCTTTGTCGTGTTGGTGCAAATGGTACAACGCCACGCCCCGCCAATAATACGCTTCGTCGGAACGGTCTTTTTCAATGGCCAAATTAAAATCGTATAGCGCCATGTCGTATTTATGCGCTTCAATGTATTGAATACCGCTCAAAATATGGCTGTTTTGTGCATGTGCCCAAGAGATGAGGGCGGCAATCGTTAGCTTTAACATCGCAAATCGTAACGTAATTAAATTATACATAGCAAAACACAAGCCGGATTAAAAATAAACGCGCCCCGATTTTGGGGCGCGAAAATTATAAGACGATTTTCAACTTTATTTAACCACGTGGATTTTTCTCGAAACGCTTGCCCCATCCATGGAAAGATTGAGCAGGTAAAGGCCTTCACTCAGAGCGTCCACCGGCACGTCGTGAATTTGGTCGTCCAAAGTTGTTCGGTAAACAACGTTTCCGCGTACGTCCGTCAAAGTGGCAACCAACGGCATGCCGGTCGCGTCGTTTCGGCGAATTTCAAATTTGTCGCGAGCGGGATTGGGATAAACGGCAATCGAACGAAGCAGACGTTGGGCCGCCGTCGCGGTGGTATCGGTGTCTTGCGGCGTCTCGTATATGTCGGAGATGTCGATGGCCAATTCAAATTGGGTTTGAGTACAAGGCTTTCCGTTGATGTAGGCACGGAGGGTAACGGTATAAGCGGCGGTGTCGGCAAAATCGTGTGAAGCATTGACGCCCGTTGTGGTCTGTCCGTTGCCAAAATCCCATTCAAACGTAACCCCCTGAGTAACGGGAGACGTATTCACAAAATTGACGCGGTAAGGGCCTTGTCCTTGGTTGAAAACGGTTGTGGATGTGGTGAAGCTCGCTTGTAAAGGCCCCAATATTTGGATATTGAACGGTTGCGAATAGCTGACGGGATTGGAAGCGGCAACGCGAACTTGATAGTTGGCGCTAGGTTCCAAATCGATGGGAAGGGTAATCGTAACGTTTCCCGAGCCGGCGGGCGTTGCTATTATGGTCGGCGAAGCAAACGCGCCGGACGGAGAAGAGAGTTGAACTTGATAAGTGTTGCCTTGCGCGGGTTCGCCGTCGACGTCGATGTTCAAGGTAAAAGACTCGCCCGGGCAATAGGCTCCGTCGCCCGTCGTGGTCGTCGTGATGGTAATGTCGCCGCCGGTGGGGGTGATGTTGTTGGTCAGCCGATTGTTCGTAGCATTGAGAATCGGACGCTTGAGACGGTCTTGATTGAATCGCATGATGACGGGAACGACCGTAATATCGTTAGCCTTCCATGTTTCGGGGATGGTAAAGGTGTACGTGCGTTCGTACTGCGTCCCGGGGGTTACGGTTGCGGGAATGCTTTGCGCCGTTCCCCACGAACCGCCCAACATCGCACGCAGCACGTGTTTGTGGTTGTAACCGACGATGGGATTGCCCAAATTGTAAAACGGCGTGTTCGATTGATTGTTCATGTAGTTGGTTTGGTCGTAACCCGAACCCGTGCCCGTTACGTTGTTTTCCACCAAAAATACATTGAAGCGAAAGTCGTCGGTGATTTCCGCGTAAAATTCACCACGAACCGTGATGCGAAACTGGCGGGTAGTCGGGTCGAATTGTTGTTCAAAGATGGAAACGGAGGCCGGCGACGGTACGTTGCGGTTTTCGTTGACGGCTTGGTTCCAGATGTTTACGCCATAACTGCCGTTGGCGTCCTCAACGCCGATACCCGTTATCCATGCCCACGGCATCTTGTATCGATTGACGGACAACTGCGGAAACGCATTCAATCCCAATCCCTGCATCGCTTGCACGCCTTCGGGGATATCCAGATCGCTGGGACCGGCCATTTCGCCGTGAACGGCGATGGGGATGACGTCCTCGTTTTGGTTCACCACTTGATCCAAGTACAAGTGTCCCCATGGACAGTAACCGCACGTGTTGCTGGTGTATTCCTCCAAAACGATTTTCTTTTCGGGAATGAAGCCAAGCGCCACCAATGCGCTGCTTAATGAATTGTCGTCGGGCGTGGGGTCTTCTTCACCGTTGGGCAACGAAACTCCGACCGTTATGTTGTAGGTTCCGGCGACGGTGATGTTCCAAAAGTTAGGGTGATTGACGGTGCGTGTTTGGTTGAAGGGAAGGGGTGGGTTGAGGTTAACTACCGCGGTTACGGGGGAGCCGCCGTTAATCGTATAGCTTAGGGTTACGCTGTTTAAGTTGGTGGAACCCGCGTTGCGAATCGTTGCTTGAATTTGGCGGTTGCCCAAACCGACGTACTCCGTCGTTTGTAAGTTGTAGCTCACCAAACCGACTTCGTTGGGCTGAGGTTTGAAAATCCTAACGTTGTCTATGGCTATACCGTCGTTCCAAGAATCGCTGTCCGAATAGCGAAAGCGAAAGCGCACGTTCGCGTTGCCAAGGTAAGCGGACAAATTATAGGATTTGTTTTGCCAGTTGTTGTCATCCTCGTCAAAGTCTTCCACCAGCGTATAATTTTCGCCGCCGTCGATACTTACCCAAAGTTGGCCCACTTCGCGTTGTCCGTTGTTATAAAGCGATTTTTTGAAATACAATTGGAAGGTTAGGTAGGCTTCGTCCACGGTGGACAAATCCACGGACGGAGTGGTCAGCAGGCATTCGCTGTTGTTTCCGTTTTGTCCCGCGTTGTCGTCGTTGACGGCGGCTACGCCCGAATTGCCCGGGATGGCAAGATAATTCGACGCCAAGTTGTTGGCCGCCCCAATGCGCCAACCCTGCCATCCGGACGTTACGAACGGCGTTGCCGTCCATCCCGAAGGCACTTGATTGGGCGTGTCGAAACCTTGCTCGAGCAGTACCTGAGCAGATATTGGCTTCAATTCGACAAAAAGCATTAACGTCAATAATAATGCTTTGTAGTAAATTTTCATTTTATTGTAAATAAATTTTGATTTTTTGGGCTTGATTTCCACCGCTGTTTAAGACCGTAAAATTATGAAAATTTTTACTTTTCACATAACACATTTTAAATTTATTCTAGGTCCATGCCTTAAACCTAAATGATGACGGACGGTAAAGCTTTATACTTTTATCGAGAACGCGCCAAGATAATCTTTAAGATTGTTTGCGGCGGGTAGGGGAGGGGAAAAAACGTTTTTTTTCTTTGTTTTACTTATTTTTGGCCCCGTGACGGAAAAATCCAACGACGTAGTTTTACGTGTCGCGGGCATAAGCATCGAAATTTCGGGACGAAAGGTTGTCGAAGACGCAAGTTTTGAGGTTGAAAGGGGTAAAACGACGGCTTTGGTCGGAGAATCGGGAAGTGGAAAAACGATGACCGCTTTGTCTTTGTTGGGACTTTTGCCGGCGGGCGGCAAAGTCGTTGCAGGGACGGCCGCCTATTTTGACGAGGGCGTCGAAACGCAATTGACTTCTTTGAGGCCAAAAGATTGGCAAAAAATTCGCGGAAAAAAAATTTCCATGATTTTTCAGGAACCCGCCGCCGCCCTCAATCCCGTTTTCACCGTCGGGCGACAAACCCTCGAAATTATCGCCGCCCACGAACGTCTTCCAAAGTCCGAAGCCTACGAAAGAATTCTTGGTTTGTATGGGGAAATGGGTTTGGAAAATCCCCGAAAAATCTTTGAATCCTACCCCCACCAGCTTTCGGGCGGTCAAAAGCAACGGGCCATGATAGCCATGTCCGTTGTCTGTCGCCCTTCGTTGCTTTTGGCCGACGAGCCAACCACCGCCCTCGACGCCACCGTTCAGCAAAAGGTGTTGGCCCTGCTCCAAGAGCTTCAACGCTCGAGAGAAATAGCCATCGTTTTTATTTCCCACGACCTTTCGCTGGTTAAGCGGGTTGCCGACAAGGTGGCGGTTTTATACAAAGGGCGAATCGTGGAATCGGGATTGACCGAAGAGCTTTGGGGCCGGCCGAAACACCCTTACACCCGGGCATTGTTGGCATCTCGTCCGCGTTTGGGTTTTTACCCACGGCGACTGCCCACCGTCGGCGAAGAATTTAACGTGCTTGAACCCAAATCCACCGCGACGACGCTCCGTCCTCAAACGATTATTGACGTAAAGAACCTAAAAGTCGATTACAAAACGGGCGCCGCTAAGTTTACCGCCGTAAACAACGTCTCTTTTGACGTATACCGGGGCGAAACTTTGGGGCTGGCCGGAGAGTCGGGAAGCGGCAAGTCTACGATTGGAAAAGCGTTGTTGAAACTTGTCCCTGCAACCGGAGGCGTGTATTTTCACGATGCGGACGCGTCCGTGGAACTACTCGCATTGAACGAAAGCAAATTTCGTCCGTATCGTAAGCGATTGCAAATTATTTTTCAAGACCCTTATGGCTCGCTTAATCCCAAAATGACCGTCGGACAAACCATTGTCGAGCCGATGAGGGTGCATCGCTTGCATGCCGGCGACAAAACGCGAATGCAAAAGGCGGCGGAGTTGTTGGAAAAAGTGGGAATGAAGGCGGACATGCTCGAACGTTTGCCGCACGAACTTTCCGGGGGCCAACGCCAACGTGTGGCCATAGCACGGGCGTTGGCGCTCGAACCCGCTTTTATCGTCTGCGACGAATGTGTATCGGCCCTTGACGTTTCCGTTCAGGCCACCGTTCTCAATTTGCTCAACGACCTCAAAGACGAATTCGGACTTACGTATCTGTTCATTTCCCACGACCTTGCCGTTTTACGGTACATGTGCGACCGTATCATGGTCATGAAGTCGGGGGAAATCGTGGAATCGGGCGCCGCGGACGATGTCGTTTCCCGTCCGCGGCGCCCGTACACGCAATCGCTCGTAAACGCCGCGCCAAAAGACTAATCGTCTTTTTTCGGTGCGGAAAGCTCGGTTTGGGCCTTGTGTTTCGGATTGGCGGGCATTGGTTCGGCGGGTTCTTGTTTTTGTTTTTCGTTCAACACGGTAGACGCCCGAAACTTAGGCTCGTTCAAATTTTCGTTCTTTTCTTCCACAACCACCTCTCGAACCGGTACGTCGATTCGGTCGGAAGCCCGGTAAAATTTGACGGGTTCGCCACCGGGGTTTTGTGCAAACAACGAACCCGACGTCAAAATTGTTATAAGAATTGCCGATGTCGGTTTCATGTGTTTATTTTTTTATTAATCCTACGGTTAACGAGCAGACGAGGAACGAACCGGGGGCGTAAGCGGCGCCGATGGTATAATTATGCGTCGGCCCCATGTTTTGACTTCTGATTTCTACGGTATAAGTTCCGGGAGGAATATCGCTTATGTAATACGAAGATACAAAAGATCTTATTCCGCCCACGAGATTGCTGGTATTGTCGACAATGGTGGTTATGGCGCGTTGCATGACGCTGTTTACATTGATAATTATCGCCGCTTGAACGCCGATATTGGCGTTGGCAAAGTTTTGCAATTGCGCCGCGCCATCGGTGTAAATGTAGAAGTCGTAGTTCGAGCCGTCGGCGGGGACGATAATGGTTTGGGTAAGTCCCGGAATTGCCGCGTTTCCGCCGGGCGCCAAGGTAACGCCTCCCGTCGAGAAAACCGTAGAAAAACGTTGGCCTTGGGTGGCGCTGACCCATATCGGCGGCACGCCGGGGCCTTGCGAAACCAAAGCTTTTCCCAACGTGCCCGCATTGCCGTTGGGCATCAACGCTCCGCTAAACCGAACGTTTCCTTCGACGTGCAATTTTTCGGCGGGCGTGGCCGTTCCGATACCGACGTTGCCGCCCGGAGTAATGCGCATGTGTTCGGCGCCGTTGGTACGCAGCGAAAGGGCGACGGGTTCGTTTGTACCGACGTAGTTGAATGCAGGGTCGACGCCGTCGTTGCCCGTCGTCAGCCAGCTGTCGGTCGTCGGATATACCGAGGACAAACGCCATCCACCGCCCACGTATACGAACGTTGCCATGCCGCCGCCGTGAGGTATTTTGTATCCGTTGAACATCGCTTGGTCGTCGACGTCGTCGTTGTAAATGGCCAAGCGTTGCCCGTCCGTTGGAGCGCCCAGATAAGTAACGTTAATCGTTCCCGCGCCCCCGCCTTCAAGGATGTGAAACGTGGAGTAATTGTTGGGGATATCCACGTCTTGAAATCCGTTGGGATGGGCGGCATAGCTTCTTGCGGCGTAAGCTCCCGCCACATCGAGCTTTACCGTCGGTGCAACGATACCTATACCGACGTTTTGACCGCTAAGCATCGTTACGGTCGAGCAGACCAGTGTTAAATATGCATAAAGCTTTTTCATGATAACTGAAATTATGATTGACTACCTTTTTACTTAAAACACATCATACAAAAATAATTTCTTTAAAGAAATCGTATAAAATTTGGTTTCTTTAAAAATAATTTTTAGTTTTTTCGTATGGAACGCAATTTAAGTACGTTTTCGTTTGCAAAAATTATAATTTCGTTAAGTTAAAAATAAATTTTTTGGAGTCGTCGATGTTTGCGGCGGGCAATGGCAATCGGGGCGACAATAATTACACAATCGCTCAAAATTTTATTTTTTTCATAGTTAAAAAAATATCTTTGGGTTTCAAAACGCCGTCCGTCTAACCGCGCCTTTTTGAAGGGAGAAGCGCTTGAATGCGTCGAGCGTTGCCGACGCGGCAACGAATCCCGTTCGCCGTCGTTGCGGGGGGGGTCGTACGCTTTATAAAAAACGTCGGCTTAACTCATTACGCCTAGTCGCGGCCTAAGGGCGAAAACAATGCCGCACACCGCTCTATTGCTTCGGCCAAAGCGAAATCTTTATTGGTGATTCGGCCTTCCGAGTGGGTGAAAAGGGATATATTAACAACGTTGTAGCAGTTCGACCAATCGGGATGATGGTCGAACTTTTCGGCATCCAAAGCCACGAGGGTCATGAACGCCCATGCCTGCACAAAATCTTTGAACACGAACTTGGCGTGTAAAGCGCCGTTTTCAAGCCTCCAACGGTCATGAGATTTCAACCAAGATTCCATATGAGATACGTTTAATATGCGCGACGGGATTTGTTTTCGTAAAAATGAACGAAAGCGCGATTGGCGACGACGTTGCCTCCGTCGGTGGGATAGTCGCCGTCGAAATACCACGTGCCGTTGTATTCGGGTATGGGTAGGCGGTTTTTGGTCATCGCCGATTTTAGCCCGTCAATGGATTGATATATCATAATCAAGGGGATGTTCAAATCCGGCGGGCGTACAAGTTCGGCAATTTTGGCGGACAAGGTTTCGAGGTCAAACGGAGCGTAAACGGCTTTTACGGCGTTTTCGGTATGGGCTTTTTTTTGGGAGAAAAGTTCTTTGCACCGAAGGTAGGTTTGTTGTATGAGCGTTTCGTTTCCCGTTTCTTTGAGCAACGCTATCGCCGCCTGAAAAGCGACAAACTTTTCGAGTTGCGACATATCGATGCCGTAACAATCGGGGTAGCAAATGGGAGGGGCTCCGGAAACGAAAACGATTTTTCTCGGACGCAAACGGGCAAGCATCGTTAAAATCGAGGCTTTGAGCGTCGTTCCGCGAACCACCGAGTCGTCCAAGCACACAAGATTGTCGATTCCCTCCCTAAGTACGCCCCGGGTTACGTCGTAAACGTGAGCCGCCAGCTCGCCGCGCGACTTGTCGTCGCTGATAAACGTTCTCAGGTGGGTGTCTTTGACGACCAGCTCCTCGGCGCGAACGTGTTTGTGAAGCAAGGCTTCGAGCTCGTCCGCTTTTATCGTTCCTCCTCTCAAAAGAACGGCTTTTTTCTGTTCGTCGAGCCGATGTTCCAAACCTTCGACCAAACCTCGAAACGCGGCGCGGGCGGTGTTCGGAATATAGGTGAATACCGTGTTTTCGATTTCGACGTGTTTTAGTATAGGCTCGACAAGGGCGGCGCCTAATTTTTTTCGCTCGGCGTAAATTTCGGGGTCGGTGCCGCGAGAAAAGTAAATGCGTTCAAAAGTACATTTTCTGCTCTGCCGCGCCTCCAAAAATCGAACTTGCGAACTTTGTCCGAAAGGATTGACGACAAGCGCCGTTCCGGGAGGAATTTCCACCGTTTCGTCGGGGTGGACGTCCATGGCCGTGGCAATGGCCGCACGTTCGGAAGCGGCAACGATGACCTCGTCGTTTTCGTAGCTGTATGCGGGGCGAATTCCATTCGGGTCGCGCATGACAAACAAGTACCCCTGTCCCGTAGCCCCCGCCAATACGTATCCCCCGTCCCAGTATTCGGACGAATCTTCAAGCCAGCTTTTGACGTCCAACGCCGATTTCATGTATTGAGAAAACGCCACGTTGTCCTTTTTTTCGGGGCGGTCGGCACACCGAACGTCGAATTCGTCAAAGAGGCGTTCCACTTGTTTTTCAAGAAAATAAGCCATGCGTTCCAATACCATGAACGTATCCGAACGCCGAAGCGGATGTTGTCCTTTACGCACCAGCTTGTGAAACTGCACGGCGGGGTTGGTTAGGTTGAAGTTGCCCGCAAGCATCAAACTTCGCGAACGCCAATTGCTCGTTTTTAATACGGGATGGCAATTGTCCAACGAGAGCCCGCCATAGGTTCCGTAGCGCAAATGGCCGACGAGGATTTCACCCGCAAAAGGAAACCGACGGTAGAGTTCGTCGTCGCTTAGATTGGGATGTTTGTCAAGCAAACGTTGGTAGCGGGCTTCGACGGCGAGGATAAGGGTTTGCCAACAAGGAGGGGGATGGACGACGCGTTTGCGGACCATGAACGGTTTTCCCAACGGAGCGGCCAAACGCACCGCACCCAAACCCGCTCCGTCTTGTCCCCGATTTTGTTGCTTTTCGAGCAAAAGATACATTCGCCGGAGTCCCCAAAGCGGGGCGCCGTATTTTTGCCGGTAAAAAGCGTGCGTTTTTTTCAAACGCAAAACGGCAAGGCCGCATTCGTGGCCTAGGCTTTCGGTCATGCCTCAAAACTAAGAACTTTACCGACGCGAATCGCCTTTAAGCGCATATTTCAGCAAATATCCCGAAAGCGCGGACAACCCGCCCGTCAACGCCCCAATCAGCGCCGAAGCCGCAATCAACGCCCATGTTCCGGGCAAGGAAAAGACGGGAGCCATTCTTACACCCAAAATTCCCTCGTTAAGCGAGTTAAGATAAGCCGCCGCAGCCAGCCACAACAAACCGACCGCCGCCGCGCCCGCCGACAACGCCCGTTGCCACGTCGTCGCCATCAACGCCGAAAATGCAAATGGAAAAATCATGAAACCCCACCACGGCAAGTAACGGCCCACCGTTACTTCGAACAGTAGGCACGCCCCCAGCGTCAATAAAAACAATCCCATACCCCGTTGTTGGAATGCGAAATTAACAAATCTTTTCAACCCCTCGATTATCCCAACGCATTCTTTTTTAACGGCGCCGAGTTCTTTTCAAAATTTTTCAGTCGAAACTTATCGGTAAAGCGCTTTCGGGAAAGAAGATCGGACGCGGCCCGCCAAATTTATTTGTTTTGCTGTTTTATTGTTCTACGTTGAACTATGTCGTCGTCCAAGAATTTTGGTGGGAGAACGGAATAGTTTGTAGTCGGCAACGAGCGTGTCGATATTGAAGAAACAAAAAAATCGAGAAAAGTTATCAACACTTAAAAAATCTAAATACACAATCAATACAAAAAAATAAAAAAATTATACTTAAATATAGAATATTTGGTTTATTTTGTCGTATACAACCCGATTGCCGATTCAACTTTTTGTGTAGTTTTGCGTCAAGATAGGGGCCATGTTGGATTGGAGAAATTATACGACGGCACGCGGCGATTGGACGCGAGAAGAAATCAAAGAGATATATCATTCTCCGTTATTGGACTTGATATTTGCGGCGGGCAGCCTTCACCGGGCATTGCATCCCGCCAACGAGGTGCAGGTGTGTACGCTTTTATCGGTGAAAACGGGGGGCTGTCCCGAAGACTGCGCTTATTGTCCGCAGGCGGCGCGTTACCAAACCGAACTTGAGGTTCACCGCCTCATGGACGTGGACAAGGTGCTTGAAGCCGCACGTGAGGCCAAAGAAGCGGGTTCGACGCGATTTTGCATGGGAGCGGCATGGCGCGAGGTGCGCGACAACCGCGATTTCGACCGTATCATCTCCATGATTGAAGGCGTAAACGAAATGGGGCTCGAAGTCTGTTGCACCCTCGGGATGATTACCGAAGAACAAGCGGTGCGCATGAAGGCCGCCGGCCTTCACGCTTACAACCACAACCTCGACTCCGCCCCGGAATTTTACGACAAAATTATTACCACCCGCACGTACCAAGACCGTTTGCGAACCCTCGAAAACGTCCGTAAAGCGGGGATAACCGTTTGTTGCGGGGGCATCGTCGGCATGGGCGAAAGCGACGATGAAAGAATCGGATTGTTGCACACGCTCTCCAACCTTTGGCCGCATCCCGAATCCACGCCCATCAACGCACTCGTCGCCGTCGAAGGCACCCCTTTGGGTGACCGTCCAAAAGTCCAAATTTGGGATATGGTTCGAATGATTGCCACGGCGCGTTTGGTTTTACCGAATACGCAGGTGCGGCTGTCGGCCGGGCGGGTACACATGAGCGACGAACAGCAAGCGTTGTGCTTTTTGGCCGGCGCCAACTCCATCTTTGCCGGCGAAAAACTGCTCACCACCCCCAACAACGAACGTGATTCCGACGCCGAACTTTTCGCCCTTCTCGGCCTCGTTCCCCGCGTCCCCAACAAAAAAGAATTGCAACCCGCTTAAATTTCGGCAATAGCCGCTTCAATCAACGACATGGCTTCGATATAGTCGTTTTCGTCGAAGTCGACGCGATTTTTGCAAAAATCCGTTAAAATACGGTCTTGAATTTCACCGCGTCGCTTGGCTTCGGCGTAAGGTGTGCGATGAAAGGTAACCATGGCGTATTTGGAACGATAGCGTTCGGGAAACTTTTTTTCCAGTTCGAGTTCGAACAGTCGCTTGCGTCCGAATACGGGGTCGGCGGTGTGGTCGCGCATCTCGACAAAGTTTTGCAAAGCCAAGTCCGCAACCGCGTAAGCGTCGGCACGGCGTATTTCGGTGTAGCGTCCAAAAACCTTTTGCCAATCCTCGCCAATTTCATCCAACAAATCCATGAGAACGTCGCAGTCCTCGAAAGCGGCGTTCATACCCTGTCCGTAAAACGGAACGACCGCGTGCGCCGCGTCTCCCAACAACAACACTTCGCCGCCCACATGATAACTTCCGCACCGAACCGTAACCATGTGTCCGACGGGATTGGCGAAAAATTCCCCGATTAAGTCCGGAAAAAGTGTGGTTACATCCGGGAACTCTTGTGCAAAAAACGTTTCCACCGCCTTTGGTTCGGACAAAGTTTCAAACGAAACCGCATCGGAATCAAAGCGTAGAAACAAGGTGCAGGTAAAACTTCCATCGGGGTTGGGAAGGGCGATGAGCATAAAATCTTTGCGCGGCCAAATGTGCAATGCATTGGCTTGCATCCGAAAACCACCGACCATTCCGGGGTCCGGAGGAAGGTTAAGTTCTTTATAGCCGTATTCGAGAAAAGTCTGGGAATAATCGAAACGCGGCCTTCGTTGCAACGAATATCTGACGGCCGAAGCGCTTCCGTCCGCACCAAAAATAGGCCGTCCCAAAAACGGAATCGGCTTGCCTTCGTTGTATTGTAACAATACCGTTTGTGATTCCGGCTCGACACCCAAACAACGATATTGAAAATTAAATTTGACGTCCACAAACTTATCCGCCGCGTCGATGATAAGGTTGTTTAGTCCCGAACGAGAAATCGAATTAATGTAATAAGAACGGTCGGGACCGTAGGGTTGAAAAACAAGTTCGCCCGATTTTTGATGAATCATTCTACCGTACATAGGCACGGAAAAGGCCAAAGCTTGCGCCTCCAAGCCCGCTTTGGCAAGTGCGTGAAGACCGCGATTGGAAAGAGCCAAGTTGATGGAGCGACCGCGTTCCGAAACGTCGATTCTGGGGTCGGCACGACGTTCGAAAACTTTACACCCCAATCCGCGACGCGCCAAAAGCAAGGCCAACAACGAGCCGGCGGGGCCTGCTCCAACAATAATCGGTTCGTTCTGCATTGATTCCATACTTATGGTTTGGATAATTATGAAATAAAAATAAAATAAATGGGGATTCTACCGCCGATTCATAAGGCTTTTTTCTTTGCTTATCCCTTTTTTAGCGCCTTTTTTTGCCAATGAATCCGCTTTATCGTTGAAACGGTCGCCCGAATGACTTTTGACTTTTTTCCATGTAATGTTTACTCCCGAATTTTGAACGAACTTTTTGTATCTTTGGGTCAAAGATAGGTTTGTTTTCCAAAGTCCGCGGGCCCACATCTCCACACCCATGTAATCATAATAAATGGTAACGTTGGACACATTGTTGTTTTTACACCATTCTATCGCTTTTCCAACGGCAAAAAGTTCGCCCGCAACTTGGCGTGCACCCTCGGTGTTGTTTTCGGGAATATGTCCACTCTCTTCGTGAACTTTTTGGTTGTCTTGAACGACGACATAGCCGTAACCCACGCTTCCGTTCATCCAAGAACCATCGACGTATATTTCCGTATTCATGTCAATCTTAGGGTTTGTTTGCGTTTGGAAAAAAGCGATTCGAGCGCCGGCATATAATTTTGCGTGACGTCCACCGATATAAAATCCATTTTTAAACGTCGGGAAAGGTCGGATAATTCAAAATCCATAGCTTCAAACTTTTGAAAAACGCTTCGAGCGCGAAAAGGCGATATCCAACGGTATTTAAGGTTTTCCAAGTCGTATATGGGAACAAATCCGGGAAAATTTTTGGGCGTTTCGGCCGGATGATAGACCCGAATCAATACGACTTGGTGCATTTTCGCCAAAGGATAAAGTTCGTTTTCGTATGCCGAATCCAAAAAATCGGAAACAACGAAAATCACCGAACGACGCATTTTCATGCCTCGCAAAAATTGCAATGCTTTTTTCAGGTTCGTTTTCAATTTCTCCGCCTCAAATTTATACATCATATGTACGATGTTCAGCCAATGATTGCGACTTTTTTGCGGCCAAACAAAGGCGTCGATATTGTCGGTAAAGGCCGCAAAACCGAAATTATCGTTGTTGTTAATGACGCATAGGCTCAACAACCCGGTGAGTTCAATCGCGGTTTGTCGTTTTTGATTGGCGCCAACTCCAAAATTCATGGACGAACTGGAATCGAAAAGAAAAAAAGTGTTCAGTTCGCGTTCTTCCCGAAAAATTTTCACGTGTGGGACGGTGGTTTTTGCGGTAACGTTCCAATCAATGGAACGAACATCGTCACCGTATTGATAAGGTCTGACCTCTTCAAATTCCAGACCCGAACCGCGAAAAGCCGAACGATACTCGCCCGCCAAACCCGTCGTTAACGTGCGTTTCAGTTTGATTTCCAACGACCTTGCGCGTTGAATCAATAATTCCGTATTTTGTTCAAGCATCTTCGAGTTTGTCGATTTCCGTTTTTAAGAATTCAAAAACCTCCCTCACCGAACTAGGACTAAAATCAAATTTTATTCCCGCACATTGGTAGATTTCGGGTATTGTTTTCGTGTAACCCAGCGACAAAGCTCGTTTGTACATCGAAAGTGTTTCTTGGGGATTGGATTTGTAATTTTTCCAAAGTTGAAGCGCGCCGAGTTGTGCTATTCCATATTCGATATAATAAAAAGGCACCTCGAAAATATGCAGTTGTCTTTGCCATGAACCCTTACGGTATTTTTCCAAGCCCGACCAATCCAACGGTTCGCCTTGAAATCGAAACAAAATATCCGACCACGACTTTTCACGTGCTTCATGGTTGTGAAAAGGATGGTCGTACACCCAATGTTGAAACGCATCTATACAGGCAATCCATATCAAGGTGCGAACGATTCCCGTTAATTCTTCGTATAAAGCCCGTTTAATGTGGTCGGGGTTCGAATAAAAAGCGTCCCAATAATCGGCGGCAAAAAGCTCCATGGACATCGAAGCAAGTTCTGCAACTTCGGAGGGAGTTTCGGATTGAAAACGAAACGGAAGTTCAAAACTTAGAAACGTGTGAAACGCATGGCCTAATTCATGAGTCATCACGGATACGTCGCGATGTTTTCCTGCCGCATTCATAAAAATAAACGGGGCGCCGGTTATCGGAAGCGGATAGTTGAATCCGCCGGGCGCCTTGCCGATTCTCGACGAAACATCCAATAAATTGTCCGTCTTCATCTTGGATGCGTATCGGTAAAATTCATCGTCCATCGTCCGGAAAAGCGACAGGGTTTTTTCGATAAGTTCTTCGCCGGAATCGAAGGGGGTTAGGGGAGGACGTGAATATTCATCGACTTCCAAATCCCACGGCCTAAGGGATTCGAGTCCCAACTTTCGGCGCCTTTTGGCAAGAATATCCAACCATAAAGGTTTGACAACCGTTTCCACGGCGGCGTGAAAATCCTCGCATTCTTTTCTTCCGTAATCAAACCGGCCCAAAGAAAGATAAATATACTCGGTAAAAGAAGAGAAGCCCGCATTGTTTGCAATTTGATTTCTCAGTTGAACAAGTTGGTCGAAAATACGGTTGATTTCATCGTAATCGGCCAATCTTCTTTCGGAAAGAAGCGTCCATACGGCTTGACGAACGGTACGGTCGGGTTCAAAGAGATAACCCGAAGCCTGTTGAGGGGTAAGCGTTTTGCCATCCCATTCTATCGTCATTTTACCCGTAATTTCCATGTATTTTGCCGCAAGCTCACTACATTTGGTTTCGATTTCTACATTTTCTTGCCGAAACAGTTTAATCTCTTTTTCGATAATTCTATCGTAATTTTTAAGTGTATCGTCTATTTGATTTCGAAACGAAGAGTTGTAATACTTGTGTTGAATCTTGTTCTTAAAAATCTGAACATTGGGAAGAATGTTGTTAAGAAAATATTCAAAAGAATCGGCGGCTTTCTCGTCGTTTGTATCGAGTGATTTGCGAATATAACGCCATGCATGCTCCTCGTCGATGGAAGCGAAAAGTTTATCCACGTTTTGCAACCACCGCTCGAAATCGGCGTACGTTGAAAAATGATAACTTAAAATCTTGTCAAAAAGCGGTTGTAAATCTTCCCACTTATTGATGGAAATTTTTTCAGGAATTAGTTTTTCCATAAACAATTCTTTGTTGATGGTTTGCCAAAAGAATAAATGAATTTTCGGGATATTCTATGGATTTAAGAAAGAGTCCTTTGGGGGAAACGCTGTTTGCGATAGGAAGCCTTGTTTCGGAGTTTAAAGCTCGTTTGAATTCGTATTCGGAGACTTTTCCGTTGCCAAACGCCAACATTAATCCGACCATTGCTCGTACCATACCCCACAAAAATCGATTGGCGGTAACGGTGAATACCATTCCTGTTTCCGTTTTTGTCCAGCGAGCATAATATATATCGCACGTGGTAGTTTTGTTGCTCCCATGCTTTTTGGACAATGCGGCAAAATCTTTATACGATCGAATAATCTCTGCGGCATAATTTAATTTTTCTATTGAAACGTCGTTAAAAATACGGATAGAAAAACGATGTTGAAACGTCGATTTTTGTGTTGTTATATGATATTCGTAAGTACGTCTGAGGGCGTCGAAGCGGGCGTTGATGTGTTTGTTTGCAAGATAAACCGCTTCAATAGAGATATCGCACGGCAAGATGGAATTACATGCGTCAAAGAATCTGCGGGGTAGGGAAGAGGGGTAATCAAAATGAGCGAACTGTTGGAATGCGTGAACGCCCGCATCCGTTCTACCCGCTACTATCGTACATATTTTGGCTTTAAGAACGACGGAAAGCGTTTTTTCCACCACTTCTTGAATGGTGGTTCTATTCGGTTGAATTTGCCAACCTCCATATTGCGTTCCGTCGTAGCTCATTTCCAAAAAATATCGCATGACGTCACAAAATTATCATTATATTTGCGAACGATAAAAACACTTTCAATGAAAGTTTACACAAAAAAAGGCGACGACGGGAAAACTTCTTTGCTTTCGGGAGTTCGAATTCCAAAGCACGGCCTTAGAATAGAAACCTACGGCACCATAGACGAACTTAATTCGTTTTTGGGACTGCTGTCCGCGAAAACGAATCACCTTAACGATTTCATTATCAACATTCAAAATCAACTTTTCGACATAGGGTCTTATCTTGCCGCCGAAGGAATGCATGACAAATACAACTTGAACGGGGTAAACGACGAAGATATTGGCAATTTGGAGAAAAGTATCGACGAAATGAGCGAGCAACTGCCGCCGCTACGAAATTTTATTCTACCCGGAAGTTGCGAATTAAACGCGTTGGCTCACATTTGCAGAACGGTGTGTAGAAGGGCGGAAAGAAAGGCGACTTTATTGTCTGAAAAAGAAACCGTCAAGCCGGAGGTCGTTCGGTATCTTAACCGGCTTTCCGATTGGTTTTTCGTTTATGCGCGATATATTTCCTTTAAAGAAGGTTTGCAAGATAGGGAGTGGAAAAAGCGTTAGACATAAGGTTCTATTTTCCATTCAAAGATATTTTTGTCGTCTCCCGCACTGATTAACGTCTCATTTTGTTTATTCCATAACAATGCGTTTACACTAGAAGAGTGTCCGTCGTGACGGGCGCGGTCGATGACTTTGATTAGCCTCATGTCATCCGTTTTCCATATTCTTATGGTTTTGTCCATTGAAGCCGAGGCCAAATATTTATCGTTGTAAATCAATTTCAAGTCGTTAATGGAGAAAAAATGTGCGGGGATGTCGTGCAACAAGCTCATTGTCTCAAAATCGAAGACTTTAATATGTGCATCCCGTCCGGCGGAGTACAGCAACTTTCCCTCTTTGGAAAATTCCAAGGAGAAAACGGATGATTTATGAGATGCATAAGCTTCGATTTCATGCATATTTGCGCTTTCCAATATGCGAATTATACCGTCGCTTCCCGAAACGACAACCAAAGGCAAGGTTGGGTGAATTTTTATGCATCTTAGGTTTTCACGACCCAATTTGTGCTCGGTTAGCAACTTCGTTTGGGCTGTTTCGTAAGCCGAAAAATCTCCTTCTTTACCGATAGATAGAAGGTTGTTTTCCACTAAATCCAATCCAAAGATTGCACCGGGTCTCTGTTCGACAAAACCTTTATTTGATAAAATTCGACCGTCGAACGTACCTGCATAAACGGTTTCATTTTTTGATTTAAGGGCGAAGATGGGCGAGTTCGCTATCAAAACCGCTTTGCCCACCTCGGGTTGATTCAACCCCCAGTGCACAAGGACGCCTTCCGATCCGGCGGAGAAGAAGCCCGTTTTTCCATCCGCCGCCAATCTATAAACGGCGGCGCGATGTCCCGAATAACTTCTCACGCGCTCAACGTCCGCCAACTTCCGTACGTTGCTTAACATAATGCAAATTATGTAACAAAAACTTATAAGCTAGCGTTCACAATATCGCAAACGTATTTTACGTCGTCGAGTTCCATCATGGGATACAACGGTAACGACAATTGTCTTTTATAGGCGGTTTCCGTGTTTGGAAGTTGTGCGATCGACCAACTAAAATTTTGAGCAAATGAAAATTTATGAATGGGTTTAAAGTGTAGAGACGGCTGAACTCCGTTTTCCAATAAATTCGCGACCAATTTATCACGCTTATTTTCCGCAACTTCAATGGGTAAAAAATGGTGAGAGCACTGAACGTTTTCATTATAATTTGCAATAATCTTAACTCTTTCGGGACATAAAAGTTCTTTGTATAAATTGAATACTTTAACGCGCTTGGCCAGCATCGATTGAATAGAACGCAACTGTACTCTTCCTATTGCCGCTTGTAAATCACTCATAATAAATTTGTATCCGGGTTCGAGAATATCGTAATTTCTAAGCGTAAACTTTTCACTTTGTGTAACCGAATCAATATCAATTCCATGGTTCCTTAAACGTTTACATTTGTCAATTAGTTCGACGTCTTTGCTGACAATCATCCCACCTTCCGCCGTAGTTATGTTTTTATTTGGATAAAAACTATATACAGACGCATCGCCAAAAACTCCGACGCTTTTTCCATAATACTTTGTTTCGATGGCATGAGCGCAATCTTCGATAAGAGTCAAATTATATCTATTGCAAATAGCTTTAATGTCCTTTATTTCACAAGGATTTCCGGCATAATGTACAATTACTATCGCTTTGGTATTGTAAGTTATCTTCCGTTCGATATCCAAAGGATTAACACAATAATCATCAAGGGAAATATCCGCCAAAACAGGGACGAGGCCCAAATGAATTATTGATAAAACATCGGAAACATAGGTAAAAGCAGGTAAAATTACTTCGGAGTTTTTAGGAAAATTCATCGCACCAAGCGTTAAATACAAGGCGGAAGTGCAAGAAGAAACCGCAACGGCATTTACATCGTCACCGATAAAGTTTGAGAATTCTTTTTCAAAAGCCAACACTTCGTTACCGAAAGTCAGCCATCCCGAGCGTAAAACACGAAGTACCGCCTTTTCCTCTTCGATGGATAGGCGGTACTTGTGAAAGGGTATTTTATACATTAATTGACGTTGAAGCCTGTTGAAAGCACTTCCCTACCCTGATAGCTTACGCGGACTTTGTAACTTCCTTTGGCCAAACGTCCTTGTACTTCGCGCTCAATTGCCGAACAGGATGTTTTTTTACACGCAATGTCAAATTCATCGTACCTGGTTCCATCGGGTTTGTTTACGGTAATTTTTATCGCCGACTCTTCGGGCGCTTCAACGCCTTCCGGAACCCCGATATCCAAGGCATAACTAAGTATGTCCGCTCCCGCCTTAATTCTGTTGTTTCGGTAGGTTTCTCCGTTTTTCTTTTTACCTAAAATGGCCAAGTTGGAAACATAAATCGTCTTATTTAATATTGCTTCCTGCCTTGCCGCAACAACGCTTGTCTTATCGAGTTTCGATTGTAATTCGGCAATCAATTGATCTTTTTGGGCAAGTTGGTTTCGCAAACCTTCGTTTTCCGCCAACAAAGCATTGTATTTTTCTTGTAAGGCATTGTACTCCTTCTGAAGTTTGTCGTACTTTTCTTGAAGCGAATTGTACTTTGCTTTGAATTCCAACATTTGCTTGTTCGAGTCCTTGAATTTGGCCTCAAACTCTTGTTGGGTTACCTTTTGATTTTTAAGGTCGGCAAGGACTTTGTTCAATGCCTCTTCTTTGGCCGTTAGCGACTGATCCAAGTCTCCTATTTCTTTTAGTAGGTTGTCGTTTTCGACCTGCAAACTGTCAATTTTTTGCAAAAACTCTTGACTTTTATCGTTTTTGCAAGACTGAGAAAACGCTAGAATCAGCAGCGCCGATGCCGAAAAAAGCAGAATGTTTTTCTTCATTTTAATTTTAATCATTTTCGATGTTATTAAAATGGATTATTTTTGATGTCATTTTTAATATATTTTTAGGGCAAAATTGGTAATCTGTTCGTCGATATTGGCGTTTTCTTGTTACCTCGCCCACAATTCCGGAAAAAATTTACTTTGCATAATCTTATTGACCGCAAAATTAACTAATTTTGCGTATCAAACGGCGCAATAAAAAAAAGTTATGAACAGAAGAGAATTTATTGTTTGCGGCGCCACTCTTGTGGCGACCGGTTGTATTGAGTTAAAGGCGTGTAACCTCGGTTTAGGCAAAGAGCCAAACGACCTCATGCCTCCTTTTTTTTCTTTGCCCGACCTTTCCCCTCATATCTCATTGCAAGCCAACCAAATTCATTACAATGAACATTTTGTGCCGGTATCGAATTATGTTCTTAACGAATATCCGTTGGTTTACGATGTTCGGCAATACAATTCGTATTTCAATCATTGCCATTATTGGCAGGGATTATCGATAGAACCAAGCATACCCAACAATTTCGTTAAGGAAATAATTAAAGAATCATGGGGAAGTTTTTCCCGTTTATACAACGCAGTTAAGGAAAAATGTTTTGAAGTTACGGGTTCGGGTTGGCTTGTCGTTAAGGCTTTCGATTCACGCGAAATTGTTATCGATTTCATTGGCAACGATGATGAAAAGATGCGTTCAAACTGCTTGATTTCAATAGATATATGGGAGCATGCGTATTACTTGGATTTTCGTTACGACGTGGAAGCATATATCGATTCAATTGTCAATTTAATAAATTGGGAAGTTGTCAACCAACGAGCAATGGCGGCACAATTAACTTAACGCATACAATGATTCGCTTTCTACCTAACTTCCTAAGCGCGACTTTGTGTCTGATTTTTTTATCCTGTTCCACGAATAAAGAGCTTAGTCAAATCGAAGCGGATTTACTGGCTCTTGAATGGGAACGTCTTGGAAACGACATAATAAATATGCAGAAAGACCACCTTGTTTTGATTTCTCAAAGTAATAAAATTACCAAAATAATTTCTCCTTCGGGGAGTCAATATGTAAACGGAGGATATTTTTCCAACGACTCGCTCAACAATATAATATTTGGATTTCATAGGTCACTGATTGACTTACAAGACTCTACCAATAAAATATATAAAAAATATATGGACGAAAGAAAATCGTTTTCCATATATCACAGGAGAATAAAGTCCAATGAGCTGCAAAGCGATAAAAACGCAATGTTGAAATCACATTATTACGGAGTTATTCGTCAATTAGATAAAAGCGTTACGAATATTCGAAATCGACTTACATCAACGATTGACGGCTATAACTCCGCTATTGCCATATTGATAGAAACGTCTTCAAACGGCTATCAACTTGCCGGAAACAGATTGAAAATTCGATGAAGCCTATGAGTATGAAAAAACTTATTATCGGAGGTATCGCACTTATTTTTTCCGGCCTCGCCGCAAATTATTCGTCGGCTCAAAAATTTCAATCTTATGAACAGGGTAAGATTGTCGTAAAATTCGTTGAAGATCCAAACCCTAAAGATTTAGAAAATTTTATCAGCGAGCATGGATTTTCTACTCATAGAAAACTTTTTGATGTGGGAAAAACTTTGCCAAATCATAATTCAAAAAGCAATATATTAAGCGGAATATATGAATTCGGATATTCTTACCCGGAGGATCCATTGATACTTACTGAAAAAATTTCTAAACTAAACGAAGTAATTTATGCGGAACCTTCTTATATTTATTACCCATTTGACGAATACATACCCAACGATCCGTTGCTCAACCAACAGGGTTGGCTCAATAAAATTGAAGCTAAAGCGGGGTGGGCGATTGACAAGGGAAATCCGGGTATCGTTATTGCAATTGTTGATGCCGGGATTCATTTTCGTCATCCTGATTTGATAGATAACGTCTATTACAATCTAGCGGATCCTATCAATGGAATTGACGACGACGGCGATGGATTGATAGACAACTATCATGGTTGGGATTTGATTGGCGAAAGCAACTTAAATCCATTACCCGACAACGATCCGCAACCTGTTGAAGGCGCTACAACTCAAAACATTGGTCACGGAACTTGGGTTGCAGGTATCGCATCGGCTACTCCCGACAATGAAATTGGAATCGCGGGAACGGGGTTTAACTGTAAGTTCTTGCCGATAAAGACTTCCGCCGATTTTGATTCCGAGGGCTTTGCTAGGATATATCGAAGTCCCGAAGCAATATTGATAGCCGCCGAAATGGGTGCAACGATAATAAACTGTTCTTTTGGCAGTGTTGTGTATAGTCAATTAATGCAAGACGTTATAAAAGACGTAACTCTTCGTAAAAACGCCCTTGTCGTGGCGGCGGCGGGCAATGAACAAGCCGACAAAATCTTTTATCCCGCCGGCTATGATTACGTACTTTCCGTTACGGGAACGGACGCCAACGATGCGGTACAAACCACAAGAAATTTCAAGGTGGACGTTTCCGCACCGGGTTATGCAATTACAACTTCAGGTGTTGACGGCTATCACACCCAAGGGATTTATACCTCGTATTCGGCGCCTATCGTCTCGGGAATTGCCGGAATAATACGTTCTTATTATCCCGGATTAAACGCCGTACAAGTCGCCGAACGCATCAGAACAACTGCAAAGGATATTGCCGCTGCCAACCCCGATCCGATATTTCAAAACAAGATAGGACGAGGCCAAGCCAATCTTTTTCGAGCCTTAACGATTAACGGTCCGGCCATAAGAATAGTAAACTATACGGTTGCCGATGATAACGGAAATCCTATCGACCCGGGGGACAACCTTAATCTCAAATGTACTTTTATCAACTACCTAAGTCCTGCAATTAATTTAAATGTCTCCATCTCCGTTTTAAATAATCCCCATGTATCCGTCATTGCCGGCGGAGGAAATATTGGACTTGGCAGTATAAATACGTTGGCGACAAAATCGCAAAACAATCCTTTTCGATTGGCTGTTTCCCCAAATGCCCCGCCGGACTTAACCGTTCAAATACGAATTCGGTATCAGGATGGACTTTATGACGATTTTGAGATTATATCTTTTGTCATTAATCCTACATACCTTGATGTAATTACCACCAATATTCAAACGAGTGTAGGCAGTACGGGGAAATGGGGATTTAACGATTCTCCAACGAACATGCTTGGCAAGGGATTGGTGATTAACGGAAGAAACTTATTGTATCAAGGAGGAATTATTTTCGGAAGAAGCACATTGCAGGGAATTACAATCGTTGATAATTTACAGCAAACCTCCACTTCATTAAACAACATCCTTCAGCCAATCCAACTCATTTCAGGTTCTTTTCCGGGACCAAAGTCCGATAAATATACCATCGCTCGCTTTACGGATAATTTGGCTGATTCCGCAAACAAAATCAATTTAAATATAAAAGACGAGACTTTTGCATTTGATCGTTCACCGAATGATAATTTTATCATCAAACGATACGTTGTTAGAAATCGAAATCCTTTTTTAATTCAAAATTTCTACGCGGGTTTGTTTGCAGATTGGAATGTGAATCCTTTGGTCGGTGGAGACAATACGCGTTTTGACGACCAAAATTCTACTCCATACGTTTATGCGTCATCCGGCGAAGACAGTGTTCATGTAGCTATTGTTTCGTTGGAACATCCGAATAAACTAAACGTATATTTCTCTAAATCCTCGGAATTCGATTTTTCGGATTCGCTTAAGTTTCGTGCGATAAGCAACGGTATCAATTTCACCGAATTAAACGGTGAGGATGTTGTCCAAACCGTTGCCGTCGGTCCTTTAAATCTTCTTCCCTTCGATTCAGTTGTCGTTGCGTTTGCCGTGGTTTGCGGTAATGGAAAAGCGGATTTATTGACAAACGTGAATAGGGCACGGCAAAAATATTACTGTATACTCAATGGTTCGAACATAAGCACTACTTTTCCTACCGAATATGCGGCTTGTGATTCCATCGAATTAAACGTCGCAACATCGGGAGCTGTTCGGTATCGTTGGGAAGGCAATAATGTGGAAAATCCTATGCTCAAGGTATACCAATCAGGCATCTATTCCGTTGTTCTAACCGACGCCAACGATTGCGAAGTACGTAAAGATATTTCGGTCGCCATTACCAATTTGCAGCCGAATCCAAACGTTTCTAGAACCGAAGTGGATTTGTCGCAAGCGGACAAGACCGTCGCGGTTTCGGACAGTACCGTCGGTGCGATATCATGGCGCTGGGATTTCGGCAACGGATACGGATCGCTAAATTCCAACGCTTCCACAACTTACACCGAACCGGGTTTTTACAATCTAACCCTTGTAGTTTCCGATGGAATTTGCGAAAAGACTTTTCAAACCGGAATTACCGTATTTGGTATTAATCAAAGGTTTAATGACGTCAACAACTCGTTATATGTTTATCCCAACCCCTCCTCGGGTAAATTTACACTGCATTCCCCCTACCCTATTAAACAGGTAAAAGTTAGAAATACAATGGGAATCGAAATTATTTCCGAATGTAATAATTCTACGATTTATCTTGATAAACAACCTAACGGGCTGTATTTTATGGAAGTTTATTTCAATGAAAGTGTAGTTCATTTTCCAATTATTCTCCAAAAGTAAACGCTATAAAATGTTATTGACATTGCTAACTTTAATAAGTGCAACATACGCACAAAAATTAGAGTATCCTTATACACCCACTCGTCCCTTGGTATATCAGTCGGCCGGAATTTACATTACCGACCCATACGCATGGCTTGAAGACAAAGAAAGCGCCGAAACCATTGAGTGGTCCAGACAACAACACGACTTTACTCTAAAATGGTTGAAGGAAAATGGAACGCGAATAAAAGGTTTACACGAGGAATTAAAGGCGATTATCGACCGGGATTATAAAGGCCCGATACAATTTTACGGCAATCGTCAATTCTTTTTTTCTCAAAAATCCGGCGAACCTCAAAGAAAGCTTTATACGATAATCGATGGAAAGGAGGTTTTATTGTTTGACCCGGTCGAGATAGATCCTACGGGTAATTCCGCAATTACTTATACCGTTTTTTCCAAAAATGGAGACAAAGTAGCCATTGGAGTTCAAACGAAAGGAAACGAAATTTCCGATTGTTACATTTATGATACAAAAACCGGACGGCAAATTGGAAATCCTTTGCCGTCCGCCAACTCTTTTAGATGGGCCAACGACGAGAACTATGCGTACATTGTTCGCAGAACCATGGAAATGATTAAGAAACAACTTCCCTTGCCCGTATACAAACATAAAATCGGTACCGACCCCACTCAGGACGAATTTATTGTTCAACCTAACGACGCCAAAGACTTTGCCTCCGTTTTTGAGTTCGAAGATTGTCCTTACACCTTTTTAAGCGCCGGTGATTTTTACAGCACTACATTAAAAATTAGACCCACCGATTCCAACGGTGAATGGAAAACGATATACGCGAGCGACAAGTTTTCCGTGTCCCCGTTGGCAAAAAACGGAAAGGTTTACTTTTTCACCAACGACAAAGCTCCGCTTTTCAAATTAATGGTGGCAAGTTTTGATAGTTTGCAGGCAATGTACTGGGAAGATTTTTTGCCCGAATCCAATACAAAGCTTGAAAATTTCACCGTTACAAACGACTATGTTATAGCGCACTATAAATCGGAATTGCAAAGCGTACTTTATGCTTACGATGTAAACACCCGGGTGCCTCGTGAAATCGCGTTACCCGAAAACGGCGTGGTTTCTTCATTGACTTATCACAAAGAGTCAAACAAAGTTTACCTTGGATTAAATACGTTTACCTCACCCGCAAAGGTATATGAACTTGACGGAAAGTCATTGACGTGGAAATTGCATTACGAAGACAAATCCCCCGTAGATTTATCCGATGTGGAAAGTAGATTGGAATATTTTAACTCCAAAGACGGTACGCGCGTACCTATCTTTATTGTCCATAAAAAAGGTTTGCAACGCAACGGTATGAATCCAACGTTACTGTACGGATACGGCGGCTTTAACATAGGAATGTCTCCTTCTTATCTTTCCACAATGGCGCCGTTCGTCAAACGAGGTGGGGTTTATGCCATCGCCTGTTTAAGGGGCGGAAACGAATATGGAGAAACTTGGCATCAAGCGGGAATGCGTGAAAAGAAACAAAACGTTTTCGACGACTTTATCGCCGCCGCCGATTTTTTGGTTTCCACCAATTATACTTCTTATCATTTGTTGGCGTTGCGCGGAGGTTCCAACGGCGGATTGTTGATTGGCGCGGTAACGACGCAAAGGCCCGATATATGCAAAGCCGCCATTTGTGCCGTGCCTCTCTTGGATATGATTCGCTTTCATAAATTTCTTATTGCCCGGTATTGGATTCCCGAGTACGGCGACCCTGACAATCACAGCGACGCACGTTTCATATTAAGATATTCCCCTTATCACAATATACGCATGGGGGTAAATTTGCCAACGATGTTGGTGATTGCCGGTGAAAACGATACTCGCGTTGACCCGCTTCACGCCAAAAAATTCGTCGCCGCGTTGCAAAACAATGTTGGACAAATCAATCCCATTTTGCTTTACATGGATTACGACAGCGGACACGGTCCCGGAAAATCAACCGCTAAAACCATAGAAACCGCAGAGGCACAACTCGAATTTATTATGAACCAACTTAACATGAAATGAAAATTTTAGGGGTTATTCCCGCGCGTTACGATTCCCAAAGACTTCCCGGAAAACCGCTGGCCGATATTTGCGGCAAGTCTTTGATTCTACGTGTGTACGAACAGGCTGTAAAAGCCGAGTCACCCACAAAAATCATTGTTGCCACCGATGACGAAAGAATTCAACTCGAATGTAGAATGGCCGGCGCCGAGTGCGTAATGACCTCGAAGTCTCATCCTTCGGGAACGGACAGGATTGCGGAAGTGATGCGTGCGAACGAGGATTTCGATGTTTTTGTCAATATTCAAGGGGATATGCCTTTCATTCCCCCAAAATACATCGATATGCTCTGCAACGCTTTTCAAAATTCCGATGTATCCATAGCTACGTTGGTTACGCGCGCCGACGACGAAAAATTATTGCAATCGCCCGCAAGTATCAAAGTTGTCCGTGACCATCAAGGGTTCGCACTTTATTTTAGTCGGTCGGTAATTCCCTTCGCACGCTCGGAAAAACCACGTTATCTTAGGCATATAGGGATTTACGCCTATACACGCGATGCGTTGTCAAAGATTTCGAAACTTCCTCCGTCGTCTTTGGAATTGGCGGAATCTTTGGAGCAGTTAAGATGGTTGGAAAACGGCATGAAAATATATGCTATTGAGGCGCCCGAAGACACGCCGTCCATAGACACCGCCGATGATTTGATTTTTGCACGGGAATACGCCGCCAACTTTATGGCGCCTTCGTCTCCAGCAACGCCTTGACGTAACGCCTCGCCTCGTCCATTTCCCCCGAAAAGCCATGGGTATGGTAACGTTCGGCCATTTCGGCCAGAAAATCTTGAAGCGTAAGTTCGCGTTGATTGTTGGCGTTTTCTACGACCACACGGTCGGGATAAACCGACAAGCCGACGTTCGACCACGTTTTTAATGGATTGTGGCTGCTCATAGCGATTGCTTTTCTCTTTGCAAATATACGGGGATTCCGCGAAAAATGTTCGACTTTTTCGACGTATTATTTTCCATCCAACGTTTTATATCAAATTACGAGCCGGTTCTTGGAGCCAACGAATACACGACAAACTTATAATATGAGAATAATAAACAAAAATATAATAAGTTTTTATTATTTGCTATTTTTATGTATTTTTTGCTTGTATTTATTTTCCTGCAATTCTTCCCAATCCGCTTGCGAACGCGGATTTTACGTTTGGAAAACAATTCTAGACATCGATTCCGTTATGTCGTCCAATTTGCAATCGTTGAATGTAAAACGTTTGTACGTAAGATATTTTGACGTCGAAAAGGGAAAATCCGGTCCCGAACCGATAGCTCCGATTCGTTTGAATTTCGCGGATTCGCTTGATTTTGAGTGGGTTCCCGTCGTATACATTACTCAACCCGCCATGCAATCCATCGCGTACAACGATTCGTTTGCGCACAGAATTTATTCGACGCTTTGCGCTATGCACGGCGGCAAGCCCGCCGAAGTTCAGTTGGATTGCGATTGGACCGAACGTACGCGCGAACCCTACTTTAACCTTGTTCGTCAATTGAAAAGGCACGATATCGTCGTTTCAACCACTTTAAGATTGCATCAAATAAAGTACGTTGAATCCGCGGGAGTTCCCCCGGCCGATAGGGCGACTTTGATGTGCTATCACACTTCGAATCCCGAAAAATACGAAGACAAAAACGCCGTTCTTGACCTTGACGAAGTCAAAAAATATATTTCACGCGACGTTGATTATCCCATACCGATAGACGTTGCTTTACCCGTATTTTCTTGGGGGGTTAAATTTAAAAACCGACGGTTTGCGGGAATTATTTCCGGCCTTACACGAACGGACGTGGAGAAGTCCAATTTTTTTGATAAAACCGGAAAGCACGTTTACATCGCCGAGAAATCAGGTTATTTAAAAGGCGTACATTTTCAAAAGGGCGACGAATTGCGCGTCGACGAACCCGATGTTAAGCAAATATCCGACGCGGCAAAGTGGCTGTCGCGTCGGATAAAAAACAAGTCGGGACGTGTTTTGTTGTTTGATTTGTCGCTCGGAAACTTATATCGAATCGGAGTGGAAAATTACGAAAAAATTTTTCGTTCCTGCGAGCCTTAGGCTACTTTTGCCGCCTCGGGAATCTCCCGAAAACGATAAATTTGGTCTCTTAACCGCGGCTCGAAACCCGCTTCGCGTATGCATTGTTGTATCTCTTGGGCCGTGAATCGGAAAGGCGCGCCGGCGGCCGAAACCACGTTCTCTTCTATCATTATCGAACCCATGTCGTTGGCGCCGGCGTGCAAACAAATTTGCGCGGTTTTGGGGCCGACCGTCAGCCAAGAAACCTGAATGTTTTCGATGTTCGGAAGCATGAGCCGGCAAAGCGCCAACATTCTGACGTATTCCGTCGGCGTAACGGAGTTTCTTACGCCTTTTACCCGTTGCAACAACGTTCCGTCGTCTTGATAAGGCCACGGAATAAAGGCTTTGAATCCGTCGGCGTCTTGGGGTTTTTCCGATTGCACTTCGCGAATCCAAATGAGATGTTCGAGGCGTTCGTCGAGGGTTTCGATGTGTCCGAACATCATGGTTGCGCTGGTTGGGATGCGAAGTTTATGGGCGGCCCGCATCACGTCCAACCATTCTTTGCCCGTGCATTTGCCGTTGGAAATGAGTCTTCGTACGCGGTCGTTGAGGATTTCGGCGCCCGCGCCGGGCAAAGAATCCATACCCGCCGCTTTCAACCTGCTCAGCGTTTGTTCATAACTTAAACCCGAAAGCTCGGATATGTGTACGATTTCCGGCGGGCCAAGCGCGTGCAAACGTAAATGCGGATACCACGACTTTAGCTTTCTAAACAACTCCTCGTACCAATCTATGCCTAGTTGCGGATGATGGCCCCCTTGCAACAAAAGTTGGTCTCCGCCCAAAGCGAACATCTCCTCAATCTTTTGGCGATATTCGTCGTCTTGGGTGATGTAACCTTCGGGGTGGCCGGGCGGACGGAAAAAATTGCAAAACTTGCAGTTTGCCACACAGACGTTGGTCGTATTGACGTTGCGGTCGATTTGCCAGGTAACGATTCCGTCGTCGCCTTTGATTTTTTGCCTTAACGCCTGGGCGGCCCGCATTAGCGACGCCGTCGGTGCGTTCTCGTACAAGTATTTCCCTTCTTCGTGCGTCAAAAAACCGCCCGTTAACGGTTTTTCCAGTAGTTTTTTCATCATCCAAAATTATCGTGGTTGGGCCGAAATTGCAACCGTCGGCGGCGCCGCGTTTGTTAATTTCGGGCGGCGAACATGGTTTTTGTTTTTCAACCCGTGGGCAATGTCAATTGGTTCCCTTTGGAGGGCGCGGCATGGGCGCTGTGGGTAAATCCCGTTTGTAGGGGCGGAGGTTCTTGGCTAATTTTGAAAAAATATCGCCATGCAGGAAGAAAGCCCCAAAATTCTTATTGTCGACGACAACCCTACGAACATCGACGTACTGCGCGAAACGCTCAAAGTCTACAACTACAAAATCCTTATCGCCGTCAACGGGGCGAAGGCGGTGGCCGTGGCGCAAAAGGCTCTCCCCGACCTCATCCTCCTCGACATCAATATGCCCGAAATGGATGGTTTCGAGGCCTGTCGGCGGCTGAAAGCCGACCCGCTCACCGCCGCCATTCCCGTCATTTTTCTTTCCGCGCAAGACGACGTCGACAGCAAAACCAAAGGTTTCACCCTCGGGGCCGTCGACTACATCACCAAACCCTTTGAACGCGAAGAGGTCATTAAGCGCGTCGAAATGCAAATGCGCATCTACTTCATGACCAAATCCCTCCAAGAACAAAACGAACTGTTGGAAAAGCAAAACGAACTGCTTGAAGCCCAAAAATCCGAAATTTTGCAGGCCAAAGAAATTTTGGCCCAACAGCACGCCGACATCACCGACAGCATTCGCTACGCTTTGCGTATTCAACAAGCTCTTTTGCCGCCCTTGGAACTGATAAAAGCGCATTTGCCCGCATCGTTTGTGTTGTATCTGCCCAAGGATATCGTCAGCGGAGATTTTTTTTGGTTTAAACCCCTCAAAGACGGAAGAATGACGTTGGCGGCCGTCGATTGTACGGGCCACGGCGTACCGGGCGCGATTATGTCCGTAGTAGGCATGACCCAACTCAAAACCATCGTCGGCGAAAGAAACATCGACCGGCCCGGCGACGTACTCAAAGAGCTTGACGAGGCCGTGCAATACGTCCTGAAACAAGAAAAGCGCGACGACGGCGAACACGTTTCCCAAGACGGCATGGACGCCGCGTTTTGTACCATAGACCCCAAAAACCGAAAAATTCTTTTTTCCGGCGCCAATTTGCCCCTTTGGCAACTGACGGCCGCCGACGTCGTTGAATACGCGCCGCAAAAATATCCTATCGGCGGTACACAATTCGAGGGCAAAAATTTTGAAACCGTCGAAATCAATTATTCCCCCGGCGACCGGTTTTATATGTTTTCCGACGGTTACGCCGACCAATTCGGCGGCCCCGAATCAAAACGTTTGGGACGGCGACGTTTTCGTGAAATATTGACCGAACTCCGCCCCGCTCCCGTCGCCAAACAAGACGCACTTCTCAAAACTCTGTTCACCCGTTGGCTGGGAACGGGCAAGCAAGTGGACGACGTGTTGGTCATCGGTTTTCAACCTTAGCGAATCACGGTGAGCGTTCCGGTTCTATGTATGGGGCGGCGGTCGCGCGTCACCGCCGTCATGCGGTAAGCGTAGACCCCTTCGGGAAGAGGTTTGCCCTCCGGGTCGTTGCCCGGCCAAAGAAAATTCGCATCGCGGGTGGCGAACACAACCGTTCCGTAACGATTGTAAACCGTAAATTGAAAATCGTCGAGCTCGCGAGCGAAAATGCGAAATTCGCGGTTTACGTCGTCGGAGTTGGGGGTAAAAGCGTCGGGAACGACCACGGCCCATTCCCCTACCCTAATTGTCGTTGAAAACGTATCTCGGCATCCCAAAGAGTCCAAGGTAACGAGTTGGACGAGGTAGGTTCCGGGGAAATAATTTTTTTGGGGGCGGCGTTCGTCGGCGAAGGTTCCGTCGCCAAAATCCCACAGCCAACGCACGGGCGCAGGCGTATGCGGATAAACAAATTCGACGCTATACGCGTCCGTAAAGGAGTAATGAAAAGTTGCGGGACGCGGAAGACGGACTCTGGCCCACAGCGAGTCCCGTCGGACGCAAGCGCCGTTTTTTGTTTCCAATACGTAGCCCGAATCGGCAAAAACGGGCCCGACCTCGAAAATGTTCCTACGCCCTACGGTGCGTCCGTTTTCCTTTTTCCAAACGTAATCGTATCCCGGAGGCAAAACAAATTTGTAAGTTTGCCCGTAACAAACCTCGGCGTTTTGGGGCGGCGGCGGACGGGAAAAAATGCGTACGGTATGAACAATCGTCGTTTCGCAACGGTCGTTAAACAAACGAACCGAAACGTTGTGGTTGCCGGACTCGTTAAAAACGACTTGCGGCGGATAAAAACCGGAATAACTACGGGGTGTGGCGGCGGCGCCGAAATCCCACTCGGCGTTTGCCGCGTAGTCGTATTGCAGGCCGAAGGACATCGCCTCCCCCGCGCATCCCATCCCCGGGCCCGAAATTGCGCCCTCGGGACCCGGATAAACCACCGCCTCGGTTTTCAGCGTCGCAACGTAACGAATGCCCGCGCCTAAATTTTCGTAAACGTCGGCTTCGATTAAATAAACTCCCGTAAGCGCCGCGACAAACCTTTTCCCCCCGTCCGACAAATTGCCCGCAAAGGTGGGGCCGGACGTACGCCAATCGTAAAAATAATTGTTTATTTGCGGACGAGGACGGACTTCAAACGGTGTCGACGTGCAAAGCGTCGCGGGAAAAACTTCCAACCTTCCCTCGTATTTTATAGAATAAACGTGAGATATTCTCAAGCCCCAAACGAACAATGCCGAATCCACCCACGGGTCTCCGCCGTCGCGAACGCCAAAGGTCAAAACGCAACGTTTGCCGACGGGAACTTGAACGCGCATGGTTTCGGGAGACGAATACGCCGAAAAATTAAGCGTTTGAAAAGCGGGATTGAACGGCCCGGTATTGGCCGTCCACTGCCATTGGGGTGAGAATGTTTGGGTTTGACCGTCGAAGCTTAAAGCAATCGAATAAACGTCGGGGGTGTTCATGAAAAGCGGACCGCCGGGAAAGCGGTCGGGAAACTCGTGGGTCGCGGCCGCGAGAAACAGCTCCAGCGTGTCCCCCATGGGGATAAATTCAACACGCAATTGCGCGAAGTCGTGCGGGGCGCCGGCGACGGGAACGCCCGGAACGTAGGCGCACGGACGAGCCGCGTCCGTCGCTTTTCCCGTGGAAAGCAACCACCCTTCGGCTTCTTGATTAAATATCCCTCCGTCTTTAAATTTCCCAAACGCCGCCCTCGGCCCGTCGTACAACAAAAGCGTTTCTTGGGCGCCGGGAATTTCGTCGTTGTCGTCGATGGGAGATACCTCGAAATTTTGCGCCATCGCCCGAAAATACGTCGTCGCAACCATCAGTGTCGGCAAAAAAAGAAAAAAAAACCCCCAAACAGTTGCGGAATTCGGATATTTTACGTTGGCAAGCCGCATTAAGGCCTAACAATTTTGACGAGCGTTGCGTCGTCGGCGCTAAAAACATACACCCCCGTTGGCAAAAACACCTCCGTTTCCCTGAACGGATTTTGGCCTTTCCACACCGTGCGTCCGTAAAGGTCGTAAACGACGGCGTTTTTCGCTCCGCATCCCCAAGAAATGCTTATCCCCGATTCCGTGGGACGGATTCGAGTAGGGCAGACAGCGGATTCGTTGCGGCGGTTGAAAAGAAAATTAAAGCCGTCGCTGAATACTTCACACCCCCCGGGTTCGCGGATACGCACCGAAATCAATCCGTCTTGCAGCGACGTCAAACGCGAACTTTGGGCTCCGGGAATCGGAACGCCGTTGAAATACCATTGGCATTCCCACGACGAATCAAAAGGTACGATGTACACGGTGTTGAAATACGTTCGGTCGAAAATTACGGTGTCGGGAAAACCGGAAAGTTTCACGTCCGAAAGCCGAATAAAAACGGGTTGGGGATTGCTGAGGTTGACGCACCCGCCGGCGGCAAACTCCACGCGGTATTCCCCGCTGATTTTTGCGTACCATTCGTAAACGGGGCCTTCGGACAAGAGTTGGCCGTTTCGGTACCATCGGCAAATCATGCCGTCCCCGCCGTTGACAAACAAGCGCACCGAATCGCCGGCGCAAACGGAGTCGGGCCATGCCGTATCGCGATAAAGCGTGTCGTTGGCGACGGGGATTCCCGTGCCGACCCCAAGCGTATCGGAGGCGGTGGCACAACCCGTTCCGGGATAAGCGGCAACGACAAAATACGCTCCGGGATGGCGGACGGTCAAACGATTGCCGTCGACGTCGGCGAACAGGCTGTCGGGTAAAGTTTCGCCGTTCCAATACCAAACGTATTGATAATTTTGGGCGGTAAAATCGACGATGACGAGCGAGGTGGCGCTTTGCCCGGGACAAACGGACTCAGGACCGTCGAAAACGACGACGGGCGCGGGCGGGCGCGGTTCGAAAACGACGTTGAACGTCTCGGACTCAATCCTGCACCCCGTGGCAAGGTCGACGGCGGCGTAACGGTAAGCGGCGTTTTGGGAAACGACGACGAACGTATCCGATGCAACGGCTTCACCGTTGCGATACCACAAATACGTTTGTCCGGGGAAGGGATGGAAATAAAGAAAAAGGGCTTGGCCTTCGCACCCAACGGTGGGTCCGAAGAGGGTGGGGAGTTCGGGTTCGGGAAAACGAAGCGCCTCAAACGGTTGGGAAAGCGTCGCACAACCCGCCGCGTTGATTGCCGCCACGGCATAAAATCCCGATTCATTGACGGCAATGACGGGATTGTCGGCGCCGTCCAACGCCGCATCGTCCTTGTACCATTGATAATGCAATCCCGGTACGGGCGTGGTGAGAAGGTTGAGCGTTTCGTTGTAACAAAAAGGATTCAGACCCTCGAAAAACACCTCGGGAACGGAAGGGTAAGGAACAAAATTAACGGCGGCCTCGAGCGTATCTTCGCAACCCGTAACCACGTCGCGCAAAGCCAAAAGATAATTTGCGGATTCGTAAACCCAAAATTCGGTTTCGTTCCAATCCCACGCTTCGCCGTTGCGAAACCATGTGAAGACCTTGTTTTCCTGCAATTCAAAAAACAGCCGCGTGCTGTCGCCTTCGCAAACCACAAAACCGTTGGAGGCGAAAATACCCGTGGCGTTGGGCGGGTGGACGACGACGACTATCGCGTCGCTGGTATCCCTGCATCCTTGCGTATTTTCCAAAACCAAACGGTACTCGCCGGATTCGGTAACGATGGCGGAATTGACGGCGGCATTGGGGTACGGAAGCCCGTCTTTGAGCCAAAGGTAAGTCAAAGCTTCGAGGAAAGGGGTGGATAGCACGAGGGTGTCGCCGGTACAAAAGGTTGTCGGGCCGGAAAGATTGACGGGGTCGGCGTTGGGGGCGGGCGCCGAAACAAAATTTACGGTATCGGACGTATCCCGACAACCGCCGATGTTAAACGCTTCGACCCAATAACTTCCACCGACGGTTACAACGATTTGGTGGGTCGTGGCTCCTTCCAAGACTTGGCCGTTAAGTCGCCATTGATAAGACGCGTCGGGGTCGAAGTTTACGCTTGCGGTAACGGTCGTACCCGGACAAAGGTTGGTTCCTCCGTCGACGACGATGTTTCCCGTTTCGGGGCGGGGAAAAACATTGACGGAAACGGGGCCGTGGGTTTGCACGCAGGCGCCTGCGGGATTGGACGGGTTCAATATGCGCAAAGAGTAGTTGCCCGTGGTTTGGGCGTAAAACACGGTGTCGGTTGCCTCGGGAATTGCCACGTCGTTGACGTACCATTGATACAAAAAACCGGTACGTCGTTGGGTAACCAAAGTAACGGTATCCCCGGCGCAAACGGTCGTCGCCCCTAGAATATTGAGCGGTAAATTGGGCGTTTCATGGACGGTAACGTGGTTTTCAAGCGTCAGCGTATCTTTGAGTCCGGAAACGGTGTTTTCGGCAATGAGTTCAATGGAGTAGACGCCCGGCGTGGAATAGATATGGGCGGGATTGACGGCGGTGGACGTGGCGCCGCCCCCCAAACTCCAACGATAACTGTTGGCGTTTTGAGAAAGATTAAAAAAAACGAGGCTTTGTCCGGTGCAAACGTGGGGTTGAACCGTAAAATTGGCTACCGGTTGCTGTGCCCACAACGCCGTTCCTATCAGCCAAAAAATGACGCTCATTCGGGTTTGTTTTTTGTCTGCGCAACCTCCATGCCAATTTTTCGTACATTAGGGGCGTGCACACGGACAAAGTTACGAAAAATTTCAAAGCGATTTTTCCCTCGTTGTTTTGGGCGAAATTATGCGGGCGCCTCGTTTGATGCGGCGGAACCCTTAAACGCCGCGAATGGGTACGCTAATGAATTGGGGGTTGAAAATCGTTCCAAGCCGCGTGAAAAGATTTGTACGTCGGTCAAGGGATTGTCGTTTTACGCCCGCGAGACGAACTCGGGCATTTCAACCATCGTCGACGACCGGACGAACATTTGGTTTGTACAGAGCGATAAAAAATTTAAAAATATTTTTGCGGATTCGGGCAACGTGCCTAAATTTGCGATACTAAACGGTGAGGTGGCTGAGCGGTCGAAAGCACCTCTTTGCTAAAGAGGCGTACCGGCAAAACCGGTACCATGGGTTCGAATCCCATCCTCACCACCCGCCGCCCAAGGGCGGTGTTTTTTTTTCAACATGAAATTGCTTGGCGTTGTAGCGTTGGGGATTTTGACGACGGTCTCGGCTTGTCAAAAGTGCGAGGAGTGCAAGCTTTTGGCCCCGCGTGAAGGACAAGATACGTCGGCGGTGAAGATTTGTGGGCACGACCTCAAAGAATTTAAAAAAATGGCCAAAAATACGGGCGTTCCTTATGAGTGTTTCCCGATAAAGCAGTAATTTTTTCGAGGCGTAGCGCAGTCCGGTAGCGCACCTGCTTTGGGAGCAGGGGGTCGCAGGTTCAAATCCTGCCGCCTCGACTAAACCATTTTGGGGTATTCTTTGTTTTATGTTGATGGTAAAACATCGATATCGGTTCGACACCCATGATAAGTATTTCACCTAAAGCGGCGGAACACGTCGCCAAGTTGCGTCAAGAATCCGGATTGTCGCCCGACTACGGACTTCGAGTGTCGGTGGTTGGGGGCGGTTGTTCGGGGTTGTCGTATCAACTCGATTTCGACAACGAAGAACAGCCCGGCGACCAAGTCTTTGAGGACAAAGGTCTGAAATTGCTGTGCAATCTTAAAAGTTATCTTTACCTTGCCGGTACGGAACTGGATTACTCCGACGGACTCAACGGAAAAGGCTTTCACTTTGCCAACCCCAATGCGAGCCGTTCCTGCGGTTGCGGCGAAAGTTTTGCCGTATGACCCGAAAAGAGTGTTTGGATTTTTTTTCTCGTCTGCCTTCGGACGGCTTTCTTGCACTCGATGAAAAAGGCGTGGTCGTCGGCGTTCAATTGCCTTCGTGTTTTGAGGATGAAAAAGAAATCAATGTTTGGCTCGGTCAAGACATAACCTCTTTTGCCCAACTGCAAAATCCCTTCCAAGACCTCGTTCCCGATTGGAAAAAGGTCTTGGAAAAAGGATTACCCGCCGGAACAAATCTTGTTGTTGGCAAACACCGCATTGCTTTAAAGCCCGGCCCAACGGTATTCGACCATCCCGACGGCGACGCCACCCTGTTTTTGATTTTCGACCGTTCATACGAACGTTACTACCAACTTTTGCATCGCTTGAAAGGACATTTTCATTTGTTGTTGGGGTACTTTCATTTGCGGGAATGCAACACATCGGCCGACGTCTGTGAATCTTTGGCGTTTTTGGACGCCCGTGCGATAACGACGATAGTTTCCGCATTGGGAGACGCGTACAGACAGTCGAACGGGGAAACGTTGCACATTTTTCCTTCGACGGTGTTATTGCCGTTGTTGGAAAGTTTTTCCGGGCGTTGGCAAATCGTCGGTTCAAGAAGCTTTTCTCCCGAAACGCCCATGCCCGTTCGATTTGTGGAAAAAATAGCGTTTTGGATACACCAAATTTTGGTTTTGGCTTTGCGGCAAAGACCTCAATCCCCCGCTCGAATGGAGTGGCTCAATGTCGAACAAGGAATTTACGTTGCTTTTTGCTGTGAAGACGTGGACTGGCACAGGGTTGTGGACGACGCATCGGCGTCGGGAGAACTGGCGCGGGCCTATTTGTCCGACCTGTCCGGACAGGTGCGGATAACCGGAGAAAAACTGGCCGCCGATTTCCCCTCGCCCGCACCGTTTCTTGCAAAAATATAGCTAGTATCCCCTAACGAAAGGGTTGTGTTTTTTTTCGTAACCGACGTAAGTTTCGTCCATATGGCCGGGCAAAACTTTGACGTCGTCGCCCAAAGGAAAAATTTTTTCGCGTATCGAATGAGACAAAACGTTGAAGTCGCCGCCGTCCAAATCCGTTCTACCTATCGAAAGATGAAAGAGTACGTCGCCCGAAACGAGCAGTTTGCTTTCGGCGTGAAAAAAAGACAAACCGGCCGCCGAATGTCCGGGCGTATCCAAGACTTGCAGTTCGCTTTGTCCAAACTTTACCGCGGTTCCTCCACTTAGGTCTTGCCCCATTGAGGGAATGGGGGGAAAATCGAGTCCGAACATCGTTAGATATTGGGTGTTTTGTCGTCTACACGATTCACCGTCCTCAAAACTAAATTGTGGAACCAATCCATATTTTTTATGAACGCCCTCCCAACCCAAAACGTGGTCGAGGTGGCAATGGGTAAGCAAAAGGACTTCGGGTTCAAGCTTATTGCTTTCGATGAAGGAAAAAAGCGTTGAGTATTCCCGCGTCTCGACCATGCCCGGGTCAATAATTGCACAGCGATGGGTTTCGTCCCATAAAACGTAAGTATTGACGGCAAAGGGATTGAAGATGAATTTGCGGTATTGTATCATTTATTGAGGAATAAGTTTTTCGATTTGCATGGCCCGCGAACCTTTAAAGAGCACAACGTCGTAATCGTCGATGAGTTGGTTGAGCTCTTGTCGGGCGGCGTCGATTTCGGGAGCATAGCGAGAGCCCGGACAGGCTTCGTGCGCATGCCGCATAAGCGGACCGACGAAAAGCGCCTTGACGTCTTTGAGTTTGTGAATGCGTTTTCCGAGGTCGCGGTGTTCGGCGGCGGCGTGGTCTCCGAGTTCGTGCATGTCCCCCAGCACGGCAAGAACGGGTTTTCCGAAACCGCGTGCCCCTTCCAAGGCCGCACGCATCGACGAAGGGTTGGCGTTGTAAGCGTCGGCCAAATAAATTTTGGGGCCGTCCTGAATGATTTGGGAACGGTTGTTTTGGGGAAGGTAGGCCGAAAGCCTTACCGGCGAGAGCTCAAAAGTCATGCAGACGGCGGCGGCGGCCAAGATGTTTTGGAGGTTGTGTTCGCCCCAAAGCGGTGTTTCGACCCATGCTTTTCTTCCCGAAAACGTTTGCGTAATCTCGACGGTCATTCCACGAACGCCGGCCTTCACCTGCCGCGCCGTATAGTCCCCTTTGGAGTTGGCCACGCCGTACGTCGTTCTAACGGGGTAACGGTCGGCAAACGGCGCCAGATACGCGTCGTCGAGATTGACGAAGAGCATACCGTCGGCGGCGGCTACAAACTCGAAAAGGGCCAATTTCGTCTTGGCGTTTTGGTCCATGTTCGCATAATTGCCGACGTGGTCTTTGCCGATGTTGGTGACCAGGGCGTGGGTGGGTCGGGCGATTTCGCACAATGCGGCGATTTCTCCGGGACGGTTGTCGCCCATTTCCAAAACGGCGTATTGGTGTTCGTCCGTAATTTCCAAAACGCTTAACGGCAAGCCAATGTGGTTGTTGCGGTTGCCGCGCGTAGCATAGGCGTTTTTTCCCAAACCTACGGCCAAAAGTTCTTTGGTGGTTGTTTTACCGTTCGAGCCCGTCAGTCCCAAAACGGGGATGTTCAAACGGCGACGATGAAACAGGGCCAGTTTTTGCAAGGTTTCGAGACCGTTTTGAACGTAAAAGACGTTTTCGCCGGCGAGCTCGGGACGGTCGCAAACGGCGTATTTCGCACCGCGTTCCAAGGCTTGGAGGACGAAGTCGTTGCCGTCGAAATTCGGTCCGCGGAGCGCCCAAAACATTTTGTTTACAACGTCTTTTCGACTGTCGGTTTCGATTCCCGCAGTCGATTTAAACGCTTCGTAGATTTTCTCCGTCATCCCAATACTTGTCTACGGCCTGCATGAAATACAACGGAGGACGGGCGGGCTTGCGTTCGGGCGCCTTGAGAAAAGCTAGTATCGTGTAACCTACGGCGACGAGGACGCCGTCGGAACGTTCGACTTCGTGATCGAAACGGATTTTGACTCCGGGTTTGCGTTTAAGATACGTTCTGACGACAAGCATATCGTCGTATCGAGCGGGCGCCTTGTATTCGACGTGCGCCTCCACCACCGGCAACAAATAGCCAAAAGTTTCCTCCATTTCCGAATACGGCACGCCCAAACGCCGAACGAGTTCGGCACGGGCTATCTCGAAGTAAGTCAAATACTGGCCGTAATAGACGTATCCCATTTTGTCGGTTTCGGAGTATCGCACCCGTATCCGCGTCTCGTCCACTACCATTTCATCTCAATCAAAACTTTTCGATGCAAATAACCGAAAAAACAATGAATATTCTTACGATATTGTTTTGCTTTATGCACATTGTTGATAATAAAATGATATTATTGGGGGCGATATCCCTTTCTTGAGTCAAGCTTGTCCTGTTCCCGTAATTTGAAAAAACACATTAAAAACGCATTTTGAGAATTTGGCGCGAGCGAAAACGAAATCAATCGTTCGACTCGTAAATTGTCGTGACAATTTCTTTGTGTTGGCGGAAATTGATTAACTTTGCGGCGACGCGTGTCGTGTTTCGCGGCCCGTGTCGTTATTTTAGCAAATACACAATGAATATCGTGCGAAACCCAAGCATCGTCCTCGTTGCCGCCTTGATGTTGGCGTCGTCGGGGTTGCGGGCCGGCGACCTTTGCGGCTCCCGCCCGTCCGGTTTCCGGCTTTCCGCCGACGCATTCGTCCCCAACGTTGGTCAGGTTGTTTCCCTTACCAACGAAAAAGTACATTTTTTCGCCTCTATCGACGGCGGACGAGTCTACTTTCTCGACAACAAAGTGGCTTTTGTTTTCGATGGTTACGAAACCGACCCGCGAACCGGCGAAGAAGTTCAGACCTACGCTTACCGCACCGACCTTATTTTTCCCGGCGCGTCGGCCCACCCCGCCATTGTCCCGAACGAAACTTTACCTTACGCTTACCACTATTATCTCTCCGATTTTAAAGCCGAAAACGTTCCCGCCTATGCCTCCGTCGCTTATCGCAATCTTTGGCCTGGCGTGGACTTGGTTTTCCGACTCAAAGACGGAACTTTAAAATACGATTTTGTCCTTGCGCCCGGCGTTTCCCACAACGTCGTCAAAATTCAATACTCCGATTACCAATCGTTGAAAATCAACGACGACGGACAAATCGTTTTGACTTATCCCGGTGGTGAATTGCGGGAAATGGCGCCCGTTTCCTGCGTGCTTTCCGAACGAAAAGGCCAAAAATTGTGCTTGGAGGTCGAGTCCCGGTACCTTATGTCCTCGTCCGGCGAGATTTCTTTCGACGTCAAGGGACGCAAAAAAAACAACGCCTTAATCATCGACCCGTTGGTACGGGCGCGGGCGACGTTCTACGGCGGAACCTCCAACGACAACCTTTCCGCCGTCGTCATTGACGGTGAAAACGCGGTGGTTGCCGCGGGGTTCACCCGTTCGACCAACAACTATCTGACCCAAAACGGTTATCAGCCGGTGCAACGCGGACTTTCGGACGTGATATTGGTGAAGTTCGATGAAAACGGCGCCCGGCGTTGGGCGACGTTCGTTGGCGGTCCGGGCGACGACGCCGCCTACGCCATCGCCGCCGACCCCTTAGGAAACGTTTATTTGACGGGTTCGACGCGCGGCAACGGCTATCCCGAATTCAACCCGACGCAAACCACGGGTCTGGGCAACGAGGACGTCGTCATTTCCTCTTTTGCGCCCAACGGCACGATTCGTTTTTCGACCCGCTTCGGCGGTTCCAATTCCGACCGCGGTTTGGGCATTGCCTTCGACCGTCTCAACAACCGCGTCGTCGTTGCGGGCAACACCTCGTCCGCCAACCTTTACGAAGCCGCCAATGTTTATGGCGGCAATCGCGACGGCTTTGTCGCCGTATTTTCCGACGAGGGTGGATTTTTGTGGAGCTCTTACTTTGGTTCCGAACGCGACGATAGGGCCAACGCCGTAACCGTCGATGCGGAGGGAAAAATTTACGTCGTCGGAGGAACCGCAAGCAACGCCTTGCCCGGCATCGACGGCAACTATCAATCCGTAAATGCCGGCGGCACGGACGCTTTCCTTGCCGTGCTTGGAGACGATGGACAAATTCTGCGTTCGACGTTTTTTGGCGGAGCCGATTTGGACGAGGCGCTTTCCGTCGCATTGACCCCCAACCGTATTGCCGTCGCGGGGCGTACGCGGAGCGCCAACCTGCCCGTTTCGGGCGACGCCCGTCAAGCCTCCAACAACGGCGGCGGCGACGGATTTTTCACTCTTTTTGACTACGAATTGTCGGGCGTTCCTTATTCGACCTATTTGGGCGGCGCCGCCGCCGATGAACTTACCTCGGTACGCGCCGTCGGCAACCGGGTCTATTTGGCGGGGAGAACCCTGAGCACCGATTTTCCCGTTCTTGTCAACGACGCCACGCCCCCCAATCAATCGAGCAACGCGGGTCTGGAAGACGCACTCTTAGCCGAATTTAATTTGAACGGCCCCTCGCCGTCGCTCGTCAATGCGTTTTATTACGGCGGGGCGCGTAACGACGCCGCACTCGGTTTGGCCGCCGTCACGTCCTACGTCGCCGTCGTCGGAACGACCCGCTCCATCAATTTTCCCATTAATTTCGCTCAATCGCCGTTTAATGCTTTCAAGGGCGTCGAAGACGGATTTTTGGCCGTTTACAACACCGGTTCCTGCCCTCCCCCCGCCGCCATCGCTCTTGCGGAATACCAAGCTTTTTGCGACAGTGTTCGCCTTCGTTTTTCCGGCGGCACGGCTCCTTACACCGTTCAAATTCTTACGCCCGACAGCGTTTTAAGAAGTTTTGAGTCCGACCTAAACGGCAGAATACATTTTGTAAATTACGGTACGGGTTTTTACGATTTGGTTTCGATTTTGGACGCCGACTTGTGCGTCGGCGATCCGAACGCGGAACAGGGCGGATTCACTTTCAACGCCGACCTACTGCTTTCCGCAGGCGTCGACAACGTGGACAACTTGTTGTGTGCCGGCGATTCCATGGGAACCATTGAAGTTTCGGCCTCGGGCGGTACGCCTCCGTACACCTACGAATGGACGGGGCCGAACGGTTTTGTCGCGTTTAACGAAGATATTTCCGGACTTTCGGCGGGTATATACGTTTTGACCGTCAGGGATGCGCAAGGTTGTACTTTTGTTTTGAGCGAAAGCGTACAAAGTCCCGAACCTCTCGCGGCCGAAGTGATTAACAACATCGTCGAGCTCAACTGCGCCAATCCTACGGGCGAGCTTTCGGCCAACGCCATAGGCGGTGCGGGCGGTTACGTTTTCACTTGGCAAGGCCCCAACAATTTTTCGGCCGCGGGTTCGACCATTATCGTTTCCGAAGGCGGCGCCTATACGCTGTTCGCTTCCGACGCCAACGGTTGTGCGGCCACCGCTTCGACTCTTGTTTCGGCGGACTTTGGCAATTTGTCCATCGACGCGACAACCAACGCCACTTCTTGCGGCGCCGCCACCGACGGAAGAGTCATTGCCGTCGTTACGGGCGGTTCGGCGCCTTACAGCGTTACTCTTGCCTTGCAGCCCAACGGGGATATCTACCCTCTCACTTCCCAAAACAACAACGCTTATACCTTCGAAAACCTACCCGCCGGTCAGTATCGGATTAGGGTCGTCGATGCCGATGGATGCTCGCGCAGTATATTGCGTGACGTGTTGGTCGGCGAAGGGACGTTAAGCATAAACATGGGCGGCGGCCCCGTGGCTTGTTTCGGAGAACTTACCGGCACCGTAAATGCCACGGTCGTCGGCGGAACACCACCGTACATTTACGCTTGGACCATCCAAAACGGCGATACGGTATCGGCGGGTCCGGGCGCGCCTTTCAGCCAACTTGTCAATCGCCCCGCCGGCCTGTACCGTGTTACCGTTACCGACGCGGCGGGCTGTCAAAAATCGGGTGAATTTACCGTTACCCAACCCGACGCGCCGTTGTCGGTGAACATTACCACCCAAGCCAATGTACAGTGTTTCGGTCAGGCAACGGGGGGACTGGCGATAACCGTTGCCGGCGGCGCCTCGGAATTCAATTATTACGTTTCTTGGACGGGACCGAACAACTTCACATCCACCGCTACGGCCATTAACGGTTTGCAAGCCGGCGAGTATACGGCACTTGTGACGGACATTAACGGATGTACGGCAACCGCTTCCGCAACCATCACCCAACCTTCCGCTCCCGTAACCATCAATTTGGGACAAATCGTGCCAAGTATTTGCGGCGGCTCGGGCGGAGCCATATTAATTAACCCTTCGGGCGGGGTGGCGCCTTATACCTACCAATGGTCTACGGGTGCGACGACCCAAAATCTTTCCAACGTTCCCGCCGGGCAATACTTCGTTGTCGTTCGCGACGCCAACGGTTGCACCGTCGCCGATACGTTCTTGGTCAATCAATTGGGTACAACCTTGCTTGCGACGTTCACTACGCCGGTGGACGCGACGTGTTACGACTTCAACAACGGCGCGGTAAGCATTGTGGCCGCCGGCGGGCAACCGCCTTACCAATACGCTTGGCGACGCAACGGCCAGCCCGTTTCACTGCTTGGCTCAAGTTTGGTAGGCATTCCGGGCGGGAATTATTCGGTTACCGTTACCGACGCTTATGGGTGCTCGTTTGAAATTCCGTTTATTCCCGTGCGTCAGCGTTCGCAAATCGTAATCGAAAATGTCGAGATTACCCCCCCATCGTGTTCCGGCGGCGGCGACGCCCAAATCATTTTGGCCAACATATCCGGAGGCAACTACCCGAACGAAAATCCAAACTACCGCCTAAGTGTTGCGTTTGCCGATACGGTCTTGAATTTTGAGCCCGTTAACGTTGATATTTTCGTTTTTAACTCGGGCGTTGCAGGCTTACCTATCGAAGCGGGAACGTATACGTTGACGGTTGTCGCGCTGTCTCCCGACAGCTGCTCACGAACGTGGCAGATTGAGATACCCCAGACGGAAGCCTTCGGCGTTCAAGCCGTCCGTGCCGACGCCACGGGTTGTGGCCCCGACAACTATGGCTCGCTTGCCGTTTCCCCTTTTGGCGGTACTCCCGATTTTTCCGTTCGTGTGTACGGATTGGCCGACAATACGTACGACGTTACATTGACGGTAGGCCTAGGCGAAACGGCACCGTTTACCCAAATTCGACCCGGTTTCGTTGCCTTTCGTGCGGACAACGCCGAAGGATGCTTCGTAGCGGATACGGTGTTTATCGGCGCCTCCGACGTTCCATTCGACGTCGAAATCGAATTGAGCACTTGCACGAACTCCACGGATGGAAAAATCAGGGTTTCGAGCGCCAACGCCGTTGTTTATACCCTTTATCGCGACAACGCCACCGTAGTCGAAACTTCGCCTAACGCCGCGAGTTATGAATTTTTGAATTTGGATGAAGGAACATATTACATTCTTGCCCGCGACGGCGATTGTTTCGGCGCTCAAATCGTTGAATTGGATTTTCCCGAATTCGAGTGGCAAACGCAATTGACCAATCCCGCGACTTGCAACCACTCCTTCGACGGAAAGATTCTGACCTTGGCCACGGGCTACAACGACATTCGCTACACCGTTTTGGACACGAACGGCACCGTCGTTTTCCCGACTCAAATCGGGGGCGTGTTTGAGGGCGTTCCCGCAGGGATTTACATCGTTCGCGCTTCTCGTCAGTCGCAACCCTCGTGTTTTATCGAGTATCGCGATACCGTCGAATACAACATAAAACTCGACATTTTAAGCGTGGAGCCTTCGATTCAATCCTGTTCGGGGGCGGGCGCGGGTTCGATATACGTTGAGGCCGTTGTGAACGATAGTGCACAAATCATATATTACACTCTGCTTGAAAACAATGAAATCGTGGCCGGACCGCAAACGAATTCGTGGTTTATTCCCGTAGCGCCGGGAAATTATACCGTTCGGGTGGGTTTGGATACCACGGGAGTCTGTTACGACGAACGCGAGGCGCAAGTCGGTATCGGAACTTCATTGACCTTGACGCTAAGCGACGGCGTCTTAATCCCCGTTCGTTGTATCGCCCCTTACAATTACGATTCCATTATCGCCAACTTAACCATCAACCCGGAGCCTTCCCCCGTACCCAATATTGATTATACGCTTTATGACGAAAACGACTCGCTGATAATGACTTTGGGGACGGCCTTGGGATTAAATTATACGTTCAACGACCAAAACGTAACAAACTACAACAATATTGAACCGGGCGAATACCGCGTTCGTGCGACGGTGGCCGATGGTTTGCTTGCCGGTTGTTATGCCGAAGCGAAATTGGAAATACGACCGTTTATTTCCGAGCCGGTCGAAGTCTCCGTTAGTGCGGTTACGCCCGCGTTGGCTTGCGGTTACGACAATGCCGACGGCGACGCAAGCGGCGCCATTGCGGCAATGGCTTCCGGACAATCGAACAATACGAGCGCTGAAATTTGGTATCGTTTGGAAAGCACCGATGGATTTATAGTTCGTCTATGGCAGCTGGGACAAGACTTTGAAAATCTTTTACCCGCCAACTACGTGGTACGGGCCGCGTTTTTTACGGGCAATCCAAACGATCCCGAAATCTGCGATGCAGGCGGGGGGGGATGCGAGGATACGACGCTCGTACGCGTCGGCATCCGAAAACCTCGGGTCTTAGCGCCATTAAACAACGCCTATTCCGTTACGCCTACCACGGGCGTCGCGCCCTATAACGACATTACAACGCCGAACTTGGGTTCAAACCGTGCAAGAATTTACTGGCGTTCCGACGGAGGATACGAGGGGGGATTTGCGGGTGAGGGCGGTAACCCGGCACCTGCCGGCGCCTCGAACATTTATCGCATCAGCTATCGGGTTGTTGGTTCCGGGAGTTGGCAATCCGTCGTAGTCCCGAACGCCAACCTAACCAACACCGTCGCCGACGGCGTAGTGTTGTGGTGGGAATTGACGGGGTTACAACCGCAAACGATGTACGAATACCGAATCCAAACCCGTAGTTGCAGCTCTTCCGTATTCACTCCCGCATTCACTTCCACATGCGGTCCGCAAACGGGTTCTACGGACGTGGGCGGTATTTTCTCCGAATGGGCGACCGCTTCGAACTATCGATTTACAACGGGCGTAAGCGCGGCGTGCGACACGGCAAGTTACGTCGAAGTTCAAACCGATGTTGTCGGCGGTTCGAATATCGTCGCCGACGTGTTTTGGCCCGGCGACCAGCCCAACGCCACGTGCTATATTTTGGAGCTTAGGTATGAAGGTTCTCCCACAACGTTGAGACGGGTTGCCACGGCATTTTCGGGGCCGGGCGTACAAAGCTATCGCTTTGAAAATTTGGAAGACGGTACGGACTACGAGGTGCGGGTTTACACGATATGCGGCGGTCCTTGTCCGTCGACGAACGTTGCGCCGCCGCCGGCCAATACGCCGAACCGAACGCAAATTTTCACCACCCCGTTTTTCCGCATGGGCCAACGGTCGCTTTCCGGCTTTACGGTTTATCCCAATCCCAACAAAGGCGAATTTACTTTGAGTTTTGATTCGCAGACGGAAGGGACGGGAACCCTGTCGCTGACCGACGTTACGGGTCGCACGGTGTTTGTACGCACGCATACGGTGGAACGCGGCCGCAACGTATTCAACGTCTTGGAAAACCTTTCGGCCGGACTCTATCTGGTTCGGTTCAATTTCGGAGACGCGGTTCTTATTGCGAAAATCAACGTGGAATAAATCGAAAAATTTATTGACGCACGACCCCGGCCATATCCGCCGGGGTCGTCTTTTTTAGTATTTTGTTCCGGATGACGGAAGGTGTTGAAGGGCGTTGGACTTCCCGCCGGGGGCTGTATTACGGGGATGGACTGTTTGAAACCGTGCGTTACGATGCGCGATGCGGCGGATATGTTGGTTTGCAAGGGCATCGTCGTCGTTTGAGAAGTGGGGCGCAACGATTGGGCTTGCACATTCCCGACGACGTGTTTTCTCGCTTTGTACCGGCGACGGAAAAAGCGGCGGTGCGCTGGACGTTTTGGCGACGCGGCCGGCCGCCGTACTATTCTCCCGAAAAAGAAGTCGAATGGACGGCGGAATCCCGTGCCGTTGTTGGAGAACGGGAGCCGGTGCGTTTGCGCCTTTCATCCGTGAAACTAAGCCCGTCGTCTTTTTCGCGACACAAAACGCTCGGTGCGTTGAATTACGTTTTGGCGGCCCGTGAAACCTATCCCGACACGGCCCTTTTGCCGTCGATACGAAAATCGGGCGGCGCGGCGCAAGTGGCTTCCGCCGCCGGTTACAATATTTTCTTCGTCAAAAACGAACGGGAAATCGTCACGCCGCCGTTAAAAACGGGGTGCATTGCGGGAGTAATGCGCGAATTTATCTTGCGCCATGCCGGCGAGGCGGAGATGAGCGTCGAGGTCGCGCCCGTCAAATACGATGAAATATTCGATTTTAAGGGCGCGTTTTTAACCAACGCCGTCGTACTTTTTCGTCCCGTCGTTTCGATAGACGGGCGGGAATTTCAGGAACGGCAAAACGGGCTTTATGCCAAGTTGGAAAGTTTGCTTGTTGCCCACGGCCGGTTGTCCGCCGACGAACGTAGTTATCTTTTAAAGTAGGCATCGTTGAAAAATTGTGTATCTTTGTCGTTGAAAGCGCACAACGCGATGTTGGAAAACTTATTGCAAGAAATTGAAGCGGCCGGACGTCTGGAAATGGAGTTCGACCGCGACGAAATATTGTCGGATTACCGCACGGCTTATCGTAGCCGTCAGGCAAGCCTTATCGGACGGCGCGAGGTACTGACGGGAAAAGCGAAATTCGGAATTTTTGGCGACGGCAAAGAATTGGCGCAATTGGCGTTATGGAAGGCCTGTCGCCCCGGAGACCTTCGTTCGGGCTATTATCGCGACCAAACCTTGATGTTCGCTTCGGGTTCGGCAACGATACGCGAATTTTTTTCCCAACTTTACGCCCATGCGGATATAAAATACGACCCGTTTTCGGCGGGCCGGCAAATGAACGCACATTTTGCCACCCGCATGCTCGACGAAAACGGCGAATGGCTGGATTTGACGGACAAATTCCACGCTTCGGCCGACTCGTCGCCAACGGCCTCGCAGATGCCACGGATGTTGGGTTTGGCGCTGGCCTCCAAGTTTTATCGCAATCATCCCGAACTCGGTCGGCACGAAAAAGGGTATTTTTCAAAATCGGGCAACGAAATCGTCATTGGAACCATCGGCGACGCCTCGACGTCCGAGGGCGTTTTTTGGGAAACGATGAACGCGGCGGGCGTGCTACAGGTTCCGCTGTTGATGTCCGTGTGGGACGACAATTACGGCATATCCGTTTCGATAGACTACCAAACGACCAAAGGCTCGATTTCGACGCTGTTTCAAGGGTTCAAACCCGATTTGCGACACGAGGGAATAGAAGTGTTCGTTGTCAAGGGATGGGATTATGCGGCGTTGTGCGCGACGTACGCCAAAGCCGCCGAACGAGTGCGTCGTCATCACGTTCCGGCGCTGGTACACGTAACGGAATTGACCCAACCGCAAGGCCATTCGACTTCGGGCAGCCACGAACGTTACAAGTCCAAAGGACGGCTGGAATGGGAACGCGAATACGACTGCCTCAACCAAATGCGGAAATGGATTTTGGAAACGGGCTTGGTCGGCGAAGCGGAATTGCAGGCGTTTGAGGCCGAAGACAAAAAGTTCGTTCAAGACGCACGCAAAGAGGCGTGGGAGCTTTACATCGGGGAAATCAAAAAGGAAATAGCGGAGTTTGGCGAGGCCTTTGCGCGTTTGGCCCAACATTCGCCGCGTCGGGAAGAAATATTGAACGTAAAGTCGGAGCTGGAAAAACTTGCCGAACCTTTTCGCAAAGACATATATTCGGCCCTACGCAAAGTGTTTGTTTTGACGGCGAACGAAAACCACGAGTCCAGAAAGGCTTTGGCCCAATTGAAGCGTTCGCACGACGCGGCGAATTACGAACGCTACAACTCGCATTTATACGCCGAGAGTTCTCGTTCGGCGTTGTTCGTCGAGGAGGTGCCGGTGCGCTACGGAGTGCCGGCGGAAATCGTGGACGGACGTCAGGTGTTGCAGGCGTGTTTCGATGCGGCTTTCGCCCGCGAGCCGCGACTGATGGCTTTTGGCGAGGACTTGGGTCGATTGGGCGACGTCAATCAGGCTTTTGCCGGTTTGCAACAAAAATACGGCGAGGAGCGCATTTACGACACGGGCATCCGCGAGGCGACCATTATCGGTCAGGGGATTGGCTTGGCCATGCGCGGCCTTCGTCCCATTGCCGAAATTCAGTATCTGGACTATTTGTTGTACGCCCTACAAATTATTTCCGACGATTTGGCAACGCTTCGTTATCGAACGAAGTCGGGTCAAAAAGCGCCGCTCATTATCCGTACGCGGGGCCACAGGCTCGAAGGCATTTGGCATTCGGGTTCGCCGATGGGCATGATTATTCACGCTTGCCGGGGAATCCACGTTCTCGTTCCGCGCAACATGACCCAAGCCGCCGGCTTTTACAACACCCTTCTTCAAGCCGACGAACCCGCACTGATTATCGAGGTATTGAACGGCTACCGACTTAAAGAAACCATGCCCGAAAACGTCGGGGAATTTACCGTACCCTTGGGCGTTCCCGAAATCCTGCGCAAAGGCGAAGACATAACGCTCGTTACCTACGGCGCGTGCTGCCGCATCGCGATGGAGGCCGCAGAAATTTTGAACGGACTCAACGTCGATTTAGAGGTCGTGGACGTGCAAACGCTTTTGCCGTTTGACCGCAGGGAAATCATCCTTCAATCGTTGAAAAAAACCAACAGAATAATATTCATGGACGAGGACGTTCCGGGGGGCGCGTCGGCATACATGATGCAACAAGTGTTGGAAAAACAAGGTGGGTTTCGCTGGCTGGATTCGGCGCCGCGTACGCTTACGGGCCAACCCCATCGGCCGGCTTACGGTACCGACGGCGATTATTTCTCCAAACCGTCGGTCGAGAACGTCGTTGAACTCGCGTTGCAAATGATGGCCGAGGCCGAACCGGGAAGGTACAAAACGTTGTATTGAAACCGATATCGTTTGTTTTAGTCCCTCCGTGGGGCATGAATGCAAGTCGTCCCCACGGAGGGCTCCTGCCTTGGAAAGATTGCTTCTTTGTTTTATCGTTTCAAGCCTTTTTCCAAAAACGCTCTATAATCCTCGATGTTGGGCGTATAACCCACTCCGGGGCTCAACGTGTTCATTTCCGCATCCACGACGACGTAATACGGTTGGGAAATGGTTTTATATTTTGTTTTTTGGAGGTAAATGTATTTGTCGCCAACGGTGCGAAGTTTGTCGCCCTCGGGGGTAACGAGAATGGAGTCCAATTTCGTTTGTTCGTCCACGTATAGGGAAACGACGACGAACTTTTCGTTCATCAAAGATTTGATTTCGTTTTTAGACCAGACCTTGCGTTCCATTTCGCGGCAGTTGGCGCAAGTGTGTCCGGTAAAGTCGAGTAGGACGGGCTTGTTTGTTTTCTTGGCATATTTCAAGCCTTCTTCAAGGTCGTAAAACAAACAAAAACCGTCGGGAGCGTGTGCGGCGAGTTTGTCGGCGTATTTTCGTTCGAGGGCGCAAATTTCGTTGCGGGAATTGAAATCGGGGGCGTTGTGGGTGTAATAAGGAGCGATGCGAACGCCGATGGCGTCGTTGGAGGGCGGCAGGAGTCCCGAAAGAGCGTCGAGCGGCGCCCCCCAGAGCCCCGGCGTCAAATACAAGGCGAAAGAAAAACAGGCGGTAGCCAATAAAAAACGCGGCACCGATACGTATTCCAGCGGGGTATCGTGGGGCAAAATGAGTTTGCCGAGCAGATACACGCCCAGCAATACGGAAAGTACAATCCAAATGGCCAAAAAGATTTCGCGGTCAAGCAGGCCCAAATGCCAGTACAAGTCGGCTTGGCTTAAAAATTTCAGCGAAAGGGCCAATTCGAGAAAACCAAGAACGACCTTGACGGAATTGAGCCAACCGCCGGATTTGGGCAAGGCCTTCATCATACCGGGAAAAAGAGCGATAAACGAAAAAGGCGCGGCAAATCCGATGGCAAAACCCGTCATGCCGACGGTCGGCGCCCACAACGAACCGGTGGCGGCGTCTACCAAGATAAACCCCGCAATCGGCCCCGTGCAAGAAAACGAGGCGATAACCAATGTCAAAGCCAAAAAGAAAATGCCTATCGTGCCGCCACGGTCGGCGCCGATATTGGCACGCGTCGACCACGAGCCGGGCAAATTCAATTCAAACGCCCCCAAAAACGATACGCCGAAAACCACCAACAAGGCAAAAAACATCAAATTAACCCACGGGTTGGTTGAAAGACTGTAAAGCGTCGAGGCGCCGAAAATTACGGTAATCGCCAAACCCAAAACAACGAACATAAACACAATCGAAAAGGTGTAAATCAATGCGTCGCGAACGACGGCGGCACGACCCGATTTATTGCGCTTGGTGAAAAAACTAATGGTCATCGGCGCCATGGGAAAAACACAAGGCGTTAAAAACGCGGCCAATCCCCCCGCCAAAGCCCAAAAAAACAACGAAAACAAGCTTTTTTCCTTACGCGAATCGGGGTCGTCGTTGTTATCGACGGTGGTGGGTTCGACAATCGGCGGTTGAAGCCTACGTCCCGAATCGACGGCGATATTCGAAGAGTCGGCTCGGAGCGTTTTTTCGTTCTCGGCTTTTGCGTCGGGCTTTTTTTCAGGGGCGGCGGCCGAAAGATTGAAATCAAATTCGTTGTTTTGGACGACGCATTTGCCCTTTTCGTTGCACGACTGAAATTTAAGATATCCAACGACGCGGGCGTCGGGCGCGGTAATTTTTATTTTTTGTTCAAAGTAAGCGTTTTTTTTGAAATAATATTCGTCCACTTCGAAGATATCGTCGTATTCTTTAACAATTTCTCCGAATTCGGTCAAATTTCCGACGACTTGTATACCGCGGGTGTCTTTTTCGTCAAGGTTGAAGGTAGTGGGAACGGCGCCCATTTTACCCGCCGGTTTGGGACGCACCGAATACAAATGCCAATGTTCGATTATGGTGGCATTGAAACGCAGGGTTACCACGTCACCTATTTTGTATCCCGAAGCCGGAACGACGACATTGTTCCACGTTACGGGTTTTTCTTCGGGCAACTGCGCATTCGTCTGCGGTCTTCCGATAAAAACCAATAAAGCCATCAACGCCGGGGAAACCTTTCTCATATACATGAATTTATTTTCATAAAACCGGAAATTCCGTTTAAGGGTTCAAAACTTTTCGCATCCAGTCGAGATACTCGGCATTGGCGTCGGATATCGGCAACCGAAGAATGGCCGGAACGGAATAAGGATGAAGTTCCTTGATTCTTGCGGCCAGCTTGGAAAAGTTTTCGTTTGCGGTCTTTAACAACAAAACTCGTTCCGATTCGACGCAAACCTTACCCTCCCATTCGTACACCGAAATGCCGGCGGCATAAAGATTGGCACACGCCGCCCATCGCTCGGCAACGGCGGCTTTGGCAATAGCCACGCCCGTTTCTTCGTCGGGTACGGGTACGTAAACCATGCAAAACTCCGTCATTTTTGCTATTCTTTGATGCGAATTTGATTTGCAAAATTAGTTAAAATTAAAGGTTGTTTTGAGCATAAACAACCTCAAACATTGAAAATGGACTTGAAAGAACTGCTTGAACTTCGAGTAAAAAAATATAAGCGGCGTGAGTTTATTGCCGGCGACCCGATATGCGTTCCCCACGAGTTTTCCAAACGCGAAGACGTGGAAATCGCCGGACTGCTAACGGCAACCTTGGCGTGGGGCAGACGGGAACAAATCATTAAAAGCGCCCGCAAGCTGATGAGTCTTATGGGTTGGGCGCCGTACGAATTCGTGACGCTGGCCACCGAGAACGATATGCATGCTTTCGACGGATTCGTTCATCGAACGTTTAACGCCGTCGACGCCGCGGGTTTTTGTCGAATGCTAAAAAAGATTTATTGCGACGGCGGCATGGAAAATCTTTTTGTATCCGAAAATTTAATGGACGGCGTGGCGCGTTATCGCGCGGTAGCGGAAAAAGTTTTGCCTCCAAGAAGCCTCAAACACGTTCCCGACGTCGATAGGGGTTCGGCGGCCAAACGCGTATTTATGTTTTTGCGCTGGATGGTCAGAAAGGACGAAGTGGACTTGGGTTTGTGGAAAAAAATATCGCCTTCCGGGCTTTACATTCCTTTGGACGTTCACACGGGAAACGTGGCGCGTGCCGACGGGCTACTGACCCGCAAAACAAACGACCGCAAGGCTGTGGAAGAACTCACGCATAGACTCAGAACATTTTGCCCCGAAGACCCGGTGAAGTACGACTTTGCCTTGTTCGCCGAAGGCGTGAACACTTAAATTTTTATAATTTTGCAAAAACCCGCAACGCAAGGTAAAAAACATGAAAATACGGCAAAAACGTTAATTTTTGTGCCGTTTTGAATTTGTAATGCCTAATTGGCGGTCTAAAAAATTATGGACGGAGCGCTCGCACTCAAATGCAACGCCAAGATAAACATCGGATTGTTTATCAAAGGCAAAAGGCCGGACGGATACCATGAAATTGAGACGGTGTATTATCCGGTCATGGACATGTTCGACGATTTGACGGTACAACGGCTCGATAACGCCGATACGCCGGTATTAAAAGTTACGGGTTTGAGTATTCCGGGCGATTTGGAAGATAATTTATGCATCAAAGCATGGAAGGCGCTCAAAGCGTTGCGTCCCGAAATGCCGGCGGTAACGATGCGGCTTCATAAACGTATACCCGTCGGTTCGGGCTTGGGGGGAGGTTCGTCAAACGCCGCTTTTGTCCTGCGTGCCTTAAACTTTATTTTCGCCTTAGGTTACAGCCAAGACGAACTCAAAGAAATCGGAGTGAAATTAGGAGCGGACGTACCCTTTTTTTTGGAAAACCGTCCGCTTTTGGCAAGGGGAATCGGGGATAAATTTTTTGAAATACGTTTCAATTTCCCGTATCGTATTGAAATTATGACCCAACCGGTTCATTCCGATACTTCGCTGGCCTACAAGGAAATCGACCTACTCAAATGTTCGCTCCATAAAAATCTCGAACGCCTTATCACCACTTTGGACGTCCGTTTGTGGAAAGACCACATCGTCAACGATTTTGAACCAACGGTTTTCAGGCGGTTTCCCGAGCTTTTGCGCGTCAAAAACTATCTCTACAAAAAAGGGGCCCTTTACGCGAGCATGAGCGGTACGGGCAGCGCAGTCTATGGAATATTCAAAATGTAGTTTATTCTTATTTATAAGAGATAAAAAATATTGAATTTGAAGTTGTTTTAAGGTTACATATATCGATACTTATCCTTATTTAAAAGCGGTAAACAACAATCTATTTAAGGCGTTTGTAGAGAAAAATACAATTTTATCGCTTAAAAAAAATAAAAATTATGTGTGGAATCGTCGGATGGGTAGGGCCGGGAAAATTTGATTCGGAAAAATTCGAAGCCGGGCTAAAAACGTTGTCGCGGCGCGGACCGGATTTGCAGGCTATGAAAAAAATGGATGGTGCGATTTTGGGTCATACCCGTCTCGCTATTTTGGACCTTTCTCCCGCCGGCAACCAACCTATGACCGTTGGCGAATTGACCTTGGTTTATAACGGCGAAATATTCAACTATCCACAAATAGCGGAAGAAATCCGACGTATTCGCCCTGAAATACAATTTCAATCCACGGGTGACGCGGAAGTTCTGCTTCGTGCATACGAGACGTGGGGCGCAAAATGCGTGGAAAAATTCAACGGTTTTTTTGCGTTTGCGATTTACAACCAAACCACCCAAGAACTTTTTGCCGCTCGGGACCCACACGGCATTAAACCCTTTTGGTACGTCCACGACGAACGGGGTTTTTTCTTTGCATCCGAGGCAAAAGCTTTGTTTGCCGCAGGTTATCGATTCGACCTCAATCCCGTTTCCGTTTATCATTTTTTTCAGCTCAACTACGTACCCCCCGACACTTCGATTTGGAATGGCGTTTATAAACTATTGCCGGGTTATAGTTTGACGCTTGAAAAAAACACATTGAAACTTGCGCCCTACCCCCCTACCCTACCTTATCCCGAACTTCCCCATCCCCATGCAACAACATATCCACAAATACAAGAAAACGTAAAAGCACTGGTGGAAAACGCCGTAAAAATACGGTTGATTTCCGACGTCCCTTTGGGGGTGTTTTTGTCCGGAGGCATTGACTCGTCGATTGTAGGCGCGATGGCCGCCAAGCACCAACCGGAATTGTTGACGTTTTCCATCGGCTTCGACGACCCGCTTTTCGACGAAACCTATTACGCCGAGCTTGTCGCAAAACACATCGGTTCGCGACATACAACGTTCAAATTAAGCTTTGAGGACTTGGCGCAGAGCGTAAACGGATTGTTGGATTATTTGGACGAACCTTTTGCCGACTCTTCTGCGATTAACACCTATATTTTGTCGGAAAGGGTTTCCAAACATGTAAAGGTTGCCTTGTCCGGCGACGGCGCCGACGAACTTTTCGGTGGATATATGAAACACGTCGGTGAGGCGAATGTCCGTGAAAAATCGATGCTTAATCTATTTATTCGAGGACTTTATCCATTGATAAAGCATATTCCAAGCCATAGAAACAGCGTAATGGCACGTAAAATATGGCAAATTAAGAAATATGCAGAGGGAATGTTGTTGTCGCCTCAAGAACGATATTGGCGTTGGGCAAGCGTACAAGACGACGACTTTTTACGTTCAATGATTAAAACAATTCCTCATAAGGAATTGCTTAATAAAGCGCGTTCGGTATACTTGGAACGAATTGACAAATACAACGATATGAACGGCGTATTATCGGCGGATATGTATTTGGTTTTGACGGGTGATATGCTGACCAAAGTGGACATGACTTCCATGGCGCATTCTTTGGAGGTTCGCCCTCCTTTTTTGGATATACATCTTACGGATTACGTCGAAAAATTACCGGCCGAAATGAAAATAAAAGGTAGCGACAGAAAACGGGTATTAAGGGATGCATTTCGGAAATATCTGCCGGAAGAATTATACACAAGACCTAAACAAGGATTTGAAGTGCCGTTGCGAAAATTGTTTATTGGACCTTTGAAAAACTATATTGAAAAAGAAATCGTCAATCGTGAAAAAATCGAATCTTCGGGATTGTTTCGTTATCCACCGATAGAAAGATTATGGAACAGCGTTAAGTCGGGCGGAAACACAAAAGAAGATTGGACGTTGTGGGCGCTTATCGTTTTTATACATTGTACCAACAAGTACGATTAACTTGGACTTTTTGCCTCGGCTTTTACCCGCTTTCTAGCGATAAGTTCCGGGCCAAACATTTTAATTACTTTGACCACTTCGTCAATCTTAAAAGGTTTTCCAATAAAATAAGACATTCCGGCTTTCATGCATTCCGCTTTGTTTTCTTCAAGAACCGCGGCTGTTAATGCGATAATAATAGGTCTTTGTGTTTGGGGAAACCGGGAAACAATTATTTCCGTAGCTTCGATTCCATCCATTTCCGGCATCTGTATATCCATAAAGATTAGGTCGTAAGGCACTTGGGAAACAGCAGCAATCGCTTCTTTACCGTTGGCAACAACATCGGGTTTATAACCGCATTTTTCCAACAGCCGTACCATAATTCTTTGGTTTACCGGACTGTCTTCGGCAATCAAAATATACAACGGAAACAACTTGGACAGCTCGCCGGAAAGTCCTCCTTTTGTTGCCGATAAACTATTGCTTATTGATAAATCTCCTTTCAAAACGTTGGCCAGTAAACGAAAGAACTGCTTTTGTCGAACGGGTTTGGGTACAAATATTTCCATATCGCCGACTTGTTTTCCTTGAATACTGCCCGACGTCAAAAAGATAATTGGAAAATTATTTTCTCTAAACTTCGCTCTAAAAATACTCGACAAAGCGATGGAATCTTCGACGTTTAACCTTGTACCAATGACCGCTAAATCAAACTTTTCAACATACCGAATATCACTCAACGAGCTAAACTTAAAGACTTTTACGCCGTATTTTTCAATACATTGAGATAATATTGAGCGGAGCCTGTCGTTTTTTTCGACAAGAATTATAGACTTGGACGAAGGAAAAACGGGTTCGGGATGCCTTGATTTGTTTTGAGTTGTAAAAAAAGTTAAAGTAAAAAAGAATTCCGCACCCTCACGGGAGACAACCCCAATTTGTCCTCCCATTAGCTCGACCAAAGACTTACTAATGGCCAACCCCAAACCGGTTCCTTCATGTTTTCTTCGATGCCCCGTTTCCAATTGTACGAAGGGAACAAAAAGTTTATGTACTTCGGATTCGCGAATTCCGGGCCCCGTGTCTTTTACTATAAATTTCAAATTTAATTGGTTTTCGTTGGATCCCAGTAAGGAAACATGAACAAACACCTCGCCTTTTGAAGTGAATTTTATTGCATTACTTACCAAATTCGCCAATATTTGACGAAGCTTGTTGCCGTCTCCCGCAACCCATTCGGGTACATCGTCTTCTATAAAATAAATGAGTTCCAATTGCTTTTGGTGGGCTTTTGCCGAGAATAACTCGAATACGCTTTCAATACTATACGACAATTCAAAAGGTTCGGATTCAACTTTCAAACTTCCGGAATCGGCTTTGGAAAATTCCAAAATATGATTGATAATCGTAAGCAGATTATCGCCCGAAACCCTAATCGTTTCTACTAATTCTCGTTGTTCCGACGTTAATTCGGTCTCTAAAAGTAAACCCGTCATTCCCAACACTCCGTTCATCGGGGTTCGGATTTCGTGGCTCACCATGGCAAGAAAGTCGGTTTTTGCGCGAGACATAGTCTCGGCTTCTATTTTGGCTGCTTCCAATTTCTGTTCGGCCAACTTTCTACTGTTTATATCATAAATTACCCCCGTAATTCCAATAAAGTCCCCGTCGGCGCTTCGATTGGCATTCAAGTTAAATTCCACCCAAACCGAAGGTTCTTTATCCGAATGACGTATAATTTTGGTGTCAAATCGCACGCTATCCTTATAGCCCGTTCTCAGTTCGTTATATAAAGTAATGGCCAAGTCTTTGTTTTCCAAAATAAAGTCAAAAATTGATTTTCCCACGTACAAATGGTCTGCAATGCCTGTAATTTCACTCCATGCAGGATTAAGGAAGACAATATTCCCTTCAATATCCGTTTGAAATATAATTTCCCGAACGCTGTTAACAACGGACTTATAATGCTCTTTACCTTGACGCAACTGTTCTTCTACAAACTTTAAATCGGTGACGTCCCTCCCAACAAAAAGATATTCATAAATTTTATTTGAATCGTCGAACATTGCTCTTGCCGTCCATTCAAGCCATTTATAGTCGTCGTTGGAAAACAATACTCTGTGTGTAAACTTGACCATCGGCTCTTCCGCGGAAACCGTGGATAGAACAGAATTTATACCCACCGTGTCGCTTTCGGGTATTTCGGGTACAAATTCATAACCAATCAAGGATTCACGGGTAACTTTGAAAAATCTTATAAAAGCTTCATTAACAAAGAGTACATGAAATGTTGAGTCCGTCCTACAAATAAGTTCGGTCTGGTCTTCGACAATTGCACGGTATTGCGCCTCCCGTTCGCGTAACGCCAATTCGACGTTCTTTGCAAAAGTTATATTTCTTAGTATCAATGCGGCGTCTCCATTCCCAAGACTGAATATTCGAGCCTCAAAGTAATCGCCATTGAAAAAAATCTCCGTGATTTGAGGTGTATTTTCTGCAACGGCTCTATGAAAGAAAACCATAATTTTGGCGGATATCTCCGGATTGAAAATTGAATCGAGATATCTTCCTTGATTTTTGGCATTCGAATAACTTGCTTTGCAGTATCCATCGGCGGATATCCTAAAGTACTCGTCGGGTAAAACTTCAAACAACGCCTCTAATTCTTTATTTTTAAAGTGCAATTCATTGGCTACATTATCGCTTAAAATTCGGGAAATTTTTTCATAGGTTATATCGGTTGCAACACCCAACATTAGACGAGAACCGTCGGACAAATACAGTGGCAATTTCGTAGACTGAAACCAAAATTCTTTACCATAGTCGTTAATGTAATGAACTTCCGCTTTTATAGGTTTATCGGAAGTGAAAACGGATTCTTCAAAGTCGGTGAATGCAGGAAGGATAGGGGTAAGACTATTCGGCGCAAGTATTTCATTGTTATGTGTTGGTGGATTGCCAATGATTTGATACAATCTAACTTCATTAATAAGAACAAGGCTACCCTCTCGGTCTCTAACATATATCAGACTCGGATTTGAATTGATAACGTGCATTAAAAATTCGCTTTGCCGAATTACTTTTTGTTCGGCGACGATACGTTCCGTTATGTCAAGTGCAAATTGTAACGTATAGTTGGAACTACCTGCTTTGATAAACGTATTTCCTAGAATAAAATATCGGTTGCATCCATCCAGTATTATTGAAATTTCATCCGATTTGGATTTAAAGATAGTGTCGATAGCATCATTGTCTTTGATATACAAATTGGTAAAAATTACGTTCGAATACTCGTCCAACAATCTTACGGCTACCGGTAAAGAATCCAAAACACTCTTAAACAATTCCTTTTGACCCAATAGTTCGTTTTCTTTATTTATTTCGTTTGTTTTGTCTTCAAGAATGCCCAATATATAAGTTTCATTTTCGGAAATATGAAGAGGAACTTTTCGAACTTGTAGGATTTTTCCGGTAGAATGTCTCCAAAAGTAATTTAAAGTTTCATATTGTCTTAAAGCAAGCGTACGCTTGTCATAAAAATCAAATAAAGAAATTTCATCGGACGAATAACCCAGTTCTATATCGTGCTTGTTGATAAGGTCCGCGGGTGTATTTTTTCCTTTTAGTCGAGCAAACAGTTCATTGCAACCCATGTATTTACCTTTGCCGTCTTTCCAAAAAATTCCAAGCGGCAGATTTTCAATAACCCTTTGCAACAATACATTAACCTCGTTCAACCGCCGTCTTGTAGAAATTTCTTCGGAAATATCACGCATAACTCCGACAATTCCGGTAGTTTCTCCGTGCCAGTTTTTAATAATCGACAACGTGGCAAACACCACAATTTTTCGACCTTCCTTGGTACGTAATGTGGTTTCGCCCGTCCACACACCGTTTTGTTGCAAAGTGGAACTCACGGACTCGTGCGTGGCATCTTGATATTGGTCGAAAAGTAATTCGTTAAATGTTTTTCCCAATGCTTCATGCTCGGTATATCCGAACATTCTTTCCGCAGACAGATTCCAACCCGTGATTATATCTTCGGAATTGGTAGAGACTACGGCATTGCCAAGTTGTTGAAATAAAAACGACTGAAACTCAATTTTTGTTTGCGCTTCAAGTCTGTCGGAGATGTCTCTTACCGAAGTAACGTAATATATTAACTCTTGATGTTTAACCGATTTCGTTCGAACCTCTACGGGAATATATTTTTCAGACTTCGATTTAAATCTAATGCAAAGCGGATGTTCGGAGATGTTAGGAAAGCCGACAAATCTTTCCAATGCATCGGCTAAGTCGTCAGGATGTAAATAAGCGAGTAATTTGGTTTGCAATACCTCGTATTTTTGATAACCCGACAAATCAAGCAATGCTTGATTGACATCCACAACTACCCCGTCTTTGTGCAAAACCAAACCTTCGAATGCAGTTTCTATATAGCCCAATAATGAGGCGTTTTCGTGGAATATGTAGTTTGAATTTAATTTTAGCCAGTGTTCGACTAGGGAGACAAAGGCGGATTCGTCCTTTGCACAAGACCTTAGTAATTCTAAGGTGTTCTTAGGTATTCGACTGAAATCCATTAAGGCAAAGACGATTTGAACTCGGAGTACCTAGTTTCAAACGCTTGACCCGTTCCACAAGCTTCGGCTTTTTTGTTGATGTTTTCGACTCGCTTGTCGGGTGCGGGATGAGTACTTAACCACGCCGGGGTCTTCCCGCTTTGACCGCTATCAACCAGTTTTTGAAAAAATCCTGCCGTACCATTGGGTTCGTAATCCGTTTTACACAAGTATTTTACGCTGTACTCGTCGGCTTGTGTTTCGTCTTTTCTACTGTAACTAAGCAAAGCCAAATTGGCGGCAACATCTTTCAACGTGCTCGAATTCTTGCCAAGCGCCATACTTAAAAGAAAGTCCAAACCATACGCGGTTGTCAATCTATCCGTTGAATGTCTTAGGTCGGCATGAGCGATTTCATGCCCCATTACACCGGCGAGTTCGCTTTCTTTGTCAAGGAATTTTATCAAACCCGTGTAGACGTAAATGTACCCGCCGGGAGCGCAAAATGCATTCAACGTCGCGTCGTCGCGAATTATTTTTACCTGCCATTCGAAACGGTCCCGATAATTTATTTCCCCCGTGTTAAGCAGGGCATTGGTAATTCTGAGTATGTGAGAATACGCGACGGGATAAGCGGTTTCATCCAATAAAGGATAAGTAGCGGGGTCGCTCTTTATCTCTTGGTCGAGCTGTTTACCTAATTTAATATCGTCTTCGACGGAAAATACGTTTACTCCGCCGCCTTTACTGCAAGAGGACGTCCAACTTGCAACAAGGAGAATTATGGCGGCAACGACTATTCCAAGGTGAATATTTCTTTTCATCTTCATCCGTTATAAGCGCAAATATCAATAATTACGGTCGATTTTCAAAATATACTTTGGATTTTACCGGATACAACCAAATTAAGGTTGAAAACCTCCCGTTGATTTAAAGATGTAGCTACTTGGTAAAACCTATGCCAACGCCGGCCGACAACCACGGCACAACGTGATAATAGTTTCGGCTAAAATCACCCGACCTCCGATACAATCCGTATTGAGCGCTTAAGCTAGGTTCGATAAACAAGCCCGAGTAACCCACCTTAAATCGATTACCCATAACCGCCCCTATAACCGCCAGCCGACCGTTTCCCTCATATATTCTACCAAATCCTACCGCTCCAAACGATACGGATGGTCCTATAAAAAAACCGAACAGAGGAACTTCGACCGGAGCATTTCTTTTTCGGGTGGTGTAAAAACGTATTTGTGCATCGACAACGACTCCTGCGCCGAGACTACGTGCCAGTGGCAACCAGTTCGCGTTAACGGCAATGCTTGATCCGTATGTAAACGGAACCCTGTTTTCAACCATGACGCTCAAACCCGCTATCGCAAAAAAGGGTGCGGACAATCCCATCGAAGCGGCAACGTCCTGAGAAAATCCTTGCCTGACGATAAAGGCCATAAGGACCAATGCTATGGTTTTACGTTCCAATTTTCGTAACGATTCAAACGTTGTTCGTGTGTTTTACCTTTTCTATATCGTAAAACGTATATAGCGGAATTGATAGGAGGAATCGCAAGAAATATTAACGTTCCAATGGAATAAGAAAAAGCGTCAACATTGTCTTTTCCTTCGAGTAAATATTGTAATGCCGCCCAAGAACCTACTCCAAAAAGTGTTCCGGCAAGCACGCCGTAAGCATCGGCTTTAACCCATTTGTGCGTTGGCGCTCTCAAACTGTCGGTAGACCATAAGGTGTCCCGTGCGCTTTTTTTTATCCATCTTTGAGTTTGACGTTGAATTTTTTTAGCCAAGCGTCTTTGACGCCTAGTGGTATCAACGGTGGGAAAAAAGGGAATTATATTTTCCAAACCGTTCATTGATTCCGAATGGAGACTAAATTTAATGGATGCGAATAAGTTTGTATCCTCAACGTCGTCCGCGGCGTTAAACCGTCGATTAACCCAAAACAATGCACTGTGTTTTGCCACGGAAAGTGTAGCAAAAACAATATTTTTTTGACTTGCACTCAACTTGTCGTCGGACTGAACGACGTGCAAAACGGCATCTAAATAACTAATGTAGTCGGTTATCGAAATATTTGAATCGTTAAAATTAAATATCATGTCTAGATATGCAATTTGCCGTTTAGATAGCGACAATTCCGAGTATAAATCGGTTCGATTGTTTAGAAAATTGGGGTACCTTGAAAAAACGCAACCATATAACTCCTCAGCCTTCAAATCGGGTATGTACCACCCTTTGCAGTTATACTTTAAATTCTTGACAATCAAGTTTACCGCTTCAACCTCGTCAAGATTGTTTTCAAATCCTTTTAGAAGTTGGTTGTGAGTTTCACCCAAAAATTCGAAGGGATTGTTTTGTGCGTACCCAAAACTTGTCAAGACCGCAACGATGGCAAGCGCATCAAGGATATTCCGTTTCAATATAAACAAACTATGCATCATGGTACCCGGCCTTGTAGTTATGATATGCTTTCCGAGATTAAAAATGAATTTCTATCGGACGAGCTTCTTGCAATCAATTCCCCTAGAAAACCTGCAAGAAACATTTGCAACCCGGCAACCAACGCCACAAGGGAAAGATAAAACAGAGGTTGTTCGACAACGGGACGGATGCTGTTTGGTTGCACCCCTATATGTAACTTATAAAGTTTTTCTGCAATTAAGTAAACGGTGGTTAAAAAACCCGATGCAAAACATAATACACCCAAAGATCCAAAAAAGTGCATCGGCTTTCTTCCAAATCTAAGAATAAAAGACAAAGAAAGCAAGTCCAGAAATCCGTTGATAAATCTTTCCAATCCGAACTTTGAAACTCCGTATTTTCTCGCTCTGTGCTCTACTACTTTTTCGCCAATTTTACTAAATCCGGAAGCTTTAGCTAAAAACGGGATGTAGCGATGCATTTCTCCATAGACCTCGATAGACTTAACCACTTCATTACGATACGCTTTTAAGCCGCAATTGAAATCGTTAAGCTTGATTCCCGAAACTATGCGCGTAACGAAGTTGAAGATTACGCTTGGAAGAGTTTTGCTTATAGGGTCGTAACGCTTTTTTTTCCATCCACTGACAACGTCGTATTTATCTTCGGTAATCATTTTGAAGAGTGCGGGTATTTCGTCGGGACTGTCTTGTAAATCGGCGTCCATCGTGATGACCACGCTTCCCGAGGCATGACGAAATCCCACGTTAAGCGCCGCGCTTTTCCCATAATTTCTTTGAAACTTGTAAGCGACAATCGAGGGAAATTTCAATTTTAGTTCCTTAATTACCTCCCATGAATTGTCTTTGCTTCCATCGTCCACAAGTATAACTTCATAGTCTAATTTATGATGGGTGCACACGCGGTCTATCCATTCTACAAGTTCCGGAAGGGATTCGGCCTCATTGTACAACGGTATTACCACCGATAATTCATTATTCGACTTGTTCGACATAATTTAAATCTTTGCCGAAGGTTTCTTGTAAAAAATAAAGAGATGTAAATGCAATAGGAATCAGAATCAAAAGCACGGCAAAGGCTCCATATAAATCTGCGTTTGGCATCCCTCCCCATACGGAAAATCTAAAAAATTGAAAAAGCAACGTTGATGGAACCAACGCACCGCGTACGATATTTGGAATCGTTGTAGCGGCGGTTGCTCGGATATTTGTGCCAAACTGTTCTGCCGCAATGGTTACGAAAACCGCCCAGTAACCAACGCCAAATCCCATGCCAAAAATTAACCCGTAAAAATGCAAATCGGAAGTTTTAGGGTTTAGCGTAAGATAATGAGCCGTAAGGACCGATGTCAAAAGGAGAAAGAAAAACACCGCTTTTTTTCGACTTTTCAGCAACTGGCTTAACAAACCGGAAGTCAAATCGCCTGCGGAAAGCCCCATATAAGCCAACATTATTGTAAATCCCGCATCCACGTCAAACGCCAGCCCTAACGACTTGGCAAATTCCGGCGATTGAAACACAAGAATACCAATAACAAACCATAAAGGAACGCCGATAAGAACACAGTTAATATATTTTAGAAGTGTATTCTTGTTTTTTAAAAAGATGGCAAGGTTTCCTTTCGCAACTTTTTGGGCGTCTAGGCTTGTGAACATTCCCGATTCATGAACGCCAAACCTAAGCGCCAAAAGTCCTAACCCCATTAATCCGCCAACGATGTACGCAACCCTCCAATTTTCAATTCCCAGATTTAGATTTAAGTTGGCTACACGGTTGGCGGCTACGGCCCCAAGCAAACCGAAAGAAGCGATAAGAGTCGTGCCGATTCCACGCTTTTCCTTACCCATTAATTCGGAAACCAATGTAACACCCGCTCCAAGTTCTCCGGCCAATCCTATGCCCGCAATCAGTCGAAGTATTGCGTACGTTTCTATGGAATTTACGAAACCATTGGCAAGATTCGCAATCGAATACAAGAATATGGACCCGAACAGTACCGATAATCTTCCACGTTTGTCCCCAAGTATTCCCCAAAGAAAGCCTCCAATCAAAAGGCCCGTCATCTGGGTATTCATTAAAAATTCACCCTCAAGACGAACGCTCTCGGCGTCAACGATTCCCAAACTATTAAGACTTGGTATTCTAACTACGCCGAAAAGAATTAAATCGTATATGTCTACGAAATAACCTAAGGCGGAAACCACTATGGCGATGTAAACTCCTCGCAAACCCATTGTATCGCAAATCTACAAAGTTTCCAGTACTTCTACAACTTTTCTATTTTCAACCGAGTTGCCAACGGTTAAACGTAGGCAATTCTCGCAATAGGGTAACGACGAAACATCCATTACTTTAATGCCCGCTGCAATTAATTTTTCATAAGCCGCACGTGCGTCGTTCAGTCTTACCATTATAAAATTAGTTTCCGAAGGATAAATTTTTAAAATACTTGAACAAGTTTGTAACTCGTACACCCACTTTTCTCTAGCCTTATGAGATTTCGCCACCCAATCTTTTAATTCGTGGGCGAATCGTAGCGTTTGGATTGCCAATGATTGAGTAATACTGTTTATGTTGTATTTATTTTTAATAGCATTGACAATGTTAATTATAGTTTTTGGCGAAATCATAGCCGACAACTGTAAGCCCGCCATTCCCCAAGCATAGTCGAGAGTTCTTATGCATATTATATTATTATATTTATGATAATTGGTATAGTTTGGTTTTTTAAAGTCTAAATATGATTCGTTTATAGCTATTATTCCATTAAAGCTTTGTGTGATTTCGTCCAACACATCGTCGGGTATCGGCATGCCCGTAGGATCGTTCGGGGTCGCCATGTACAACAATTTCACTTCGGGAGTAAGAAAGCCAACGATTTTTTCCGAATTAAAAGGCTCGTCCGGATTCCAAGTGGCATATTTTAGCAAAGCGCCGTGAATCAAGGCCCGCCTCGAAAAGTTACACGACGATGGAGCTACTATTACAACCGCGTCTTGACAAGGCTCAACAAATAAATTCAAAATCCAGTCGTAAACTTGGTCTAAACCGTGTCCTATGGCTATATTGTTCGCGTTTACCGACAATACGTTTGCCCAAGCTTCTCGAAGATTCGTTTGCAGTGAATCGGGAAAATGATTGTAAAAAGCGCCGGAAATGGATCCGTTGGAATTTTCGTTAGCGTCGAGCATAACATCGTACATTCGTCGCTCTTCGATACCCAAAATTCTGAACTGTTCGCGCTTTGAATCCCGCAATAATTCCTCTATTCCGACTTTCATACTCAAAATTGAATAATTTTTAGGTAACGCAAGAATATTGGTATTTAAAATCAATACCAAAAATATATTTATAGAAAATTAGTATTAAAAAATAATAGTATTATTTTTTGTCAATATTTTGTATTGGAATTCAATACTTTTAATTGGTTGGTGATTTGAGATTTACTACATTTGCGTCGCAAATCAATTAATTTGATGACGGACGAAAAGATATTGGATAAGTTGGCGGATTTGTCCCGATTAAGCATCGGTGAAAGTGAAAAAGAAAAGTTTGCTTCAGACCTTGCCGGCATCTTTAAAATGATTGAAAAAATTGGCGAAGTAGAAACGGAACGATCATCGCCGCTTATTCATTTGTCCGAAACCGAAAACGTTCTTCGAGACGATGTTTGCGAACAATTAAACATTCGTGCCATTGCACTTGCCAATTCGCCTAAAAGCGATGGAGACTATTTCAAAGTGCCAAAGGTTGTCGAAAAAAATTAAAGACTTGCTTCGCCAAAGAATGCAGTACGGATTTTCTTTCATTTATAAGACTATATGTTTGTTGTCTTGTTACACGTTCTTTTTTTCATGCGCCGGTAAAGAAAAAAAAGTCGTTAAATATTACGACGCAAATCAGAAGTTTCTTAGGGCTACGTATACGGTAAAAAGTGGCAACCCCGAATTGATTGAGGGAGTTTACAAAGAATATTACCCCAACGGCCGACTAAAAAACGAGCTCGAATATAAATCGGGAAGGCTATGGAATGTGGTTTCGCAATTCGACTCTTCGGGAAATAGACTTACGCAATCGCGTATTTCCAATGGCAAAGGTATGTTCGTAGTTTATTCTGAAAACGGCAATCCCTTGGTGGAAGTGGAAATGGAAGAGGGGCTTCCATCGGGTGAAGTTAGATACCTTTCGACCAATCGTCGCTATCGTTGGACTAACGGCTTGCCCGATCCCGACGAAACTTCGAATAACACCGACTTGCCTTCGTTTGAAACTCAAACATCCTCGCCACAGGATTCTTTGAAAGCGGCTCAAAGCGGATTCAACATTAGTATTGCCGATGCAATCGTAAAAGATTTACAAGAGGGAAAAATAAAAGATGTATACTCGAAGTCTTACAGCAAACTTAAAGAAGTTCAATCATATTCCCAGTTTGAAAAGTACTGGAATTTTTTGACCAAGATATACGGCAGATTAAAATCATACAAACGTATTTCTTATCAACTTTCGGGAATGGACACGGCAGGCGAAGGCCTTGAAGTGGTTTATGAATGCCAATTCTCGTTGGTGAAGGGAGCGTTATATATGACTTTTATTTCCGAAAATGCAAGGCCGGCGCTTGCCGGAATGATGATACGCGCCGAAGACTATGCACCCATCGTGGAAATCAACAATATGGGTAAAGTATACATGGAGCTTATCAAAGCGGGGGATTACGAAAAAATTTACGCCCGTTCCTCCGCAAGATTTAAAGAGATTTCCCCTCGTAGTGCATTCGACGATATGTCCCGAAAATTGAAAGAGTTGGGTATGCTTACCTCTTTCCAGCTTTACCAACATCAAGTTGGACTGCTTGAAGGACAACTGGTCGTGGCCATGGTTTATGAGGCGACTTTTGGCGGAAAAGAATTTTTTGTCGAGGTCAGCGTGGGAGAAAGTGAATCGGGTTTTGTTTTGGAAGGTCTTAATCTTAGCCCGCAAGACGCCAACTAAATGGGATTGATTGATTACTACGAGTTGCTTGAAATCCCCGTGAATGCCACGGGCGACGAAATAACGACCGCCTTTCGTAAATTCGCCAGAATCTATCATCCCGACGTAAATCCTAGCGACGAAGCCGAACAGAGGTTTCGCGACTTATACATGGCATACAGCGTGTTGAGCGATCCATTAGAACGAAGAAAATACGATGAACAGCTCGCCTTTGAAAAAAGAAAACGCGAAGCAAATCAATTTTCACACGACCCGTTTCCCAATCTTGGGCGTCCGCAAAGACGCGGAAGTCCGGTAGTTGGAATTGAACACGAAACCCAAGAATACAACATTATAGAATTGGAAAGACCCGTCGATGCATCGCCATCGAATTTAAGGCGAAACCTAATTCTCCACTTTGTCATCATCCTTATTTTCCTTTTCTTACTATGGTTGATTTTCAAGCTTACCACCGATCCCGATCCTATCCCGCCACGTTCGTTTTTTCGTCTATTTTAGCGATCGTACTGTTGGTCGGTTGCAAACCCGATAAACCATATATACCGCATGAACATTTTGTCGCGATAATGACCGACCTTCATTTGGCGGAGTCCGCCGCATTTCTCTCTTCATCCGAACCCAACGCTCAAAATCTTACCGGATCTAGGTTGTACCGCGACGTACTTAACAGACATAAAGTTTCCGTGCACGACTTTTGGGCCACTTATGACAAGTATCGCACGTCACCGAAAGACATGAACTTGTTGTATGAGAAAATTATTGAAAGATTGAACGTAACAAAGTAACATTGTATTTTTGCAATAGCACTATTCAATCATTGCCCGCAAATATGGAAAATAAGATTAAATTTGGTACCGATGGGTGGCGTGCAATCATTGGTGTGGATTTCACTTCCGCCAATTTGAAAATGGTAACGGACGCCACACTTTCTTACCTGTTAAAAAACAACCCCAAACCGATAGTTCTGCTTGGATACGACTGTCGATTCAACGGTAAATTGTTTGCACAAATGACGGCGGCCCGCCTCGCACAAAACGGCGCCAAAGTGCTTCTGACACCCGGTTTTGTTTCGACGCCTATGGTCTCGCTGGCCACGGTTCAACGGCGGGCGGACATGGGAATCATCTTAACCGCGTCGCATAATCCTCCCGAATATTCGGGATTCAAACTGAAAGGTCCTTACGGTGGTCCGGCTTATCCTTCGGTTATTGCCGAGGTTGAGGCCGGAATCGGAAAGCCCAACGATTTTGCCGATGGCAACTTTGATTTTTTGGCGTCGAGTGGCAAAATCGAATACTACGACGCCGAGGCTTTGTATATCAATCATTTAAAGTCGTCGTTTTCGATTGAAGCCATAAGCGAGTCGAATATTAATATTGCTTACGACGCCATGTATGGCGCCGGACGAAAGGTCTTTGCCAAAGTTTTTCCCGAGGCAAAGCTTTTTCATTGTGAAGACAACCCGGGCTTCAATGGACGCGCCCCGGAACCGATTGACAAAAACCTTCCCGAACTTCGCGACTATTGCAAGAACAACAACATACCCTTTGGACTTGCAACGGACGGCGACGCGGATAGAATCGGCTTGTACGACGACCGTGGCGTTTTTATCGATTCACACCACATTATCTTGCTTGTCGCCAATTATCTTTTGCAAAAAAAGAAAATGAAAGGCAAAATTGTCTGCACATTTTCTTGCACGGACAAAATCGCAAAGTTTGCCAAAATACATGGTTTGCCTTTTGAAGTAACGAAAATTGGCTTTAAATACATAGCGGAAATAATGGCATCGGAAACGGTGCTTGTTGGCGGAGAAGAGTCGGGAGGAATTGCGGTTGCAGGGCATATTCCCGAACGCGACGGCATTTATATCGGCATGCTCGTTCTGGAAATGATGGCAAAATCGGGCAAAAAAATTTCCGAACTCATTTCCGACATTTACGACGAAGTGGGGCCTTTCGCCGTGGAAAGAAACGATTTACACTTATCCGAAGCGGATAAAGCGAGAATTGTATCCGAATGTCCGAGTTATCAAAAATTTGGTTCTTATTCGGTTGAATCCATCGAAAGTTTGGACGGCTTCAAATATCGTTTTGGGGAAGGTAAATGGGTAATGATACGCCCGTCCGGAACCGAGCCCGTATTGCGCGTCTACGCCGAAGCCGAAAATTCCGAAACGGCAAAAGATATTCTGACTCAGACCATAAACACCATCATCCGCAAGGCTTAATTCGCTTCAAAGAATGAGCAACAATCTCGTTTTGGATTGGGACGTAATTTTATCAATGTTTGAAGACGTTCCGTTTGAGGATTGGAAAAAAGCGGCGGATTTTGAGCTTAAATCCCCTTTACCTACGACACTTCAATTTTATGATTATTCGGTTGAAACACTAGATTTTACAAAACCAAACATCGTTTCCGGTTTCGGCTTTGCCAAACCCAAGCTTTCTTGCAGGTTTGACCTTTCCAATCCCGAGGTTCATCAATACATAAAGGAAGCGGCCAAAAGCGAGGCGGATATTGTAAGGGTGGAATCGGACATGCCAAAAATTCCTTTAACCGAAGAGCTAAAAAACAATCTAAACGCCGTTTTTGACAATATCGAAAAGACACGGATTTTATATCGTTCGTCGGTTCACGAATTCAACGAAAACAAACATGATATATTTGTAGACTACGATATTGGCTCGCATTCCGGTGAAATTGCGTTCATAAATTTTTACGCTCGCAACTTTAAGCCGTCGGCAAGATTGGAAAGTTTTGCCTTATTCATGCAGACAATGACCGAAGACGAACGGAAAAAGGTTTGCTGGCATTTGCCTACGGACATGAATTTCATTTTTTCGATTGCACATTTTCGAGCGGCCCGCAGGCTTTGGCAACATTTGTTCCAAGATACCCCTTGCCGTATTGGAGGATACACCACCGCTTATTTGGAAAACGATTTACATCGAAATCTGATACGGGCAACGTTGCAAACGGCGGCTATGATAATTGGCGGTTGTGATGAAATTGAAATTGCGCCCGTTGCCAAAAGCGAGGAGGGACATCGTTGGGCTTTAAATATTTTCAACCTTTTGATTCACGAATCGAACCTCGCTCTTGTTGCCGATGCCATGCATGGATCTTCGGCGGTTGAAAGCCTCACCGAATCTATTTTTGTTGATTCTTTGGCGTTAATCCGCCCCTAAAACGAATGGACGAATATTGGTTGATTAAAATCAATTCAGCCCATACGCCATTCTGGGATACCTTTATGATTGGGGTTGCCAACAAATGGACTTGGACGCCTTTGTATCTTTTTTTGTCCGTAATACTGATTGTAAAATTTCGAAGCGAGGCGTTGAAAATTTTTATTGGCGTAGCGGTAACGATTGCTTTCACCGACGTTTTGGCGGCACGGGTTATAAAGCCGTTTTTTTCGCGTTCGCGGCCCTGCCACGTGATGGAATTGCACACCCCTAGTGGATGCGGAGGGATTTACGGCTTCGTTTCCAACCACGCCGCCAACACTTTTGCGCTCTTTACCTTTCTTTGTCAATACTTTTTGCGTTTTTCACAAATTTGGCGGGTATTATTAATAGGAACTTTACTTATATTTGCATTTGTAAATGCCTATTCCCGGGTATATCTTGGGGTTCATTACCCCACCGATGTGATTTTCGGTGCAATATTCGGCATTTTCTCCGCAATTATGGTTGGATTTGTGGTAAATAGATTATTTTCAAACAATCGCAACCTTTTGCGAAACACTTCGTAATAGCCGCATGCCATCGCGTGCACATTTCATTCAATTATAGACGTAGATTTACGTAAATGCCGATAGGTTTATTGGGCGTAGTAGCCGAGGCTTGGTTTTGGGTGGTTTTTGGCGTGCTCATAGTCGTTTTTTTGGTGCTTGACCTAGGAATTTTGAATAAAAATCCTCATAAGGTCTCGGCCCGATCCGCGCTATGGCAGTCGATATTTTGGGTCTCGTTGGCTCTGAGCTTCGGTGCACTCATTTATTTTTCTTTCCCGGGTACGGACAAGCTCTCGGCAGAAGACGCCGCTCTTTTGTACCTCACCGCTTATGTTTCGGAATATGCCCTTTCGGTAGACAATATTTTCGTCATCATCCTCATTCTAAGATATTTTCAAGTAAAAGACGAATACTACCATAAAATTTTATTTTGGGGCATTACCGGAGCAATGATAATGCGCGGTATTTTTATCCTGCTTGGCGCCAAGCTCGTTGAGCAATTCGAGTTTGTTCTTTACATATTCGGGGCTTTTTTGTTGTACTCAGGCTTTAAGATGCTTATAAAAAAGGACGACGACGGCGAATTCGACCCCGACTCCAATCGAATTTTTCGTTTGATAAGAAAATATCTTCGTTTCACGCAGTCGCAAGGCGACGGTCATTTCACCGTTCGAGACCCTAAAACCGGAAAACGCATGTTTACCAAGCTCTTTCTGGTTTTGATTCTTATAGAAACCACCGACCTAATTTTCGCCGTGGATTCCGTACCCGCCGCTTTTGGAATCACGCGCGAACCCATGCTTTTGTACACCTCCAACATTTTTGCGGTGCTTGGATTAAGGGCCATGTTTTTTCTTTTGGCCGGCGTACTGGATAAATTTTACTTGCTGCAACGCGGCTTGTCTTTGGTGCTAATTTTTATCGGCGTGAAAATGGTACTGGAAATCAGCGACAACATTTTTGGAAAAGATTACGAATTTCATCTTTCGGCCAAATGGTCGTTGTTTGTGATTTTGGGACTACTCGGAGGCTCAATAATTCTGTCGTTAATTTTTCCGCAAAAAAAAAATAAAGTAAAAATTAGCGAATCGCAATCCACGCCGTCCGCCGTTAATGGCATGCCGGTTTCCCTCCCTACCGAAGTGGAAGAGTCTCAAACGGCGTAGCTTGACATGCTCGAACTTCTTTATCAACAAATCAAAGAATCGCGGCAAGTCGCCGAAACCTTCTTCACCCCCGAAAACATCAAAACCATAGAAAACGCCACGCGATTGTTTGCCGAAAGTTTTCAATTCGGGGGTAAGGTATTGACGTGCGGTAACGGCGGCTCGATGTGTGACGCCATGCATTTGGCCGAAGAACTTTCCGGAAAATACCGCAAATCTCGTCCGCCTTTACCCGCTTTTTCCGTTTCCGACCCCGGTTATTTGAGTTGCGTCGCCAACGACTTCGGTTACGAACATGTGTTCGCCAGATACGTCGAAGCATTTTTGAAAACCGGCGACGTCTTGGTTGCTTTCAGCACTTCCGGCAAGAGTCCAAACGTTGTCAAAGCCGCCGAAACCGCAAAAAAATTGGGCATAAAAGTCGTTGCGCTTACGGGAAACGACGGTGGAAAACTTAAAGATTATACCGACATTGAAATTCGAGTTCCGTATTTTGGATATGCGGACAGAATCCAAGAGATACACATTCAAGTGGTTCACGCTTTGATTATGGGAGTGGAAAGCATTCTTTTTCCCGAACTTTATCCCAAAAATCAAAATTAAGTTTATGGTTGAACTTAGCAGTATTTTCGATATGATTGGCCCGATAATGATTGGCCCTTCCAGTTCGCATACGGCGGGCGTGGCTCGTATCGGAAAAATGGCTCGAAAAATTTTGGCCGAAGAACCCAAGCAAGCGACGATAACGTTCTACAACAGTTTTGCCGCCACCTACGAAGGACACGGCAGCGACAAAGCCGTGGTCGCCGGACTTTTAAATTTTGAACCCGACGACGTGCGGCTCAAAGAATCCCTTAACATCGCTCAAGAAAAAGGAATGGCGTTGTCGTTTCAATCCGTACACAGCGCTCCCAAATATCATCCCAATACTATCAAAATCGTCGCTCAATCCGAGGAGCGTAAAACCGAAATTTTAGGTATTTCACGCGGCGGCGGGTTGATTACCATTGCGGAAATCGACGGTTTTCACGCCAACCTTTCGGGTACCGAAAGGACGCTCATCGTTCTGGCCGACGACGTTAAAGGAAGCATTGCCTATTTGGCCAACGCCGTCGCTCACGACGATTGCAATATCGCCACACTCATCGTTACTCGTAAAGCCAAAAATCAAACCGCACTTTTAATCTTCGAACTCGATTCGGAGTTGCGCCCGCTTACCATTGAATATTTAAGCAGTTTGTCTTGGGTGCGCAAAGTAAATTATATCAATTAGATGAAATGGACTATCGCCGCTTTTTGCGGTATCTTTTCCGTCGTTTTTGCACAAAACACCCAAAAACTCACGATATCCCAATGCTTGGAAATCGCTTTGGAAAACAACTTGGAACTGAAAATGCAAAAATTAAACATGGGGGTTACCTCGGCCCAAATTTTTCAGTCCAAGGCAAACTATCTGCCCATATTCAACGCCAACTTTAACTTTGGACGACAATTCGGAACGGTTTTTGCCGCCGCGGGCGCCATCCGGGTCGACCAAACCGTGGACTTTTCCGGCTTCAACGTTAATTCCTCGCTCAATCTTTTCAATGGTTTTGCCAACTACTACAATTACAAAAGAAATCTTGCCCAACTTTCCGCTCAAAACGAAGGCGCCAAAAGAATTGTTAATACGCTCGTTACCAACATCATGTTTCAATTTTTGTTGTTGGTCGGCGACGAAGCCAATATCGATGTTACCAACAAGCGCATCGAAACTTTGAATATCCAAAAAGAACGTTTGCAAAAACTTGCGGACGCGGGGGTAATCGACGGTTCGGAACTGTTTAACATCAACGCTCAAATCGCCGAGGAACAAAGCAATTTGATACTTCAACAAAACCGTTTCGCTCAGAACAAACTTGTTCTTCTCCAACTTATGAACGTCGAAGACGAAAACATTGATTTTATCATTCCCGAAGTCAATGAAGCGATGGTGGAAGGTTATCTTTTGCCCGAATTGTCGTCGGTGGAGGCGTATGCATTGGAGAACATGCCCGAAATCAAAGAGCAACGCCTGAATATGACCGTATCAAGATGGAACACCAAAGCGGCCCGCGCCGCGTATTATCCTTCGCTTGCTTTCAACGCAAATATTAGTTCCAATTATTCGTCGTTTCGTTCTCCGTTTCAGACCGAAGTGTTGCCTTATTTTACGCAAATGAAAAACAACTTTCAGCAATTTGTTGGCATTGGTTTGAATGTTCCAATATTTAACGGTTTGCAAGTTCGCACCAACGTCCAAATACAAAAATTGCGGGAACAGATGGCGGAAATTGCCATTAACAACGCGGTCAATACCTTGAGAAGAAGCGTTCGAAGCGCCTATTTGGACGCCAAACAAGCGCAAGTTTCCTATGGCGCGGTAAAGAAACAAGTCGAAGCCGCCACGCAGGCATTCAAACTTGTTGAAACGCGCTACGCCGCCGGCACCCAAAATTTTTACAATTATCTGGACGCACTCAACACCAAAACCAACGCCGAAACCCGACTCAATTTTTCACGTTACGATTTCTTTTTTAAGCTCAAACTTCTTGACGTTTATCAGGGAAAAGAGGTGGCGTTTTAAACCGTGTTTGGCATTCCGGGCATAATCGGCTAATTTTGCGGGGCAATGGAACATAGTGCGATAGACCGGGCGGCGGAAATCCTTATGCGTTCCGAACTTGCGGCCATACCGACGGAAACGGTTTACGGCTTGGCGGGCAATGCGTTGGATGAAAACGCCGTTGCCAAAATTTTCGCCGTCAAAAACCGTCCGTTTTTCGATCCTTTGATTGTTCATGCGGGGTCGAAGGAAGCTTTCGAGCCGTACATTTCCGAATGGCCCGAAGCGGCGACGCTTTTGGCCGAACGTTTTTGGCCCGGTCCGCTGACCTTGCTTTTACCCCGCACCTCGCTCATTTCCGACCTCGTTACTTCGGGTATGGAACGAGTCGCCGTTCGCGTTCCCAACCACCGCCTGACCCTTGAATTGTTGTCGCGTTTGTCTTTTCCCTTGGCCGCACCTTCGGCCAATCCTTTTGGATACATTAGTCCCACCCGCCCCGAACACGTTGCCGCGCAACTCGGCGATAAAATTTCGTTTATTTTGGACGGCGGCCCGTGTACCGTCGGCATCGAATCGACCATTGTCGGCTTTCCCGACGGCGTACCGACAATTTATCGTTTGGGGGGACTGAGCGTTGAAAGTATTGAGGAGGTTGTAGGCAAAGTCGAGATACTCCAAAACCCCAACCGAAGTCCGGGCGCTATGGCCGGCCACTATGCGCCTACCAAAAAATTGTTGTTGGGCGACGTGGCGGATATGCTCAAATCTTACCCGAACGCCGCAACCCTTTCTTTTAAGAACGAGTACCCCTCGCCGTATTTGCGCGTGCTTTCCCCCTCCGGCGACTTGACCGAAGCCGCCGCCAACTTTTTCAGGTTTATGCGCGAGCTTGACGCCACGCCCGCAGAACTTATTTTGGCCGAAACCCTGCCCGAAAAAGGTTTGGGACGCGCAATCAACGACCGTTTGCGCCGGGCAAGGTCATGAACCCGTTTGTCCGGGACTTTTTTCGCATCATTTTCGCTAATCTTTTGGTCAAACCCGCGTGGATTTTGACCGAAAACGGCGTACAAAACGTCATCGGTCACGAATCCTACGGGCGTTACGCCGCCCTGTTCTCATTAACGTTCATTTTGGCGACGATGCTCGACCCCGGCCTTACCCAATACGCCACACGAGAAATCGCCGCCGACAATCCCGGCCGACAAAAAATTTTCGGAACCATATTGGGCATAAAACTTCTTTTGGCGCTTGTATTTCCCGGGGTGGTATGGGTGGGTATGGTGTTATGGGGATACGAAAATTGGAGCATGGGACTCACTCTGGCGGGATTGCAAATTTGTTTGGCGTTATTGGCTTTTTTTCGCGGGGCTATGCAAGGACTGCATCTATTCACCGCCGACGCTTTTTTTTCCATTGCCGACAAGGCCTTGCTTTTTCCGTTGCTGTTCTTATTTTGGTCGGGAATGACGGCGGAAAGGTTTGCCGTAATGAATTTGTCGGTGGCTATTGGATGCGTGGCCGCGGCTTCGGCGCTGTTAAGTCGTCGTATTCGTTTTTCCCTCCCCCATCGACGTTTGATATTTGACGTGTTGTGGCAAAGCCGTCATTTTGCATTAATGGTACTGCTTTACAACATGCTCGACAGACTCAACCTCGTCTTGGTTGAACGACGACTGGGTTCCGACGTCGCCGGACTTTTTGCCGGCGCACATCGATGGTTCGGGGCGTTCACCATGTATCTTTGGACGGTTTTACCCATTCTTTACGCTAAATTTGCCAAAACACAAGACCACAACCTCATTGGCAAAGGATTGCCCTTCGTCGCCATACCGCTGATTTGGGTTGGGGGATTTTGCATTTTTCACGGAGAGAAATTACTGTTTCTTTTCACAAAAAGCACTTCGGAGGAAGTGACAATTATGACGAAAACGCTTTCGATATTGGGGGCGACTTTAATTTTGGCCGGAATTCATAATATTTTTTCCACTTTTTTGACGGCCACCGGCAAAGAAAAATCCGTCAATATATTAATAATTGCCGCAATTACCGTCAACGTTTGTGTTTTTATGTTGATGCCTCGAACGCTTGGTGCGTGCGTTGGCGCGTGGGGCTTGTTGGCCGCACATATGGTTTTGTTTGTCGGTTATCCGTGTTTGGTCAAGTTCAAAAGTCGGCTTCCCCCGCCTTATTCCGTTTTGGGACGTTTAACGACGTTTGCGATACTGTATTTGGCCGTTCTTAAATTTACCGACGATTGCGTTTGGTGGATTTCCACGGCATGGGCATGCATGCTTTCAGGGGTGTGGGCGGCGCTTGTTTTTCGAAAAGAATTAAAAAAACAAAGCCGTCCGTAGTACAAACGGACGGCGTATTAATATCCTTGTTGTGAAACGCGCTAAGACGACAATATTTGAATAAGGTCGCTTTTGGTGATAATGTGAAAACCCTCGTTTTTTTTGTCCACCAAAACGGCGGGGGTAACGGCGGAAATCATTTTGCCGATAACGTCGATACGGGTGGTGGGCAAAACAAAGGGAAAGGGGTCGTCCATGACCGTTGAAACGGACGCTTCTTTGAGCGCGGGGTCGTCGATAAGGGCGTTGAGCAGGCGCGATTCGTTGATGCTTCCCACGGGTTGGCCTTCGCGGAGTACGGGAAGTTGGGAAATAGAGTTTTTACGCAATATTTCCACGGCTTTGGCGATGGTTGTTTCGGGTTCGACGAAAAGCAATTCCCGCGCGGGTTTGCCGGCAATGATTTGTTCGGCCGTCAACAACGCACCGTCTTCGAGAAAGTTTTGTTCGCGCATCCATTCGTCGTTGTAAATTTTGCCCAAGTAACGGGTGCCGTGGTCGGGCAACAGCACGACCATAACGTCGTCGCGTTTGAGGTTTGCGGCCGCATATTGCAATGCCCCGTAAACCGCCGAACCGCAGCTATAACCTACAAACAAACCCTCCAAGCGCGCCAAGCGCCGGGCCATCAACGCCGAATCCTTGTCCGTAACTTTGACAACCCGGTCGATAACCGTACCGTCGTAGTTTTGCGGTACCATATCCTCCCCTATCCCTTCTACCAAATACGGATAGATTTCGGATTCGTCCACCTTGCCCGTTTCGTGCAAAGTTTTGAACAGCGAACCGTAGGTATCGATACCCAGCGTAAAAACGTTCGGATTTTGTTCTTTTAGGTAACGCGATACGCCGACAATGGTGCCGCACGTACCCATGCCCGCCGCAAAGTGGGTAACTTTTCCTTCGGTTTGCCTCCAAATTTCGGGGCCCGTAGTTTCGTAGTGGGCTTGGGTGTTGGAAAGATTATGGTACTGGAAGGGAAAAAACGAGTTGGGAATTTCGCGTGCCAACCTTGCGGCGGTTTCGTAATACGAACGCGGGTCGTCGGCGGGAACTTTTGCCGGACAAACAATGACTTCCGCCCCCACCGCCCGAAGCGCGTCAATCTTCTCTTTGGACATTTTTTCGGACATGGTGAATATGCAGCGGTAACCGCGCACCGCCGCCACCAACGCCAAACCCATGCCCGTATTTCCCGAAGTACATTCGATAATCGTACCGCCGGGTTTGAGCAGACCTTTGCGTTCGGCGTCGGCCACCATTTTTATCGCAATGCGGTCTTTGGTGCTGTTGCCGGGGTTGAAGTATTCGACCTTGGCCAAAACCGTCGCTTTCACGTGCGAAGCCACGGCGTTCAGCCGAACCAGCGGAGTGTTCCCTACCGCTTCAAGAATGTTGTTGTACCACATAACACCTAGTTTAGGAAATGCAAAATTAATGTTATTTGCGTCGCGATGCACACGCATGAATAAAAAAGGCGGGGAAAAATCCGAAAAACGGATTCGTCCCCGCCGAGCGCAAACTTTTGTCTATTAACGCCCAATTGAAATTTTGACGTTCCGGCGGCCTCTTTCGCTTTGGCAACTCAAAACATACATTCCGGCGGGAATGGACAACTCCAAATTAATTTCATTCAATCCTTCGGTTACAAAGTATTGTTTTTCGTAGACCGTTTTCCCCGTCAAATCGGAAACTTTTAGCGTCATGGTTTCGACAACGTCGGATTCAAAGGAAACGGCGAACGTTCCCCGGCTCGGATTGGGGTATACACTCATTTCGTAATAACCGCTCATGCCGTCGACCGCCGAACGAGAATTCGGTTTGAACGACTGTGAAGTCGACGACCAAGACGAGGCGCCCGGCCCCAAGTTTGTGTTGTTGGCGTTTACGCAGTTGGTGAAGACACGGGCGCGGTACGTCGTTGTGGGACTGAGTCCGGTAAGAAACGCGGAGTTGGTGAATGCTACGAACTTCGGCCATGTGGACGGATTTTGTAAGATGTTGCCGTAACTACAACAATACGACAAGGCTCCGGAAACGGCGTTCCAATTGACGTTGCGGTTACCCGAACCGGCGGGACTCGTTGTTGGCATATTAGGGGTTATACAGCTCACTTGTGTGCTAAATCGGCTTACAACCGTCGTGTCGGAATACACCGAATAACCCGACAAACATTGGTAGCGCACACGGAACTGATAGGTTGCGTCGGTTTGAAGCCCTGAAAGTTGAACCGAAGTATCGGCTACGCCCGTTATCGTCTGCCATGCGCCCGGAGTCGGCGCCACTTGCAAATACTGTACCTCGAAAACCCCATACGGCGCGATATCGCTGGTAACCCACAACGGGGCGCGGCGCCAAAGAATTTTCGCCCCCGTGGCGGTGATGTTTTGCACTCCTACGGAAAAAGGTTTGGGAGCCACGTTGATGACCACTTGTACCCGATCGCTTTCACAGCCGTTGTTGTCCACCGTCGAAACATAATACGTTACGGGCGTACCGACGGGCATCGAAAGCGTGGTGGAAAAAGGATTGGGCGAGGTTTCAAAAACGTACCAACGCAAACCGCTGCCGCCGGCGCCTATGCCCGGTTCGACCACCGTGGACGTGGCACATACTTGAATCGGCGAACTTATCAGCGGTGGACCCGGATTGGCGTTAATAACAACCTCCACGCTACGCGCCGCCAAACATCCCGGCCCCGAAGACGCGACGCAAACATAAGTGCCGGCATTCGCGGGAATACGGGCGATAACCGGATTTTGTTGGTTGCGATTGTTGTCGTCAATCCCCGGTCCCGACCAAGTGAATGCCGTCGCATTGGAAATCGCTTCAAGCGTTAAGGTTCCTGAAGAGGCGCACACGGGCTGGGGTTGTACGAGTGTCAAGGTCGGCGGAGACGGGCAATTCAAGGCCGCCGCCGCCGCAAATACGCTTCCGGTAACGGCCAAGCCAACGCCGTTCGCGGTCAAAACAGTCGCGGACGATTCACACGTTCCCGTAACCGTCCCGTCGCGTAAAACGGCAAACGCATCGGCCGATACGGACGTAAAGTTGGCAGGATAAATCGAAAGATTCAAATCGTTGGAAACGTTTATTGGCGCCGAGCCGTTGAAACCGCGAACGCGCCAACTTCCGTTGTCCAATGCGTAATTAAAGTCGGCGGAACAGTAGGTTTGCAGCACGGGAGTCAAATTGGCAATGGCGCTTAGAGCTTCGACGCGTATGTTGTTTAATCCTCCCGTGGCGCCCAAATCGATTTCGATTTTTTGAAAACCCTTTAATGCCGTTCCCACGGGAAAGACGTAGGGTCCCGTGGATGCGGTTACCGAGCGACGCATATTACCCTCCACGTAGGACGAGGCTGAACCGCCCGAAACGGCGCCCAAATTCGAGGACAGAACATCTATTTCGTATGCACCCGTCATAATTTTGCCCGCAACCAAATTAAGATTGTTGGTAACGTCAAAGTCGCCGGTAATTATCAACGCCTTGTTGGGGGCGTTCATCGTCAATTGATTGACCGACGTGTACGTCGACGATATCCAATTGATGTTTCTGTCCACTTCAACGGATTCGGCAAAATTTTGATTGGTTCCCACGTGCATTTTTCCGTTGTCGTAAACATAGGGCAAGGCACGGTTTAAACTCGGGGTCAAAGAGTAGGGAGCGATGAAGCTTTGGGCCGTAACCGCCGCTTCGCCGGGCTTGTACAAAACATGGCCCAAAGCCGAATAGTCCACCACATGGTCGGTTTTGTTTTCGATTTCCAACATTTGGGCATGGTTGAAGGACGCGGGCGAGGTCAGGCCCGACGGCGCCGAAGCCATGTAAATTAAGTTGCGCCGCATATCCACGTTTACGTTGGCAGGAACGGCGTTGGTGTGCGAAAACGGGGGCAGGTAAGAGTATTCCGGAAACAGCGTAGAATCGGACGTGGAACCCGTGCGAGGGTCCAAACGCACCACGCGTGCGTAATTCCCCAACATCACATTGGCCGAATCCCCTTGTCCGCCAAAAATCAGTGTTCCAAAAGTGCTTGGCGCGTGGTGATGCAGTATCATAAACACCGTTCCCGTATCGGGGTAGTTGGCCGCGTAGCCAAATTGATTGGAAATGACGGTTATCGAATTGACCTCGGGCGTTTGAGACGAGGCCACCGCTTCCGTACGCTGCTTGCTATTGACCCCGACCATGACAAAATCCGTGGCGTCCGCGTCCGGAGTAAAGGTGTTCTTTTTAACGACGACGTTCCTTGACCGCGACGAAAGCACGCCAAATCCGTTGATATCGTTTATCGTATTGTTTTCGATAACGATGTTGGCTCCGGAACGGGTGTTGTTTTTGATTTCGACGTGGGCGACATGGTTTTGCGGATAATCGGAACGGAAAAGATTGTTGGCAACAAGATGCGTACCCGCGTCGGGAACGTTGATTTCCACGCCGACGTTGCCCGTGTTAAATTCGTTGTGGGTAATGGTGATGGAGCCGCCGTTTTCCGCGCTTTGCACGCCGTAAAGGGCCAAAATGTAATTGCCGTTGCCGGCGCTTCCGCCCACCAACGCACGCGAACCCCAAAATCTTACCCCCCTGCCAAACAGCGCCGACGTTCCATACACTTCCGGGACTATCGTGTTTCTCACAAGGGTACACGTGGCCGTTGTATTCCAAGAGCCGAAAAGATAAATCCCGTAGGATTCAAAAACCAAATTGATGTTGGGGTCCTGCAATGTGCTTTCTATCAAACAGTCGGCAATGGTTAAACCGTCGTAGTTGTCCGAAGGAGCGTTGATGCCGCGCAAACACGACGTTTGATTGACTTTGAGGTTGAGGTTTTCTATCGTTACCCCGGGGGACGTGATTTGTATGAGGGCGTTGGGCGTACCCGTAACAACGGGGCGTGTGTTCGGGGCGCCACCGTTACCCCGAAGCCTAACCCCCGTCTTGTTCACGATCAGCGTTGAACTCAGGTTGTAAGTCCCGGGAGCTATTTCAATGGTGTTGCCCGCGCTGACCAGCGCCATCGCCGCGGCCAGCGTTTGTTTGGGACCGGAACCAAAGGGGCCGGGAGTAGGTGAAAAACCAACGTATGCGTCGTTGCCGTTTACCGCGTCAACGTAAACCGTTTGGGCCGCAACGTTTTGACCCTCAACGATTATTAATGCCAATAACAGCGCGTAAAGCTTATTCATAACTTTTCAGTTTAGCACAAAACTAAAAACAATTTTTGGAATGACAATTCGATTTTCGATAAAACGTTGTTGATTTTCGACAAAAAATTTTCAAATTCATTTTCTAATTTATTATTAATGCCAAACCTCGGGTTCAAATTTTGCGGCGGACTTTGACAAAAATTCGATTTCCGGACTTACGACAAATTTCCAAATTCTCAATTTCGACTACTCTTTTTTTTGTTATATTTGCGAAACAAACGAACAGAAATTGAAACCCTTCGTCGCATTCTCGATTTTAAAATTAAGATATTTTGAGCAGCGCCCATCCGCGTCCGGCATCGGCGTACCGTCATATTTGTTTCGATTTGCAAACAACGGTCGAATGGCCGAGACTTGGAAGTTTGTTTTACCGTTTTTCGCCTTGTTTTTTTTCTTTGAACTTCATGCCCAAACCAATCCCGCCCCCGAACAAGACTGCATCAACGCCATTCCCGTTTGTCAAATGTCCTATTACCAACCCAACTCTTACATCGGAGTGGGTAATATTCCGGGGGAACTGCCGCAGGGAGGATGCTTGGCCGTCAACGAACGCCACGGCGCATGGTATATTTTCACCGTTGCACAAGAAGGTTTTCTCAATTTTGAAATCACCCCCAACAACCTCAACGACGATTACGATTGGGCCGTGTACAACCTTACCCATCACTCGTGTTCGGACATCCGTTTGAACCTTTCTTTGCAGGTAAGTTGCAATTATTCGGGACAGCGGGGGGTAACCGGCACACGATTTGGGGCGACTTCGAACTCGCAAGGTTCCGGCGGCACCCGCTTCAACGCCCCCATTCCCGTCCAAGTCGGCGAAACCTACGTTCTTTACGTTTCCAATTTTTCACAAACCCAATACGGTTATACGCTCGACTTCGGTACGTCGACGGCCGTCATTACCGACGTGGTTCCGCCGTCGTTTGTCGGCGTCGATTCGCCCGTACCTTGCGGCTCCAACCAAATTACCGTCCACTTCGGCGAAAATATTCTATGTGGCTCCGTTCAACCCTCGGATTTTACTCTTTCGGGCGGCGGGGTCAATTACACGATAACGGCGGTCGCGGCCGAATGCGTTTTTAACGACGAACGCAGCTATGCCCAAACTTTTGTTTTAACCGTTAATCCGCCGCTCATGCAATCCGGAGCGCTGACGATTCATTTGGTTGGGGAGGTAACGGATATTTGCGGCAATGCGGCGGCGGCGGTGTCTTTTCCTTTTTCTTTGAGCGTGGATTTGCCTTTAAGCGTTACTCCCGAAAACCCGTCGATTTGTACCGGTAATTCCGTTGTTTTGAATGCTTCGGGCGCCTCGATATACAATTGGGCGCCCGCCGTGGGCTTGTCCCAAACCACCGGTGCCGTCGTTACCGCCGCTCCAAGTCAAACCACCACCTATACCCTTTACGGAACCCAAAACGGATGTACGGACAACGAAGTATTTACTTTAACCGTTCATCCCAATCCGACGGTGAACGTTTCGCCTCCTTCGTCCGTCGTTTGCATCGGCGATTCGGTTACCCTTACCGCTTCCGGCGCCGTAAATTATCTTTGGAACCCCGCCGTCGGACTCAATACCAATGAAGGTTCTACGGTCGTTGCCTCGCCTCAAAATTCCACTGTTTACACCGTTACGGCTACCGACGCCAACGGCTGCGTCGCCACACGAACGGTTTTGGTTTCGACGCTTGTGGCGCCTTTTATTAACGCCACGACCCAACAACCTTCCATATGCGCGGGAACGTCCACGACCTTAAACGTAGTCGGCGGTACGAATTACCAATGGTCGCCCGCAACGGGATTGAACACAAGCGCCGGCGCCACGGTCGTCGCAAGTCCGACGGAAACGACCACTTACACCGTTACGGGGGTTAATCCCGCCAATCAATGCCCGGGTTGGGATACAATTACGGTGTTTGTACGTCAGCCGCCGCTTCTGGCTTTTGAGCCGACCGAAGCAACGATATGTGCGGGGGCATCGGTCAATCTGTCGGCTTCGGGCGCAACGACTTACACGTGGAGTCCAAGCACGGGACTTAACACCACCAACGGCCCCAACGTCGTCGCTTCCCCCACCCAATCCCGAACTTATACCGTCGTGGCGGCGGGAAACGGTTGTACCGTTGTAGGAACAGTCGCCGTGAACGTTGTTTCCAACCCTGCGGTAAACGTCTCGCCCGCCAATCCCACCGTTTGTGAAGGGGAATCGATAATTTTAACCGCCTCCGGCGCCGCCGAATATGTATGGTCGCCCTCGATAGGACTAAACACAAGCGCCGGCGCCACGGTCGTCGCCCAACCTTCGACCACAACAACGTATACCGTTCGTGGAATTAACGGCGATTGCGTCGGCGAACGTACGGTTACGGTGAACGTGGCGTCGCCTCCCGTCATCGACGCGACCGCACCTCAAAACAACGTCTGTTCGGGAAACGCCATAACACTCAACGCCTCGGGAGGAACGAATTACGTTTGGCAACCCGGCGGCGCGACCGGACCCAACATAACCGTAAACCCTAGTCAGACCACAACATTCACCGTAACCGGTACGAATTTGGCCGGAAATTGTACCGCAAGCGATACGTTCACCGTATTTGTTCGCGAAAACAGCCAAGTGGTCGTCAATCCTCCGGGAGTAACTTTGTGTTCGGGAGCGGCGCAAACGCTGACGGCCTCCGGAGCGCAAATATACTCATGGAGTCCCGCGACGGGACTGTCTCAAACCACGGGGCCGTCGGTTACCGCATCCCCGTCCCAAACTACGGCTTATACCGTTACAGGAATCAGCAACGGTTGCACGACTCAGGCGGTAGTAGTGGTGGTGGTAACGGGCGCAACGGTCACGGTCAACCAGCCCGAAGCGATTTGTCCCGGTCAATCCGCAACCCTTTCCGCATCCGGCGCCGCAACCTATTCTTGGCAACCGCCGACGGGATTGAACGCGACGACGGGGCCGAACGTCGTCGCCACCCCTTCTCAAACCACCACCTACACCGTCACGGGAATTTCGGGCGGTTGCACGAGTCAGGCGACGGTGACCGTCGTCGTCAACCCCGGTTCGGCCGTCACGGTCAACCAGCCCGAAGCGATTTGTCCCGGTCAATCGACAACCCTTTCCGCATCCGGCGCCGCAACTTACTCTTGGCAACCGTCGACGGGATTGAACACGACCGTCGGGCCGAACGTCGTCGCCACGCCCACACAAACCACCACCTACACCGTCACGGGAATTTCGGGCGGTTGCACGAGTCAGGCGACGGTGACCGTAACCGTATTGAATGTTGGAGGTTTGAGCGTTACCCAGCCCGGAGGGCCGATTTGCGCCGGAGAATCGACAACCCTCATCGCCACCGGCGCACAAAATTACTCTTGGCAGCCGCCGACCGGCCTGAACAATACCACAACTTCGGTTGTCGTTGCCTCTCCATCGCAAACCACCACCTATACCGTCACGGGAACAACGGGAAATTGCACATCCACGACGACGGTGACGGTTCAAGTAGGCGCCGCCGCAAACGTTAACGTTCTGCCCAACAACCCTACAATTTGTCAAGGCGAATCGGTAACGTTGACGGCCGAAGGAGCGACAAGTTACACGTGGAGTCCTGCAACGGGTTTGAATACAACCACAGGCGCAACCGTAATCGCAAGTCCGACGCAAACTACGCAATACATGCTCACCGCCATCGCCGGTGGGTGCGTTACCGTGCGTTTAATAACCGTTACCGTTGTTTCACCGCAAAGTATATCCGTATTTCCATCCGAACCCACGATATGCATCGGTGGAAGCGTGAGTCTGGCCGCAACCGGCGGTCAAACTTATACATGGAGTCCGGCGTTGGGGCTAAGTTCAACCACCGGTTCTTCGGTGAACGCCAACCCCAACCAAACCACCGTTTATACCGTTACCGCCGTAACCGCGCAAGGATGTACCACGTCCCGAACGGTAACGGTACAGGTGGTGGCGCAATTGAACGTATCGATATCGCCGCAAAATCCTTCGTTTTGTCAAGGCCAAAACATCGTATTAACCGCATCGGGTGCGTCCCATTACTCATGGAGTCCTGCGGCGGGACTGAGTTCCACTACGGGAGCCGTCGTAACTTGCAACACTCCTACAACTCGTACTTATACCGTAACGGGAACGTCGGGTGGATGTTCGTCCCAAGCCTTTGTTACCGTTACCGTACATCCCTATCCGAATCCTCAAATCGGCGCTTCGTCGACGCAACTTTGCGAAGGAGAATCGGCAAATTTAAGCGCATCGGGAACGGGCGTTTTTTCATGGAGTCCTGCAACGGGATTGAATACGACGACGGGACCGAACGTCGTCGCCAATCCTGCCCAAACCACCACCTACACTTTGACCGTGGAAGCCAACGGATGCACCTCGGAAAGAACCATCGACATAACCGTCAGGCCCCGCCCCAACGTAAGCGTTACCCCCGCCCTTTCAACGGTTTGTGCTAACGGAACCACAACGTTGTCGGCGTCCGGAGCGCAAAGTTATGTTTGGAGTCCCGCAACGGGATTGAATACGACGACGGGACCGAACGTCGTCGCCAGCCCCACCCAAACCACTGTTTATACCGTAACGGGAACGGACGTCCACGGCTGTGCGTCCACCGCGTCCGCCACCGTTGCCATAACTCCCCTACCCGTCTTGTCGATTTCGCCGGCCAATCCCGTACGATGCGCCAACGGCGACGGCTTAACGCTCAATGTTTCGGGCGGCGCGCAATACGTCTGGCAACCCGCCATAGGATTGAACACGACAACGGGCTCGGTGGTAGTTGCCGCGCCCAACCAAACCACAACGTATACCGTCCGAAACACAACCCCCGGGTGCGAAACCCAAACGACGGTAACGGTAACGGTATATCCCCAACCTTCGCTAACGGTTACGCCGTCGTCCGTAGAGCTATGCTCCGGCGAAACAGCGGTTTTGACCGCTTCGGGAACGGCAACAACTTACATTTGGTCGCCTCCCGCGGGACTAAATACAACGTCGGGAACGACGGTCGTCGCCAATCCGACGCAATCCACGGTTTACACCCTGACGGCCATAGCCAACGCATGCACGACGTTGCGCGAAATTCCCGTATTGGTAAAACCCGACATAAATTTGTTTGCCGTGCCGCAGGCGACGGGAATATGCAGAGGAAACGAAACCGAAGTGGTTGTTACGGGAGCGCAAAACTATTCGTGGCAACCAACCGCGGGTGTTGCGCAACTCGGCCCCGGAACCTATCGTCTTTCTCCCTTGTCGACGACCACTTACACCCTCACCGGCACGTCTTCGGGATGTTCGGCCCAAACAACGCTGTCGATTACCGTGGACGAACCCGTGAATGTAAGCGTAAACGGCCCAAACCAGCCGATATGTCCGGGTACTTCCGTAAATTTAATCGCGTCGGGCAACGCAACGACTTTTTTATGGCAACCCTCCGCCGGACTCAACACCGTAACGGGAACGGACGTTGTCGCCACTCCAAATCAAACCACGACCTATACCGTACGGGCGTTTTCGACAAACGGCTATTGCGTGTCGGAGGCGACGGTAACGGTAAGCGTCGTTCCGACGCCGGCCATCGTTCCGTCCATCCCTCCTCCTAGCCTATGCAAAGGACAATCGGTCGCGGTATCGCTTTCGGGCGCGACAAACTACGTTTGGAATCCACCCGTCCATCAAAACGGAAACTATCTTCTTTCACCTACCGAAACCACGGTGTACACCGTCAGCGGAATTTCCGAAAACGGCTGTTCGGTTTCTTTGGAATATCCGGTAACGGTAAACCCTTTGCCCGAAGTTGGGGTCGCGGCGGAAAAAACGACTCTATGCGTCGGGGAAAGCGTGCATTTGACCGCGTCGGGCGCGCAAACGTATCAATGGTATCGGGGAGGACATATTCACACGGGTTCGGGGATTGTCGTCCGTCCGCACACTTCGACGACGTACACGGTCGTAGGCGTAGACGAAAACGCTTGCGAAGATACGGCCCAAATATCCATAACGGTGCATCCGCGTCCGTTGATAGTCGCTCAAACGCCCGAAGCGGTTTGCGCGGGGCAAAAGACGATAATCCTTGCAATAGGGGCGGACGTATACCGTGTTTTGCCGAACGGCCCTCCGGGCAACCCCGCCGAATTTGTGCCGACAACGTCGGGGTTTTATTCGCTCGAAGGAACGGACGCCAACGGTTGCAAGGATACCGTTGCGGTATACGTTCGAATAAATCCATTGCCGGTTTTGACGATAAAACCCGCCCATCCGAAAGTGTGCGCCGGAGAAACGACGATATTAACCGCATCGGGAGCCAATGAATACGTTTGGAAAAACGATGCGGGCGAGGTCCTTTCGACAAACGATTCTTTAAAATTCGTTCCCGAACGCACGCTGACGATTACGCTTGAAGGTATGGACGTCAACGGTTGCAAAAACGTAGCGCAAACAACGATTACCGTGTTGGGGTTGCCCGAAAAGTACGATTTTCCCGATACCGCGGTTTGTCACGGGGAAAGCGTACGCATTTACCCGCATTCCCATGCAGACTTGCTTTTACGAATATACACTATGCCAACGGGTGGAAAAAGCCTCACTCCCGAACCCGTTCGCTCATGGAATACACCGCCGGTCGAAAGAAAAACAACCTATTGGCTGGAAACGGTTCACGAAAGTTGCGTGAGCGCCGGGCGTACGCCGCTAACCATAACGCCGCTGTCGAGGCCGGCGATACCCGATTTTCCCCTTCAAACCGTTTGTCGCGGTACGCAAATAAATTTGTCTTTGCCCGACACGTTGTCTTATCGATGGGTCAAAACCGACGGCACGCATGCCTTTACGGGAGCGAATTTGAGCGTTCTCGCAAACGAATCGTTGTCCTATTTGATTTACGCCGACGACGGAAGATGCGAGCTTTATCGACCCGCCAAAGCGATAATCAACGTTTTTCCCGAACCCGGATTGGGAATAAGCGTATTTCCCGAAGTCGTTTTTGCGGGAGAAGCCGTCGTATTTACCGCTTACGCGGATACCAACGTCATCGGCTTCGCATGGGACGTAAACGGAAATTATTATTTCGGCAATCCGTTTGAATATACGTTTTCGGATTCGGGGGGATACGATTTAAAACTAACGATTTATACGTCGGAGGGATGCGTGTATACTTACCAACGAAGCGTGGGCGTGGGTGAACCGAACGTCGTTCCGGGCATTCCCGACGCCTTCACGCCCAACGGAGACGGCATTAACGACGTATTCGAGCTTAAATTCCGCAACGCGCCCGTACATTTTGAAATGTGGATATTTGACCGATGGGGTGTACAAATCGCCCACTCCACCCGGCCAAACCCGATATGGGACGGACGGCATCCATCGGGAACGCCGGCGCCCGAAGGCGTTTACGCCTACAAAGTCCACTTCGAACTGCCCAACGGATTAAAAGTGGCCAAACAAGGGACGATTACGCTGCTAAGGTAGCCCAAACGCACACGTTTTAATTAATTTATGAGCGGCAGAGACAAACAACGTACAAACGATGGTTTGTTTTCACATCAAAAGCCGTAATTTCGTATTTTGATTTGGGAAAAAGTGGAACAGAAAAAAATCGCGTCCTTCGATGGCGCCACGCTCTTCACGATGCACGTTGCGGCGCAGAAGCGTTGCGAATCGGAAAACTTTGGCGCCGAGCCGGTGATATTTTGGGTTCACGGCGCTTTTGAACACGCCGACAGATATTTGGAGGCGGCCAAACATTTTGCCCGTTTGGGCTTTCACTCGGTGCTCTTTGATTTGAGAGGCCACGGGCGTTCGGGCGGAGGGAAAATGGTACTGGGCGACTTTTCGGAATATTTGCGCGACCTAACGGCAACCGTCCATCATTGGCGCGACAAATTTTCGGGAAAAGCCGTGCTTTTCGGACACTCGATGGGCGGATTGGTCGTTATACGCCACCGCCAAGTCTTTCCGGACGTCGTCGCCGACCTCAAATGCACCGTCCTGACTTCGCCGTTTTTGGGAGTGAAGGTGAAATTACCCAAATGGAAAACGACGCTCTCCAAAGTGGCGGTGTCGGTCTATCCCAAATTGGCCGTACCGACGGATTTGGACGCCAATCTAATATCCCACGACCCGACCGTCGTACGCGCCTACCAAACCGACCCGCTCATTCGTCGCAAAACCACCGCGGGATGGTTCGAACAGATTCTCAAAAACATCAATCTTGCATTCGCGCAAGCGGCTAAAATCAACGGCGACGTCCATTTTTTTGTCGCGGGAGACGACGGCTTGGTCGACGCGCAAAAAACCGTCGAATTTTATGAAAAGATTTCTTCTTCGGTCGTCAAATCCATTCGCGTTTACGACGGTTTTTATCACGAAATACTTAACGAAACCCCGGAACGCCGCGCCGTTGTCTTTCAAGACATAGAAAAACTGTTGTGCTGATACTTTTTTGGCTAAAAAAAAATGCCAAATTTAAAATTCAATAACACTAAATGAATATATATTTGCGAAATTCGTTCGCCGTTTGAATCAATGTTACATTAATCCATCGTTTTTTTAAGAGTAAAGGACCACGACTATATTTGCACCAAATACTTCTTACTTGTCTCATCTATTTTTCGCGCTTGCGGTCTTGTTTTTCAACGTCAAGGCCCAAACGACGGCCAAAATTGAGGGTCGAATCATCGACGACGCGAGCGGCGAGGAACTTGTCGGTGTAGCGGCGTCCGTGGGCACGCGGGGAACGTACTCCGACGAAAACGGATACTACTTTATTTCGGGACTTGCTCCCGGAAAGGCGTTCGTCAAGTTTTCGATGCAGGGTTACCGCCCCGATTCGGTCGAGGTGGAATTGGAGGGGGGAAAAACCTTGGTTTTGAATTTTCGGATGGCAAGTGCGGATGTTGAATTGGGCGAGGTGCGAATTGTAGCCGAACGAGCGACGCTGGAAGCAACCGACGTTTCAACGGTATCGTTGATGCGTATGGAAAACAAGGCGGTCGTGGCGCTGAGCAAACAACAAATTGCGAGGACGCAAGACCGTGACGCGGCCCAAGTAATGCGCCGAATACCCGGTTTGTCGCTCAACGGCGGACGATTTGTGTTGGTGCGCGGCCTAAACGAACGCTATAACGCCGTACTGCTCAACGGTGCGCTTGCGCCATCGGCCGAGGCCGACGTCAAGGCGTTCTCGTTCGACGCCGTTTCGGCGGGCGCCATCGAACGAATCGTTGTGGCCAAGTCCCCATCCCCCGAACTTCCCGGAGAATTTGCCGGCGGCGTGATACAAATACAAACCCTTTCCATCCCCGAAAGAAACGTGCTTGAAATCGGCTACGGCTTGTTTTTCCGAGAAGGCACGAGCTTCGCAAGCTTTTATACCGACCCCGCCTCCAACTTGGACGCGTCGGCGGGCGACTTCGGCCGACGCGCTTTGCCCCGGGATTTTCCCTCCGACCTCAAAACCATCGGCCTTCCCGAACGGACGGCGGCCTCCCGACGTCTCAATAACGCATGGACGCCGCGAAAAACCGTCGCGGGTCCCGACCATCGTTTCAATTTTCTCTTCGCCCGTAATTTTTCCACGTCCCGCGACGTCAAATTTTCCGTTACCACCGCCGTCAATTATTCGTTTTCCCACGTTCACTTTAAGGCGTTGCGGGTAAACTACCAAAGTCCCGACGAGGGAACGTTCGAGGCCGACACCGCCAACGTTTTCGACGACCGACAGTACAACCGCAACGCCCGCATGGGCTTGGTACATCAATGGACGGCAAAATTCAACCCGAGTCATTCCGCAACGCTCAATATATTGTACAACCGTTCGGGTTTGGGAGAGGTTACGTTGCGCAATACGCGACAAGTACAGCGGGGCAATGAACAATACAACGTCAATTTGCGTTATTTGGGAAGGGATTTGCTTTCGATAACGGCGGGGATGCGTCATTACTTGAACGACGACCGGCTTCAAATACGCTGGCAAGGGTTTGCCTCGGGTTTTTGGGCCAGCGAACCCGACAACCGGCGAATGGCGTACGTGCGTCCTTTGGGTTCGAGCGACGCCTTCCGATTTTCGCCCGGTTTGCCCAACATCAACAACGGCGGACGCTTTTGGGCCAAAATCAACGAAACGACGTTCGGCGCCCAAGCCGACGTCGAATATGTATTACGCAAAGAGTCCGAACGCAAAAAAGCCCTCGTCCTCAAAGCGGGCCTGCTTTATCAGGAAAAAATACGTTCGTTCTCGGCACGCTGGGGGTCGTACAACCGGTCGAAAACAACGGGTACCCCCCGCTTCGACGGTAATCTGGTATTTTTGCCCCTCGAAACGATATTCGCACCCGAAAACGTCAACGACACCACCGGCTACGTTTTCAACGAAGGAACACGCAAAGCCGACGCCTACTCGGCGTCCAACCGACTCGTTGGGGCTTACGCGATGTTGGATTGGCCGGTGAGCCGACGGCTTCTGGTCTCCGGTGGAATACGTGCGGAATTCAACCGTCAGGCTTTGAACAGTTGGGACGTCAATTCCCATCCGATTGCCGTTGCCAACCCCATTTTTAGTCCGTTGCCTTCGGTAAACGCCACGCTCTATTTGCCGAAAAACCAACAGCTTCGTGCGGGGATGGGTCTTACGCTTAATCGCCCCGAATTTCGCGAATTTGCCCCGTTCCCCTATTACGACTATTACCTCAACCTCAATATTTACGGCAATCCGAATTTAAAAACGCCGTCGGTTTTCAACGCCGATCTACGTTGGGAATGGTACCCGGCGCCGGGGGAATTGATTACCGCGGGCGTGTTTGCCAAACAATTTTTCAATCCCATCGAATGGTACTTTATCCCCGGGGTGTCGGGCAACGACTTCACTTTCGACAACGCCGCCGGCGCCACCAATTTCGGGGGCGAAATAGACGCTAGAAAATCATTTAAGCCGGCAAAAAATCATGTGCTCACGCTCGTGGCCAACGCCACTTACACTTACGGAAGAGTCAATCTGGGCAGCCGCGCCGTAGCCCAAAACCCCGATAGGATTATGCAAGGACTTTCGCCGTTTCTGGTCAATGCGGGTCTGATATACGAACATCAAAGCATTGGTTTGGAGGCGGGCGTTTTCTACAACGTTTTCGGCAAAAGATTGTTCATCGTGGGGTCTTACGACAATCCCGACGCCTATGAAATGCCTCGTCACGAAACGGACTTGGTCGTTACGCAAAAAATATTCAAGCGTTGGAACGTACGTTTTTCCGTTCAAGACATATTCAATCAGGCGTTTTGGGTCGTCAAAGACCAAAACCTCAACGGCAAATACGACGACCGCGACGACGACTTTATCAAGTTCAGACAAGGAAGGTATTACGGATTAAGTCTAAACTTTACGCTATGAAATATTGGATATCGGCATGCGTGCTGGCGCTGGCGCTCGCCGGGTGCAAAAAAAACGAGGAACCCCCGAAAAAAGACGACAACGCCGGTACCGGCGAAACGATAACGCTTTCGGGCAATATTTCCGAAAACCTTACCCTTTTGGCTCGAAACCGATACATGCTCAACGGTTTCGTTTACGTCAAGCCCGGTGTAACCCTTACCATTGAACCCGGAACGGTAATCATGGGGGTGTTGAACACCAAAGCGGCGTTGATTATCGAGCGCGGGGCGAAAATCATGGCCGAGGGTACGCGCGAAAAACCGATTGTTTTTACTTCGGCCAAAGCGCCGGGCGAAAGAAGTTACGGCGACTGGGGCGGACTCATCGTTTGCGGACGCGCGCCCATCAACGTTCCGGGAAACGAGGCCGTCGTTGAAGGCGGAACGGACGCCCTCTTCGGCGGCGACGACCCCGAAGACGACTCGGGCGTCATTAAATACGTACGCATCGAGTTTGCGGGCATCGAGTTCGTTACGTTTCAAGAAATCAATGGTCTGACGCTCGCCGGCGTGGGCAAAAAAACCGTCGTCGAATACGTTCAAGTTTCTTATTCCGGCGACGACGCCTTCGAATGCTTCGGCGGAACGGTCAATGCCAAACATTTGGTTGCGTTCAAGACGTGGGACGACGATTTCGATACCGATTTGGGATACACGGGCAAAATGCAGTTTTTAGTTGCGGTACGCGACCCGATGCAGGCCGACGTTTCCAATTCCAACGGCATCGAATCCGATAACGACCCCAACGGCACCGCCTCCCAACCCTATACTCAACCCGTCTACTCGAACTTGAGTCTGTTCGGTCCCCTGCCCGACGAATCGTACAAAAATATTTACGACACCCAACATCGCCGGGGCGTATGGATTCAAAACCGAAGCAAGGCCGGCGTATTCAACTCGGTGGTGGCGGGTTGGCCCGTCGGTTTGCAAATCGACGGGCGCTACACCGCCGAATCGGCCCGCAACGGCGAAATCGCCTTCCAAAACAACGTTTTGTCCGGCGTGCGAAAAGACGAAACCCATTACGGCTTTTATTACTCGATTCCATCGAGCCAATTCGACATCAAAGCTTGGGCGGCACAGAACGCCACAGGCGTGGACACGTTTAACCTGAATTCCGATTTGAAAATTTCCGACCCCTTCAACTTGGACGGGCCGAACTTTTTGCCGCAGCCGGGAAGTCCCGCGCTCTCGGGCGCAAATTTTACGCATTCCAAACTTCAAGACCCGTTCTTTGAAAAAGTCAATTATCGCGGCGCCTTCGGCAGCGAAGATTGGACGGCGGGATGGACCAATTTCAACCCTCAAAACACCAATTACAATCCATAAAAAATGAAGTATTTATTGGCATTGACGACCCTTTTGCCGCTATGGGCATACGGTCAAAAGTTTTCGGAGTTTAGTACGCTCCTCGCGCCGCGGCAGAACGACACGGTGCAGTTTCCTAGCTCCACGCACGCGTTTCAACACATTATTTCCGCCGGCGAACCGCTGACCATGGGCGGAACCAAAGGAGCGCAAAGCGATTTCACGGGTTACGTACCCATCAACGGAAGTTCGCGACACGGATATCTGTGCATCAACAGCGAAAGCTTCAGCTTCGGTTTAACGGGTTCGGGGGGGGTGTGCATCCTCGAAATCAAATATGATTCGACGGAAAAAGCGTGGAAAACGCTTAATTCCCGCAATGTAAACTTTGGTGCGTTGAACGGAACGCTGGCCAACTGTTCGGGCGCCGTCACTCCGTGGGGAACCGTCATTTCATGCGAAGAATTGAAAGTGGCCTTGGACGGCAACGGCGACGGTTACCACGACTTCGGATGGTGCGTTGAAATCGACCCCGCAACGGCGACGGTCATCGACCAAGACGGCGACGGCAAACCCGACAAACTCTGGAAATTCGGTTCGATGGCCCACGAAAACGTTTCCATTCCTTACGACAGTCTAACGTATTATTACGGCGAAGACAACACCCTCACCGGACAAGACAATTTCGTCTATAAGTTCGTGGCCGACGAAAAAATGAAGCTCGGCTCGGGCAAACTTTACGCCTTGAAAAAAACGGGCGAAACCACCGGCGAGTGGGTACAAATCCCCAACAACACCAAAGCCGAATGCAACAACACCATTCAACTCGCCAAGAACGCGGGCGCATGGTACCTTCCCCGCGTCGAAGACGTCGAATTTAACCCCGTCGACGGAAAGGTTTACGTGGCTTCAACCGACCTTAACCAAGTCATTCGTTTTAAGGACGACGGCGCGACGGTTTCCGAAATCGAAGTGTATTTGGACAACCTCGACTATGAAATCGCCCCGGGCATCGTGGCCACGTTCACCAAACCCGACAATCTTACCTTTGACAAAGACGGCAATCTGTACGTTTTGCAAGACGGGGGCTTCAACTACATTTGGTTCGTGGATAAAAACCACACGCCGCAAAATCCCAAAGTATCGATTTTCGCCTGCGTGCCGCGCAACGCCGAACCTACGGGGCTAACCTTCACCCCCGACGGCATGTTTGGTTTTTGGTCGGTGCAACACCCGTCCGAGGCCTTGAATGCCATTCAAATCGATGCGGCGGGAAAAGAAGTCAAATACAATCGGGACGTAACGATGGTCATGGCGCTCAAAGAACACCTAGGCACGGGCGCCACCGCACGCGCCCAACCCAAACCCGCCATCGTTGCCTCGCTTGGCGCATTTCCCAATCCCGTTTCCGACGAACTGACCCTCGTAGTGGAATCGCTCAAAAGCGTTGAAGCGACGATTGAAGTGTGTGCGAGCGTCGGAACGACGGTACGGACTTTCAAACACAAACTCGTTCCCGGAACGAACGAAATCATCATACCTTTCTCCGATTATCCGAGGGATTTGTATTATTTGGTGGTTCGTGCGGAAAAAGACGCCGTTTCGACCAAAGTGCTCAAATCCGAAGAGAGAAAATAAAAGTCGAACCGGCGAGGCCGTTGCCGGACACGACTCAAAATCGGGTTTTACGTTACGTACACATATTACACGCATTTTAAGGTTTAAGACGCCGTCGCCGCCGACGGCGTCTTTTTTGTCGACGGACAAAAACTTTTGGTTTGATACAATAAAATCAACGCGAAATCGACAAACCTCGTTTACCAATAAAGGATTAAGCGGTGGGTTGGGGAATTTTTTCTAATTTTACGGCGCGATGGAATATCCGTCCAAGACGATAGAGACGGTGGTCGAGGCGTTCGGACGCCTGCCGGGCGTGGGCAAGAAAACGGCCATGCGCATGGCCATTCACCTGCTCAAATGCAACGAGGCGGACGCGCTCAATTTGGGACGCGCCATCATCCATCTACGTACCCAAACCCGTACCTGTCCCGAATGCGGCAATTACACCGACGCGGACTTGTGCAATATTTGCGCTCAAGAACGCAGGGACAAGACCGTCGTTTGCGTCGTCGAGGACGTCAAGGATGTATTGGCCATCGAAAAGACGGGACAATATCACGGCGTTTATCATCTTTTGGGGGGATTGATACGTCCGCTGGCGGGTATCGGGCCGTCGATGTTGAACGTCGAATCCTTGTTTAGGCGCTTGGAAACGGGAACGATAAACGAATTGATATTGGCGCTAAGCGCGACGATGGAAGGCGAGGCAACGACGTTCTGGTTGGCCAAAAAATTGGCCGACAAAAACGTCAAAATCACGTCCATTGCACGGGGCATACCCGTGGGCGGCGAACTCGAGTATGCCGACGAGGCTTCGCTTGCCCGTGCTTTGCATCGTAGAGTAGAAATTGAACCCATCTCTTAAACCTAAAAACAAAAAACTCAAAAGGTGAAGAAATTATCGATTGTCATCGTCAACTACAATGTCAAACATTTTCTCGAACAGGCGCTGCTTTCGGTGGAAAACGCGCTTAAAGATATAGACGCCGAGGTTTTCGTTGTAGACAACAATTCGGTCGACGGTTCGGTACAGATGATACGCAAGCGTTTTCCATGGGTGCGTCTTATCGCCAACAAACAAAACGTGGGATTTTCAAAAGCCAACAATCAAGCGATTCGTCAGGCAACGGGCGAATATATTTTGCTGCTCAACCCCGACACCGTCGTCGAAGAGGATACGTTCCATAAGACGATCGCGTTCATGGACCAACATCCCGAAGCGGGGGCGTTGGGCGTGCAAATGGTCAACGGCAAGGGGCGATTTTTGCCCGAATCCAAGCGTTCGCTTCCGACGCCCGAGGTGGCTTTTTACAAGATATTCGGTTTGTCGAAGCTGTTTCCGAAAAGCAAAACTTTTGGCAAATACCATCTTTCTTACCTTGACAACCAAAAAAACCACGAGGTGGAAGTACTTTCGGGGGCGTTCATGTTGTTGCGAAAAAGCGTTCTGGACCAAGTAGGCCTGCTCGACGAAGATTATTTCATGTACGGCGAGGATGTGGATTTGTCCTACCGCATTACCCAAGCCGGTTACAAAAACTATTATTTTGCCGAAACGCGCATCATTCACTACAAGGGCGAATCGACGAAAAAGGGAAGCCTCAATTACGTATTGGTGTTTTACAACGCGATGTTGATTTTCGCGCGCAAGCATTTTTCGCGCGATGGACGTTCGGCGTTGATGACGCTGATAAAACTTGCCATTTACTTTCGGGCGGGCTTGGCGATTGTTCGGCGGGTGGTCGAAGGCGCGGCTTTTCCCTTCGTGGAGTTCGCTTTGTTGTGGGCCGGGGCCTTGGGCATGAACCGTCTTTGGCGCGGCATCGCCGACCGGCCGGGCGAATCGGTTCTTTTCGATTTTGGCGCGGCGCCGCTTTACGCGCTGGTTTTCGTTTTGTTTTTTAAGGTTTTCGGCGCGTATTCGCGGCCGTACAAGATTCGGAGCGTCGCCGCCGCCGTCGCCTTCGGATTTATGGCCATCGCCACGATAAGTTTTATTTTTAAGGACATCAATTTTTCCCGGGCGGTCGTGGCGCTTACGTCCATCTTTGCGTTGATGTCCGCGTTGTTTGTGCGCGGCGGCGTCAATTTTTTGCACTCGGGCAACTTTTTCTTGGACCACAAATCCCGAAGACGAACGGTCATCGTTGGCGAAGGCGCAGAAGTGGCTCGGGTTTTGCGGCTTTTGGACAGCCAAATTTATTATCCGTGTGAAATTGTCGGAGCCGTATCCCCGGAATCGGAACCCGAAACGGAGTCGGGCTTGCCGCGCGTCGGCGAATTTTCCCAGCTCGACGAAATCGTAAGACACTACGGCATTGACGAGGTGATTTTTTGCAACAAAAACCTTTCGACGGCGGCCATCATCACGACCATGAGCCGACTCAAAGACCGCAACCTACACTTCAAAATCGTGCCGGACATGGCCGACTACCTTGTCGGCCCGAATTTGATACTCACCGCCTCCAACCTCAAACCCCTTGTGGCCAACCTCGCCAAACGCGAGTACCGCTACAAAAAATGGGCGTTCGACTATGCGTTGAGTTTAGGCATGCTTTTGGTTTATCCGTTTACTTTCTGGATTTATCGCAGACCCCTTTCGGCATTGAAAAAACTGACGGGCGTCCTGTTCGGCGACTATCACCTCGTCGGTTATATCGGGGAAAAACCGCAAAATTTACCTCAAATCAAACGCGGACTCTTGGATATGGGCGAACTTTTCCGCCACCGCAGACCCGCCGAACTCGACGAAGAAGAATCCCACCGACTCAACCTCCTTTACGCCCGTACCTACTCGCCCGCGTTGGATTGGGAAATCGTCATCAACGGTTTTCGCAACATCGGAACGGCCCAACCTCGGTAAAACCGACGAACGAGCTAAAAAAAAACGTAAATGATGCGTGGAAAATACCGTCAAACGTTTTTCAGGCCACCTATCGTGAAACAACGGCTTGAATTTTCGAACAATCGAAAACTCCCAAACACAAATGGGTTGAGGTAATCGTAGGTTTACCGGATTAAAAACGATTTTTCATCAAGAATTTTTGCTTTAAGTCAAAACTATTAGACGGCATTTCTTTTCGTGTGTATATTTGGCTCGGTATTTCACCTCGCCGGAAAAGTATGACCATTTATTTCGTAAATTGCGTTAAATTGGAACTTCGGTAAATACATTAACAACCATGGAGCATTTGCCTCAAAAAGTTTGGACGGATATTCCCAATATCGGAGATTTGGACGGTATTGGCCGGGATGAATTGAGGGCGTTGGTCGAAAGTCTGAACAAAAGTCGGATGGATTTGGAGGCCCGCAGGTTCGTCGAATCTTCGTTGGCCAAATTTGCGTCCGTCGTACGTTTCAACGCCAACGACAACCTAAAAACATGGGCGACGCGGGTTTTGGACGAAATCGTCGCCACGGCCGACGGCTTGCAAGCCTGTTTGTACATCACCGACAGCGAAAATCCAAATGTGTTGGCGTTGGCCGCGTCCCATGCCTTCGATTCCGACCGCCTCGACGCCCAAGTACCGATGGGCGCCGGGCTTTTGGGGCAGGCCGCAAAGTCCCAAAAAGTGTATCACTTTACCGAAGAGGCGGATATTGCCACCAGAACCCAAACCGGTCTTTCCGTCATCCGTCCCCGTTCGGTACTCATACAGCCTTTGGTTTTTGGGGAAACGGTCGAAGGGGTGTTGGAAATCAATTCGCTCAGGGTTTTCGGCAACGAAAAACTGGAGCTTATTCGTCTTTTGGCCGAAAACATTGCCGCCAACCTGATGTCCATCAAGAATCAGGAAAAAATGCGGCATCTGTTTTACGAGGCCCAACAACGCACCGAAGAACTCATGGCGCAAGAAGAGGAAATGCGCCAAAACATGGAAGAGCTTGAGGCCACGCAGGAAGAAATGCGGCGCGTGCAAATCGAACTCAACGGACAAATCAGCGCCCTCAACAACGCCGCCATCGTTTCCGAAGCCGACCTCAAAGGCGATATCATTTACGCCAACGAACAGTTCTGTACGGTTTCCAAGTATTCGAAGGAAGAATTGTTGGGGCGCAACCACCGCATCCTCAAATCGGGCACCCAACCCCAAGAACTGTTCGAAGACCTTTGGGCAACCATCGGCGCCGGAAAAGTGTGGCGCGGCACGATATGCAACCGCGCCAAAGACGGCTCGTTCTACTGGGTGCAATCCGTCATCACCCCCGTACTTGGAGCGGACAAAAAACCCGTCAAATACATCGGCGTAAGATTTGAAATCACCCAACTCAAAAAACAAGAAGAACAAATTCGATTGGCGTTGGAAAACGCCAAGTCCCAAGAAGAAACCTTTCGGCGGCGTTTGGACGAACTCAAAGCAAACGATAGCCGTCGCTTTATCATGGAACGGGTGCTGGAAAATTTGGACGTCGGCGTGTTGATTACCGATGCGGGCGGAAAACCGGTTTTTGCCAACGCGACGGCGTCGGAAATTTTGGGTCGCGGGGTTCGCCCCGACGCCACCCTCGACGACCTTGCATGCGTTTACGAACTATATTCGGAAACCGACGCATGCCCGTATCCTGCGGAACGCCTGCCGTTGTCGCTTGCGCTTTCGGGCAACGCCTCCCGGGCGAACGACGTCGTCGTCCGTCGAGAAAACGACGCATTGCCTATTTCCATCTCGGGTATACCGATAACCGACGAAACGGGCGCCGTCGCTTATGCCGTTGCGATTGTTTCGCCGCGCGAAAGCCGGCCTTCTCCCACCGATTTGGGCAAAAGCGTGCTTTCAAGCGATTTTGCCAATCAATGCCTGCAAGGGGTCATCAACGCCTCGAACGAAACGTTTTTCGCCATCGACCGGGAATATCGCGTTATTTTGGCCAACGAAACGATAAAAAAGAAATACAAAGATGCGGGCAAAGACGAAATCGCTCCCGGCACAAGCGTATGGGAACTCTTACCCGCCGAAGACCACGATTACCATCGCACCCATTTTTCGCGGGCGCTTTCGGGGGAATCTTTTGTTTTGCCCGTAAGGTACGCCGACGCCAAAGGTGGGGAATTGGACTTCGACGTCAATTATTATCCGCTTAAAGACGAAAACGGCAACGTTTTCGGCGCAGCCATTCACGCTCGCACCGCCCACGAACGTAAAACCGACGAACGTCGATACCGTAGCGCCGTGGCACTGATTGAAGCGGCCTTCGCCGCACCTCAAAAAGCGGCGATGCTTCTGGATTCGAATTTTAACGTCGAATACGCCACCGAGTCCGCCCGAGCTTTGTTGCACGCGAAAAGCAAGGAACAGGACGGAGCCGTCTTTGGGCTGGAAAAAATCGTGTCGAATCCCGAAGATTGGGGTGAATTGGCGACGACGCTGAAAAAATTCGGTTACGTGGAAACGAGCGTCGGTACTCCGGCGGGCGTGGCACGCATCCGTCTTGTCCCCGCTCAAACCGGATATTTGGCCGTATTTGAGTTTTGAACTTCAAACAAATAAAAAACACACACTTGCTACTCGGACTTCGCTTCGATATCAACGTCGCATTTGTCGCAACGAGGGCATGTCGGCGGAGCATGAAAAAGAAACAGAGCTTGCGGAAGAAACGTTACGTTGCGGAATTGAGACGGTTAGATAATAAAAAGCGCCGTTTGGGAAAGTATTTTCGTGGTTTTTAACATTGTCGGCAAATATCTTTTTAAATTTGCAAACCGAATTACGATAAAGCAAGTCAAATAAAAGCATGAAGCTAACGCCGGCACGCACGGTTGCGGAATTGGCCGCGTTTTTAGGCACGGAGTTTGAGGGCGACCCTAACCACGTCGTCAGCGGCATTAATGAAATTCACCGGGTCGTGCCGGGGGATTTGACCTTTGTGGACATTCCCAAGTATTTTCAGCGGGCGCTGACCAGCCAAGCCACAACGATACTGCTCAATCAACGTACCGAAGCTCCTCCGGGTAAAGCCCTTATTTTCAGCGACGACCCCTTCCGCGACTACAACCGCCTCACCGAACATTACGACCCCCGTCTTCCTTTCGTTTTCAACGAACAACCCACACTCGGCGAAGGCACACAAATCGGCAAAAACGTCGTTTTTGGCAAAAACGTCGTCGTCGGTAAAAACGTCGTCGTCGGCCACAACGTCTCTATCGGAAGTCATGTAATCATTGGCGACGAGAGCATTCTTTTTCCGAACGTCGTCGTTTACGACAACGTCGTCATCGGAAAGTCGGTCTGCATTCAATCGGGTGCGATTATCGGCGGCGAGGCGTTCTATTTCAAAAAACGCGAAAACGGACGCGACAAGATGTATACCCACGGCCGGGTGATTATCGGCGACCATGTGGAAATCGGCGCCAATACCACCGTAGACCGAGGCGTTTCGGCGGATACGATTATCGGCGAGCACACAAAAATCGACAACCTCGTACAAATCGGACACGATACCGTAATAGGAAAACGATGTTTGATAGCCGCACAAGTGGGCATAGCGGGTGCGACCGACGTTCACGACGACGTAACCATATGGGGTCAGGCAGGCGTACCCAGCGGTATTACCATCGGTCGCGGAGCGACGCTCCAAGCCAAATCGGGCGTAATTTCAGACCTCGAGGAGGGAAAGGTCTATTTTGGTTTTGTGGCCAAGGAAGCGAAAAAATATTGGCGAGAATTGGCAACGATTGAGCAGGTGGTCGAGCGTTTTCCCGAAATGGTCAAGATGCTTCACGACAACGGGGAAAAAGCCTGAGCTTGATGAAAGACCTCAAATTTGAACGCTTCACGCTACCCAACGGCGTGAGAGTGCTTTTTCGTCCCCGCAAAGGCACGCAAATCGTGCATGCCGCCGTTCTCATCGATGCGGGAACGCGCGACGAACGCCCCGAAGAAGCGGGAATGGCCCATTTTATGGAGCATATCGTCTTTAAGGGAACCAAAAAGAGAAAGTCCTTTCATATCCTCAACAGCCTTGATTCGGTCGGCGGCGAACTCAACGCTTACACCACCCGTGAAAAAACATGTTTTCACGCGACGGTCGCCAAAACCTACGCCGACCGTGCGGCGGACGTGCTGCAAGACGTGGCCTTTGGACCCGTTTTTCCGCCCGCGGAAATCGAAAAAGAGAAACAAGTGGTGGCCGAGGAAATGGACATGTACCGGGACAATCCCGAAGAGGCGATACTTGACGACTACGACGCGATGCTTTTCGGCGACCACGCCTACGGCCGGTCGATTTTGGGAACGGAGGCGACGTTGTCTCAATTTTCCCAAGCGACGCTCCAAACGTTTCATCACCGCCAATATCTTCCCGAAAGAACGGTTTTCGCCATTACGGGCAACTTATCGGCGGCATACGTGGAAAAGTTGGCAAAAAAACACTTCGATTTTAGATTGGAGAAAAACTCGGAGCCGTCGCTGCGACCGTTACCCGCACGAAAATCGGCGTGTGAACGCGTCGTTTCGGGACGACATTTGCAGGCGCACATGGTCATCGGCGGTTATGCGCCGCAACTCAGGTCCGAAGACTATTACGCTTTCGGACTGCTGAATTTTCTGCTCGGCGGCCCGTCGATGAACACCATTTTAAACCTTAAAATCCGCGAAAAATACGGCCTCGTCTATTCGATATACTCTTTTTACAATGCCTACGTCAACGACGGAGCGTGGGGGGTGTATGCGGGTTGCGACGGCAAACAAGTCGCCCGCGTCAAAAAACTCATCGAAAAAGAATTGGACGCCCTCGTTCATTCCCCCCTCTCCCCCACGGCCGTACAACGCCTCAAACGCCAATATCTAGGGGGGCTGATGTTGCAAACCGAACATCAAACCGCGTTTTTAAGCGGTGCGGCCAAAGACCTGCTCGACTTCGGAAACATTCCCGCACTCGACGAGATAGTGGACAAAATTCAGGGTCTCAAAGCCGACGATTTACAACGCGCCGCCGCCCACACTTTTGCCAACCGCTTTTTTATTCTTTACGAACCCGGAGGATAAACGAAAAAACATCTTTGGGTTCGTACATTCAACAACCCCCCGTCATGAATGTGGATTATCGGACGGACACGAATTGAACAAAGATTAGTAAATTTGCAAAACTTATCGCCCGGACATGGCAGAAAGGCAAGGCGCCAAAATATTGGTGGTAGACGACGAAGCGGAATATTTACAAACCACCATACAATATCTGAGAGAAAGCGGAAAAGATTTCGATTGCCTTTCGGCCATCCACGGAGCGATGGCCGTTCAAATCGCCAAGTCAAAGTTGCCCGACCTCATTATCACCGACTGGGACATGCCTGTAATGAACGGCATCGAAGCAACGATGGCGCTGAAACAAGACCCCGAAACCCGGGAGATTCCCGTCGTCATCGCCTCGGGCGCGATGACGACCTCGTCCCACCTGAATCTTGCGTTGGAAGCCGGCGCCGTGGACTTTATTCGCAAACCCATAGACCGTATCGAACTCGTCGCCCGAGTGCGCACCATCCTCGAACTTGCACAAAGTTACAAAGAAATCAAACGGCAAAAGGAAATCGTCGAAAAGCGCAACCGCGACTTTATGGATTCCATTGTTTATGCCCGTAGGATTCAAGAGGCGATACTTCCCGACAAAGAGTCTTTGGGACGGCGTTTAGGCGGGGCGTTTGTCTACTCCCAACCCCGGGACGTGGTCAGCGGCGACTTTTTTTGGTATTTCGACAAACGCAAGGAGGTTATGGTCGCCTGTGCCGATTGTACCGGCCACGGGGTTCCGGGCGCGTTTATGTCCATTCTCGGCAACAATATTCTCGGCGCCATTACCCGGGATTTCGGAATCCTAAAACCCAACCTTCTGCTTTCGGAACTAAACGAAAGAATGATGGCCACGCTGCAAAAAACCATTCTCCTCGAAGATTTTGCGGCCGAACCCACCCTCGACGGCATGGACGTCGCCGTTGTTCACATCGACGTGGGAAGTAAAAGAGTCGCTTTTTCGGGTGCGCACCGTCCCTTGATTTATTTCAAATCGGGTGAAATACACGAAATTAGAGGCACCAATTGCAGTATTGGCGGTATTACGGCATTTAAACGTTTGGACTTTGAATTGCACGAAATCGAACTTTCCGAAGGCGATACGATATATTTGTATACCGACGGAGTTACCGACCAATTTTGCGAATCGTCGTCGCGAAAGCTCGGCCAGGTGCGCTTTAAGAAATTGTTGTCCGACATTCAAAATTTAGATATGGACGAACAAGGACGCGAGGTGGCGAAAGCCATTACGGCATGGCGCGGAAATCGGGAAATGCAAGACGATCATACGGTCATAGGACTCAAATTATAATTGCGATGTGGAAAATTTTAGCGTTAAGTTTTCTGGTGGGGTTTGCCTTTGGCTGCGGAAGGGGCGAGGCGATCGCACCGCCGCCCGCGGTTTACGACGCCGACGAAAACGCCCCCTACGGTACGGGTGGATTGGTCGTTAAAGTCGTCGGTGGATCGCGATACGAACCCGAAGCCAACGCCGATATTTCCCTATATGCTTCCATGGCCGACTACGAGGCCGACGTTTACCTTGCACGCATCATCACGGGCCGGAATGGACGCGCCGATTTTGGATACCTCAACGCCGGCAATTACTACGTCTACGTTTGGAAAAGCGCCGACGGAAAAGAATACAAATCGCTTCAAGCCGCCCAAGTTCAGCTCGCACGCAACCTTACCAGAACGATAATATTGCGATGAAAACACTTCTGTACCTGTTGTTTTTGGGGAGCACGCTCCGCGCACAAGAACCTGCGATTTGGATTGAAGAAACGTTCGAGGACAACCGTCGCGGCTGGCCCACCCAAACCGACGCGGGCTTTAGCCGTGAAATTAAAGACGGAATTTACGCTCTGGAAAGCAAAAGCGCCGCGGGCGTTGCCATCGCAAACTTTTTCATCGACGACGCCAAACCGTATATTCTCGAAACGGAGTTTAGGTTTGGAACGGTGGATGCACAAGGAAAATTTGCGATAACATGGGGGGGAAAGGGCGTAAGCGCATTTTACGCCGTCGAACTCAAAGCCGACGGCGCCGTTCGATTATACCAACAGGTGGGTTCCGAGGCCAGAACCCTTGCCGAAAAAAAGATCGACGCCTTCAAAAAAGGGCCTTACGTCTTGCGGATATGGCACAAGGCGTCCGCCGCATCCGCCGACAAACAAGGCGTAAAAGACCCCGTTTTCGAGGTTGCACTCAATGGAAAGGTACTTTTCGACGCACCCGCCGATAAAATTTACGGTTTTTACCATGGTTTTTTTCTTAATCCGAAAATGAGCGTCGAAATCGACAGGCTTACCGTCAAGCAAAACAACAAAATCAATTTGGTTTCGACGAAAATCAGTAAATCGGAAAAAGAAAATCTTGGTCCCAACGTCAATACCGTTTACGACGACATTGCCCCCGTCGTCAGCGCCGACGGCAAAACCCTTTATTACAGCATACAATTCTGTCCCGACAACACGGGCGGCGCCAACGACCCCGACGAAATCTATTATGCCGAACTTTCCTACGACGGCCCGCCGGGTAAACGACAAAACATCGGCCGTCCGCTCAACAATGCCGCCCCCAATTCCGTTGTTTCCGTCAGCCCGGACAACAACACCCTCATTTTATTGCATCAATACGACGAGCGAGGCGAGTATCGGGCGCCGGGCCTTTCGTATTCGACCCGTTCGCGAACGGGATGGGCCGTCCCCAAACCCGTGGTTATCAAAGATTATTACAACCTCCACAGATACAACAACTTCAGCCTTTCTCCCGACCGCAATACGCTTATTTCCGCCCTTCAACGTGAAGACAGCAAAGGCGAACAGGACCTCTACGTCAGCTTTTTAACACCCGACGGCGAATGGTCGGCGCCGAAAAATTTGGGAATCAACATCAATACCCGGGGCGACGAAACCACGCCGTTCATAGCGGCGGACGGTGTTTCGTTGTATTTCGCCTCCGACGGACGCCCGGGATACGGAAGCAAGGACGTTTTCGTTTCCCGAAGGCTGGATACGTCCTGGACCAAATGGTCGGAACCCCAAAACTTGGGGCCACTCATCAACACCCCCAACTGGGACGCCTATTTCACCCTGCCCGCCTCGGGACGCTACGCCTATCTGGTTTCCAACCAAAACACCATCGGCAAAGGCGATATTTTTAGAATCGAATTGCCCGAAGAAATTCGTCCCCGACCCGTGTTGTTGCTTAAAGCGACGGTAACCACGCCCGACGGCAAAACACCCGTTGCCGCACAAATCGAATACTCGGAAGCCGGGGCGACGAAAATATCGGGTTCGGCGTCCACCAATCCCAAAGACGGCTCTTTTACCCTCGTACTGCCTGCGGGAAAAGAATTTCTCATCACCCTCAACGCCGAACGCGGCGGCAAAATCGTCAAAAAAATTTCCACCCAAGACGTCCACGTCTACACCGAACGCACGGAAAACTTTACCATGGACGTGGCCGTCGCCGTTGAAGAACCCGAAGAGTTGCCCAAAACCGTCGCGCCCGTTGTAAAAGAAACTCCAAAAGCACCCGAGGCTTCGAAAACCGAAAGAATCTCGGGTTATATTCGTTTTCCTTTCAACCAAGAGGTGCCGGTAAAGGGCTGGGAACCCGAGATGGTTCGCGTTGCCGAATTGATAAAATCCCGACCCGAGAAAAAGGTCGTCGTTGCGGGATATACGGATTCCACGGGAACCGACGCCTATAATATGGGGCTCTCCCTTCGTCGGGCCGAATGGGTCAAAAACTTTTTGGTGCAAAACGGCGTGGAAGAGTCGCGCATCAAGGTCGAAAATCGTGGCGAGGCCGACCCGCTTTTACCCAACTCCACGCTTTACGGACGCAAACGCAACCGGCGCGTGGAAATTCATTGGTATTAAGCCCGTACGGGAGGCGTCAAAAGACGTCGATATAAAGCGGCCATGTCCCGAACCAGACGTTCGTAGGAGAAAGTTGCATGAACAAACTTCTCCCCTTCTTGCGACAAGCGATGGCGGATTTCGGGGTGTAAGACAAGCGTGGAAAGAGATTGAGCGAACGCGGCCGCGTCGCCGGACGGGGTCAAAAAAGGATGAAATCCCGGAGCCACGGCATCCTCAACCCCCCCCACGCGCGTGGAAACGACGGCGACCCCCGACGCCTGCGCTTCGATTAACGTCGCCGGCGTGCCCTCGTTCAACGAAGTCAGCGCCACGATGTCCAAGCCCGGCAAAACGTTTTCCACTTTTTTTACCCAATGCAAAAATATTGCATCGTAATCTGCGGGGGGCGGTGGAAATCCGGGTTCGTAGTCCACGGAAACGACGTTTAAGCCGAGTTGTTTTGCCCGGCTTATAGCCGCGTCTTTTTCCGGGCCGCCGCCAATCAATATCGCTTTCGCTTTCAAACCCGCATTTTTGATATGAGAAAACGCTTCCAAAAACAACGAATGGTTTTTTACGGGAGCAAAACGTCCAATAATTCCTATGGCAACCTCGTCTTCGGCCAATGACAACGCCCTTCGAAATTGTACACGTCTTTTTTCGCGCTCGAGCGTAAAACGGCAAAGATCGAAACCATTGGGAACAACGACAATTTTTTCGTCCGGACATAGACGATATACCTCCGCCAATTCCTTTTTTTGGGTTGGACTGATGGCGACAATGGCATGAGACCTTTTTGCCAAAAAACGCTCGACCTCCAAGAAAAAACGGGTTTTGAGCGGGCCAAAATACGAGTGAAAAGGGTGGCCGTGAAAAGTGTGTACAATCGCGCGCACGCCCATATTCGCGGCGGCCAACCTTCCCAAAGCCCCCGCCTTTGACGAATGGGTATGCACGACATCGGGTTTAAATTCCCGAATCAACGCCTTAATTTCCCGATAACCGAGCCAATCTTTCCACGGACGGATGGCGCGATGCATATTTTTAATATAACGAGGGGCAATGCCCATGCCCGTAACAATGTATTCCGATTCGGCCTCGCCGTCGTCCAAATTTCCGGCCGCCAACATCGTTTCAAATTCGGGAGCCAAATGCTTGGTCAAATACGCGGCGTTGTAGGTTGGTCCGCCAATGTTAAGGCGATTAAGGATGCGCAATATTCTCATACGCCGCGATACATGGCCTGTATCCTACGACTGACCGCGTGATACAAGCCCGCCAGTTCCGGATCCACTGATTCTAAAAGTGAAAAATGTTTGAGTATCGTTTCACGGTCTCCACGCCTTGCAGGACCCGTCTGTGCGGCTTTGGGCGACATCCGGCGCAATTTATCCACCGTTTCTTGGATAAGCGGCAGGTAGATTTTGTGGTCCAATTCCAAATCGGCCACCAACTGTTCGGCACAACGCGCAAAATAATTGACAAAGTTACTCATAAAAACCGCTCCCACATGTACTTTAAGCCGGTTTTCCGAACTCATGACGTAAACCGACGAAGATATCGAACGAGCCAACGGCTCAAGCGTCCGCAACACATCCGAATTGCCCTCCAAAAAAATCGGAACGTCGGAATAATCCACGGAACGGTTGCGGCTGACGGTTTGCATGGGGTAAAACACGCCGATTCGCTTGCCCAACTCTTCGAGTTCGTTTAACGGCGCCCCGCCCGAACAATGCACGACTATCATGTCTCCGCCGGCGACGATGCTTTTCAGGCGCCCGGCAACGGAACGTATCGCCTCGTCACGCACCGTTACAAACAGCACGTCGATAAACGGAGATATTTCCGAAAAATCCGTACCGTGCATGGGGACGTTGAATTTTTCGGCAACGATTTTAGCCCGTAAAGGGTCGCGTGAAAAAATTTGCAACATTTTTCCCCGGGTTTGCAAGGTGGGAATAAGCGATTCGGCCAAATTTCCCGGGCCAACAATGCCGAAATTGAGCATGAACGAGCAGAAAAAATCGGAAATAGAAAATAAAAACAGGCAAAAACGAATGTAGAACGTTCAAAACCGATATCGGCTTTGAACGTTCTACGCGTCAAGAGAAGGACTAGATCTCTTCGAGTTCGACGATTTGTTTGATGCGTTCGGTGTAATCCATGCCGCTTGCATCATAACCCATATCCTCGTCCGAGACCTCGATGGATTCGTACATGCGCGTACCGGTACCGGCGGGAATAAGATGGCCGACGATGACGTTTTCTTTGAGTCCCAAAAGAAAATCCGCTTTGGCGCCAATGGCCGCCTCCGATAGGACTTTAGTGGTTTCTTGGAAAGAGGCGGCGGACATAAAGCTTTTGGTACCCAAAGAAGCACGCGTAATCCCTTGAATCGTAGGATGGGCAATAGCGGCTTTAGCGTCTCGAACCAACACCGGTTTTTTGTCTTTGCGTTTGAGGAGCGAGTTTTCGTCGCGTAACTTGCGGGCGGTAATTATCATACCGGGCTTCATGGTCGTCGAATCGCCGGCGTCGACGACGATTTTTTTGTCGAAAATATAGTCGTTTTCTTCTTGGAATTCGAGTCTGTCGACCACTTCTTTTTCAAGGAAAGTCGTGTCTCCGGGGTCTTCTATGACAACTTTTTGCATCATCTGACGCACGATGACCTCGATATGCTTGTCGTTGATTTTTACGCCTTGAAGTCGGTATACGGCCTGAATTTCGTTTACGATGTACTCCTGAACGGCGGCCGTGCCTTTGATTCTTAGGATGTCGGCAGGGGTGATGGCTCCGTCGGAAAGGGGATTGCCCGCATATACCAAGTCGTTGTCTTGAACGAGGATGTGTTTGACGAGCGGCACGTTGTACTTGCGGGTTTCGGCGCCGTCGCGGGAGGTAACGAGAATTTCGCGGTTGCCGCGCTTAACGATACCCAACGAAACGATACCGTCAATTTCCGAAACGACGGCGGGATTGGAGGGGTTTCGGGCTTCAAAAAGCTCGGTTACACGGGGCAAACCTCCCGTAATGTCCGCCGATTTCGACGCCGTACGGGGAATTTTGACCAGTATACTGCCGGGCGAAACTTCCTCGCCGTCGTCTACCATAATGTGAGCGCCGACGGGAATATTAAAAGTACGAGAGGTAATGCCGTCTTTGCCAATTATTGTAATTGAAGGGTTGACGTTTTTATCCCGGCTTTCGATGACCAGACGGTCGGAGTGCCCCGTTTGGTCGTCGCGTTCGGAACGATAAGTTACACCCTCGATGATGTTTTCGTATTGAACCGTTCCCTCGAACTCGGAAAGAATAAGTGCGTTGAGGTTGTCCCATTCATAAAGTATGGTTCCGGATTCGACGACGTCGCCGTTGAACCGATACAGAATCGAACCATAGGGAACGTTGTTCGTAGACAAGGTTTTTCCCGAGACGGGGTCGATAATTCGGGCTTCGGCCGAACGGCTGACGGCCATGAATTCCTTGTCGCCGTCGCTGTTGGTCCTTTCAACGATTTTAAGGCCGTCGTAAACGACGGTACCGTTATATTTGGCTTTGACGGAATTTTCGCCGGCCAAGCGCTGAGCAACCCCGCCAACGTGGAAGGTGCGAAGGGTAAGCTGGGTGCCGGGTTCGCCGATGGATTGGGCGGCAATAACCCCGACGGCTTCGCCGTTTTGAACCAATTGCCCGGTGGCCAAATTGCGTCCGTAACATTTGGCACAAACACCGCGGCGCGAGTCGCAGGTAAGTACCGAGCGGATGTCCACCGTTTCCACCCCGGCTTCTTGAATTTTTTTTGCCGTAACTTCGTCGATAAGTTCGCCGGCTTTGGCCAAAACCTCTTCGGTAACGGGATGAAGTACGTCGTCAAGCGGACATCGTCCCAAGATGCGGTCGGCAAGTTGTTCGATGATATCCTCGTTTTCACGAAGCGGCGTCATCTTGATTCCACGCAAAGTGCCGCAATCCACTTCGGATATAATTACGTCTTGGGCGACATCGACGAGGCGACGAGTCAGATAACCCGCGTCCGCCGTTTTGAGGGCGGTGTCCGCCAAACCTTTGCGAGCGCCGTGCGTGGAAATAAAATATTCCAAAACCGAAAGACCTTCTTTGAAATTGGAAAGAATCGGATTTTCGATGATTTCGCCTACCGAACCTTTAAGCGATTTTTGCGGTTTGGCCATAAGGCCGCGCATACCGCCCAACTGGCGAATCTGCTCTTTAGACCCCCGCGCCCCCGAGTCCAACATCATAAACACGGGATTGAAACCGTCGTCGTCCTTGGTGAGCTGTTTGAGCAAAGCGTCGGCGATGCGGTTGTTGGTTTTCTGCCACGTGTCGATGACCTTGTTGTAACGTTCGGTATCGGTCATCAACCCCATGTTGTACTCATCGGTATGTTCGTTAATTTCGTTGTAGGCTTCGCGGATGAAAATGTCTTTTTCGGGCGGGGTCAGAACGTTGGCCAAACTAAACGACAAACCGCCTTTGAACGCCATTTGAAAACCCAAATCTTTGAGGTCGTCCAAAAATTGGGCGGTGCGGGCAAAACTCGTTACCCGGAAAATGTCCTGAATAACGGCCCGAAGCGATGATTTGGTCAAAAGTTTGTTGATGTAACCCACCTCCGACGGAACAATCCGATTGAAAAGGATTCGTCCGACGGTCGTTTCGATGCGGTCGTATTCAGGCCTTCCATAAGCATTTAAAACGACTTTTCCGGCTTCCACCTTCGGAATGCGCACTTTAATTTTGGCGTGCAATGCGACGCGTCCTTCATTGTATGCGATGACGACCTCTTCGGGCGACGAAAAAAACAAACCTTGGCCCAAAGCGTTGGGACGCTCTTTGGTAATGTAGTACGCGCCCAAAACCATGTCTTGGGAGGGTACGGTAATCGGGTTGCCGCTGGCGGGGTGCATGATGTTGTGGCTCGAAAGCATCAACACCATAGCCTCCAAGCAGGCCTCGTGGCTTAACGGGACGTGAACCGCCATTTGGTCGCCGTCAAAGTCGGCGTTGAATCCCGTACAAACCAACGGATGAAGTTGGATGGCCTTGCCTTCGATAAGTTTGGGTTGAAAAGCCTGAATTCCCAAACGGTGGAGCGTAGGGGCGCGATTCAACAGAATCGGATGTCCTTTAAGAACGTTTTCCAAAATTTCCCAAACGGCGGGATCTTTGCGGTCCACAAATTTTTTGGCGCTTTTGACCGTCTTAACGATGCCGCGCTCCAAAAGTTTGCGAATAATAAAGGGCTTGAACAGCTCGACGGCCATGTCTTTGGGCAGGCCGCATTCGTGAAGTTTGAGTTTCGGCCCGACGACGATAACCGAACGGCCCGAATAATCCACCCTTTTGCCCAAGAGGTTTTGACGAAAACGGCCTTGCTTACCCTTGAGCATGTCGGACAAAGATTTAAGGGCGCGGTTGCTGTCCGTACGAACGGCGTTTACTTTGCGCGTATTGTCAAAAAGCGAATCCACCGCCTCTTGAAGCATACGCTTTTCGTTGCGTAAAATTACGTCCGGCGCCTTGATTTCTATCAAGCGTTTGAGACGGTTGTTGCGAATAATAACACGGCGATAAAGGTCGTTAAGGTCGGAGGTCGCGAAACGTCCCCCTTCCAACGGTACGAGCGGGCGAAGCTCGGGCGGAATGACCGGCACCATACGGATTATCATCCATTCGGGCCGATTAACTATGTTTTTGTTGGCGTTGCGGAAGGCCTCGACGATTTTCAGGCGTTTAAGCGCGTCTTGTTTGCGTTGCTGGGCCGTTTCCGTCGCCGCTTTTTCCCGCAAAGAGTAAGAAAGCGTATCCAAGTCCAGCTCGGCCAACAACATTTCCAAAGCTTCCGCGCCCATTTTGGCGATGAATTTGTCGGGGTGGGTGTCGTCGAGGTACTGATTTTCTCGCGGAAGGCTTTCGATAATGGAAAGATACTCCTCTTCGGTCAAAAACTGATATTTTTCGATGCCGTCTTGGGCCTTGACCCCCGGATTGACGACGACATAACGCTCGTAGTAAATGACTTGGTCGAGTTTTTTGGACGAGAGACCGAGAAGATTGCCGATTTTGTTGGGAAGAGAGCGAAAGTACCAGATGTGTGCTACGGGAACGACGAGGGCAATGTGGCCCATTCTTTCGCGGCGAACCTTTTTTTCGGTTACTTCCACGCCGCAACGGTCGCAGATGATGCCTTTGTATCGAATTCGTTTGTATTTTCCGCAATGACATTCATAGTCTTTTTGCGGTCCGAAAATGCGCTCGCAAAACAAGCCGCCCATTTCCGGTTTATACGTTCGATAGTTTATGGTTTCGGGTTTTAAAACCTCGCCGTGCGAGCGGCTCAAAATACTCTCCGGCGACGCCAAGCTAATGGTGATTTTCCGGAAGTCCGAAGACGGTTTAGTCTCTTTTCGCTCTAACATTTAAAAAATAAAGGCCCCGCAAAATTCCTAAAAAAATTTTGCAGATAAAAGTTTTTCCCGACTTGAATTTAAATTTTTTCCCACAATTTTTGTAGGCGTATTTCCACCGCGACCGGTACGCGAGGGAAATACGCCGCAAATATAATTATTTTTATCGAACCAAGGTTACATTGCCTTTGTAAATTCTTCGCTCGTCGAATTTTAATATGTAAAGGTACGCGCCTTCGGCCACCGAGCGGCCGTTGAGGTCGATACCGTTCCAACCCGTCGAAAGCTCGTCCCCGCGATATACGACGTTGCCCCAACGGTCGAATACCGTATAAGTAAACCGTTCCACGCCGTCGTAAATGGGGCGGAAAAAATCGTTGCGTCCGTCGCCGTTGGGGGTGAAGATGTTGGGAATGTCAAGTCCGGGTTCAAGAACCGTATACGGCCCAAGCAGACGCTCGTAGGTGCATCCCGTCGAATCCATGAGCGTAACTTTCACCGTATACGTTCCGGGCAAAAGAAAACGATGGAAGGGATTGGCGTAAGGCGAGTGATAGCCGTCGCCGAAATACCAGTTTCTGGCCATGACGTGGCGGGTTGAATCGAAGAAATGCACCGTCGCATCGGTCAGATAGAGCGTCGTACCGGGAGGCGGCTCGGAAAATATCAGCGGTTGGATGTAAGCTTCGACGCTTACGTCCACGTCCGCCGTTTTCGTCGCCGAACATCCGTACGTACCGTACGTCGTTAAGCTTACCCTGTATTTTCCCGGCGCCGAATAATAGTGGCGCGGATGGCGCTCGTTGCTCAAAGGAGAACCGTCGCCAAAATTCCAAATCCACGCCGTGGCGCCCGCGCTTTTGTCTTCAAAAGAAACGTCGAGCGCGTCGCACCCGCCCGGAAAACTGTGTATAAAATCGGCCGAGGGGTTGGCAACAAAACTCACTTCAACGGTATCGGTGGCAAAGCACGCACCGTTCCAATCCGCCGTTACCGAATAAACGCCGGGCAAATTTACCTCAACGGAAGAACCGGTACCGATTTCAACCCCTTGCCGCCGCCACGTCAGGTTCGGTTCCATGCCCACGACGTCGGTCCGCGCCGTAAGCGTTACGGATTGCCCCTCGCAAAGGCCGTCGGCGGACGCATGAATCGATATCGACGTCTGCTCGACGACCGTAACACGAACGCTGTCCACCTCGCGGCACGGCCCGCGCCATACTTCGAGCGTATAAACCGTCGTGCTTTCGGGTGCGACAAGCGGACGAATTTCGCTGATATGCGTCAATCCCGGAGCGGGATGCCACGCCCAATGCAATGGCGACGGCCCCGACACCGACGCCGGCAATCGCACCGTATCCCCCCGACATATCACCAATCCCCTATCGGTGGTGTCGGCGTCGGCGAACACGCCCGAACGTATGACGATTTGAACGCTGTCGGCCTGTATTCCCGGACAACCGTTCGACGCCACGTAAAGCGTATAGGTAATGTTTTCGGTGGGCGTGGCGACGGTCGAACCGCCCGTTGGATTGCTCAAATACAGCGGCGGTTCCCAGGTGTAGGTGTAGGGTTGTTGGGCGCCCGTAACCAATGCGTTCAAGTCCACCGATTCCCCCGGACATATTTCGTAGACGTTGGGCAGGGCCACCGTCGGACTGCCGCCGATATAAACCGTTACGGCGTCGACCGAGCTCACGCATCCGTCCGAAATCACCTGCAACATGTATGTAAAGGTATGGGGCGGCGAAGCGGTCGGATGGGCTATCGACGAATCGGAAAGCCCGAGGGCCGGTATCCATCGATACTCGTAAATCCCGTTTCCGCCCGTGGCCGAACCCGAAAGTTGTACCGTCCCGCCTTCGCAAGTGTATTGGTCGGGTCCCGCGTTTGCCATCGGCGGACGCTTTACCGTAATGGTTACCGTACTCGTTTCGTCTATGTTTTGGCTGCGGCAACCGTAGGGTTGGGACGTAACGTAAAGCGTATACGTGCGCGTCGAATCGGGAAAAACCAGCGGATTGCGAATGTTGGGGTTGCTCAATCCTGTGGACGGCTCCCATCGATAAGTATAAGCTACGGCATCGCCGCCGACACCGCTTCCCATTAAATTGAACGGCGGGTCGCCGACGCATACCTCCCTATCCGCACCCGCGTCGGCCAACGGCAACGGTATGTGCTTGACGGAAACCGTTACCGTATTCGACACGCAACCTTTGGAATCTATGGCCGAAAGCGTGTAGGTCGTTTCGGTTTCGGGCGAGGCAAACGGGCGAATAAGCGTCGGGTCGTTGAGGCCGACGGCCGGCTGCCATTGTACCGAAATCGGCGGCGTTCCCGAAAAAACGTAACCCGGAAGTTCCACTCCCTCGCCGTCCAAACAGTAAAACACCGTATCGGCGTCCGTTCCCACAATAGGGTTGGGATTGATTTTGACGCGCACCGTATCCACCAAACTCGTGCATCCGTTGCATATCGCCACCAAAGAATACAAGGTGGTAATATTCGGAAGAGCAACGGGGTTGAGTATGTTGGGATTGTTCAAACCCGTCGTCGGAGTCCAAAACACTTCGCAGAATTGCCCGACAATCACCGACGCGTTGAGTTGGACGGACGTACCTTGGCACACCTCCTGCCCCGTTCCCGCGTCCACAACGGGTACCGGACGCACCTCGATATAAACCGTATCCCGAGCCTCCAATCCACAACTATCTTCAAAGGCAAAAACATAACTCGAACCAACCGTCGGCACAAAGCTGTACGGATTACCCTCGAAAAGCGCCTCGCCCGCAAGGTTCATCCACCGAACTTGGCCGTAATTGCCCGACCCGCCCGAACCCACGCCGTTCAATGTCAGTTCGTCGCCCGCGCAAACGAAGCCGTCCAAACCGGCGTACGCCGTCGGCGGACCGAAGGGCGTCAATACTATCGTACTGTCCAAGGTCAAACATCCGTCGAAAACCGATATCGAAAACGTTTGCGCGACCGTCCCTACCGTGGTAACCATGCTTCCGTTTTGCCCGACGCCCGTCCACGTGTAGTTGCCCGAACCGCCCGTCGCCGTCGCGGTTATCGTAACCTCCGTACCGGGGCAAACGTTCGTCGCCGGCCCAACGTGTATTTGCCACGCCAAATCCGCACGTATGACGTTGATAATAAAATCCAACGAATCCGCGGCACACGAATCCGAAACGACAACGGCGTAATGCGTGGACTGTTCGGGCGAAAGCGTTATGGTTTGACCGGTGGCGAAAGGCGCGTCTTGGCCCCAAACGTACCAAAGATATTGCACCTCCCCTACCCCGCTGGATGTAATCGTGTACGTAACCGAATCTCCTTGACAAATCGTCGTTTCGTACGGCAAAGGCTCGATGACCAACGCCTGTAAGATTCGAACCAGCGTTGTATCGAAATCTTCGGTGCCGCACTCGTCCACCACCCGCACAACGTAACGCATATCTTCGGAAGGAGTTACCGGAACGTCGGCGCCAAAACCGAAAGGCGTCGTTTCCCCCTCGGCAAACCATTCGTAAGCGTAAAGGCCGAAACCGCTTGACGCAGAAGCGTGCAACGTTACCGTTGCCCCCGGGCAAATACCCAAATCCGGTCCCGCGTTGGCGACAACGTTCGGAGCCACGCCAAATTCTATCGTATTCGTCGAGTACGTGCAACCGTCGAACACCCGTACTTCCACCGTACCCGGACCCGTAACGGTATACGCGCGCGTGACGCCGATTGCCCCGTCTTCCCATAAATAATGATAGTCGCCCGAACCTCCGGCGCCCGTGGCCGTCAGCGTAACCGTTTCGTTGATACACACAAACGCGGCGGGCGCGGCTGTGATTTCCACCGACAAATTCGATGGTATGACGTAAACGTTGAAAATGTATTCAACCTCGCCGCAGGTATCCCGCACCGTCAGTATGTACATCGTCGAAACCGTCGGGCAAAGCGACACCGTACCTTGTGTGCCAACGTATTGACCCGTAGTGAAATTCATCCACTCGAACGTCGTCGTTCCCGTACCGTCCACTTGCGCCGTGTATTCGACGCATTGGCCCTCGCAAATAATCGTATCCATTGGCGGTGCGACGAACAACGGCTCAAACAACGAAACCGTAACGGTATCCGACGCCGAGGTGCCGCAATCGTCGGCCAAAATCACCCGATACGAACGCGACGTGGACGGACTCACCGGCGCCACCGGCCCCAAGGAAACCGTCGCGTTGGTTGCCATATCTATCCACTGAAAGTTGTCGGGATTTCCGAAACCGCCCGTAAACGTAACGAAAAGGTTGGCCGTTTGGCCCGGGCATATCGTCAAATTCGGCCCCGCATCGATGGATAAATCGGGATTGTCGCTAAACGGTTGTTCGGCCGTAACGCTTTGGCAACCATCGCTCACCCGAACGACCACGCTTCCCGCACCCGTTACCGTCGTGTACAAAACGTCCGTTCCCGAATCGTCTTGGCTCCAATGATATTCGTATACGCCCGAACCGCCCGAAACATATACCGCCAGCGTTATCGGCGTACCGACGCAAACCGGAGGCGGCGGATTCATCACCAACGAATCTATCGCCAAAGTCGCCGGTATTACGTTCACCGAAAACGCCACCGTGTCTATAAAACATTCGTCGAAAACGATGAGCTCGTACGCCGTGGAAACGGGCGGCGAAAGGCTGACCGAGGAATTCGTACCGACGACAACGTTGTCGCTCGTGCGAACCCAACGTACGTCCGCCGCACCCGACACCGGCGCCGTATACGTCGTCGAATCCCCAAAACATATCGTCCTATCTTCGAGCGTTCCCAATCCGAACGGACTCAATACGGTTACCGTCAGTTCGGATGCGACCATCGCGTTGCATTCGTCGGTTACGGTAATCAAGTACGTGGTCGTGGCGGGCGGCGAAACCGTCAGCGATGCGTTCGTACCTATCTGAGTGTTTGCCGTCGTCCAAGAATATTGCAACGTCCCCACGCCGCCCGTTACAAAAGCCTGAAGCGTGGTCGAAGAACCCAAACATATTGTCGCGTCGCCCGAGGTCGTCAAAACCATAGGAGAGGTTACGTCGTAATGCAAAGTATCCGAAACGGTTTGGCAACCGTCGAAAACGCTAACGTAAACGACATGCGGGCCGAAAATAACGGCTTGGGTTTGGGCCGCGTCCGAACCGTCGCTCCATGCATAGACGTAGTTGCCCGAACCGCCCAAAACCTCGGCGTTGAACGCCACCTCCGTTCCCGAACATACGGGCGACGGAACGGAAGCCGTCAAGGTCAACGTCAAGGTCGGTGGGACGACGTTCACCGTAAAATCGCGCGTAACCACAAAACACGAGTCCGAAACCGTCAATCGGTAGTTTGTCGTAACGGACGGGGAAAGCGTAACGGAAACTTGGTCGGAAACGAAAACGTAACTTCCGCCCGATTCGCGTTCCCACAATACTTCTCCCGTTCCCGCGATTTGCGCGGTATACGCCGTCTCGTCGCCAAAACAAATGGTTCGGTCGTCCAAATCCGCTACGCCAAACGGCCCAAACACCGTAACGACGACGGAATCTACGGCCGTCGTGCCGCAAACGTCGGAAACGGTGACATAATAACGCGTGGTTTGAACGGGAGAAACCGTCAACGCATCTCCCGTGCCAACCACCGAACCGTCGGCCAACGTCCATACGGGCGCGTTCAGCGGTGGCGCGCCGCCCGAATATACCACGGAAATTTCGGTCGGCGAACCTTCGCATATGTTTATCGAACCCGCCGCCGTGGCGTATACCGCAGGGTCGGTAACGAAAGAAAAAGCCGTCGAGTCCGTTCGGCACCCGTCGTTCACCCAAACCCATATCGTCTCATCGCCCGGAACGACGTGTTGTATTTCCGCTCCCGTTTGACCGTCGCTCCACGTAAAAGTGTAGTCGCCCGTACCGCCAAGGGCAAAAACCGACAACGTTACGGTTGTTCCCGAACATACCAACGGTCCGGCCGACGGCGGGTTTTGAGATATTTCCAAATCGGGCGGATGCACCGTTATGGTAAAGAAACGCGTCAAAACAAAACACGAATCCTCAACCTCCAATCGATACGTCGTCGTTTGCGTCGGCGAAAGCGTTGCCGTCAGTCCCGAACCGACTTGTGTGTTGGTCGTCGTATTTATCCATCGAACGACCCCGTCGCCCGAAACCGTTGCCGTATATTCGACGCTTTGGCCGTGGCATATCGTCGTATCGGGTAAATTACCCACGCCGACGGAATCGAAAACGACAATCCACACCGTATCCCGCGCCGCAACGTTGCATTCGTCCGTCGCCGTCGCCACAAAATACGTACTGCTTTGCGGCGAAACCGAAATCGTCGCGCCCGTACCGACGACGCTGCCCGCCGCGTTC
>CALAJH010000013.1 GCA_937922655.1 uncultured Bacteroidia bacterium
TTCCCGCAAGAAATTCAAAAGAAAGACCGATACGACGATTCGCGTTTGAACACGCCCGCCCCGTTTACTTTGGGCGACCGCGACCGCATTCTTATCGTCGAGATGAAGTTGGATGCGATGCAAAAGCAAATGGACTTGCGTTTAGACGCGATGGACAAGCGTTTGGACGCGATGGACAAACGTTTGGACGGCATGGACCGGCGCTTTGATTTTTTGCAAAACCTGCTTTGGGCGATAATCGGTCTGTTGGTCGCGTTGGGTACGGGGGTGTTTGCCCAAATGCAGCGCATCAATAAGTTGCTTGCCAAGCACGAGGGGATTTTGAGCGAACGCCAACGGCAAGAGGCCGTGGATGCGCTTACCCGGGACGTCGCCCGGCTCAAACGAAACGTCGAGGCGCTCCAACACGGAACGACCGGCAACGCTTAACGCGTCAAGCCCCTCTTCCCCAACATTTTTTAAAAACAAACCAAGGCGGATAAAGGCGCATGGACTAACTTTGCGCCCATGACGACGTATTGGAAAATCATTGCCTACGGAAGGCCGTATTTTTCGCGATGGGCGGTGGCGGCGGTGTTTTTGGTCTTGTACAATCTTTTGAGCGTGGCCTCGCTCTCCCTGCTAATTCCTTTTTTGGAACTGCTTTTTGCGGACGGCGCCGGTGGCCACGCATCCGACGGCTCGTTCAAAGGCGAATTTTTTGCCCTGCTTTACGATTATATGCATCGTTACGGAAAGTTTGAAACGCTCGTCTATTTCTGCGTCGTTCTCGGGGTGACGATATTTTTTAAAAACCTTTTTCGATATTTGAGCGCGTACAATTTGGCCGTCATGGAGCAGGGCGTCGTTAAAAACATCCGCGACCGGCTTTTCGACCACTTGACGCGCTTGTCGCTTCGGTTTTACACCGGCAAACGCAAGGGCCACATCATCAACGTCGTTACCTCAGACGTGCAAATCGTGCAGGAGGCCGTGGTCGGCACGCTTATGGCCCTGTTCAGCGACCCGCTTACCATGCTGTTTTTTTTCGGCGCCATGCTTTATCTTTCTTGGCAACTAACCCTTTTTACCCTTGTCGTTTTGCCGCTCACGGGTTTGGCTATTGGAAAAATCGCCCGAAAACTCAAATCCAAAGCCAAAAAGGGACAATTCAAATTCGACGAATTGACGACGGTCTTGGAGGAGTTCGTTTCGGGGGTGCGGGTCGTCAAGGCGTTTTCGGCCGAGAATTTCGTCGCCCGGCGCTATCAAAAAATCAACGACGAATTTACGCGGGTGATGACCGGATTCCGACGAAACACCGAACTCGCCTCGCCGCTTACCGAATTTTTGAGCATCTTGGTTGTGCTTTCGATACTCGTTTACGGCGGCGGACTCATACTCTCGGGCGAAGGTGGTTTGAAATCCTCCGAATTTATCGGTTTCATTGCCCTTTTTAGCCAGTTTTTGGCGCCGATAAAGACGTTTTCGTCGGCGGTGTCGAGGATACAAAAAGCCAACGTCGCTTATGCCCGTATCGAGGCCTTGCTGAACGAAAAAGTGTATGCCACCGAAGAGGACGGTCAAACGCCGCCGCCGCTACGGCATGGCATAGACGTTCGCAACGTCTCTTTCGCTTACGAGGACAAGGTTGTGTTAAACAACGTGTCGTTTTTGATTCGCAAAGGGGAAAAGGTGGCGGTGGTTGGTCCGTCGGGGGCGGGAAAGTCCACCCTTATCGATTTGATTTGTAGGTTTTACGACCCTACCCAAGGCGAAATCTTATGGGACGGGCGGCCGCTCACCGAGTTTTCGGGGGCGAAATTGCGCGAGCGTATGGGCGTCGTTACGCAAGAAGGCGTGCTTTTCAACGACAGCGTCCGCAACAACATCGCTTACGGCACTGACAGGTACTCGCTCGACGATATTCGGGCGGCGGCGACGGCCGCATACGCCGATGAATTTATCCAAGCTTTGCCCCAAGGCTACGAAACCCCCGTCGGTGAACGCGGCGGACGGCTTTCCGGCGGACAACGCCAGCGTTTGGCCATTGCCCGCGCGCTTTTGCGCGACCCCGAAATTTTGGTCTTGGACGAAGCCACCTCCGCGCTCGACGCCGAATCCGAAAAAATGGTGCAAAAAGCCATCGACGCCTTGACCCGCCAACGCACCTGCATCATTATCGCCCATCGGCTTTCGACCGTTGTCAACGCCGACCGAATTCTCGTCTTCGAAGAGGGACGGCTTGTCGAACAGGGAACCCACGCCGAACTTATCTCCCAAAGCGGCGTTTACGCAAGGCTTTATCGGACGGTTTGAACCGTTTTTTCCGAATCGCCTCGTGTTTCGGCCCGGCAAAACCATGGCGCCGACGGCCTTATTTAACAACGATTTTGATTTAAAATTTGTAAAGTTTTATTTTTTCTTTTGGGTTTCGGGTAAAAAGTTTAGTAGTCGCAGAATTTCGTTGGTGGCAAAACCCCGTCTTTTGAGGTGGCGAAAAACGAGTTCCCGGCGGTTGGGCGATTCGGGAAGGGTTGCCAATTTTTCTTTGGCCGCCTTTTTCATTTGTTTTTCGTAAATATCGGGGTCGAGGCCGGCGAGCGCCGCTTCAATATCCGTTTTTTCCAAACATCGCGCCTCAAGCTCGTTGCGAATTTTTTCTTTGCCCCAACCGCGAGAATGCATTTTTCCGTAGGCGTATTCCCGACAAAATCTTGCGTCGTCGTAGTAGCGCTCTTCGCGCAAAAACTTTAAGTATTTTTCCGTTGTTTTTTCGTCTACGCCCAATTCGTACAGCCGCGCCCGTATTTCCGTTGAACAGCGTTCGCGGTACAAACAAAAGCGTACAATCAAGGGATAGACTAAATCTTGGCCGGCAGGCGTCTCGTCTTCGAGGACGCGGTTCTTCAAGCGACGCTGCTCTTCTTGACGCTCGCGTTCGGCACGGAAAAGTTCGCGTTCGCGTCTGCGGGCTTCCCAGCCGCCAACCTTACGGATGATTCGTTTTCGCATGAATTTTCCAATGGTTTTGCGACGGCAAACGTTCCCTTTTGCGCAAAAGGCCGTCGATGTAATACGCCTCGGACAACGTTTGCGGGTAAACGTCGTGAACCGAAATCGTGTAGTAGTAGTAGGGCGCCGCCGCCAAAAATTCCGTTAAAGACCTGCCCCCGACCCGATGCTTTTCAATTTTCCCAAGTTCGACGCGCCCCATTACTACTTTGTCCATGGCACGCGAACGGTCGGTCCACACAAATTCGGCGTGCGTCGGTACAAACCGCGCCGTGTCCCCCACGAATTCCCACCGTCCGTAAATCTGTAAATCCTCCACGCCGAACGAATAATCGCCGGTACGGACGGACTTTTTGTCGGCGGGCGTCGTGGTTTGCGGGTGGATGTTGATTCGTTCGTATATCTTTGACAACGGCACGGGTTTGTCGTTGTTCCAAAGCTTAACTTTTCCCGTCAATACCGTTTTCCAAATTTTGGGTACGGCGGTTTGGAACAGCAGGGCGTTGAGCGCCGGGTCGAATCGCGGGACGTTCGGGTCTTGACCGGCAAAGTTTTGCTCGTCGAGCCGCATGGGAACCGACCGTCCGACGGGAACGGGCGACCGGCTCAACGTCGTCAAATAGGCGGCGTTGATTTTTTCGTCGAATCGGGCGGCGTCCGAATAAATGTTTCGGCCCGGCGGCATACCTTCCGAGCAAACGAAGTTGTAGCGCATCTTTTCCAACGCCGCACGCGGCGTTTCTCCGCTCGAACCCGAATAATCGCGCAACATGCGTAATTTTTCCACGGGCAAACGTTCGTCGAGCCAAGAAAAATAAAAACGATAGGGCGCCAAACGCGGCTTGCGCTCGTCGCTTAGCGACAGGACGCCCGCCGTCGCTTTTCTGCCCGTTAGTTCGCCGTTCTCGTATTTCCACGTTTCCCGAACGCCCAAATGAAAGGTGTATTCGGGCAATCCCTGTGCGTTTTTCGGTAGTTTGCCGTGTTTGCGGAAGGCGCGGGTGCGAAAATAGTCGAAAAACAAAATTTCTTTTGCCGTTTCCCGATATGAATACGGGAATTTGCAATGAGGGTCGCGGTAGAGTTTGAGCCTCCCCGACTTAAATCCGTTAATCACTTCGCGAGCAAACGCCCCGTCCATTCCCCCGGGGCGGAAAGTGTTCGGAAACGGCGTTTGAGCGGTATCCGAAAGCAAGGCGTTGTCCGAGAGCCAGAGCGTCAGCGGGTACTCGCCCGTTTGCGCCCAAACCGGTGAAAACAACGTGAAAATCCAAGCCGCTATTGCACTCACGCCTAAATCCATCGACGAAACCGGCGGCGCATCCCCCACGCAACGGGCAACGCCAGCAAAAACGACAACATAAAGTCGCCGACGGCACGCGGGTCGTGCGCAGCGGCAAAAACCTCCTCCGGACGCGGTATCATGCGCTCAAGCCGAAGGCCCAACGCCCAAAGCCGCATACGCAAACTCGACGACGACGCCAAAAGATCTTTATAAGTCTTTTGCGCCGCCGATTCGCGCAGTTTGTCCCTATTCACTTCGTCGGGCGATACCTTGCACGACGACGTTCCTTGAAACGGTTGCCAAATTTCGTACAACGCCGTCATCGTGCCGAGGTTGGCCGTTTCGATGAACGTCAAATCTTGGGGAAAATCGACGGGTTCGTAAACGACGTGCATGCGCGTAAAGTAAACGTCTCCGTTAAACCCGTTGCCCCATTGTGCGGGGGTAATCCAATCCACGCCGCAAGCCCGCAAAAATTCATGGTTGATGGGGTCCAATGGACAGAAGTCGCAACGGTTCCAAGCGTTTAGCGGATGGGCGTTTTCGACGTAAACGGCGTTTTTGCCTTCGCGCAAACGGTTTTTGCGAAACATTTGGCGGTAAAATTCGGGAAAAGTATCGCGTACGCCGCGTGGGAGTTTGAGGCCCCACGGCACTTCGTGCGTCGGATAGTTCGCCGTTTCCACCCGACCCCGCTCCGTGAACGCGAAAATCGTCAAGTCCTGTTCACCCGCCGAATTAATCATGCCCAAGCGCAAGGGCAAGATGAAGTTTTCCGATTCAAAACGCATCTGAATCGGACTGAGGTTCAGGACGATGGACGGGTCGTGGGCGCCGAGATGTACCTTGGCCACAAAAAACTTCATGCCCGCCTGCAAATACGATTGAATAATCGGTTGCGCATCGGGAGGGAGGGGGTAGCCGTTGGCCGTCAGCCATGTGCTTAGCGCCTGCGATTCTTGTGCCGAAAGTATCGCAATTTCGTATTCCCCGACCATGTATCGTGCTTCGACATGTACGAATTTGGCCATACTCGCGTCGCCGGCGGCGTCGCCCGAAGGCGACATGGTTACGGGATTGCCGTTCGTCGGTTGTTCGCCCGAGTTCGCGGCGCATCCGCAACCGAAACCCGGCTGATTGGTTTTCCAACACGGGTCGGGGTCGGTGTATTGAACCAAGCGCGGCGCCGAATATCGGTCCAGAGAGTCGAATATCGTTGCTCGAACGACCCGAATGCTCTCTTGCGGCAAAACGTGCGGCACCGGAACTATCAACGCAAAATCTCCCGCCGCCCCTCGAAAATCGTTGGTCATCGTAATCACCGTCCGATTTCCTTTACGGGCGATGATGAGTTTTGAATCGGAATTGTAGATTTTTGACAGTTCGGCCGACGCACCGGGAGCGCGAGCAACCATGCATCCACATGAAGCGTTCAATTTTTGTCCGCCCCAAACCCACGTCGCCAATATCGCAACGCCCGCCCACGTTTTTAAGCGTTTCACGTTTTTGCAGGTTTTAGCCTCAAATTTAGCCTCCGTTTTTCAAAAGTCAAAATTTAACGTGGCGCGTTCAACGCCATACATTCCATACGCTATCCTTCCGATGAAAATACTTAATTAAATTAATTAAAAAAACTTTTACTCGCGGCAAAAGGCCGACGTGCCCGTACTCGTTTGTTTGCAAGGCGTTGCGTCGCTTGGCATTGACGACGTCGTTCTTTTCCGTATTGTTTTTGTGTTTGCCCGCCGGCCATACGTTTGCACGGCGCGACAAAGGTGAATTAAAACGGCAGGTCGTCGTCCATTTCGGTAGCCGGTTCGAAGCCGTTTGCATATGTGGACGCGGCGGTAGGTACGGCCGCAGGCGCGGAGGTAGGTACGGCCGCGGCGGCGGGTTGCGACGTTGCCGACGGCGCCGCCGTGCTCTGCGACTTCGTTCCCAAAAGCTTTAAGTCCATCACCCGACACTCCAACGACGCCCGCCATTCCCCCGTTTGGCTTTCCCATACCCGTGTTGACGGCGAACCCTCCACGTAGACTTGCGTCCCTTTTTTGAGGTATTGTGCGACGGCGATGCGGTCGTTCGGCCGCCAATAGTCGCAACGCACCCACGTCGTGCGTTCGATTTTCGTACCGTTGCGGTCGGTGTACGAATCGGTGTGCGCGACGTTGAAGCTGATGACCGATTGGCCGTTGACCTCGCGTACCGTCGCGTCGTTCCCCAAATTGCCGATTAAAGTAAGTTTCAACATGACTATATCGAATTATAGCGCTAATATAACGCCTTATCGATTCCTTTACCCCCACCCCCCTCGTTTTTTTTTCCATAATGTGCAATCCCCGGGGAGGGATTGGCGGATAAACCGTTTAAAACGTTCGACGGTTTGGCGTACAGGCGTTTTTTTCCCCGTGGGCAAAGGTTTTCCCGTGAACGTTTTTATTTGCATTTTTGCGCGGCCCGGCAATCGCGGGTAAAAAGTAGTGGTGGCGATTTTGGCTTCGGGCAACGGATCGAACGCGCAGGCGGTGGTCGAATTTTTTCGGGCGCGGGGCAAAGACCCGGGCTTCGTTTTTTTTTCCAACAAAAAGGACGCCGGCATTTGGCAACGGGCCGATGCTTTGGGCGTACCCATTCGCTTCATTCCCGACCCCGACGACGCGGCGGCGATGTCGGCCCTGCTCGAAGGAGCGCGGCTCGTCGTCTTGGCCGGGTATTTGAAAAAGGTCCCCGCCGAAGTCACCCGGCGTTTTTTTGTCGTCAATCTGCATCCATCGCTTTTGCCCAAATTTGGGGGAAAGGGAATGTACGGTTTGTACGTTCATCGGGCGGTGTTGGCCGCCGGCGAAAAAGTTACCGGCATTACCGTACATCGGGTAAACGACGAGTACGACGAGGGACCGATTCTTTTTCAGGCGCAAATTCCCGTGCCGGACGGGGCCACGCCCGAATCGTTGGCCGCCGCCGTTCAACAACTCGAACATCAATATTTTCCCGCATGGATTTGGGAGTTGTATTACCGCCCAACCCAACCCTAAGTTGGAACGGCGGCCAAATTTACCGCTGGCGCCGAACGACGGAAGGTTTGTGGGCGCCTCAGGCGGCGGAGGGCGTTCCCATTGGCGACGTGTTTTCGGCTCGTTCGCGTCCCGAAAACCCGCTTTGTCTCTTCCCCGACTTCAAGGCGCTTCCCGCCGCCGTCGATTTTTATTTTCCTTGCGACGCGGCGGAATTTTATTGTCCGATATTCGGGCGTTTGTTTTCCTTTCGGGAACGGCATACGGCTTTGCGCCGCCTTGCGACGCTACGAGTCAAAGTGGCGGTTTGGGCCATGCCCCACGCCATCCGCGACGAATTGCTTTATCGCGAGGCCGTCGTTCCGTTTTGCTCCGACGTCGCCGAAATCCGTTTGTTTTAGTTTTTGTTCGTTTTTTTCATGACGACCGTCGCAAGGGGGATACAAGCATTGGCGGCTTGGTGAAAAGCTTTGTATACGCGCGTCGATTGTTTTCGCTCAATAAGCACGCCGGCAATCCGTACGGGTTTAAAAACCGATGGATTGACCGGATATTTTTTCGCACGTTCTTATGCCGGATTTGCGTAATTTTGCCCAAAACGCCGTTATGCCCAAGGTCATTTTAGCTTTTTTGCTTGTGTTCGCCGGTTTGGTTTCGTATTCCCACGCACAAGCGTGGGAAGCGTTGGAGGGTCCGCCGGGGGCGCGGGCCTTTGCCCTGTCGGAGACCGACGGCGTCGTCCGATTGGCTACGGCGCACGGCGTTTACAGCCTGTTCTCCGAGCGTTGGATTTTGGAGCGTAATTTTGGTTTCAATTTTGCCAAAGCCGTCGCAAACGCCGTCTACGACATCGTTCCCGACGCGCCCAACGCTTATTTGGCCGCCGTTGATACGGGCTTGTTTCGTGTTTCGTCGTCGGGTGCGATACTTTTAACCCTTTCGTTGGGCAGAATCGAGGCCGTTAAAGTACGAAAACACGCCGACTCCATTTATCTTCTCACCCGAAATCCCAACAAACTTTATCGGTCTATCGACGGCGCGTCGTGGCAAGCGATTGCCGACGACGTAATCGATATCGAAACCGACGACGCGGGATGGTGGGGTTTGCAAAACGTCGGCGGACGTACCGTTTTGCTTCGCAACGGTTCGGAAATTTATCCATTTTCAACGGCTTATTCCGAAGCCAAATTGTACGTTCATCCCGACCATATTGCCGTAGCGAGTCCGGCGGGACTGTGGATTTCGAATGCGGGCGGTCAAAATTTTTCGCGCGTCGGCCCCGAGTCCGCCGTCGGCGCCTATTCGCCGGACGGTTTTTTGGCCACGGGCGACGGCGTCGTTTACCGTCGCGACGGCGACCATTGGACTCCGATATTCGCCACGCCCGTTCCTGCCAAAATCAACGCCTTCGTCGAAGATTTCATGCTTTGCGACGATTATTTCGGGGTTTACAAGCGTTCGGAAAACACATTTTCGCCTTTTAACGCGGGTTTGCGGAACGTGACGATAAAGTCCGTTTCCGAATCGGGGGGCGTGGTGTACGCTTTCGCGGCCGAAATCGGAGCTTTTGTTTCGGGTTCGGGAGGAAAAGGGACGTGGGAAAAATCGGGTGCGGGCCTGCCGTTTACCGACGCCGACGCCGTTTTTGCCGTTGGTCCGCAATCGGCGTTTTTGTTTTCTTCGCTTTTCAAGTCGTTGTACGTTACCGACAATCGCGGCACGGTATGGAAAAAAATCGAGGCTTTTCCCACGGTGCAAACGATGGTTCGTTTGAGCGACGGTAAATTTTACGCCTGCAACGATTCGACGGTATTCGTTTCGCCCGACGGCAGGAATTGGGCCGTGCATTCCCGGCCCGGCGAGGGTTTTGGCAAAAACATTTCCCGTGCGGGCGACACGCTTTTCGTCGTCGTAAACTCAAAACTGCATTATTACGGCGACGGTGCGTGGCGCGAGTATCCCTCGTCGGGACCGGCGTGGGGCCCCGGTGCAAGGGTTTATGGAAAAAACCGTTTGGAATTTGCCTTGTCCCGAACGCACGGGCCGTTTTATCGCAAGACGGGCGCCGGTTTTGTGTTGGAACACCCATCGGTTTCGGCGACGGCGGAGTTTGCGGGCGGACAAAAATTATTGGTTTACGCCAAAGAAAAATTCATACAATACGAGGCCGGCGAAGCTCAAACCATCGATTTCGTTTCGTCGCATTGGGTTAGCGCATTGGCTTACTCCTCGGATGGAAAACGAATCTACGTCGGCACGAACGAAGACGGATTGTATTCCGTCGGCGAAGCGCTGGAACGTTCCCGTCCCGTTTCGGACCCCACCTTGCGCGTTTACCCCAATCCCGCCCGCGACGTGGTGAACGTCGTCGGTTTTCGCGGGGAAAATATTTCCATATTCGACGCAACGGGCGTTCGCGTGGCGGAATTGAAAGCCTACGATGCAACGGGACGTTGGGATGTTTCGGGGCTTGCGCCCGGGGGGTACGTACTCAAAGCCGGTGAAACGGTCGTTCGTTTTGTCGTCGTTCGCTAGCGCGGCGCTTTGCCGCCGATTGCCGTACATGTTGCGTCGTTGCGCAAAATTCAAAGCCCAATTAAGATTCCGGCACGATGTTTGTCAGGCATTGGCGGCGGCCATGCGTTGGGCGATATTTTGGATATTGACGACGCACGGGGCGGCGTACGGCCAAATTCCGTCCGATACGCTCGTTCCTCCGCCGTCCGACAGCCTCGTCGTTTACACGCCCGCCCAACGCGATTCCGTCACCCTCGACTCGTTGCGTCGCATCGCACCGTTTCAAGAACCGGTCAAATACGCCGCCGAGGACTCGATAGTCCTTAATTTGACGACAAAAACCCTCCGTCTCTATCACAAAACGCAAATCAACTACCAAACGACCGAACTCAAAGCCGCACGTTCGGTCATCGAATTTGAAAAAAACCTTATGCACGCCGAAGGCGTCGAAGACAGCGCCGGCGTTTTGCAGGGCACGCCCGTTTTTGTCGAAAAAGGCGAAACCTACTTCGCCGAACGCATCTCCTACAATTACAAATCCAGAAAAGGACGCATCGACTACGCCAACACCAACCAAAACGGCGACATCGTCCACGGCGAAACCATTTTCCGCAATCCCGACGAAACTTACTATATTCGCGGGGGAAAATTCACGACCTGCGACGCCGACCACCCCCATTTTTACTTTCGCTCCCGAAAGTTGAAGGTTATTCCAAGGGACAAAATCGTTTCGGGGCCGCTTTACCCCGTCATTGCCGACGTGCCGTTGCCCATTGTCGTGCCGTTCGGATTTTTTCCGTTTCGACAACAAAGAGCGTCGGGCATCATCATTCCCACGTTCGGCGAGGCGCGGGACCGAGGGTTTTTTCTCCGAAACATGGGTTTTTATTGGAAAGGGACGGACTATTTCGATATGAAGTTTTTGGGCGACGTTTTCAGTCGCGGGGGTTTTCGCGCCGAGGCCAATACCCGCTACCGAAAAATTTATTCTTTTGACGGGACGGTGCGTTTGGAGTATTCGCGACAAACGTTCAACGAACGCACCGACCCCGATTTTAGCCGAACGAGCGCGTTTTTTATCACATGGCGGCACAACCAATTTTTAACGCCCCAAGCGCGTTTGACCGCCGACGTCAACGCCGGTTCGTCCAACTTTTTGCGCCGCAACTCCTTCGACTTTGGCGACAGTTACGGCGGCGGCGGCGTCGGGGTTTTTTCCAACACCTTGAATTCGGGCGTGGCGTTGAGCAAACGCTTTGCCCGCGCCAAAACCTCTTTGAACGTTAATCTCAAACAAGCCCAGAACCTCAATCAAAAAACGACTTTGCTTTCTTTTCCCGAAATCGGCTTGAACAAAGATCGCATGACCCCCTTTGCGGGATTGCGGCCCAAATCGGCCCTTGGCCCGCCCAAGTGGTACGAACAAATCGGCGTAACCTACAACAGCCGATTCACCAATTCGGTCAACGTTCCCGACTCCATCCTTTTTACGCCCGAAGCCTTGCGGCGCATACGTACGGGTATGACCCACAACGTCGCCGCCAACGTCAATTTTAAAATCCTCAAATACGTCACCGTTACCCCGACGCTCAATTACCAAGAGTATTGGTATCCGAATTCGATTTCGCGGCGTTTGATAACCGAACGCAAGGACAGCGTGGTGTTGCGAACGTACGAGCGCGGCGGCGCCGTTGATACCTTGCGAATCGATACGACCTTTGTTTTTCGCCGGGTGGCGATCGACACCGTTCGCCGCATCGCCACCGCTCGGGATTTCAACGCCAACCTCGCCCTCAACACCCAACTTTACGGCATTTTGCAACTCGGCGGAAAGCGTCAAACCACCTTCCGGCACACTTTGCAGCCCAATCTTTCCTTCACCTACCGCCCCGACTTTTCCGAAGCAATGTGGGGGTATTATCGAACGCTCGTCGTCAATCCCGAAACCGAACAGACGCTCAAATACAGCCGGTTTGAAAATTCGGCCGTCGGCGGGCCGGGGCGCGGACAATCGTGGGCTTTGAACTTTGGATTGAACAACGTCGTCGAAATGAAATACCTCCCCGGCGTCCCCAAAGACTCCGCCGCCAAACCCAAGTTCAAATACGTCAATATTTTGGACGCGTTGGGGCTCAACGGCAGTTACAATTTCGCCGCCGATTCGCTCAAACTTTCGCCGATTGCGCTTACCGCCCGGGGCAACGTCCTCAACAACAAAATCAATCTCAACTTTTCGGGTCAATTGGATCCTTACGCGCTCGACAGTTTCAATCGAAGAATCAACGTCTTGCAATGGCAAGCCGACGGTTCGATAGGCCGGCTGACGAACGCGAGCGCGGGCTTGGGATTCGGACTTTCGTCGTCGGAATTGACGAAAAAAAACGCCAAGCCCGACAGCGTTCACACCTCCGATTACGCGCCCTTCCAACTGCCGTGGTCGCTCAACGCCAATTATACCGTCAATTACTCGCGTCCGGGGCGGCAGGCGGGACGACTGACCCACAGCCTCAATTTTTCGGGCAACCTTCAAGTCGCCGGCGCATGGAACGTTCGTTTTAGCGCCAACTACGACTTTCTCAATAAAAAATTCGGCGCCGTTTCGATGGACGTTACCCGCGACCTTCACTGTTGGCAGATGAACTTCAACGTTGTGCCTTTCGGCCCGTTTACCCGCTACATGCTCACCATTAACGTCAAAAGCGCCACGCTTTCGGACTTGAAAATCACCAAACGCCGCGAATGGCAAGACCGTTTTCGATGACGAAGTTTTCGTTGCGCTTCTTTGGTTTGTCGGGCCTTGCCGTCGACGTTCCGGCAATGCGTGGGCGTGTATTTTTTCTCACCCGTCCACCCTCCGTGGGGCCAAATTTTTTGCGTCGATTCGGGGCGCGAACCGTTTTCGGCTTACGTTTTGATTTCTTCTTTTTTGACGCTCATGCCGCGAAGGTATTCCCACATTTCGCGCTGTTGGGGGGTGAGTTCGGTGGGAATTTGGACGTTGAGTTTGACGAAAAGGTTGCCCGCCTCGCCCGTTTTTCCGTAAACGGGCATGCCTTTGGCACGCAAGCGCAGGGTGGAGCCGTTTTGGGTGCCGGGGGCAAGCTTCATTTTCACGGCTCCGCCCGGCGTTTCCACGCGTAGTTCCCCGCCCAAAACGGCCGTAAAAACGTCGACGGTCTGTTCGGTGTAGAGGTCGTTGCCGTCGCGTTCGAAGCGTGGATCGGGCCGAACGTGGACGACGACCAACAAGTCCCCCGGCGTGCCGGACGAAGTGGGCGCCTTGCCGCCTTTGCCCGCAAAACGCAGACGATGCCCGTCGCGTATGCCCGGTTTTATCGGTACTTTGACGGTTTTGTCTTGTACGGTGATGTTTTTGGTCGTTCCTTTGTACGCCTCTTCAAAAGAAATGCTGAGGTTGGCCTGCAAGTCTTTGCCGCGCGTAGCGTCGTAGACGTTGGCATTGCTTATTTCGTCGTCTTTGCCAAAAAACGTCTTGAAAAAATCCGAAAATCCGAAGCCGTCAAAAAATCCGCGTCCGCCGTCTTGGGCAAAGTCGTCGGGATTGACCGAACGATAGCTTGCGCGTTCGCCCCTGCCGCCCGACGAACCGGCGTAAAAATCCCTCCAATGGGGAATGTCCTGATAATTTTTCCAGTTGGCGCCGAGTTGGTCGTATTTTTTTCGATTTTCCGGGTTGCCCAATACTTCCCACGCCTCCGAAATTTCTTTAAACTTGTCTTCCGCGCCGGGGTTTACGTCGGGATGATACTTGCGGGCGAGTTTTCGGTAAGCGGCGCGGATTTCGTCGGCGTCCGCTTTTCGGTCCACACCCAAAATTTTATAATAATCCTTGTATTCCATGTTCTTTAAGTAAAAAAATAGCGCGCGGCATGAGAAATACGCGCGCATTTCCCTCATGCACGCTACATAAAACGTTCCACTGACAAAATGGCGCCGGCGAACGTTGTCTCCCGAACCGCACCGGCAAAAAACAACAAAAAATTTCCTTGTTTGTCATACCAAAAACTTCCGTACTCCCTGAACGCTACGGTACGGCGGCCCCAAACGTCTTTGGCTTGACGAAACAAGCAAAACTCGTTTTTCAAGTCTTATAAAATCATTTTATCTTGACCGGGCGGCCTCGATGGTTTTTCAACCCTCGAACAGTTTTAGTTTCGCGCCCATTTGACGGTCGTTTGACCGCCGCCGTGCGTCCGCAACCGAAGCATGTAAATTCCCGTGGGTAAATCGGAAAAATCGTATGTGTTCTGGCGAACGTCAACGATTTTTAGCAACGTTCCCCGTACGTCGTACACCATTATCTGCGACAAGGCTTCCGAAGCCTCGATAATCACCGTTCCATCGACGGAGGGATTGGGATAAATTTTTACCAACGGCGAACGCACGGGCAAACCACGGTCGACGGTCGCATCCACGACGACACGAATTTGCACCGAATCCGAACAGCCGTTTTCGTCCGTGCCGACGATGGTGAAAAGGGTGGTCGTGGTCGGAGCCGCGGTAACGACGCTCCCCGAACCGGTGACGTACTCTTCGGGTCGCCATTGATAAGTTTGGGCGCCGAAGGCGCGAAGAATGGTCGATTGTCCGGGAGCGATGGTGTCGCGGTCGGCGGACGCGCCGATAAAGGGCGGGGCCTCCACCCGAACGGTGATTGTCGCCGTGCCGTCGCAACCTTCGGCGGCCGTACCGCGAACGGTATAGGTTGTGGTGATAAGCGGTGTGGCAACAACGCTTTCGCCCGTGGCGGCGCTCAAACTTTCCGACGGTTCCCACGTGTATTCGGTGGCGCCGCTTGCCGTCAAAACCACCGAAGCGCCCGAGCCGCAGACCACGGGTGCGCTCGACGTCGCCTGAACGGGCAAGGTGGGGGAAACGACCACCGCCACCGTTGCCACACCCTCGCATCCGTAAACGTCGTAACCCGTAACGGTATACGTCGTCGATTCCAACGGCGTACAAACGATGTTGCTATCGACCGTCGAACTCAAATACAACGGCGGATTCCAGACGTAGCTTATGGCGCCGCGCACGCCCAGTCCCGTCATGCCGCCCGGACAGACGTTTATCACCCCGCCTTGGGGGATGTAAACCTCGGGCGCCTCGCGCAACGTTACCGCAAACGTCCGAACGAGCGTGCAACCCTCCGCCGAATACGCCGTAACGGTATAAGTAACGTCGGTCAGCGGCGTAATGGTAACGGTGGCCGAATGGGGGGTGTTGAGGTAATCGGGGGGTTGCCACGAATACACGTTTCCGCCCGAGGCGTTGACGGTAACCGAACGACCGGCGCAAACGGTGGGTTCGGGAATGCTGAAATTCAACGCCCCGACAACAACGACCGTAACGGTTTGGGTGCCGACGCACGTACCGTCGGGGTTGGCGGCGGTAACGGTGTAGGTTGTCGTTTGTTGGGGCGTGGCCACGACCTCCGGCCCGACGGTGGCATTGAGTCCCGTTGCCGGCGCCCACGTGTAGTTTTGTCCGCCGAAGGCGTTGAGCGTAACGGGCGTTCCCTGACAAACCGTTTGCGCCGAACTTGTTACTTCCAAACCCACGTCTATCGTTACGGGAACGGTGAGCGAAAAGCTTTGTCCGGTCGTGTTTTGGACGGCGGTAACGGTGTAAGTTACGCCCGAGGTGGGTGCGGCCGTAACCGTCGTGCCGTTTTGGTTATTGACGATACCGACGTTGGGCGCCCAATGAAAGGTATAGCCGGGGGGCGGGTTGGGGACGGTGAAGGTTACCGATTCGCCGCAAATGAGGTCGGCGGCGGGCGGCGTAACGTTGAAGATTTGAAACGGTGCGTCGCCGGCGTTGAGAATGTGGCGTTTGAAAGGGTCGGGGTCGAAACGTTGCAAAACGGCAATCAACCGAACGCGGGACAAATTGACGTTTTGTGGAAACACGTAATTATATGTATACGAAAAAGCGTCGCCGTCGCCGACGGTATTCGGAACGACGCCGGCCGTACCCCATGTTCCGCCCAAGACCGCCCGCAATACCCGGCGATGGGTGAAGGGGTTGATAGGGTCGCCCATTAGATAGAACGGGGAGGTATAGTCGTTGTTGAAATCGTTGGCTTGCGCCGAACCCGGGCCTATGCCTACAATCGAATCCTCGACGACGAAAAGATTGAGGCGCAGGTCTCCCGAAACGGGACCGAAAAACCGGGTGCGCACCTCGGCGGTCAGCGTTCGGCTCGCGGGCTCGAAGGTTTGGGCGACGATTCCGACGGATGCGGGCGCATAACGGCTTTGACGGTATTGGACGGCGGCATTCCATGCGTTGGGACGAATGAAGAAGTCGTTTTGACCGGGTATGCGTCGGCGGTCGACGGTGGCGGAGGGAAAAATCGTTAGGCCCGTGGCGTTGCGAAAGGTGTCGGCGGCGTTGGTCGAGATGTTGTCCACGTGATGCATGGAAAAGGCCAAGGCTTGGGGGTTGGCGACAAGGATGTTTTGAACCGTCGTTCCGACGGGCGGGCAATCGCCGAAGTTGGCGCCGGTGTGCGCTTCCAACAAGGCCCGTCGCGGGGGGGCGGCGCTCAATCCTCCAAAAGAAAACGTCAGTGCGTCGTCGTCGGTTAGGGGGTCGGTTTGGCCGTTGGGCAACGAAACGCGCAATTCGCCGTCGTAGACAACGGGTGCGGAAACGGTCAAAGAACCGTTTAAGTAAAAATCGGCGGTGTCGAAGGGGGCGAGGTTGAGCCCCGTAACGGTTTCGGTAAGGATGGTTGCGCCGTTGAGCGTCAAAGCAAAGCGGACGTTGGCGAGCGTGTTTGCGCCTTGATTGACGATTTTTCCCGCTACGGGGTAGGAACCGACAGGCAAATACTCTTGGTCTTGTTGGGTAAAGGAAAGCAGTTGGACGGACACGGGGGGTGGGGCAAGAAGCACGACGTCGTCCACGCCCCAGCCGAGGTTCCAGCCGCCGCCGTCGGAATAGAGAAAGGCGACGGTTACGGCCGCCGCCGCCGTGTAAGCGGAAAGATTGACGGCGTAACGCTTCCAGCCGTTGAAGGCGGGGACGACGAAAACGTCGTCCCAAGATTCGCCGCCGTTGGTCGAAACCTGCACGACCGCTCTTTCCGAAACCCCGCCGAAAGAAAATCCTAGAAAATACGACTCAAAGAGCAAAAAAACGTTGGAATGGCCGGCAAAGTTTTGGGTGGGAAGAATGAGGCGGTCGAGGTTTTTGTTGCAGTTGCAGGTTTCGTCGTTGGTGGCGGCGAAGCGGCCGTGTTCGGGAAAAACAAGCGTGGCAAGTGCGGAAAGCTCTTGGCTTGTTCCGAAGCGCCAGCCGTCCGAACCCTGCGCGGCTTCCGCCGTCCACCCTTGCGGCAATCCTTGACCTTCAAACCCTTCGTTCAACAACACCGTTTGCCCCGACGAAAACGTTGGGCTTAGCCCTATCGTTCCCAGAATCAGTATGAGCGTTTTTATTTTCATTGTTTTTGTACGTTCAGCGACGCTGAAATCGGCGTGAAAATACGAAAAAAATACGAAGCGAACGTCCACCCCTTCTCGTCGAAGCCGACGACAGCCGGAGGGGACGGAGGTTAAATTTTAATGTCCGTTTATAAACGAGGAGTTTTAAGCCTAACGTATTCATTAAAACAACGCATTGAGAGCGGATACGCCTTGCAAAACGTCAAGGAAGGCGAATTTTTTGCCGTTGCTTTCGTAATTTTGCTTGTCGTATCCGTAACAATATCGTAAAAACTCCGATTTGTCGGATGCAACCGAATTCAATGTGCGAATCTTGCAAGCGTTGATTTGGTGGAGTCGTTGAAAATTGAATCATCGTAAAAAAATTTGCGAACCGCAAACATATATAGAGAATATTCAAAAATAATTGATTTTTTTAACACAATAAATTCCGGCACGCGATTTGTCAAAACCGCTATGTTAGCTTAAAATTAACCGAAATCGGAACGGCGCGCGAGTTTTGAATAGGTTGTTTGAGGGTTGACGTTTGGTAAAGTCGAATTTCAAAATAGAAAATTAAAATCCATATTTTTTTCGCAATGAAGAATTTTGCAAATTTTCAACGCAAGTTGTGGTGGATGGCCATCGTTCCGATGCTCGCCGTGTTTGTTGCCTGTAAAAAGGACGAGGACAAGAACACCAACAATAACAACAACAACGACGTCAAGAAAAATTACGTCGTGCAAATCGAGCAGGGCGCGGTGCTGCTTTATCAAGGCGAATCGGTCCAATACACGGCGGTGTTGGTGGACAAAGACGGAAACTCGACGCCGACTTCCGGCACGTGGACAAGCAACAAACCCGAAGTGGTGGAAATTAGCGCGGGCGGCCGTGCGACGGCCAAAGGCGGCGGCGAGGCGCTGATTACCGTCAGCGTCAAAAAAGACGGCGTGGATTTGACGGCCTCGGTTCCCGTCGGCGTGGCAACGACCAATCTTTTCACCGTCAATCCCCCGGGCGCCATTCTTTTCGTTGGCGAGAAAATCACGCTGACGGGCGTTCGGGTAACTCCCACGGGCTTGGCGCCGCAAAGCGCCTATTCCTATTCGTCCGCCGACCCCAACGTCGCTTCGGTCAGCGGCAACGAGGTTACGGCCGTTAATCCGGGCTTTACGGTCATCACCGCGACCACGACCATCGAGGGTACGCAAGCGGTTTTCCCCGTACCGATATTCGTCGAGGGTGTGCCGCAGGTGGTCTTGCCCGTAACGAGGGTGCGCGTTACGCCCGCAAGCAAGGAGGCGCTTATCAATCGCGAGTTCCAACTTTCGGCCAAAGCCTTCAATTCCGCGGGCGCCGAAGTGAACGAACCCATGACTTGGCGATCGTTGGACGAAAAAGTGGCCACCGTCGACCAAACGGGTAAGGTCAGTACCAAAGACACGGGCGAAGTCAAAATCCAAGCCGTTTGCAGAGGGATTATCGGCGAGGCCACTATTACCGTTTACCCCGACACCTTCGTCTACGTCGAACCTTTCTTTTCGACCGTGGCCAAAGGTGGCACCAAACAGCTGACGGCCAAAGTCTATCGCATCACCAGTCAAGAACTCAACGAAAACTCTACGTTTGTGGACATCACGAGCGCTTTGCCGCCCATTCGCTGGATGAAGGAAAGTTATCCTCCCGGTTTTGAAATGTTCGACGTTATCGAGTCGGTTTCGAATACGGGCTTGGTCACGGTCAAAGCCAATGCGATGGACAATATGATAGGCACGGTCATCGCCTACGTACCGGGTACGAAATACGCTTACGGCTTTGCTTCGATTATGGTGGGCGGAAGCATTATCGGCGGCGGCGGATGTGACGACGCCACGGCTCTTGAAGTCGCTTCGATACAAGCTCAATCCTCTGTGAACGTTTCCATTCTTTCGGGTCCGGCAACCGTGGAAGTGCAGTACTTTGACGCTTTGGGTGAGCCGGCGAGTTTTGACGGCGCCAAAGCCGTCGTCGCCAACGGCGAAATTTGCACCGCCTCCCTCGACCCCGTTAGCGGAAACCTGACTATCACGGGCTTGTCCGAGGGTACGACCACCGTAACCATTTGCGCCGGCCCGACGGTGAAAAAAGACGTCGCCGTTACCGTTGGTTTCTAAAACCGTTTTTATCGG
>CALAJH010000014.1 GCA_937922655.1 uncultured Bacteroidia bacterium
CTAGACGCCACCAACCAACGCATGCTTTGGATGTTCGGCATTCTCGTCGCCCTCGGCGGAGGAGTCTTTGTCTACGTCAACAAAAAATTCGACAAAAAATTCGAACAAGTCGATAAGCGTTTCGAGCAGGTGGACAGACGCTTCGAACAGTTGGAAAACAAGTTCGACCGCAAGTTCGACCTCATCCTCGAACGCCTAAACTCCATCGACCTCAAACTCGAAAGACAGGGCGCAAAAATCGAGGACTTGGAAAAACGACAAGAACGTATCGAAACCGAGGTGTTTTCGACGCGCTAAAAACCACGCATTTTATTTATTCGGGCGCAAGAACAAAATCAACCCGCGTTTGAATTTTTCGCAATCGCCTAAGCGGGCAAATAACAAAGCGTCGAAGAATTTTCGTGGCGAAAATAACGGGCGGCATTGCGAATTTGGTCTATGGTCAATTCCCTCATAAGCCGAACGCCGTCGTTAATGAGTTCGGGCCTGCCGACGGCGTCAAAAACGGCAAGGGAAGTGGCGCGGTTAATCATAGTGGTTTTTTCAAACCAATCCGAGGATTCGGCCTTATTGACGTAGCGCTCAACTTCGGCGGGAGTGATGTTGACGAGGTCGTCGAGACATTCGCGCAAAGCGGCCTCGTAGGTTTGCGGAGCGACGTCGGGTGCGATTTGCGCGTTGATGGACAACATTCCCGCATCGTGCAGGCCCCAAGAAAACGAGTAAACGTTCGTCGCCAAGCGTCTTTTTTGTACCAATTCGGTATAAAGTCTGGAAGCTTTGCCGTTGGAAAGCGCGTCGTTGAGGATTTCCACGGCCAAATATTCGTCGTCGGCGCGGGCCGGGATGTGGAAGGCGGAAAAAACGACGGTTCTCGGCACGTTTCCTGAAACGACCTTTCTTCGAGCCTCGGTTTGCGGAGGTTCTTGCGGAAGAACGGGTTTGACCACGGGCCTTGCGGGAACGTCGTCAAACCATTTTTCAACCGCGTCGCGAGCGTCTTCGGGCTTGACCCCGCCGGCAATCACCAAAGTCGCGTTGGCGGGAGCGTAAAAATTGGAAAAAAAGGCGTTTACTTCGTCGAGCGTAACGGCCTCGATTTGGTCGATGCTTTTGCCGATGGTATTCCAACGATAAGGGTGGACGTTGTAGTGCAAAGGACGCAAATGCAGGTACGCGTCGCCGTAGGGTTGGTTGAGGTAGCGCTGTTTGAACTCTTCGATGACGACGCTTTTTTGTACATCGAGTTTTTCTTGGTTGAAGGCCGGGTCGAGCATACGGTCGCTTTCGAGCCAAAGCGCCGTCTCCAACTGATTGACGGGACAAACGATGTAGTAATTGGTAACGTCGTTGTTGGTGAAGGCGTTGGATTCGCCTCCGATGTTTTGCACCTCCCGGTCAAAGTCCGGGGCGTTGCGGCTTCCGCCGAACATCAGATGTTCGAAGAGGTGGGCCATACCCGTACGGTGTTCGGATTCGTGGCGCGAACCGACGCGATAAAGCATATTGACCGCCGCCTTGCGGCTTTCGGGCGCGTAATGCACGTAAACCCGAAGGCCGTTGCGCAACTCAAATTGTTCGTAGGCGATTTCCATTGCGCAAATATAAGCATTTCAACCGCAAACGACGATTATCGGCAAGCACGCCGCGGACGTTCGTTCGACAATCCCTCAACGCTCGGTTGCAAACCACGGAAAAAGACCAAGTCCCCCTTTCCTCAATACAATTGCACGCCGACGGAAAAACCCGGATGAAAAAAGACGCTTTTGCGGTATTTGTCAATGGGAACGTTGTCGATGAAAGTATAGTCGCCCGAGGCGTTTTGCACGCCGACGCCAAGGTAAAAGTCCATTACCAAAGCCTTCCACCCCAACTGTAAACCGACAAGCGTTCCTCCGCCAACCGAAAAGGCGGAGGCATTTCGATTTTCAAGCGTTCCAAATTCAAACATTGCGTATTCGAAGGCCATACGCTTGTATTGCAAAAACGGCGCGGCGTAAAGCCCCAAGAAAAAACCGTTTTTTTCCGAATAGTTGTACGCAAAATAACGACCTTGCACCTCGAAGGCAAAATGCGCCATTTTTTGTACGCCGTAATAACTGCTGTTTTCGGAAAAACCAACCGCGCCATTGACGTGCAAGCCAAATTTGGGTGAAAACCGATGCTGAAAGCCCAGCATCAACGAGGCGCCTATCGCCGCAAAAGGATACAAGCCCACCCAACCTTTGGGATAAACGGCGACGGAGTCGGGCTTGCCCTCTGGTTTGCGCTTGCCGTAAAGGTCGCCGAAACGGTAATCGTCGCCGGCCCGAACCGACGCGGGCAAGGCCAAGGTCGCAAACACAACGGCCGACGTCAAAACCCCGAAAACCTTTTTTTTCATTTTCTAACCAGTTTTTTCGTAAGCGAATGCCGGCCGTCGGAGACGGAAAGCAAGTACGTACCGGGGACGGGAGGGTCGAAAAACAAATTGTGTTCGTACAAGCCCGAAGCCGGGCATTTAACGACGGCCGAATAAACGCTTTTTCCGTCCGAGGCGGTCAAAGAAACGCGAACGTCTCCCGGTTTTTGAGTGTAAAATTGAAGGGCAAGGCGCTCGAAAAACGGATTCGGATACGCGGCGACAAGGACGGGAGCGGCGTTACGCACACGGGAAACGGCGGAGTCGCGAACCACGGGCGCAAACGGCGCGTTGTAGTCGGGTGCCGGCGCCGGCGTCAAAGCCGCTTGCAAGCGCCGCGTCCCCGTTTCGGTATAATATCCTTTAAAATATTCCGAGCCGTATTCCTGTACGTCCTTGTTTTTGACAAAATACCAATCGCCTTGGGCTTGCGCGTCGGTAATATCCAACACCACATAACCCTGACGAGAAAAATCCACAAATTTGATATATGGATTGTTTTGTAAAACCAAACCCGAAACGCTGTTGAGCAGAGACGAAGCGGTCGAAGTGATGCCCGGAGTGATGAACTCGACGACAACCGAACCTTCACCCGTTGAAGAAACGTAATTGTTACGGTTCAACGGCACGTCGTTGGCCCACGAACTGTGGATGTCGCCCGTGATGACAACGACGTTTTGGATACCGTTGTCCAAAATATGACGAAGAAGCCGGTTGCGCTCGCCCGGATAACCGTCCCATTGGTCGGGATTTAACGGCTGACCGAAAGCGTACAAGGGCGCAAACATCACCTGTTGGGCCAAAACCTTCCATTGGGCGGTGGATTGAGCAAGTTCGCTCAACAACCATTGACGCTGTTCGTCGCCAAGCATCGAACGGTTCGTGTCGTTGACGGCGGCGGGATTGGTCCGCGGCGCCTGCGCGTCTCGACCTTCGATGCGTGTATCGAGAACGAAAATATCGAGCAATCCGCCGTACGATATTTTTCGCCACCCACGGTAAGGATGCATGGGAGAACCCGATTCACGTACGGGCAACCATTCAAAATAAGCCTGCAAAGCCCGATTTTTACGCAATTCATATGGCCCTTCGGTGGATTCGGTATGGTTTTCGGCGCCGTCGCGATAGCTGTCGTTGGCAATTTCGTGGTCGTCCCATATGGTGATAAACGGATATTGTTGGTGGGCCAAGCGAAGGTCTTGGTCGAGACGGTACTGCGAATAACGCATTCGGTAATCTTCGAGTTCGATGATTTCTTTATCGGGTTCGTGACGACGGTGGTCGCCCGAAGCCGCATATTCGTAGATGTAGTCGCCGAGGTGAAAAACGGCGTCGAGGTCGTTGCGACGACCGATGGCTTCGTAACCCAAAAAATAACCGCCGTTGTAGTTGGCGCAAGAAGCAAAGGCGAAACGAAGATGGTCGACGTAAGCGTCGGGCGCGGTTTTCGTCCTACCGACAAGCGACGTCGCCCCCAAAGCCTTAAAGCGATAATAATAGTACGTACGAGGGGAGAGGCCGTCGACGTCCACCTTGACGGTATAATCCCGACTTTCGTCGGTGGAAACCGTACCCGATTTCACGACGGGGGAAAAGTTGAGATTGGGGGACATTTCCCATTCGACGACAATCGGCCCCGTATGGCCGGCGTCGGGCGTTACCCGAGTCCAAATGACAACACGGTCGGCAAGCGGGTCGCCCGAAGCGACGCCGTGGTAAAACGGCGCCATGGAAGCTTCCAGTGTGATGCGCGAAGGTTCGTTTTGCGCCATAAGCTTCGGCGCCCATAATCCCGTAACAAAAAGCAAGAAAATTTTTCGAATCATGGTTGCTTGTAATTACGGCCCTAAGTTATGACTTTACTTTCAAATATAAAATACGATATCATTCTTTAATTACACGCGCCCCATTGTATAAAAACGAAAATGCGTCCAAACGGAAATCCAACGGACGCATTTTCGCGCGTTTTATGGAAAACGGTGATTCAAATTAAGGATAAAAAACAACCGTTATTCGACCACCAGCCTTGCACTCCGCATGGCCGCGCCCGACTCGACCGTCAGCAGATACACGCCTTTGGCCAACGATTGACGCAAGTCCACGCTCAGCGACGCCTCGTTTGCCGCGCTCGCGTGCGCTTCGCCATAAACCTTCCGACCCAACGCGTCGTACAACGACAATCGCAGACCCCCGTCGCCCAAACCCGAAACCCACACCGTAAACGAACCTCGAGTCGGATTCGGATAAACCGCCAACGACACGGCCGTTTCCGCCGTTTCCGCCTTGCGCGTGAACGGCAGGGTCGTAAAGTAAAGCGACGGCGGATACGGAACCCGGGTCGTTCCGCACAACGCGCGCACCATCACCTCGTACTCCGTCTCCGCCAACAAACCCGTCATCAAATAGTTCGGCGTACTCGGCGAACGATTGACCGTCGTCCATCCCGTGGCGGGAACGTTCCTGCGAAAACTTACCTGATACATCGTCGCACCCTGCACCTGAGGCCATGTAACCAACGCCGACGTTACCGACGGCATAACGTTCACCGGCGACGGATTCAAACACGTCGCCGTCGAAGCCCCGGCCGTCGTAAAGTTCGCGCTGCCGTAAACCGAAACAATTTCCGACGAGCAAGCGCTCCGCACCTGAACCACGTACGCCGTCGAAGGCGAAAGACCCGTAAGCACACGGGAGTTGGTCGTCACGAACTGCGTCGTCCAAGACGTCGAACTTTGCTTGCGATAACGCAACGTGTACCCTTGCACGCCGCCGACCGCGTTCCATTGAACGTTCGCCGTCGTCGACGTTACCGCGGGAACCGTCAAACCCGACGGCGTAAAGCACGTCTCGACATCCAAGCTTCGCTCGAAAACGCAAGCGTTCGCACCGCGTACGTAAACCGTTTGCAAACCAACGCCCAAACCCGAAAAATATCCCACCGATTGGTAATTGACCCCGTCCAGCGAAAATTCATAAGGCGGCACGCC
>CALAJH010000015.1 GCA_937922655.1 uncultured Bacteroidia bacterium
GGAACGCAAGTCGCCTTTGATTTTGAAAAGCCGTGTGCGGGCAAACCCGTGCAATTCACCGACCAAAGCCTGCTTTCCACGACCGGCGCCTTGTACCAATGGGATTTCGGCGATTCGTCGTCGGCTTCGACGCTGTTCAACCCCGTCCATACCTACGAACTGGCGGGCAACTACCCCGTTACCCTCACCATATCCGACCCCGCGGGTTGCGTCAACACCCTTACCCGCAACGTGCAAGTCCAACAAACGCCGCGTGCCGACTTTTTCATTACGCCGTTGGGCGGGTGCGTCGGCTCGCCCGTGCGTTTTTCCGACAACAGCACCTTTGCCGACGGCGAAATCGTTCTCCGCGCATGGGACATGGGCGACAACATCCAAATCTTCGATTCCACACAATTCAACTATTCCTACGCCAAAGGCGGGACGTACCGGGTGCGTCTAACCGTTTACGGCAACAACCAGTGTGCGGACAGCCAAGAACTCTTTATCGCGGCGCCGGGGGCGTATTTTGAGACGACGTCGGCCTGTGCCCAACTCGCCACGCGTTTCACGGCCTTCGCCAATTATTACGGCGACGCGGTATCGTCGTGGAAATGGAACTTCGGCGACCCCGCATCGGGCGCCGCCAACCTCGCCTTCCAACAAAACCCCTCCCACACCTACGCTTTACCCGGCGTTTACGACGTTGAATTGGTCGTCGAAACCGTCAACGGCTGCAGCGACACCATTCGCGAACAGTTGCGTGTCGGGACTTTGCCCGTCGCCGACTTTGCCGTTGTTTCACCGACGTGCGCGGGCGAGGCCGTGCGCTTTGAAGACCGTTCGACGGCCAACGTTGCCCCCGTCGCCGCCTATCGTTGGGATTTTGGGGTGCCGGGTTCAAACGAAGACACCGCCGTGGTCGAAAAACCGCAATTCGTTTATACCGAGGCCGGCGACTATACCGTCAGATTAACCATCACCACAACGTCGGGGTGCCAAGCCGTCGTTTCAAGAACGATTGCCGTCGCGCCACGCCCCACGGCCTCGATAACCACCGACACCTTTCAATGCGCGGGCGTCGGCTTTGTTTTTGAATCCGACGCCGGCGACGGCGCCCGAATCTGGGAATTCGGCGAAGGCGGCTATTTTTCCACCCTTGCCAACCCCTTTTGGCGTTACGACTCCACCGGAACCTACGACGCAAGTTTGACGGTATGGACCGACGCGGGTTGTGTCGAGCGCCACGAGGTGCGAATGCACGTCTTGCCGTCGCCGACGTTGAACGTCGTCGCGTCCGAAACCGTCGGGAGACAGCCGTTCACCGTCGAGTTCACGGTTCAAACCGACGACACGCTTCGTTTTTTGCTTAACGACACCACCCTCGTCCCAAAATTGGATACGACCGAAACCGGCGTTCGATTGGTTTTGACGTTGAACGCTTCGGGACGGGATACACTCGTGCAACGCTTGGAAGTGATTTCGGGTACGTCGCCGTGCGTGGCCCGTCGCGTCGTTCCGATTACCGTTTATCCGCCGTTGGACAGCGTGTGGGATATCGCCGTCGAAAATTTTGCTCCGCGCGTCGGCGCCGACGGTTATTTGACGGTCGTTTCCCGGTTTCGCAACAAGGGCAACGTTCCGATTTATTATTTCGACGCGGCCATACAATACGGCGGTTTGACGGTCGCAAGACAAATCATGAACGAGGATACGCTTATGCCCGGCGCGGCTTTGGAACGATTTTTCAATATTCGGTTGTTGGTCAATCCGTATTTTCCGGAGAAGTTCGCGTGCGTCGAAGCCGTTTTGCCCAACGGACGGCCCGACTCGCGCCCCGAAAACAACCTCGTTTGCAAAGCCCTCGAAGAAAGTTTGGCCGTCAATAAAGTCTATCCCAATCCCGCCCGCGACCGGCTGTACGTTTCTTTCGTCAGCCCCGTAAACGAAATCATTCCCGTTCAGGCCTTCGACCCGACGGGACGAAAAATTTTCGATGTCGCTTTTCCCGCAAAAATCGGTCTCAACGAAACGGAATTGGACTTGTCCGACGTTGCCGACGGAATGTACGTTTTGGTTTTGACTTTTCGCAACCAGCGCGAAAAGATAAAGTTCGTCGTCGACCGATGACAAAAGCCGTATTGCTGTGCATCTTACCGACGGTATGGATGCTGTCGGGATGCGACCGTGCGGCGCGATTGCCGACTTACATTTCGATTCCCGAGGCGATATTAATAGCGGGCAATGACACCTTTCGCCACACGGGCGTCGACGACGTTTGGGTCTACCACGACCGGGAAGTGCAAGGGGTCTACCCCGTAGGCGCGGTTTTTCCGGTCGTGCCGGGGGAAAGGGATTTTTTCACGTTCATCGGCGGCGCATGGGACAAGGGGGACATCGAAACGCGCAAACAATTTCCTTTTTGGACGCTGGACACCGCCACGCTCAAACTCGAACCGCGCGAAACGCTCCGCTACGTGCCGACGTTCAAATACGTTTCCCCCGAACTGTTGAGCTATGCGTTCAACGAAGACTTCGAGGGCGTGGGCGTTTCGCTGCAATCGCTGACGAGCCGCCCCGATTCGACGCTTTTGTACCGAACGACGCAAACCCCGTTCACGGGCGCGACGTGCGCACGCGCCGATTTCGATTCCACGCGCCGTTACTTGTTTTTGCGCTCGATCCGTACGTTTCGTTTGCCCGCCGACGACCGCCAAGTATGGGCCGAGGTCGCGTACAAAGGAACGATAAAGTTCGGATTGGGACTGCTTTACGACGACCGGGGAACGGATTTGGTCGTTAACGCGCCGTTCGTCCCCGCCACGCCGACCGACCCCGAAAATTGGCAAATCGCGTATTTCGATCTGACCAATCTCGCCCGTTCCATCAACAACGCCGGCGATTTGCGACTGTATTTGACGGCCACGTCCGACGGCATGGAAAGAAAATTATTTTTAGACCGCGTTCGCGTTTTATATTACCGTAGGTAGTTAATTTTGCGCCGCAATGTCTTCATGCATTTTTATATGGATGTGGCTTTGGGCCGCAAACGCGACGTGGGCGCAACCGGGCGTGTTTACATCGGTAGACGAAGCGTTTAAGGCGCCGAAAACGGTGCGCAAATTGGTTTTGAGCGGCAAAGGACTGACCGAACTCCCCCCCGGCCTCGACGCTTTTCCCCACCTCAAATGGTTGGATTTGAGCCGAAACAAACTCACCCAATTTCCAAAAGAACTCGTTCATTTACCGGCGTTGGAAACACTCGACTTGGGGCGCAACAAAATCGTCGTTCTACCGCCCGAAATCGGCCAAATGCGCCGGCTCCGTTACCTTTGCCTCGAACACAACCAAATCACGGGACTGCCGCCCGAAATCGGCATGCTTGATTCGTTGCAAAAACTCGATTTGACGGTCAATCGCATCGGCGCCTTGCCACCCGAATTTTACCATCTGACCGAACTGCGCGAACTGCTTTTGCGCTTCAACGAAATCAAAGAGCTGTCGCCGGCGGCGGGTGCGTGGACAAAAATGTTCAAAATCGACGTTTCGGCCAACGAACTCTCCGAACTTCCCGAAGAACTCGGCCTTTTACCCCTCGACACCCTCAACGCCTCCGCCAACCGCCTCAAAACCATACCCGGCTTTGTCGCCCATCTCAAAAACCTCAAAAAACTTGCGCTTTTCAGCAACGAAATCACCGAAATCCCGGCGTTCGTTTACGAGCTGACCCAACTCGTCGAACTGAATTTGGGAAGCAATTTCATTACCGAATTGGCGCCCGAAATCGGCAAACTGACCGAACTTAGAATTTTGCAGTTGCACGACAACCGCCTGACAAGTTTGCCGCCCGAAATCACCCGGCTTGTCAAACTTCGAGAGTTGTATTTGTCGGGCAACCGTCTGACAAGCCTTCCCGAAGGCATGGGAAAAATGAAGGAATTAAACTATTTGGAAATTCAAAAAAACAAAATCGAATCTTTACCCTTTGATTTTACGACGATGCACAAACTCAGGACGTTGTATTTGGGGGGCAACCCGCTTTTGAAGTCGGAAGTTGAGGTGTTGCGGAGCGCCATGCCGAAAACCAAGGTGGTATATCCTTAAATTTCGGGAAGGGTCATGGCTTCGACCTTGCGCCGGAGTTCGTCTTGATGATTTTCAACGGCCTTTGCCACAACGGGGTCGTGAACGCCGATGATTCTGGCGGCCAAAACGCCGGCGTTGAAAGCGCCGTTGACCGCAACCGTGGCCACGGGTATACCTTGGGGCATTTGCACGATGGAGAGCAGAGAGTCCAAGCCTTGCAACGAATTGCGGGACAAAATCGGCACGCCGACGACGGGCAGCGAAGTCAGCGACGCAACCATGCCGGGCAGGTGCGCCGCCCCCCCCGCCCCCGCGACAATCACCTTCAACCCCCGGGCTTTGGCGTTTTGCGCGTACTCGTACATGGCACGGGGGGTGCGATGAGCCGAAACCACCCGCGTTTCGTATTCCACACCCAGCATTTTCAACGCCTCGGCCGCCGCACGCATCGTTTCCCAATCCGACGCGCTACCCATAATAATTCCTACCATTGCGCAAAATTAACGAATTCGCACCGCTTTGCTTACGAGAACGAAATCCATGCAAAAAAATACAAAATTTGTGAAAAAGCCATACCCAAAACCTCCAATCCATTGCAAAACAATTAAATCCGCCCGTTTTTTACACTCCCCCGCTTCGACCAAACGTATTGAAAGCAAAAAAATAACGGCTTGAAGAAAAAAAAGTTGGAAGTTTCATTCAAGCGTTTTATTTTTGCGTTGCAATCTATAAGAAACTGATATAATCCTACAATTATCCGAAAAAGCCATGTCAATTTTAAAAAATACGTTAAAAAACGTCTCAAATTGGAAGAAATGGTTTAATAAAAACAGCGACCAAACCACAAACGCCGGCGACTCAACGCAATCGAGCTCGGAAACAAAATCCCAAACCACAGGCTTCCACGAAAAGGTTGAATTTCAAAGTACGACCGAATCTTACTCAAGCGGCACGACGCAAGATTCTTCGGACTCGTACTCGACCTTCAACAACATCCGCTACCGATGGATAGAGGACGAAGAGCTGTTGCGCGACGAAGCGGTGATCGACGGCATGGCAGGTTGCGACGGCGCCGAAAAAGTCAATGCCATTCGCGCGTACTACAAACACTTGGCCTCAAAATCGTTGGAAAGTTTGGCGTCCATCGACGACGAACTTAAGCCGTTGCAAGAAAAAAAACACGGCCTTGAAAATCAAAAAGAAAATATCGAATCGGAGATTAAAAAAATCGACGCCGAAATTGAAATTCTTTCAATGGAGAAAAAAGGCGTTTTCGACAGGCACGGTACGCGTAGTCTGCTTGCGTTGGTCGCCGCCCTTCTCAGCGTTCCGGTTGTACGACATTTTCTTACACCGGCCATCGGCGATACGTACATTGCGTGGTTGATAGCGGGAGTGGCGTTGTTTGCGGGGTCGTTTATGTTGTGGGGGGCGACGTCGGTGCTGCATCGCTCCGCAACGCCCACGCCCCGGGAAAAACTCCTCGGCTGGCTCGAAGAGTTCGGGGCTCCGCTGGTTGCCACGGGAGTTTTTGTCGCCCTGCTTTGGAACAGCCTGCCCAAAAACATGCTTATCGGCGTTACATTGCTTTTTTCGCTCGTGTTTTTTATGGCGGGCCGCTCGTTTTTGGGCAACCTCTTTCAAGGTTTTGCCCATTGGCGCGAAAATCGAAACCTTAATCTCAAAATCAAGACTTTGACCAAAGACCGAAAACGACTGGCGGAAAAAATTCCTCAAATCGAAAACGATGTCAAAAAAATCGAAGAAGACGTGGATAAAATCCGAGCAAAACACCACGAAGAAACCAAAAAACATCGCATCGTCGTTGAAAATATAAACAATATTGCCGAAAGCCGCGTCCTGCTTTACGAGTCCGAACGTAAACGCGCAGAAACTTTTATGAAATTTTTGGAAAAGAATCACGAAGAAGTTAAACCCGAATTCACAGCCAATTTCAAAAGCCAAAACTAATAAAAAATGAACAACGGAAGCCCAAATCCCAACGACCAAAGCTTCGGCACGTACGGACAACAAAACACGGAGCGAAACCCGCGCACCGCCGAAGAAATTTACAACCGCCCCAAGCGGGAAAGAAACACCGTCATCATCCGGCGTTTTCCCGACTCCGAAATCTTCGACGTCCACAAACAAGGATTGATTGACGGGGTCATGGAAGTTCCCGAGGAAAATTACCCCAAATTTCAAAAGGCCCTCGAAAACGAATTAACGACGAATCGTTATGAAATCGAACGACTCAACAAAGAAATCGCCGACTTAGAACAAAAAATTGTCAAAAACCACGAAGAAGACCGCAAGCTCCACGAACAGCGCCACTCAAAAGAGGCTGAACGAGACGCCCTCGAACACGTCGTCCAAGAACTTGAATCCAAACGCCAAAAGCTCGAAGAAGAAAGAAACAACCTCGCCGACGACATCAAAAAATACGAACCCGCATCGGGAGGGTGGTCGGTTGTTTTATTGATGGCGGCGGCGATAGCGTTCGTAGTCGGCGAAATCATCGTCAATATCAAAATCGTTGCCGACGCCTTCGGCATGGAAGGTTGGCAGGGAAAACTGTTCGCCGCCGGTTTGGCCGCCGTTTCCGTACTGCTCAAGCCCGCCTACGACCGCCTGCTCGAAAAACCCTACCTTGAAGCTCGCCCCAAAATTACGCGGGGATTTATCGTGGTCATGGTTATCGTATCCGTACTTTCCTTGATGACGGCGTACCTTTTGGGCGAATTTCGGTTCGACACCGAAGCGTTGAATAAAATTTCGGAATTGGACGAGTACGAAAGGCAAAGACTCGGCAACAAAATCGTCCAACTCGAAAACGAATTGACGATAGAATCCATGACGGGATGGGTTCCCAAATTCAGTTTTATTTTGGCGGCGATATTGTTTGCCATCGGCGGGACGGTGTGTTTGAGTATCGCGCTCACGGCAATAGAATACCGCCAACGCAAAAACAAACTTGAAAAACGATTGACGGGGGTAAAAAGCGAAATCACCGAAACCGTCAAAGAAATCGGAACGAAAATAAAAGATCTAAACGACGTGAAAGCAAACGTCAAAACGCTAAATAACCAAATCGAAAAACTGCCGAAAACCGAAGAATTGGAAAAAAAACTTTCCGACCTTAATCAAGAACTCGTCAAAAAAGCGTGGAAAGCCGCGGAGTACGAACAGGAAGAGGCCGCCGCCCTATACAAAAACGCTTACGAACGCGGCAAGGCTATTAAAAAATTTTATCAGGAAAATCCCGAAATTTGGGGAAAATTCTATTTGCGACATGACGACGAAACCGGCGAAAGTCCGTTTTCCGAAGACGGTTTTATCAACATTGAAACCATTGAACCCGATGAGAACCCCATTGAAAACAAAAAATTCAAACGCCGCACCCCCGTTCGTCCGTACCAAGCCCTCAAATTGGCCATCGGAGCCAAGTTCCGCGACGACTGTCGTTCAAAAAAAATTTTTGACCCAAGTGTAAGAAATTATGACGTGGAGGTTTAATTTTCCGCTCTTTTTGGGGATAACGTTGGCGTTGCTAAGCGCATGCGATTCAAACGACAACGGCGCCGAGGTCCTGCAAGAAAACACAGAACAAAAACCGAATGTGGCCATTCTGCTTTTCGACAAATCGGGGAGCAACCGCATCGACAGTCTTGCCGTCAAAAAAGCGCTAAGCGAGGCGATAGACGAAATGGTCGTACGGCCCAAAAGCAAAAAGGGCAAAGTGCTTTTTTGCCACAACGAGAACGTCGTTTTTTGCGGAACGATTGACGGCAAAACCATCAATCGCGGCCTAAGGCCTTTGCATTGGGAGGTGGAACGGTTTTGTCGCCAAGAATGCGACAACCAACTGCCCACCAGCGAATGCAACAAAAAAGAAAGAGCCGTCCATGAAAAGATTCAACACCGCAAAATCGAATTGGACTCTTTGGTGTGGAACTACCGCAAGGAACCGCCCGCCGACCGAACGACGACGGACGTGCTTTCGGCGTTGGTGGCCGTGGCCAACGAAATCAACGGCGACAAATACGCCCGCAAGTCGTTGCACATTTTCAGCGACATGCTTACGGAAGTGAGGGGGGGACGCAACTTCGACCGTACCCCTCCCCCCGACGACGCCACCGCCCGTCAATGGGCGCAAGAAGATTGGGCGGCCCTCAAACAACAATACGGCCTCAAAGACGAAGGATTTCGGGGAATGCGGGTGGTCTGCCACACGCCCCCCTCGGTCAAGAACCTGCAAAAAGTCGCCCTTTATTGGCGGCACCTCTTTGAGGACGTGCTGCAAACGGCACGGGTCGAGGGATTGTAAACCCAAACCAAGCGTCGTTTGCATTGCCCGCATTCAAAATGGGGCGATTCTTCGCAAACGCGGCCTTTCGTCAAATACGTCGGCCGCGTTTGCACTCGTTGCCGCAAATTCACGACGCGCCGTTCGTCAACGCGGCAGGAAAACGACGAAAGTCGTGCCTTGTCCCGGACGGGATTCGACGGTGATTTCGCCATCGTGTTGGTCGACGATGGCTTTGACAATGCTCAATCCGAGGCCGGTGCCTTTTTCCCCTTGCGTGCCGGAACGTTGGTAGCGGCTGAACTTTTCAAAAAGGTGGGCCGACTGTTCGGGCGCCAAGCCGACGCCCGAATCTTTGACCATGACGGCGGCGACGGGACGGCCGTTGCGTTCGCTTGCGTCGAGCGTAACGGTAACCGTCCCCGAGGGGGGCGTGAACTTTATCGCGTTGGAAATCAGGTTGTTGAAGGCTTGTTTGAGGCGGGCGGGGTCGCCGGCAACCGCGGCGCCGGACGCCACCTGCAGCGTCAGTTCGATTTTTTTGGCCGCCGCCGCCGACATTTGCGTGTTCACAACGGTTTGCAATATTTCGCGCAAATCCACGTTCTCTTTCGGAGCGGAAACGGTGGATTCGAGACGGGCGAGTTCGAGCAGGTCTTCGGTCATTTGCACGACCGAACGCAAAGAATTTTGAATGATTTTGCCGTATTTGGCCACTTTCGCGGCGTCGCGAGCGGTGTCGGCGTCTTGCAGGTAGCCCGCCAAACTCAATACGCCCGAAAGCGGCGAACGCACGTCGTGCGCCAAGACCTGCATCATTTCGTCTTTCATTTTGTTGGCGGCGTGGAGCTTTTCAAGTTTTTCGTTGAGGTCGGCGGTGCGGGCGCCGAGTTCGATGACGGCTTCGCTGGAAACCTCGCCGGATTTGTCGCCACCCCGATAAGCCCCGGCCATCGCCACCGCCGACGCATTGACCAGCGTTTGTATCGCCTCGATTTTGTCAAAAGCGAAGCGTTGCGATTCGCTGTTGTTTTCCAAATAAAATATGCCCACCAATTTTTCCAGATGAATGGCCGGCACCACGAGCGCAAACTCCACCTCCCTTTTTAAAAAATACAAACTTTCAAACGAGGGCTTGACCAAAACCTGCATTTCGGGCCGAGCCAAAACTTTGGCGAAAAGTTCGGCGGGGTAACGGTCGGTGTCCTCGCAACTTTCGTGCAAACCCGTAACGACTTCGTAAGGTTCTTTGGTGGCCACGGCCTCAACGTATGCCTTGCCGCCTTCGACCATCGCCAAAACGATTTTTTCCGCGTCGTAAAAATGAATGAGCTTGTCCAAAAGTTCTTTGAAAATGTCGTTGATGTCGAGTTTGCGGGCGAAAATCGACGTCGTTTGTTGTAAAAAGTGTAAAAGGTCGGAAAGTTCGTGAAGAACGTTGTCGTACTGTTCGGCTTTTTGGTGGAGCAGAAAGCTGTCGGCGGCCCAAAGCACGAGGTCGAGCAACTTTTGGTTGTCGAAAGGTTTGGAGACGTAAGCGATGAGTCGGGCGTTGTTGAGGGCGGCGGTAACCTCGGGGAGTTCGGCTTGGGCGCTGAGCATAATTTTTCGCGCACGCGGAAATATTTCCGCCGCTTGCGTCAAAAATTCATGACCCTGCATCGGCGTGGGCATGCGTTCGTCGGAAATGATGACGGCCACGGGGCGGCCCTCCGTCAAAAATTCCCGCAACATTTCCATGCCGTCCTCGCCGCTGTCGGTCGTATAAATTTGAAAACGGTTGCGAAGCGGTTCCAAAACCGATTCCACCGCCGTGCGAACGACCTGTTCGTCGTCCACGAACAGGATAACGGGCTTAAAATATGTGGACATAGCACCCCAAAGATACGCACTTTACATTTAAAAACAGTCCGGGCCGCGAACTTCGCGGCCCGGATAATTTTTCGAGCGTCTTTTAACTAATTGCGCACGAATTTTTTGCTTACCGTCGTTCCCGCCACTTTCATGTTCACAACGTAGAGGCCGGGGGCAAAACTTTGTGCCGGAATTTCGAACGTATTCGTTCCGACCACCGGGTTGTTTTCTTTTGTGCTGTAAACCATGCGTCCGTCGGCGGAATAAACCTCGGCCGTTACGTCCGTGAAAATCGGAAGCGAGTACGAAACGCTCACGTTGCCCGTCGTCGGGGTGGGATACACCAAAAGGTTCATTTGGCGGCGAATAACGTCGGCAATCGATGCCGCAGCCCTGCAGGTATCGGCTCCCTCACCATTAACGTTGAACGACAACGGAATACCCTCGCCAATTTGTTGGTCGATAACACTTTGCAAATTCGAATTGGCGGGGATAACCCTTACCTTTACGAGAATGGTGTCGCAGGCTTTGGCCGTCGGGGTGCCCGTCATGCGGATGCAGCCCGCGATGATATCGCCTTGGGGAGTAACGGTAACGGTGTCCACGCCCGTGGTAACATCGGAGGGGTTGGCGCTGGCCACCTGGTATTGTACCCAGTTGTAGGCGTCAGGGTTGGCTTGGCCCTTGAATCCGAAAACTTTTACCTCCTTGATTTCAATGTTCAGACCGGAGACACTCAGGTTTTTTACGGCTTTAAATTGAATGACTTGGTCGTATTGTTGGCCGACGGTGGCGGCGGGGAGCGGGTCGGGTACAAAGGCGGCGGCGCCCAAATATTTTGTGGGACTAAGATTTACCGAAGCGGGGTTCGGCGTGCAGGGTTGCGCATAGACTTGGGTCAGCGCGAGGCCGAAAAGGACGGCCCATGTCAGGAATAATTTTTTCATCGTATTTCCCAAATTTTAATTTTTGTATCTTTTATATGGCTTTTTGTAAAATTTTTTGGAGTAAAAAACGCGGTGGTTTTGTACAACGACGCAAATTTAAGGGGTCGGTTTGTTTAATGCAAATTTTAGGGTTAAAAATATCGTTATTCTGCGTCGGGCGGTACAAAGCGGGGGGGGGGGGCGGGGGCCTCGGCGGGGCTGACCGTTCGGGACTGTGCGGCGATAACGGGCAAGGCGCTTCGCCGCAAGTGCGCCGGGGTTATGAAATCCGCCTCGATGATGCGGCGATAGCGGGCGCTGTCCGCCACCGTTCCCGTCAAATATTTTTCTATCATCAGCGAGGTGATGGGCGCGGCCCACACGCCGCCGAAACCCGCGTTTTCGACGATGGTCGCCACCACGATTTTAGGATTTTCTTTGGGGGCGAAACCAAAAAAGACCGAGTGGTCTTCGCCGTGGGGGTTTTCGGCCGTGCCGGTTTTTCCGCAAACGCTAATGCCCGGGATTTGCGCCAAATACCCCGTCCCCGACGTTACGACCTGTTCCATGGCGTCGATGACCGTTTTAAAATGTGCCGAATCGACGCCGCTTTCGACCTTTTCATAGCGCGGCGGGTTTTCAGGGTTGTTTTGAAAGCGTTTGAAAAAATGCGGGCGGATATAATACCCTTTGTTGGCGATGACGCAAACGACGTTGGCCATTTGCAAAGGGGTCATCTCGATTTCGCCTTGTCCGATGGCGTTGGAAACGATGGTCATCCCCCGCCATCGTTTACTGCCGTACCATTTGTCGTAAAAAGCTTTGGAGGGAATGCGTCCTTTTTTTTCATGAGGCAAGTCCACGCCCGTCGGCACCCCGACCCCGAATCGATGCATATACTCTTCCCAACGCTCGTAAGCGTCATAAAAGTTGTCGTATTTGGGATGATGAAGCATATCGACGTAGACGGCGGCGAAATAGGCGTTGCAGGAATGTTGGATGGCGCCGGCGAGGTTGAGCGGCGCGGGATGAGGGTGGCAGGCGGGCCGGCCTTTGTTGCGGGCAAATCCCCCTCCGCAACCGTAATACGTTTCGTTGTGGAGCGTACCTTCGTTGAGCGCCACGAGCGCGTTGAGTATCTTGAATATCGAACCCGGAGGGTACATCGCCATCAACGGACGATTGAACAGCGGCTTCAAGGAGTCGGAATAGAGCTTGCGCCAATTTTCGGTGAACGACATGCCGCTCATAAGGTTGGGGTCGTAGGTCGGCGCGCTGACAAAAGCCAAAATTTCGCCCGTCGCCGGCTCGATGGCCACTATCGAACCGATTTTGTTTTTCATGAGCGTTTCGCCAAAAAGCTGAAGCTCGGCGTCGACGGTAACGACGATGTCCTCGCCCTTGACGGCCAGCGTGTCGTAGCGGCCGTCGGCGTAACGGCCGACCTCTTTTCCGTGGACGTCGACCTTGACTTTTTCGACGCCCTTTCGCCCCCGAAGCACGTCTTCGTAGGCGCGCTCCAAGCCCGCGGCGCCGATGAGGTCTCCGGGCCGGTAGTAGCCCTGCGAGCGTTCCACGTCCTTTTTGTTCACCTCGCTGATGTAACCCAAAAAATTGGCGCCCACCGGATAAAGATATTCGCGCGAAATGCGCGAAACAACGGTGACGCCCCGGCATTTCCACAAATGTTCCTGCAAGGCGTAAAAAACGTCGGGCGCGATTTGTTTTTCCAAAAACGACGGCTTGTGCCGAGAATACTTGAACGCTTGAGCGATACGGGCGCGAACCGTCGCCCGGTCCAAGCGCAAATAACGCTCGAATATCGAAGTGTCGGGAAGGTAAAGCTCGTTGGGCGTGACGAGTAGGTCGAAAATGGGCGTGTTCGTAACCATGATGCGCTGCGCACGGTCGTAAATCACCCCGCGAGACGGCGGTATCACGTGTTCCTTGACCACGTTGAGTTCGGCACGTTTGGCAAAATCCTCGCTGACGACCTGCAGGTAAAAAAGCCGGCCGACGTAAAGCAGGCATACCGCCCCCATCGTCGCCAATATCGTCTTGCGCCTTTCCCGCAATTGGTCCATATCAATTACAAATTTACGCCGAAAATCCGTCCGTGCGTCCGTTTTACCAAATACGAACGGCCGAATTTTGCGCGCCGCAAACCCAAAAACGTTTATCAAGTTGTACAAAACGCATCGTACTTCGATGTTTTTGAGTTTACCGCCGCGAGCACAAAAACGTATTTAAAACCTTCGTAAACTTCCAAAAAATGTGGGTAACTTTGCGAAATCGACGTCGAACAAACAAGACGATTTGGGGGAAAACGGAGGTCGAAAACGCCGTCGAGAAACCCGTTGTTTGGGCGACGCCCCACATTTATTGGAAAGAAAAATCCGACACATGAGTTACCGTATAGAAAAAGACACGATGGGCGAGGTGCAGGTGCCGGCGCATCGTTATTGGGGGGCGCAGACCCAGCGCTCTTTGGAAAACTTCAAAATCGGCGGGCAACGCATGCCCATCGAGGTGATTCGCGCCTTTGCCGTTTTGAAAAAGGCCGCCGCCCTTGTCAATGCCGAGGCCGGCGTTTTGCCTCACGACAAAGCCCGACTCATCGCACAAGTCTGCGACGAAATCGCCGAAGGCCGATGGGACGACGAATTTCCCCTCGTCGTTTGGCAAACGGGCTCCGGCACCCAGTCCAACATGAACGTCAACGAGGTGATATCCAACCGCGCCATCGAAATTGCGGGCGGCGAACGCGGCTCCAAAACCCCCATTCACCCCAACGACGACGTCAATAAATCCCAATCGTCCAACGACACCTTTCCGACGGCCATGCACATCGCCGTCTACAAACTTTTGGTCGAACACACGATTCCCAAAATCGAAAAATTAACGGCAACATTGGCGCAAAAATCCGAGGCCTTCATGGACGTGGTCAAAATCGGACGAACCCACTTCATGGACGCCACTCCGCTTACGCTCGGACAAGAATTTTCGGGGTACGTTACCCAACTGCGCCATGGAATTGCGGCCCTCAAAAATACGTTGCATCACTTGTCGGAGTTGGCGCTGGGGGGTACGGCCGTCGGTACGGGCATCAACACCCCGCCGGGCTACGCGCAAAACGTCGCCCAAAAAATCGCCGAACTTACGGGCCTGCCCTTCCGAAGCGCCGAAAACAAATTCGAGGCCCTTGCCGCCCACGACGCCCTCGTTGAGGTTTCGGGAGCGCTCAAACGTTTGGCCGTTTCGCTGATGAAAATCGGCAACGACGTACGCATGTTGGCCTCCGGACCCCGTTCGGGCATTGGCGAAATTCTCATCCCCGAAAACGAACCCGGCTCGTCGATTATGCCCGGAAAGGTCAACCCCACCCAGTCCGAAGCCCTGACCATGGTTTGCGCCCAAGTCGTCGGAAACGACGCCGCCGTTACCGTCGGCGCCATGAACGGCCACTTCGAACTCAACGTCTTCAAACCCGTCATCGTTTACAACGTGCTTATGGCCGCCCGGCTCTTGGGCGACGCCGCCGAATCCTTCAACGACCGTTGCGCCGTCGGCATCGAACCCAATGCGCCCATGATTAAGCGCCACCTCGACAATTCGCTCATGCTCGTCACGGCGCTCAACCCGCACATCGGTTACGACAAAGCCGCCGCCATCGCCAAAAAAGCCCACAAAGAAGGAACGTCCCTCAAAGATGCGGCCCTTGCGCTCGGCTATTTGTCCGCCGAAGAATTCGAGCGCATCGTCCGCCCCGAAACCATGGTCGGCAGATAATCCGGCCGCAAACAAGGTTTGCGTTCTAAAAGCCGAAAGCCCTCCCGTTGGGAGGGCTTTCGATTGGGCGGCCGACGGAATTATTCCACCGACACCCGCACCGAACGCGTTTGGGCGCCGGCTTGGATTTGCACCAGATACATTCCCGATGCCACCGAAACGTTCACGGGAATAACGTTTTCGCCTTTGCCGAAGCTCACCGCTTGACGGTGTACCGTCCGACCCGACAAATCCGTCATCGTAATCGTTCCCTCGGCCTCGTATTCCAACGTGGCGCTAACCGTAAATTGGCCGCGATTGGGGTTGGGATAGAGGTTGAAAGTCTCGGAGGGTTGGCTTGAAGTCGCGCCCGCCAAACGGGAAAGCGGATCGGTGAAAAAGTTGGTCAAACCCGAGTAAGTCGTATACGTTCCGTTGGCGCAACGTCCGCGAACTTGGATTTGATACGCCGCGTCGGGAGTCAAGCCCGTCAAGGTAAAGGACGTAATGTTGCCCAAAGTCACGGTAATCCATCCCGAGGGCGACGGACTCAAACGGCGGTAGCGCAACTGATAGCCGGTCGCGGCCACTTGGGGAGTCCATGTTACCAACGCCGTCGTCGTCGAAGGCGTAATCGCGTCTATGCTCGTCGGAATGAAGGCGTTGATTTGAATGACGCTCAAATAAGGATAGACCGTCATGCCAACGTCGCCAATAACCTCGACACGGTAGTAGCCCGGCGCCAAGTTTTCGTAGACGTTCACGTAAGCGAAAGGCGTCGAACTAAGCACGTTGTCGAAAGCATCGACGGTAATCAAACGGGTGCGAATGGTGTCGGGAATAGCGTCCAAGAAGCCGATAAGAATGCGTCCGTTGTTTATCAATCCGGGGCAGGCTTGGTCTTGCTTGCTGACAACGGCGACAATCGGCTGGGCGGCGGGAACCACGTCCACGTTCACCGAGGCTTGGAAGGTACACACGCCCACGCTCACTTGAACGAACCATGTTCCGTCGTGAATGGCGGGGTCTGCGGCGGCGATGGTCAGCGTTGCACCCGTGGTCGTGTAAACGTTGCCGTCGGGGTCGAACCACGTAAAGTCGCTCGTGGCGTCGTCGGCGGCGGTACCTTCGGCGGTCAGCGTCAGCACGTCGCCTTCATTGACGGGAGCGTTGGTCGTGATGCTCAGCGTACGCGTAAACACGTCCACGTCCACCGTCGAAACCGTGGAGGTACATCCGTCGGCAATGGCCCAAACGGAGTAAGTGCCGGCGTTGTCGCCGTCGGCGTTGAGGATGGAAACGCTCGTGGCGGCGGTGGTCAAATCAAACCCGTCGGGACCCGTCCAATAGTAAAGGTCGGCGCCCGCGCTCGAAGCGTTCAGGATAATCGTTCCGTCTTGGCAAACGGGCGAATTGCTCGACACCGTCGGCGCCGAAGGCGTAAGCTTCACATCGACGTCCACCGTCGTTACGTCCGTGCAAAAACCGTTGACGACCGTTATGGTGTACGTTCCTTCATTGACAAAATCGGCGCTCGTAATTTCAAATTCGCCGGTGGCGTTGGTTTCGTCAAAACCGTTCGGGCCGGTGATGTTGTAGCTAATCACGTCCGTACCCGTAACGTTAAAGGTGATGGGCGAATATTGGCAAACCGCGTCGGTATAAGTTACGTCGGTAATGAAAGGCTGAGGATCGACACTGACGTCCACGTACCAGACGCGGTCACAGTTTTCATCAACGGCGTAAACAACGACGGCATAAATTCCATCGTCGGCAAGCGTCAAGTCGGAAATCGTTACAGTCGCCGCGTCGACCGTTCCACCGCCGGGCAATACCCACGTATAATTGGTGTAACCGGGGCCGGAATCGGCGGTCAATTCGAGCGTTTGACCGACGCAATAGTTCACCGCACCGGTGATGGTCGGAATCGGCGGCGCCGCTTCGACGAGAATGGTCGTACTTACCTCCGAACTTTGGCACGGACCGTTGTAAGCGATGACGCTGAGGGTAACGTTTTGGGTAACGCCGCCCACTTCAATCGAGGTGAGAAGTTCGGGGTCGGTGGTGGTGGCCAAATAGAAGCTGTTCAAGAACCAGTCGTAATTTTGAGCGGTGGTGTTGTCGGCAAAAACGACAAAGTTGGCGCCTTCGCAAACGGTGGCCGGGGCGTCGAGCGTCGGGTCGTCGGGGATGACGTTTACCGAAAGCGTTACGTAAGCCGTGTCGCTCGGACAACCGTTTTCATAGGCCACCACGCGGTAAACCAATCCGTCCCACGAAGCGGAAGCGGAAGTCAAGGTCAAAACCGGACCGTCTTCGGGCAACTGCACCATGTCGGCGTCGAACCATTCGTAGAAATCAAGCACGGGGTTGTTGACGGTGATAGGGTTGGTAACGGTAAGCACCAAATTACTTCCTTCGCAAACCGTCGGAGCGTCGACCTCGGGCGTTACGGGTACGGGATAAACCACGACGTCGATGAAGCTCGTGGTCAAAGACAAACATCCGTCGGGAGATTCGGTATAGGCGGTATACGTGCCGGCGTCGGCCACGGTCGCTTCGTCAATGACCACCGAACCCTGATAAACGTCTATGCCGTTGGGGTGCGTAATGTAATAAATTTCACCGGTGATGGGATTGTCCACTTCGACGACAAGTTGGGCGCCCGTGCAAATCGGGCCGTTGTAAATCAAAGTCGGGGGGGCGGGAGCGGGATTGACGGTAATGTCCACCGTCGCCTCGTCCGACGGGCAATCGTTAATCAAAGCGTAAACCGTATAGGTGCCGCCGAGGGCAAGGGTAATCGGGCTAACCACCAATTCGGCGCCGATAAACGTACCGCCGTCGGGCAACGACCAATAAAATTCTTGGGGAATGTAGGGCGTGGAGGCGGTCAAGGTAATGGCGTCGCCTTCGCAAACCGTCGTTCCGGGGTCTACGTCGATGTCGGGCGCGGGGAAGGTCGAATCGTCGCCCGCGGCCGTGAAATAAAACGTTTCCGAAAAGTCGGTATAGCCCGTGCGCGTAACCGTCGCAGGGTTGGTGGTGCAATCAAGCGTCGAACCGACGATGTTTCCGCGCGTCACGACGTATTTTGCGGGGGCGACCGCGGGGACGAACGGCGTAAAGTTTTGGTTGTACGCCGTTACGTTGAATTCTCCATCGCCGGTCACGGGGTTGAGCGCCGCGTCGTAACCGTTGACGTACCAGCGGCCGTTGTCCAAAACGTCGTAGAATTTCGACGAACAAACACATTCAAAATCCAGCAACGCGCCCGGCGTTTCATCAAAATAAACGAGCAGGTTGTCGGTGGTCGTGGCGACGGTAAATTCGACGTTCGCCAATTGAAAACCTTTGCCCGACGTGCCGACGGGGAAATCGTACGAACCCGTGGCGTTGATGTTGCGGCGAATGCGGCCTTGCACGTAACTGATATCCGAAAATCCGACGATGGCCGTCTCGTCGCGGTTCCAAGCGTAGATTTCGTTGTCGGATTCGGTGGTAAAGATACCGTCGGTCAAAGTGAGTACGTCTTCGACAACCAAGTTCACGTCCACCACGTCGACTTGGTTGGCGCCCGTAATGGCCACGTTCGTCACGACGGGGTAATCGCCGTCGTCGCCGATGAGCGTAAAGGTTTGGGTCAAATTCGCCGATTCGTCGTAGTACGAGGCGGGATAGTTCGTCGAATGCATATATATATGCAAGTTCGCGCCCGAAAGCAGGTCGTGGGCCTCTTGCACACGGCCTTGCAAGCCGGCAATCGGACTGTCGTCGTCGATGTGCAGATAGGAATAATCGGGTTGGAAGCCGGCGACCGCATCGACGTCGGTACCGTAATGGAACCATGGACTGAAGTCGATGCTCATATCGGGGGAGCCTACGAGGGGTTTGACCGCGTCGTCGTCGTTGTCGCCCCACCAGTTGCGCGAGGCGTCAATCATTGCGGAACCGGCGGCAAGGTTGGCCACGCCGTAAAGCGAGTTGCCCGAGATGTCGTTGTCGCGCACGACGACGGTAATGCCCGACGTCAAAGCGTTAACGGCGCCGACGGCGGTTCCAAAGCCGTTAATGAAGTTTTCTTGAATGTAAATTTCCGCGTCGGAGTTTAGGTTATCCAAGAGCCATACGCCGAAAGCGTCGCCGGAAACGCCGCCGCCGTCGAGGTCGTTGCGGTAAACGTAAACCGTGCCCGTTTCGCCCGCCAAATAGATAAAGCCGAAAAAGTCGGCCGGAGAACCGGAAACGGTATAATTGTTGTACATTATTTCCGATTCGCCGTAGAGCGCGTCGGATGCAAAGGCCATACCGTAGACCGGCGGATTGACGACGGTAATATCGTTGTATGCGAAAGAAAGGTCGGAACCTTCGAGTTGCTGATAAAGCATACCCGGCGCCGATGCAACCCCCGTACCGTCGAGCGAAAATACGTTGTTTTGAATTTGGGCGTTGTCGACTTCGAGCGTGAAAAGAGTAGTGGTCGAACCGTCCGAAACGTCGGCGACGTTGTAATTGAAAATCAGGTCGTTGGCGTTAATCAATGCCAAGACGGCCAATCCCGCCGCTTGGTGACGGAATTCGTTGTCCCAAAGCGTCAAACGGTCGTTGCCGTCGGCGCCTTGAATGGTGTTTTCGGTCGTGTTTTCGAAGATGAAACCTTCGATGGTAACGTCGGTAATGCCGTCAAGGATATTGACAACGGGGCCGAGGTCGTCGTTGACGGCGTTTTGGTCGAGGTCGCCGTCGATAATCGGCGCCGCGGGACCAACGCCGGCCACCGTCACGTCGCCACGGTCGCCGCGAAGCGTGAGCGGACGGTCGATTTCGATGTGTTCGATGTAGCGTCCGTCCAAAACGTTGACCAAACCGGTGGGGTTGACGTCGTAGACCGCTTCTTGAACTCGTCCCAAACTACCCGTTTGCGGGCTGTCGTCGTCGACCCAAAGTACGTCGAACAAGGGTTGAAAACCGGCGGCAACGTCGCTGTCCGTACCTTCGTCCAGCCACGGCGTATAGTCGATGTTGTTGTCCACCTCGGCGGCAACGGCGACGGCGTCGTTCGAGCCCCACCAGTTGCGCGAAGCGTCAATCAAGCCCGCGGGGTCGAGGTATACCGAACCGACGGTATTACCCGAAAGGTCGTTGTCGAAGATGTCGATGGCGTTGTCGCCCAAGTCTTGGAACGAGCCGAAAGCGGCGCCAAAACCGTTGATGAAGTTGTTGCGAATAACGACGGGGGAGGCATCGGGGATGTTGTCGAAGAAACGAACGCCGTAACCGCCGCCGGCCGCATTGCCGCCGTCAAGGTCGGAGTCGGCGACGAGTACGGAACCGAGGTTGCCCGAAAGGTCGATGCCGCCAAAGGCTCCCGAGGCGGGCGTACCGGCAAAGGCAAGCGTGTCGCGTTCGAACGTCGTCGCGCCCGCAACGTCGTTGAAACGGTAAGCCGTTCCGTCGGCCGGGGGATTGTTGATAATCGAGCGGTTGTCGCGGAAATTGACGTTCGGGGCGTCGTCGACGTTGATTACCACGCCTTCAAAATAAGCTACGCCCGTGCCGTTAAAGCTCATGTGGTTGAAGCGCACGTCAACGTCGCCGGTGTTGCCGACGACGTTGATGCCGTAGTCGCCGTTGCCTTCAACGATGTTCCACGTAAAAAAGAGCGAGCCGGTTTCGGCGGAAATCACCGCGCCGGCGCCGTCGATGTCGGGCGTGGCGATGCGGTTGTCGCGGATACGGAGGTTGTCGCCGGCCTGAAAAGTTCCGACGGCCGCGCCCAAAAATCCTTCAAAATTCAAACCTTCGATGGTAACGTCGGCCGCACCGTCTTGAATGAAAAACCCAAAATCCAACGTACCCAAGCCGTCGATTAAAGCGGCGACGGGAGCGGGTCCCCATTCGGTGACGCTGCCGCGGTCGCCGGTGACGGTCAGGTTGCTTTTGCCAATAACCGTCGCCTCGTTGTACGTACCGTCTTCGACATAAATTTGGGTGGATTCGAGCGCGTCTACGGCTTCTTGAATCCGTCCTACGGCTTGAATTTGCAAACCCGCATCGGTTACATGAAGCGTGTCGCGATTGCCCTGAAAGCCAAAGGCGCTCGAAATGTCCCAAGCGGAATGATAATAAGGGGTAAAATCGACGTCTCCCGCAATTTCGGCGATAACGTCCGTTTCGACATTGGAACCGAACCAGTTGAAGGAGGCGTTTAATTCCCCGCCGCCGACCTCGTTGCGCACGGCCAAGCCGTTGCCCGAAAGGTCGTTGTCGTAAATGACGACGGAATTGCCGGTAACAATGGGCGCATTAACGCCGACGCCGTAGTCAAAACCCGTCAAGAAGTTGTTTTGGATGACGATGTTGGCGTCGAAAGGAATGTCGTTCAACAACCAAACGCCGTAAGCTTCGCCGTCCAAGTCGTTGGCGTCGATAATGTTTTGGGAGACGGTGATGTTCTGCGTGGCAACATTGGAAATTTCAATGCCGTGAAAAGCATTGACCGACGCCGTTCCCGTATACGTTATGGTGTTTTCGTTGACGAGGTTGTCGCCGGCGGCGGCGCTCAAAGCAATGACCGAGCCGTCGTCGGCGGGGTTGTTTACGCTAACGTCGTTGCGGTAGAAAAACACATTGCCGGCTTGGAAAGAGCCGAGGGCGTGGCCTTGAATATACGGGCGGCCGTTGCCGTCAAGATTGAAAACGTTGCGGTCGATAATGAAGACGTTGCCGTCAAGCAAATACAACGTACCGGGCGAAGACGAGTTAAATACGTTCAAAAGAATTTCGACGGCTTGAGCGTTGTCGGAAAAAAGGGCGGTGGCTACGTCGCCGGTGGACGTGATTTCGTTGTCGCGGACGACGATGTTCGAACATCCGTTGAGCAGGGCGATGGCCGGCTCTTCGTAACCCGTGATAAACAAACCCTCAATGGTAACGCCCGAGGCCGCGTCGACGTTGAACGCGGTAAGCAGAACGTTCTGACCGTCCAAAACGGCGGCGGCCGGGTCGGGGCCGGCAACCATAACGTTGCCGCGGTCGCCGGTGATGGTCAGAGCCCGATCGATGTTCGTCGATTCGTTGTAAACGCCCGGATTGACATAAATTTGAGTGGAGGAGAGATAATCCACCGCTTCTTGAATGCGACCGCCGGATTGGAGGTGAAGCCCGCCCAAATCAACGTACAAAGTATCGAATCCCGATTGAAAACCTTCGGTGGACAAATCGGTGTCGTAATCGGAGGCGAGGTAGGGCGAAAAATCGACGTTGCCCGTCATTAAACCGTTGACCGTGGCCGAAACAATCGAACCCCAGTAGTTGCCCGAAGCGTCGATGGCGCCCGCGGGGCCGCCGGCGTTAACCACACCCGCGTTACACGTAAAGCTGTTGCCCTTGACAACGATGCCGTTGCCCGTGGCGATAGGACCTTGCACACTGACCCCCGCGCTAAAAGCCACAAAGTAGTTGGAATTAATATCTATGGTCGCCAATGCGGGTACGCTTGTCAAAAACCAAATCCCCGAACCGCCGCCGGAATTATCGGCGCCGTTGAAAATGTTGCGGGTAACGACAAGGTCGTTCACGATGCCGATTTCCAAACCATAGAACGCGTTGGCGGAAGCGCTTCCGTCAAAAAACACGATGTTGTCGGAAACGACGAGCGCCCCCGCCGAATTGTTGAAGCGAATCACCGAGCCGTCGTCGGGCAAATTGATAACGTCGATTTCGTTGTCGCGGATGGAGACGGCGTCGGTTCCTTCGGCGGAAACGACAAAACCCGAGGCGTAGCCCAAACCGTTGCCGAAAGCCTCGAAGTCGTTGAAACGAATGAGGTGGTCGGAGCCGTCCACAAGATTGAGTACAAACGAACCGCCCGAAACCACCTTGTTCCACGTAAAATACAGGTCTACGGTATTGACGGCCGAAAGAATACCCAAGGCGCCGACGGAGTTTTCGATTTCGTTGTCGCGGACGCGGATGTTGTCGTTGTTATCGACGGCGACGATGGCCACGTCGGAGAACTCTTTAATAACGAACCCTTCGATAATCACGTTGTCGACGCCGTCTTCTATGGTGAATGCGGTTTGCAAGGTACCGGAGTTGCCCGATATCGTCGGCGCCGAGGGGCCGGGGCCGATGACGGTCGGAGAACCGGGGTCTCCTCGCAACGTCAGCGATTTGTCAATCGTTACCTCCTCGACGTACGTGCCGGCGTTCACCTGAATAATATCGCCGGGAGCGGCGAAGTCCACCGCCGCTTGAATGGTCGAAAAATCAACCGGGACGGTGTACGTCGTCTGGGCGAACGCGCCGCCCGAAGACCACAGCCACGCCATAAATAGCAGGCAGGCCGCTTTGAAAGGGTGTTTTGTCCACAAACTCTTCATGTGTAACATAAAATTATTCGATTTGAAATTTCCGGCAACGGAATCGCTCCGCAGACGGAGAATTGAATATACTTTAAATATACTTTAATTTTCCACTTTTTATTTCAAGAAATTTCGCTACACATTTGTCGTTAAAAGTCGTTACCAACGACGAATATTGTTTTATTGGACTAAATGTGTGCAACTCGGCGTAAAATTAGGCGACTTTGCGGGCTTATCCAAAAAATTCAAATAAAAAATTGCGCCTTTGCCCCCTCGCCTCTACCATACTTTCGACAAACAAACAAAAACGGGGGATAACCGTTAAAACCCGCATTTACGCCCCGAAACAAACTCGTAAAATTCTTTTGCGACTCCCGAATTTACCCCCGCGCCCAAAAAGAGCGAATGGGGGGGGCAAGGACGGGCGAAAACGACGCGGGCGCCCCATTTTCGCGCCTCCGACGCATACGCTATGCCCCCACGGGCGCCCAAACGCGCATACGCCGAATACATCGCGTACTCGAAAGCGAAAATGCGTTTTTCACCGGGGACCAGGGAGTCGGCCAAGGCGACGGCGGCGGCGTAAATCGACGACGGGGCGGACGGCAACACTACGCCCTTCCCTACCCCGCCGTACTCAAAATACGCCAACGAATCGGACGCCAAACACGCCCCCCCCGACGCGGGAATCGCCAGCAACTCATGCCCCCAACCCCACGCCGCCGCCTCGCGCGGCAAAGGGTCGGGACGAACCCACAGCCGCATGCGCACCCGCGAATACTCGGGCCGAAGCGAAACAAATTCCGCCCAACGACGCTCAAACGCCGACACGCTTTCCGACGCGCACAGCACCCGCAACGGCCGCTCCTCACAACCCCCAAGCACGCACAACGCCCCAAGCGTCAAACCGATTTTTAACATCCCGTTTCTCCACGCCGCCAAAAAACGGCGCGAAGGCAAAGATAACATTCCGCCGAACAAAAGACCGACGCAAGCGTAAAACAAAAAAATCCCACGGGCCTCGACATTTTTGTGTTGCAAACGTCGTCGCATCGGGTCGGCCCGAGACGGCCACGCTACCGTAAAAAACAAAGTCCGGAGATAAAAAACGACGCATCCAAAATCCGACCCACGAAACGGTCGGTAAGGTGGCAACAAGTGACGACAATCGTGATCATGATAAAATTGTCGCTCAAAGTCCTAAAATTATTTCTCGGACAAGGGGTTGTTGTTTTAATCCACGCCGACTTTTCATCGTTTAGCCGCGGTACACCGTCGACAACAGTTGAACTATTTTTCATTCATTTGAACCATTTTTCGTTGGCACGGGTTTTGCCCTTGTAAAGAAAATAAAAAAAATATAAAGTTTAAATATGAAGTCATTGATTTTTTTCATTGCCATGTCGGTATTGACGGGAACGATAAGCGCCGCAAACGAAGGCCCCGAAACCCCGGGCGGCTATAAAGTCGGCGATAAAGCACGGAGTTTCAAGCTAAAAAACGTCGACGGCAAAATGGTCTCGCTCGAAGACTACAAAGAGGCCAAAGGATTTATCGTCATTTTCAGTTGCAACCACTGTCCCTACGTCGTCAAATACGAGGATAGAATGAACGCCCTCGATAAAAAATACGCCTCGAAAGGCTACCCCGTCATCGCCATCAACCCCAACGACGACGTTTCGCATCCCGACGATTCGTTTGAAAAAATGATTGAACGCCACAAGGAAAAGAACTTTTCCTTTGCCTATCTGCGCGACGACACCCAAGAAATCGCCAAAGCCTACGGCGCGGAAAAAACCCCGCACGTCTACGTGCTTCAAAAATCGGGCTCCGACTACATCGTCAAATACATCGGCGCCATCGACGACAACCCCGGCAATCCCAAAGGCGTCAAAGAAAAATACGTCGAGGACGCGGTGAACGCGCTTTTGGCGGGAAAAGAAGTCAAAACCCCCGAAACAAAAGCCATCGGCTGTTCGATTAAGTGGAAAAAATCTTAACCCTCGACGGTAAACCGCCTCACGCCGCCTTGTTTTCTTGCAACGGCGGCGTTTTTTTTTACGACGTAAAAGCATCGGCGAAGTTTCGGCCGATGAAATACGCCGATTTGCCGGCGAGACCTCGGTAAGGCAACGAACAACGATTTATTTAAGCGACATGGCAACGGCGACGACGAACGTCGGACTTTTGAGGCAAAAGCATTTTGTCCTTTAATTTATGGGAAATCGCTTCGACTTTTGTCGTCAATTTAACACTGTCTTGGGGCGAAAGTTAAATTTTCGATTGTAAGGCAAACGCACGGGCAAATTCCGTAGTTTTGCGAATCCGGGGTGGAAAACACCCCCGCTTTGACGGGTTTACACCTTCGGCGGTCGGGGAAATTTTCTTTGTCCGCCTAAAAATTGTATTTTTGCACGCGATAAAACGGTAAGAAGCATGAAAATAATTTGGATTGCGGCGTTGTTGGCGGCGCCGGCGTTTTCGGGACTTTGGGCGCAGATCGTTACGTCCGAGAGCGTCCCTCCCGTGGGCGCCTCGTTGCGTTACGCCACCGTCAATCCCACGTCGGTAACGGTGGGAGCTTCGGGTTCGGGGCGGGTCTGGTCGTTCTCCAACGTCCAGGTTACGGGCGGCTACAACGTCCATTGGCTTGAAGCGAACACCCCCTTGTTCCCCGAAGCGGGAATCGAATCCGATTACCTCGCCCCCTACGCCTACGACTACCTTTCGCCGCAAATCCGTCAATATTTGCCCGAAAGCTTTTTCCGTCGCGGTCTTTTCGTCGTCAACGCCAACGGCGTGCGTATGGCCGCCAACATCGGCCTGACCGACACGGTATTCGTTCAAAACGATACGGTGGTGTTCACGTCCGTCGAGGCGGCGTACGCCGACGAGCCGATGTGGATTTTGCCTTTGCCCTGCCAATTCGGCACAAGCGTCGAAAACCGCACCTACACCCAAGAAATCCGCGCGATACGTTTCAACGGCTCCGGCCGTCGCGACGCAATTCGCATCGTGCGCCGCATCACCAAATCGATAGAGGCCGACGGCGCGGGACGACTCAACACCCCCTACAAAACTTATTTAAAGGTCGTACGGGTACGAACGGCCGTCCATGAAACCGACAGTCTTTTTATCACCCGTGCCGACGGCACGCAGCAGGCTTTCGCCTTTATCAGCGCCTATCCGGTGCGTTATGCGTGGTACGACGCCAACACCGCCGGCGCCGACTGGGAGCCGATGTCGATTGTCGTCGATTCGACGGGCGCGCCGCTTTCCGCCGCCTTTTTTACCGGCGCTTTGCCCATCGTCCGTTTTTCCAACTACTCTTTCGACCACGACAGCACCCGAATCTATGAAAATTCGGGCGTGGTGTCGCTCGGCGTCGAACTCACTCGTCCTTCCAACCAAACGGTTACCGTCAAATATCGGACGTATTCGTCGCCGACGCCGTCGCCGCGCGTCGCCCGCCCCGGCGTGGACTACGTCCCCGTGGACGCAACGCTTACCTTTTTGCCCGGCGAAATGAGCAAAAGCGTTTCAATTGCCATCTTGGCCGATTCCATACTCGAAGACGACCGTTGGTTCGCCGTCGAACTGTACAATCCCGTCGGCGCCGACCTCGGAACGCTTAATTTATTCCCCATCGTCATCATCGACGGCCAACGTCCGTTCGTGGATTTTGCGCGTTTGGACACCATGGTCGCGGAAAACATCGGTCAGGTGTTCATCCCCATTCGTTTGAGTTTTCCGATTTCCGAACCGATTTCGGTTTCGTTGGAAACGCGCCGGGGAACGGCCATCCCGCTCGAAGACTATCGCCCCGTCAATATCACCATTTCCATTCCGCCCGGTTCGTACGAAAACATCGGTTTTCCTTTGACGATTATCGACGACGACCACTTGGAAGGAACGGTGCGCTACTTCACCGTACGCATCACGGCCGTGAGTCCCAACGCCCGTTTGGGCGACAACGACACGATTCAAATACAAATTGCCGACGACGATTTTCGTCCCAACCTGCAATTCGTCGAAAAAATCGATACCGTCGTTCGAGAAGCGACCAACATCCACGGCATGGTGGGCAATATTGTGCGAGCGCGGGTGGCTTTGTCGTTTCCCAACCCTTATCCGGTTTCGTTCACGTACTCGACGGTGGACGGCACGGCCAAAGGCGGGGAAGATTTTGAGCGTCGCGTTCGCACCCGCGTCGTTTTACCCCCGTGGCAAACCCAAACGGAAATCGAACTGCCGATATACAACGACCTTACTCCCGAAGCCGTCGAAGATTTTTCCATCGTCATCGACTGTTTGACGGCCAACGACTGTTCGATTTCGCCCAACGCCCAGCCCGGCGTCAATTTGTCTTTCAACGTTACGTTGATAGACAACGAGCCGTCGCGCAGGTTTGAAAACCGCAGTTTCGCCATGACGGTCTATCCCAACCCGACTTCGGGACGTACAAGCGTTTATTTGCCGGCGGACGTAAGCTCCCCGACGTTTACGCTTACGGATTGGGCCGGAAAAACGACGAAACCGACGGCGGAAACCGAAGGCAAAGGCGTTTATTCGATAAATTTGGAACGTTTGCCGGCGGGATTCTATACCCTGAGCGTCGAATCGGGCAAACGCCGGGCGACGACCAAGTTGGTCAAAATCGATTGACTTCACGGCGCGACTCCCCCCAAAGGGAAATAGCCGATAGCGGGATGGCAGAGTGGTCTATTGCGGCTGTCTTGAAAACAGCAGGCCGGTAAAACGGTCCGGGGGTTCGAATCCCTCTCCCGCTGCCAGTCCATGGCATTGAAAACCAAGTCCGTCGTTCAATATTTGTTGGCCCTTGCGGTCGGCGGTGGAATATTTTATTGGGTGTTCAAGGACGTTTCGTTTGCGGAACTGTCGGAAAAATTTGCGAACGTGCGTTGGGCATGGGTGGCTTTGGGGATGTCGGTGGGCTTGGGCGCCCATTATTTGCGGGGTTTGCGATGGAAAATGCTTTTGTCGGCGGCAGGGCATAAAATTTCGTCGTTGCACGCGTTTTTGGCCGTCATCACCGGCTACATGGCCAACAATGCCGTTCCGCGTATGGGCGAGGTGGTCAGATGTACGATTTTGACGCGTTCGGACAAGGTGCCGGTGATGGTCGGCGCGGGGACGGTCGTCGTCGAACGGGCGGTGGACGTACTGACGTTGGCGTTGATGTTGGCGGGCATCGCTTGGGCCGAATCGGAGCGTTTTTTTTCGCTCGTGCGTGAATTTTCAGGGGACAAATCGATGGGTCGGTGGGTCGGGGTGGCGTTTGCGGCGGCGCTTGCGGGCGCGGCGTTGGTGTATTTTTTTCGCGAACGCCTTTTACGAATCGGTCTTGTGGCCAAACTCCGCAATGCGGTTGTCGCCTTGGTTCGCTCGGTTTTGGACGTACGCAAACTCGAAAGTCCGTTTTGGTTCGTGGTTTTGTCCGCGGCGATATGGTTCGGGTACGTATTGACGACGTGGTGCGTGGTGGCGGCTTTTCCCGCGACCGCCGCCTACGGCTTATATTTTGCGGCGATATTGACGGGCATGGGGGGGATTGGAATGGTACTGCCGGCTCCGGGGGGAGGCCTCGGCCCTTTCCACGCCGCCGTCTTTTACACTTTTTTGATGCTTGGACTTGACGGCAACGACGGCAAAGCCCTCGCGCTCCTGCTTCATACCCCTCAACTTGTTTCCAATACGATATTGGGTCTGGGTGCGGGTTATTATCTTTACCGCGCCGGCGCAAAAGATGCGTAAATTTGTGTTTTATTTATCACGGTGAATAGGGAAGCGGTCAAACAAAGGTTCGGAATCGTCGGAGAAGACCCCAAATTGATGACGGCGTTGGACGTGGCCATTCAGGTGGCGCCCACCGAGGTTACGGTTTTGGTCGTCGGCGAAAACGGCTCGGGCAAAGACGTATTTTCCAAAATCATCCACCAACTTTCCAAACGCAAGCACAAGCCGTTTATCGCCGTCAATTGCGGCGCCATCCCCGAAGGAACGATTGACTCCGAACTTTTCGGTCATGAAAAAGGCTCCTTTACCTCGGCCTACGAGATGCGCAAAGGTTATTTTGAGGAGGCCTCGGGAGGATTGATATTTTTGGACGAAATTGCCGAAATGCCGCCGGCGACGCAAGCCCGGCTTCTGCGCGTGCTGGAAAACGGAGAATATTTGCGTGTCGGCAGCAGCAAGGTGCAAAAAACCGACGTACGCGTCGTTGCCGCCACCAACAAAAACCTTATCGAGGCCATTCGTTTGGGCAAGTTTCGAGAAGACCTCTATTTTCGTTTGAACACCGTAACGATTTACGTCCCTCCCCTGCGCGAACGCGGTCGCGACATCGAACTGCTTTTCATGTACTTTGCCGACGAATTCGGTCGTCGCTACGGTCGTAAGCCGGTGTCGCTGACGGCGGACGGATTTGCGGCGTTGCGGGCCTATCATTGGCCGGGCAACGTGCGCGAACTGCGCAATTTCACCGAGCGGGTAACGGTTTTGACAAGCGCCGACAAACTCGATGCCCGGGATTTGGCCGACTATTTGCCGTCGCGCGAATCACAACTGCCCGTCGTTTCGTTGAAAGAATCCTCCCCGCCGCCCGCCGCCGCGAGCATCGAAAACGAACTTCTTTTAAAACTGATGTTGGATTTACGGGCGGAATTGGCGGACATCAAACGTCTGCTTTGGGGAGGAGCCAACCCGTCCGCCGCCGTCGTTTTGTCCAATACGCCGCCCGACCTGCGGCCCTCACCCGTGGATTTGCGCTCCGCCCCCGTCGGCTACGTCAATTATCCGCGCACCGGTTATCTCCCCGAACCCCAATACGAATGGACGGGGCAAGAAATCACGCCGCTCAACGCCGAGGTGCGCGTCGTCGAGTCGGGGTCGCTTTCGCTCGAAGACAACGAAAAAGAAATGATTAACCGCGCGTTGCAAAAACACAAGGGCAACCGCAAAAAGGCCGCGCTCGAACTCGGTATCTCCGAGCGCACCCTTTATCGAAAAATTGGAGCTTACCAACTGGACGTATAACATGAAAACCTATCCATGCGAAGCGCATGCCGTATTGGTTACGGGGGGGGCGGGGTTTATTGGCTCGCATTTGGTGCGCCGGTTGGTGCGTCGCTACCCGCAAATGACGGTCGTCAATTTCGACGCGCTGACCTACGCCGGCAACCTCGACAACCTGCGCGACATCGAAAACGCACCCAACTATCGTTTTTTCCACGGCGACGTCAATAATCCCGAAGACATTGCCGCCGCCATCGAAACCTACGGCGTGAGCGCCATAATCCACCTTGCGGCCGAAAGCCACGTCGACCGTTCGATTCACGACCCTTTGGCCTTCGCCCGAACCAACGTCATCGGTACGTTGAATTTACTGCAGGCGGCACGCAAAATACCCGATTTTCGACGCTTTTACCACGTTTCCACCGACGAGGTCTACGGAAGTTTGTCGCTTGACGGCGGATATTTTTACGAAAACACCCCTTACGACCCGCGTTCGCCGTATTCGGCGTCGAAAGCGTCGTCAGACCATTTCGTTTCCGCTTACGGCCACACTTACGCTTTGCCCGTCGTCATTAGCAACTGTTCGAACAATTACGGCCCCAACCAATATCCCGAAAAACTCATTCCGTTGATTATTCTCAACCTTCGGGACGAAAAACCTTTGCCCGTTTACGGCATGGGAATCAACGAACGCGATTGGCTCTGGGTCGAAGACCACGCCGATGCCATGGAACGCGTCTATTTTGCGGGACAAAACGGTCAAACCTACAACGTCGGTACGGGAAAAACCCTTCCAAACATCGAAGTGGTGCGCACGTTGTGCCGTTTGGCCGACGAAAAACTCGCTCGTCCTTCGGGAACGTCCGAAAAGCTGATTCAATACGTTACCGACCGCCCGGGACACGATTTGCGTTACGCCATCATGCCCGAAAAAATCAAAACGGAGCTGGGCTGGGAACCAACGGTCGAATTTGAACGCGGCTTGTCGATGACCTTCGATTGGTATCTTTCCAACGCCGAATGGATAGCCGGCGTGATTCGGCGACGTCAAAACCAATAGCCCCCACCTCTTCCCCGAAAAAACGAACCCTCTTTAAATAAAGCAAAATTTCAAACAAAATTTTGCAGCAAGGGGCGTCGGAAAATAAATGTTTCCCGAGTTGAGAATGAAAATTTTTAATTTGGATTAAAAAATTGTCCGCCCGTCGTCGGAGGTTTTCCGATTCGGCGGGCGGACGGCGTTAAAGCGGAAAGTTATTCGCCGGCGCTTTTGACGTAACCCGCCTCGCCGTCAAAATAGTAAAGGTTTTCGGTTTTGATGAAATCGAAACCGTTTTGTTGGGCGAGGTTGAGGGCTTCGACGATTTGAGCGTGTTTGACGGGAACGATGCCGTCGGCCCAGCCGTGGGCTTTAGTCCGAATACGCCAGTGGTCGGTCAAAAAGGTTTCGGGGTGTCCTTTGGGCCATACTTTGGTGCCGCGGTTGGAAATCATCGTTACCTCCATGCCCGCCTCTTGCAGGAAGGCGTTGAATTGGTCGGCGAGGACGTCGGGATTTTTTTCGTTCCAATGGACGAAGATATCGACGCCGGCGAGAACTTTGTTGTGTGCGGGGCGGGGTTTGGGGATGTAGAGTTCGCGGTTCATCGGGCGGGGTTCGCCGAAATCCACCGCGGGCAGGACGGTGGGTTTTTGGCCGAGGCGGGCGATGACCGCGTCGGCAAACTCTTTGGTTCCAACTTTTTGTTTACTGCGGCCTTCGCGGAAGATGTCGTAGGTGTGAACGCCGTCCTCGATGGTTTTGAGCAGGGCGTTTTGGACGTTGGAGGCGACGTCGGGCTGACCAATGTGAATCAGCATGAGGATGGCGCCGTTGATGAGGCCGGTGGGGTTGGCCATGTTTTGTCCCGCACGCCGGGGCGCCGAACCGTGAATCGCCTCGAACATCGCATAATTGACGCCGATGTTGGCCGAACCCGCCAAGCCCACCGAACCCGCGATTTGCGCCGCAACGTCCGAAAGAATGTCGCCGTAAAGGTTGGCCATGACCACGACGTCGAAGGCGTGGGGCGTGTCGGCCAATTTTGCCGCTCCAATGTCGATAATCCAGTGTTCTTTTTCGATTTGGGGATATTCGGCGCCGATTTCGTCGAAGATTTTATGAAAAATGCCGTCGGTCATTTTCATGATGTTGTCCTTCGAGAAACAGGTTACTTTTTTGCGGCCGTTGGCCACGGCGTATTCGAAGGCGTAACGAACGATTTTTTCGGTGCCGGGGCGGGTGATGAGTTTAAGACATTGGTAGACTTCGTCGGTTTGGCGGTGTTCGATGCCCGCATAGAGGTCTTCTTCGTTTTCGCGGACGATGACCACGTCCATGCCGGGGTGTTTGGTGTCCACGAACGGGTAATAAGTGCGGCAAGGACGAATGTTGGCGAAAAGACCGAGGGCCTTGCGGGTCGTTACGTTAAGCGACTTAAAGCCGCCGCCTTGCGGCGTGGTGATGGGCGCTTTGAGAAAAACCCGGGTACGTTCGAGCGAGGCCCACGTCGAATCTTCGATGCCCGCACTGTAACCGCGCGCGTACACTTTTTCTCCGATTTCGACCTCTTCGAGGGTGATGCGCGCGCCTGCGGCCTGCAATATGCGCAGCGTCGCGTCCATGATTTCGGGACCGATTCCATCGCCCATGGCGACGGTAATCGGTACGTTTTGTTGTGCCATTTTTTTTGACGGTATTGAACGCAAAACTATTGTTTTTTGCCCAATAAAACCAATTTTGGGTTTGCCGTGTTTTTTCGCGGTCGAGAGAACGGCCGGGGAATCGTTCGAAGTCCGGCGCCCAAAGACTTGCCGCAAGGCTTTGTTGTGGCATGAAGAACGTTGCCTTTAGCGCCAGTCGAAGCGCAAACCCGCAAAAAACATTCGTCCGGTGGCCATAGGTGCGGAGGTCGACGGTCCGGTGTGCGTTCCGCCGCCGCCGTTTTGCACTCCGACGTTCGTAACGTCGAGCAGGTTCTGGGCGCCGACGCTCAAATGAACGCGATTTTTCCAAAACGATTTCGTCAGCGTAACGTCGAGCAGATGGAAGTCGGCGATTTGCGATTGTTCGATTTTTTCCACCCTGTTGATTTGGGTGATGAACAGACCGGCGACGGGGCCGTTGTATTTATAGAACGCCGCCGCCGTCAGCCCGATTTTGTCAAACCGGTAGGCGGGGGCAAAGCGAAAGTCCGGGGACGCAAAGCGCGTACCAAGGCGTGCCGAGGCGACCCATAAGGTTTTTTGCGTCATCGAGGCTCCCGTTTCCAACGAAAACGGACCGTGGACGAACTTGACGTTGATTTGCCCGCCGACGGTTCGGTAGCGGCTAACGTTGATATAACGAAACGGCGGCGGCGTTCCGCCGGCCACTTGGCTGAGTTCGATTTTATCGGCGACGAGGTTGAAAAACGCGCCCGGTTCAACGACGAGGCGCACCCTGCCCTGTTCAAAACGCCATTGATATTGCGCCTGCATCGTATGGCCCGATTCGGCTTTAAGTTCGGAATTGCCCTGAACGTCGTGACTTGCGTCTTGAAAATCAAAATACAACTCTTTCAACGACGGCGCCCGAAAACTTCCGCCGTACGACAGGCGCAACGACGAACGTTCGTCGACGGCGTAACGCACGTTGAACGTCGGCACGGGCAAGGCCGTAAACCGGGAGTTGTACGCAAGGCGCAAGCCCGGACGAAGGGTCAGACGACGTTTCCACACCGTCCATTCCATGCTTGCAAAGGCCGCAAGGTCAAAAATATCGACGGCCCCGCCTTTCAATCGCGGTCCCGTTCCCCGTTCGTAGCTCGTTTCGTAACCCGCCTGTATGCCCCAAGTTTTGTCGGGGTTGCGGTGGGTGTAAATGCCGCGCGAAAGCGTTTGTGAAAACCCGTCCGTTCGCCGCGCCCCCTCGTCTTCGGACAAACGGCGTTCGAGCGTGGTCATGTCTTTGACGAACAAAGCCCGTTCCCGGCGATATTCGCTATGGTTGACGAAAACGTTGAGGTGGTGCATCGGGCGGACAAAACCTTCGGCAAAAACGCCGCCGTCCACGCGCAAGGTCGTAAACTCCTCGTCGTTCGCTACGGCAAAGCGGCTCGTAACTACCGGCTCGCCGCGATTAAACAAGGTTTCCCGAAAAACGCCCGACGACAAACGAACGTTGAACGTTTTGACGTTCCGTTCGACGTCCACACCGCCAAAGTATTGTTCGCGCGGGCGCCACTGACTTTTACGGACGAAAACCGTGTCGTTGGACGACCAGCCGTCGAAAAAGTTGCGTCCGCCGTTGACGCGCACACCGTACTTACCCAATCGCACGCCCGCGTAAGCGTCGGCGTTGTAATGACCAACGGACTTATAAAGCAAGTTGGCGCCGCCGACGTAGTTTTGAGTCCAATTTCTTCGGGAAATAAGATTGACGACCCCGCCCACGGCATCCGAACCGTAGATGACCGACATCGGCCCTTCGACGATTTCCACCCGTTCGACGTTCGAAAGGTTGAGCTGGGCGAGGTCGATATTGCCGTCGAGCCGGCCGATGACCGGCACGCCGTCGCGTAAAAATTTGACGTATTGCCCGCTTAGGCCCATAATCGACATTTGGGAGCCAAGGGCAAAGTCCTCCGATACGCGCAAATTAACCTCGTTGGCAAGCAGGTCTCGAAGATTGACGGCCGCTTGGGTTTCGATGCGGGCGCGGTCGATGATTTTGACGCGATAAACGGCTTTTTCGGCGGCGTCGACGACGTAAGCGCCCGTAACGACGACCTCGTCGAGACGAACGCCGTCGGGTTCGAGACGCACCTCCCGACGCTCCACCCCCACAAGCGTGTCAATGACGGGAACATAGCCCATCGAGCCCGCGCGGTAAACCGACTTGTGTATAAACGGACAAACGGCCCGGCCTTTCTCGTCGGTGATACGCACTTTAACCGCGCCCGCTTCCGCGCCTTCGAGCGCCTTAAATTCCACCACCGCCCCGGGCAACGGTTTTACCTCCCCGTCCTGTTCGGTGGTTACGGTCAACTCTTGGGCCGCCACCCACGTGGCCATCCACCAACCCAATATCAACATTGCCATCGCCGCGAATATCGCCGCCCCCCGTGAAGATTGTGTGAAGAAAAAAAACGCCCGCAAAAATCACGACGGGACGAACGACGTTTTAGGTTTGCTTGCACGCAAACGTATAAACAAAACGCGAATTTTGGTCGAACAGGCCCGTGTTAAACGCAGACAAAGCGCACAACCCCGCGCTCAATGACAACGGATGCGCCGCTATGAATTTTACGTTGCGTTTCGTATTCGTCATTGCGTACCGACGACGACTCTTTCCGGCGCAACGTCCCCAAAAAATTATTTAATTATTTTTTCCCCTGCTCCAAAAAGTATGATAAAATTTTGTTCGTATCTTTGCAATTATAAAAATATCGAGGTCTGCCGCCGCTAAAAGATATAAAAAAAATCAAATATTTTGAAAAAATTTAAAATGTATGGAAGCAACAAAGCCCGAGAATAAATAACACGTATGCGGTCGTAAAACAATTAGTGGTTATAACAAAAAAATTAAACATTCACGCATAAAACAAACCACCGAAAAGTTTTACGGTAACTACGATAACGAAAAGCCAAGCTTTGCCCCCGATAATATTTACCATTATTATTCACCCATTAATTTATGCTTAAAACATGAAAAAACCGTTTTACATTCTTTGCGTGGATGACGAAAAAGCGATACTCGACACGCTGCATCGACAAATCAGTCGAGCCTTTGGAAACACCGTCGCGGTCGAAATTGCGGAAAGCGTCGAAGAGGCATGGGAAATCATCGAGGAGTACGCAGACGAGTACGAACTTGCCGTCGTCGTTACCGACTGGCTCATGCCCGTCACCCGTGGGGACAAGTTCTTGGTGGAATTGCACCGACGCTATCCGCATGTGGCCAAAATCATGCTTTCGGGCCAAGCCGATACGAAAGCCATAGAAAACGCACGCGTCAACGGCGGGTTGAACGCTTATCTGTCCAAACCTTGGAACAAAAACATGCTCATCGATAAGATATTCGGTTACATTTCCTTGTCATTGGGCGAACAACCGAGCGTCGCGTGATACGGCCGTCGTTTTTTTCCGGCGCCGGGTGCGGACGTAAATTGTGCCGTGCTTAACGCGCGGACGAAGAATTCGACGGCATAAAATTTTCTTTTCGGGCGCAAAAAAACTAATTTTGAGCGACTGCCGTACGCGTTCGCCCGAGGCGAAAGTTGGGAGTGAAGTGTTGGACCGTCGGCGCGTCGAAAACCATCGGATATGGAAAAGAACATCGGGATATTGACGTCGGGAGGAGACTCTCCCGGGATGAACGCCTGCATTCGTGCGGCGGTGCGTACCGCGCTCTATCACGGTCTCAAGCCTTTTGGCGTGCGTCGGGGTTACGACGGAATCATCGACGACGACGTCTTCCTTATGGATTCACGCTCGGTGAGCAACATCATCCACACCGGGGGGACGATACTGAAAACGGCGCGTTCGCCGCGTTTTCGGACGCGCGAAGGCCGCGACGCCGCCTATCAAAACCTTAAAAAACGCGGCATCGACGCGTTGGTGGTCATCGGCGGCGACGGCACCTATCGCGGCGCGGCCGAATTTATCGCCGAACACCCCGACGTAAAAATCGTCGGTTGCCCCGGGACCATCGACAACGACCTTTACGGCACCGACTTTACCATCGGCTTCGACACCGCCGTCAATACCGCCGTCCAAGCGATAGACAAAATTCGGGACACCGCCACCTCCCACAACCGGTTGTTTTTTGTCGAGGTCATGGGCCGGGACGCCGGCTTCATCGCTTTGCGCACGGGTATCGCCGCCGGCGCCGAAGCCGTATTGATTCCCGAAACCGTTACGACGGTGGATATGCTTTTGGAAATGCTCGAAGCCGGACGACAAAAAAACAAATCCTCGATGATTATCGTCGTGGCCGAAGGCGACGAGGAAGGCGGCGCCTTTGCCGTCGCGGAAAAAGTCAAAAAACGTTTCGATTATCTGGAAACGAAGGTCTCGATTCTGGGCCACATCCAACGGGGCGGCAGTCCGACCTACGCCGACCGCGTGCTGGCTTCACGCTTGGGAGCGGCGGCGGTGGACGCGCTCGTCGAAGGCGAAACGGGCGTGGCCGTCGGCGTCGTCCACCACGACGCCGTCCGAATCCCCTTCGACCATGCCGTCAAACACGTCCAAGACCTCAATCCCGCTTTGCTTAGATTGGTGAAAATCCTTTCGCTCTAAGGCAAGGCCGCAGTCACGATACAACATGCCGTCGACGCACGCAACGTTGGCCGTTGCTTTCCGGCAGGGTTAAGCCCTGTGGAGAAGCGAAGGTTTTCGCGCGGCGGACAATACAAATTGCCGACGCGCCCCTGTTCCGTAGAACGAGCCTTAATTCACCACTTTTTGTAGTTGGCGGTGGCGCCGCCGATAGCCTTGCGCCGGAAAAGGTTTTCCAGCCATGCGTGAACGGGCATGATGAGCAGGGCCGAAGCCATGTTCAAGCCTAATTTTAGGGCCGGCAGTCCGCCCGAATATTGGTCTATCAACGGGTCGAAGAGAATGAGCGTAAACTCGAAGGTCAATAACAAAGAAATAAAAATCATGGCGTTGGCCAATTTCTTGGAAACCGAAAAACGTCCCAACAAAAACAACGACAAAAAACTGATTCCAACGATTCCAACCAGACCGAAATATTGGAGTTCGGAGACGCGTTGGTTTTCTCGTTCCTGTTCGAGGGCTCGTTGTCGGGCTTCGTCTTGGGCTTTTTCGTACTCGTAGCGGGCGGTGAGCCTGCCGAGTTCCCGACTTTTTTCGTGGTTGAGCAGAGAGTCGCGGGTTTGGGCGTAACGGACGTGAAAAAGGTAGGCGTTTTTGTGGTCGCCGGCGTCGTGGGAGATGTGGGCGGCAAGGAGGTTGGCGCGGGAGACGAGGTCGAGCGATTGCAAGGCTTCGGCTTCGACAAGGGCGGTTTTGGCGGCTTGGAGGGCTTGGGCAAGACGACCGGTCTTTTGTTCGACGTCCGCGATGCCCAAAAGCGCGTGGCATCGGCCTTCGACGTCGCCGAGGTCGCGATACATTTTTTCGGAGAGGCGGTAATCTTCGGCGGCACGGGCGTAGTCTCCGATTTGCACGGCGGCCACACCCATGTTGAAGCGGGCATTGGCCACGCCGAAGTCGTCTTTGGCCGCCGTACTGAATTCGAGGGCGTGTTCGAAGAGTATCCGGGCCGAATCGGCTTTCTGGGTTTTGCACAGCACGAGGCCGCGGTTGTTGAGGGCGTGGGCGGCCAAAGCGGGCAGTTTCAGGCGGGAAAAGACCTCGTAAGCCTCGCGATAATATTCGGCGGCGCGGGCGTATGCGCCGTCGCGCTGATATATCGGGCCGAGGTTGTTGAGTGCGGAGGCATAGCCGAGTTCGTTGCCCGCGCGGCGGTATAGGGTCATGGCGTCGAGGTAGTACTCGGCGGCCCGGGCGTAGTCCCCGCGGCTGTCGTAAACGGCGCCGAGGTTGTTTTGCGCGTCCGCCAAAAACGCGGTCTCGCCGTGTTTTTTATACAAGCCGATGGCCTCTTGAAAAAGAGATTCGGCCGCCGCAAAATTGCCGAGGCTTTTATGGACGTTGCCCAAACCGTTAAGACTTTTGGCGACGCCGATTTCGTCTTTCAAGCGCCTGCGAAGTTCCAAGGCCCGCTCGTAACTCGTTTTCGCCGAATCGTAACGGGAAAGATGACGGTAAAGGTTGCCCATGACGTGTAGGCATTGGGCTTCGGCTTGCGGGGCGTTGAGTTTCCGGGCCAAGCGCAGGCCCGCTTCGGCGTATCGACGGGTTTGGTCGGGGTCGCCTTTTTTTCTCAGGCAGTCGGCCAAAAGACAGGACGTTGTCGCCGATTCCGCATTTTCACGGCCCGACTTTAACGCCGCCCGCAACGAGTCTTCTTGGCCGAGCGCCATCGAAGCGGCAATAAAAAATGTCAATAAAAACAATAGATACGCCATGGAAAAAGCGGATTTGTCAATTTAAGCCAAAATTAAACATCTTACATGCAGCAACAAAACAAATCGCGACTTTCCGTCGATTTTCGATTGAAAATTTTTCAAAAAACGGTCAACCGAATCGTCGGGACGGGCAACGGAACGGACGCATAAATTGTCGTTGGTCGTCTTCAAAAAACAATTTTGAATCGAACGAAATAATTTCGTACAAACATATGTTTGAGTTGAAAGCCGTTGTTTGCTTGCGTGCCGAGGAAATTGGACTTAGGGGTCGAATGCGTCGAGGATGCGGCGGAGCGTTTTTCCCACGCCGTAGGGGTCGTTTTCAAAACAGGAAAGGACGGCCACGCCCGCGGCGCCGGCTTTCAACGCGTCGGCGGCGTTGTCGGGGTTGATGTTGCCGATGGCCAAAACGGGACGGGATACGTACTTGACCATGTTTTTCAAGCCCCGAACGCCAAGCGGGGGCAGACCCGTGTCTTTGGAGCGCGTACCGAAAACGGGGCCGACGCCCGCAAAGTCGAACGGCCAATGTTTTACCTCGTCGTATTCGTAAGGAAAATGGAGCGTCGCGCCGACGAGCAGTCCCGTGCCGACGCTTTGGCTTAAAGGCGCGTCGTTGCGCCCGAGCCAAACGCCGTCCGCCCGATATTCAAGCGCCCAATCCAAACGGTCGTTGACGAAAACCAACGTTCCCGAACCTCTGAGTCCTTCGAGTATTTGAACGAGGACTTCGGGGGAGGAGGCGTTTTTGTCGCGGTATTGTACGAAGTCGGCGCCGATTTCGGCGGCGGCCATGGCCGTTGCATAACGGTGCGTCAAGACCATGAGGCGTTTTTTCATTACAAATCCACTTCGATTTTGTAAGAAACGTTCCATCCTGCGGCGCCGAAGCCGACGTAGGCCCCGAAGCCGATTCTGTCCGCAAGGGGCGGGGGGAAAATTTTTACGACGGCGCAACCCGTTTCGGCATGCCAACGCGCCCGAAAAGAACCTCGGACGCCGCCGGCGCCGACGGCCGCGCGCCAGATTACGTCGGGAAGCCAACGCCGCTCCATGCCCCAACGCAACGCAAACCCCGCAACGACGACCCGTTCCGCCGTTTGCACCCGGCCAAAAACATTGACGGGCAAGGCGTTGAGCGCGTATGGGTCGGCGCCAAGAACGGGAGGACCGGCGGCAGGCAACAACGTCGAAAACGACAACGGCAACGCATGCCGCGCCATCGTCCAATGCAGTCGCGCCCAAGACTCCGCCCGCCACGTGCGCGAAAACCGAAACCGCCGATGAAACGCCGCCGAAAAAAACGTGTAGTCGTAAGGGCCCAAAAAAGACTTTTCCACCTCCGCCTCCAAAACCATTGGTGTTTTTTTCGGCGCCCAGCGCAAGGCCAAGCCCGCCTCCGCCACACGAAACGTCGGCTTGAGCGCCACGCTGTCCATTTCCGGGTATACAAAGGCGAAGGCCGGGGTAACGACCCGAAAACGCCCCGTCGCACGACCCGAAAACGAGCGATGAATCGCAAAAGACAAGCTTGCCGCGTGCGTGCGTTGGTAGTCGAAATACGGCGAATACAGCAAACGAGGGTGAAAAGGAATTTGCGGGCGGTCGTAAAGGGGACGGAAAACCTCGGCGCCGGCGATTTCGCGTCCCGTGGGCCGAAGGTCGTCGGCGTACTCGTAGCTCAAACGCCAATCTTTTCGCCACAAATAGGTTTCGGCCCAAAAAGCGTATTTGAGCTTTTGGTCGCCCGTGCCGTAGCCGGCCCACGCACCGACGCGTGCCTTGTCCCAAAGAACGTCGGTGGTTTGCAAGCCGAAACCGAGCCGGTGCTTTTCCGCAATATTGTAAAGATAAAGCCGTTCGAGGAGAAATTCCACGGGACCGACTTGGAGCCTGCCGTCGATTACGTCGTCGAAAACACGCCGGACCAACGGCGGGGGCGTTTCCACCGCCCGCGCCGTACCCCGATATTCGCATACGGCCGAACGATAGCGGGTCGCTATCGTCCACGTCTCGTCGTGCCGTTGATAGCGTTGCACCAACTCTTGACCGCCGTAACGGACTTCAAAATAATCGGGCGGACGGGCCTTGCCCTCAACGCCCTTTTTGCGAAAATAAACGGTGTCTGCGACGAATTCGCAACGATAGGCGTCGGGCGCGAAGAGCGGATGCGGAAAATACGGCGACGGCCGTCGGTAAAAATAAAAATCCACGGGCGTATGCAAGGTCGCCAAAGACGGCGAGCCCGCAAGCACGCGGATATTGTCGTTTTCGATTTCCCAAACGAGGCTGTCTCCGGCCGCGTAAACGGCGTGAACGGCGTGAATTACGGACAAGTTCGGAAGTTCGGCGCCCGCGGTCAAAAGCCGTTCCATCGCCGACCCATACGTCAATAACCACAACAGCGCCGCCATAAAAACGAAACGCCCGCATTGCGGGACGTTCCGGTAAGGGTATGAGTGAATGAATGCACAAAAATACGGACTTTTTTGACATAAAGCAAATTTTCAATTTAAATCCCGATAGACGACGGGTAAACGAAATACGCTTTGCCAAACCCATAAACCCGCGTCGCTTGGCCGTCGGACGAGCCGTTCACGGAATTCATATTTAATTTAAAAACATTTAACGCCGTACGGCATGCATTGGCGTTGAATTCTACTCGATTTATTTTGCCGTTTGTTTGAAACCCACTATTTTTACCTGGTTTTCCACCGGTAGGCCGTGGAATTCTTTAAATCCATATCTCAATTTATTACCTGCAATGAGAAAAATATTTACGTTCGCCTTGACCTTAGGGTTGACGGCGTCGATGGCGGCAGCGCAAAACCCGTCTTTGGCCCAAAGCAAGCTCCGTGAAAAAAGTCCGACGTTGCCGGAGACCTTGCGTGCCGTTCCGGTGACGAACGGCGCGACGGCCCCGAAAACGGCGGCGAAATTCAGCGTTTTATCTCACTTGTCCCAACAAACGGCGCTCAAAGCCATCGACCCCGAGGCCCGAGGCGCGTTCGAAGCCAACGGAACCCCTTCTTTCTTGTGGGGAAAAAACCTTTTCGCCGCCCTTAACGCCCCGGCCCCCCAAGACCCCGAACCCGGTTACTTTCGCCGCATCGAAACCGACGGCCTCGTTCCCTCGCCCCTCGTTCGCCATACGTTGGACGGACTCCAATCCCTAGCGAACGTACTTAAAATCCAAAATCCCGCCGGCGAATGGAAATTTAAAGCCGTCGAAACCGACGAGGCCGGCCGGCGCCACGTCCGCATGACCCAACACAAAGACGGTATCGCCGTCTACGGCTCCGATTTGGTCGTCCATTACGACGCGCACGGATATTGTTACGCCGTCAACGGGCGCTTCGAGCCAACAAGCGACGTTACGCCCGCCGATTTTACCGCCGACGTACAACTTTGCGCCCAAAACGCACTGGCCCACCTCGCCCAACGCACCGTCATGAAAACCCTCGACGATGAACAGCGCCGTTTGCTCAATTACCACGGCCCCGTCGTCCGGCCCGTCGTTTATCCTTTCAATGCCAAGCCATTGCCCGTCTATCACATCACCCTTCGCCCCAATTTCATCGAACGCTGGGAATACTTCGTTCACGCGCAAACGGCGCAAGTGTTGGACTTCTACTATCACGTTTGCACCAACGGCCCCGTTACCGCAACGGCCCAAAACCTTCACGGACAAAACGTGAGCATCAACGCCTATCTTTACAACGGCACGCACTATTTGATAGACGCCTCACAACCGATGTTCAACGCCGCCGCTTCGACCATGCCGCAAAAACCCGTAGGCGCAATATTGACCCTCGACGCCCGCAACACCGCCGACGGCCCCATTTATTTCGTTACCTCGCCGAACAACACATGGACCGACGCTACCGCCGTTTCGGCCCACGAAAACGGTTTTAAGTCCTACGATTATTATCGAAGAACGCATCAGCGCAACGCCATCGATGGCAAAGGCGGCAACATCGTTTCCGTGGTGCACATCGCCGATTCGGAGGACGGCGGCGGCTTGGACAACGCCTTCTGGAACGGCGAAATCATGGGTTACGGCGACGGGCGCGACGTCTTCGACCCGCTGGCCAAAGCCCTCGACGTCGCGGGCCACGAAATGACCCACGGCGTTATCAGCAATACCTGCAACCTCGAATATCGCGGCCAGTCCGGCGCCATCAACGAATCGCTGGCCGACGTTTTCGGCGCCATGATCGACCGCGACGACTGGCATATGGGCGAAGACGTTACCCGAACGACCTATTTCCCCACGGGCCGCCTGCGCTCGCTCGAAGACCCCAACCAAGGCCTCAACCCCAACCAAAACGGTTGGCAACCCAAAACCATGAGTCAGTTCGTCGAAGGCGGCGACGTTCACACCAATTCCGGCGTCCCCAACTACGCCTGTTATCTTTTCGCCTCGACCAACTCCGTCGGCCGCGACAAAGCCGAAAAAATTTATTACAAGGCTATGCGCGATTATCTAACCACCCGTTCCCAATTCATCGACCTGCGTCGCGCGTTGGTACAGGCGGCAACGGACATCCACGGCCCCGACGACAACATTATCAACATCCTCAAAAACGCCTTCGACCAAGTAGGCATCACGGACGGCCCGCCCACCCCCCCCGTGCCAAACAATCCCACCAATCCGGGCAACGAATGGATGCTTTTCCACGGACTGCCCGGAGACAACCCCGACGTCGCCTACTATACTTATAATTTCGCCGTCGGCGGACAACCCAACCGTTACGAACTTACCGAGTTTCCGTTGCGTAAAATCTCCCTGACCGACGACGGTTCGCAGGCTTATTACGTCGGTTCGAACTCCAACAAAATTTACCGCATCGATTTAAGCACCGGGCAAGACCAACTCACCGACCTCCCCGGCGAATGGGACAACGTCGTCGTTTCCAAACAAGGTACGATGCTCGCGCTCGTATCCACCGCCATCGATTCGTCCATCTACATTTACCATTTGGGAAAACAACAAATGCGTCGATTCATCCTCTACCACCCGACGTTTTCCCCAACCCAAATCTCCGCGGGCAACCCAAGCTTCGCCGACATGATTGATTGGGATTTCGACGAAGAGCATCTAATGTACGACGCCTACACCTTTTTTTACAGCTTCGCCGACGAAGATACCGCCGACCTTTCGTATTGGGACGTGGGCTACATCAACGTGTGGAACAAAAGCGCCGACGACTTCGGCAACGGGCAAATTTACAAGCTCTTTTCGGGCCTCGAACCCTATGCCAACATCGGCAACCCCGCTTTTTCCAAAAATTCGCCCTTGATTGCCGCCTTCGATTATTTCAGCTCCATCCGCCAAGAAAACACCATTATTTCCGTTGATTTTGAAACGGGCGACCTCGGCGAGGTGCAAACCCAAAACGTTTTGGGTTTTCCCTCCTACAACAAAAACGACGACAAAATCGCCTTCGACTACTACGACGGCGTGAAGTGGACGGTGGCGGCACGGGCTTTGGCCGAAGACAAAATTTCGGGCGTGGGTTTGGTCGAACCGCTTTTTTCCAACGCGAACTGGGGCATTTATTTCGCCGACGGCAACCGCGTCGCTTCCCGAACTTTCAACGACGAGCGCCTGACGGGCTTCGGCGTGTATCCCAACCCCTTCGAAAACGGATTCAACGTCAAGTTCGACAATCCCCGGCGTCGCCCCGTTGTCGTTGGCGTTACCGACCTTGCCGGTAAAACCGTCTTCTTGGAACGCTATTCGGGCGTTGAAGAAGCGAACGTGAACTTTTCCGCCGCACCGGGTCTTTATTTTCTGCACGTGGAGGCCGACGGAAAAACCGCTCGCGCCGCCGTGGTCAAAAAGTAAGCGGTTCGGTTTTCCGACTTTTCCCCGCGAGGCCGCCTTTCCGGCGGCCTCGTCGATTATATACACACGCCCGGATTTCCGGGCGTTTTTTGCAACCGCTTGGTTGAAAATTGGTTGTTGAGGCGGTATTGCCATTGAATTCCGCAAATTGGCAAAGTCGCTTGCTACGACGGTAAAGACCACGACCCATTGGATTTTTGCCCGAAGACGTTCGCAGTCCGTTTCGTTCTTTTTCCCGCCCGCAATTTTCGCCTAACGAGCTTTTGAAAAGAGTAAAAAGCACGGTCGAAGGTTGGGTTCAACGACTTCGTCCACCAAGCCCCCGTTTGCAAAGACCAATAAAAAAAGCAAGGCGGAGGATCCATACGAGATGGAAACCGCCGCCCGGCCACTAATAACTAATAACTTGTTCGTAGTCCGGCATAGCCGGCCTCGCGTTTCTTATCGAATCGTCTGAAACCTTAACAAGGCTTCTCCGCGTTCGGTCTTAACTTTCATTGTATATAACCCCGTAGGTAAAGAATAAGTTTCCATTCGGTAAATATTTTCTTCCTGTATGGGGAAAAATTTAAGTTTAAATTCTCGTCCGGTTGCGTCCACGGCCGTAGCCTCTTTGAGTACGTCTTCCGTCAAGCGAAGGTGTAAAACTTCGTTGGCCGGATTGGGATAGAGTTCGATTTTGGAACCGAACGCGAAATTCGGACGCAAAGTTACGACCTTTTCTTCATAAAACAAGGTCGGCAGGCCCAATGTGGAAAAAGTTCTTGGCGTAATAAAAGTAATCACCGAATCGAGGTAGTTCAACGCCGTTTCACGGTCTTGCACGGGGTTGGCCGAATTGTCCCACCAATTGTAAAATTCAAAACCTTTACCCAAAAACGGTTTGAGGCCCGGCGAGGGCGAATCGTTGAAACCGGCGGCCGTCAAAATGAGTTGGTTGCCCAATTCGTTCGAACGCGCGACCAAATCCCTGCTTCCCGACACCTCGATAATCGGTATTTCCCCCACCGCCGTCACAACAATGCTCGTGCCGTAGGGCGTGGTGTTGTCCTCGACGCCGTGGACGGCGATAATCGGCGGGTCGTTGGCCTCGACCAGTTGAAGGTCGGCTATCGCTCCGCCGAAACAGTAAATGGCTTGCGGAAGGTACGGATACGACAGATACGAGACGTCCAACGAACTGCCCGACGGACGTTGCGGCAAAACGCCGTCGAAACTGCCGAGGGCAAGCGTATCGATTAAAATATTGCCGCCGTCGTCCAAAAACTTTTCAAGCGCCAGTTCGTCGGGGCGGTTGAGCATGACGGCGTGTAGAACGACGTAGGCGCCCGACGACGAACCGCCCGCAACGATTTTTTCGGGGTCGATGCGAAAAGGATTGGATTCGGCGGCGGACTTGCGCAAAAAGCGCATACACGCCCGAAAATCTTGTTGCGCACGCCAAACGGCGGACATAATTTCTTTGCGACGCTCGACTTCAACGGTTTTGGTCGGGTCCCAACCCAAACGGTGCGTCATCGAAACGACGACGTAACCCTTCTTCGCCATACGCGTACAGGTTTCGACGAGCCAGTTGTCGGTCTTGGAACCCGAAGGGAAACGGCCTTGTTGCGCCGACGAGTTGGGGGGCAAAAAACTGCCCGAATGAATGAGAATCAGCACGGGCCTGCGACCGAGCGTGTCGCCCGCGGGCTCGTAAACGTCCATTTTCAGGTCGATGAGGTCGTTGGAGGCCCGCGGCACGTTTTGTCCGTAAACCACGTCTTTTGTAACGACCACGCCCGCAAACGGCTCGTCGATATAGCGTTGGTAGGGCTGGGCGCCGGCCAAGAACGCGCCCGCCAAAATTAACCCAAATAGAAGTAAGAGTTTTTTCATTACTACGGTTGATGTGGATGCGAATTTATAAAGCTTTGACGCAAGTTCCTAAATTCGAGGAAAAATTTTTTTTTCCGGACGAAAAAACACCAACCTTGGTCTTGGACGATGAATCTTGCCTTACACGCCGTTTGTCAACGTCGCGTCGTTTTCGGCGCCGTTTTGAAAACGCGCGTTTTCCCGTGCCGTTATTGTTTGTAACTTTGCGAGTCAAACGGCAATCGAAGATGAAAAAAATATTGGCCGTGGTTGTAGCGACGACGCTCGTCGGCTGCACAAGCGGCGAACAAAAACCACAAAACGCCGGCGACACGGCGCCCGTCGCCGAAGCGCCTCGAACCGCACCCACATTCAACCGCTTCCCCTACGGCGCCGATTCCGCCCTCATTCCCATCGATTCGTCCAAAATCCGTACCCTTCCCTCGGGACTCAAATACGTCATTATTGAAGAGGGCGTGGGCAACATCCCCCAAGCCGGCCAAAAGGTCATCGCCCAATACCACGGCATCCTCACCGACGGAACCAAGTTCGACAGCTCTTACGAGCGCGGACAACCTTTCGAGTTCTCCTTGGGACAAGGACAAGTTATTCGCGGTTGGGACGAAGCTTTCGCCATGCTCAAAGTCGGCGCCAAAGCGATTATCATCGTACCTCCCGATTTGGGTTACGGCAACCGCAACATGGGCAACATCCCCCCCAATTCGACGCTCATTTTTTACGTCGAATTATTGGGCGTGGTGTGAGACCCGAAACCGGAACGTAGGCGCGTCCCTGCGCCGCAAAACAAATTTTCCCATCGGCTCCAAAAGGCCGCGCACCGCGTGCCGCAACACTTTGTATAAAAAAGCGTCGGTCTCGGCACGGTCGATTTCTTTGGCATAACCCGATTGATTGAGCGGAACGTCGAAAAGATGTTCGAAGTGGATGGCGGCCAAGCCCCGGCGCAAGTTCTCGTTGACGTCGCGGGCCAAAAACTCGACGGCCGAAAGGTCTTTTTGAATGTATCCGGCGGGGGGCAAAGGCGGCGGGGGCTCGTGCGCTTTGGGCGGACGAACGTGCATAACGCTGAACGGTCCCGTGGCCATGCCTTCGCCGCCGCAAGCCACGCACGTTTTCGGCGAACCGAAACCCGACAATTTACCCGCCCCGTGGCATTGGTTGCATACCGCCCCGTACATCCATTTTTCAGGGTAGACGTGCATTTTCAAGGCCGCTTGTTTGTCCGAATATTCGATTAAGGCCTCGTCCCACCAGTCCACGGCCCCGTCCAAAAACGAACGAAAGACTCCGGGCGTGTCCAAGCTCGTCGGTTCGCCGCCCAAAATCCACGCCGGCGGCTCGTGCCATACGTATTCCCCCAACACCCTTACGACAAAGTCGTTGTGTTTTTGGCGTTCGTAACGCACGCATTGGCGCGGGGTGAGAAGCAAAAAACTGTCGGGGGTTTCGTTGACGAGCGCGTACTTTCCCGCACGAAAGTCGACGACCGCCCGTGCGGGAAAAAATACGGGCATAAACCCTTGGTCGTCGTGGACGAGGGCCAAAATCCCGTTCGGTTCGGTGAAAAGCGTTTTCCAGCCGTATCGGTTCCACCATTCAACGAACGAACCCGTTTCGGGCCAACGCTCCGTCAACGCCCCCGAATCCGCGTCGGCGGGAAACTCGACGACAAAATCGTCTTCGCGCGTCAAGCGTACAAAGGAATGAAGGATTTTGTCGAAATACGCGCGGGTAACGACGCGCAAATGCGCCAATCGGTATTCGACGACGTGTTCGGGTTCGTGAAAAAAGCGTTTGCGCACAAGGGCTTCGGCGCCCTTGCCTTCGGCGTGCCGGAGCATGCGTTCGGAGGCCCGGCAGGCTTCGGCGTAATGCGGCCGGCGCGCCAAACCCAACAAATACAGGTCGAGTTGCGGTTTGGAAATCATAACCGGGCAAAATTACGGCGGCCGCCGGCGCGTCGTCGGCTCCCGGGCGTTTTGGCGCTTGGCCGGTTTTTGCGCATATTCGCACCGATGATAAAACTTTATTGTCCGGCGAGCATTGGCAACTTCGGCGTGGGCTTCGACGTTTTGGGCGCCGCCGTCGAAAGCCCGGGCGACGTGCTCGAAGCCGAACGCATCGAATCGGGTTGGGAAATCGAAATCGTTTCGGGCGACGTGCCCGTCGACCCCGAACGCAACACCGTTACCCTCGCCGCCAAGTACGTTGTCGAGGAATTGCGGCGCGGCGGCGGGCAAACGGGCGGCATACGTTTTCGTTTAAAAAAAGGCATGCCGACGGGTTCGGGTTTGGGTTCGAGCGCGGCGGGCGCGGTGGGCGGCGCCTTTGCCGCGAACGCGCTTTACGGCGAAAAACTCGATTCGATGCAAATTTTGAAGGCCGCCACCCGGGCCGAGGCCGTCGTTTCGGGCGCCTTTTTCGCCGACAACACCGCCCCTTGTCTTTTCGGTGGAATGACGATTGTTTTGTCCAACGACCCGCTGACCGTCGTCCCTCTCCGCCCGCCGCAAAACATGTGGGTCGTTTTGGCCATGCCGAAAATTAAAATTTTGACCGCCGACGCCCGCGCCGTACTGCCGAAAACCCTGCCTTTCACGGACGCGGTCTCCAACTTGGCCAAAGTGGCGGGCGTGGTCGCGGCCTTTGCCCGCGACGACTATTCGCTCTTTGAAAAAATCGATTTGTTGGACGACCGTTTGGCCGAACCTTACCGTCGGGCGTTGATTCCGGGTTTTGCGGCGGCAAAAGCGGCGGCAAAGGCGGCGGGCGCCAACGGTTGCGGTATTTCGGGTTCGGGGCCTGCGGTCTTCGCCCTCGCCGGCGACCCCGAAACCGCCCGCAACGTCGCCGAAACCCTAAGCACGACGTTCGACTCCTGCCCCACCCGCGTTACCCGCATCGCCGAAACCGGCGTACGCCTCCTCAATGCTTAACGGCTTTTACGGGCCTCTCGCGACTCGATGTTGCGCATCACCGATTCGACGACGTACTGTTTCGTTTGCCCCTCGACGGTGTAAACAATCATCGCCACGCCGGGGAACGAAGGGGAAATTTCGCCCGGAATCAAGCGCTCGACACCCGCGCGAAGCGTTACGCGTTTTCTGCCGCCGCCCAATTCTTCGGCGTCGCCGGAATGAACGTCGCTCATGTCGTAGGCGTGGGAACCCCAATACATTTTTTTCATGGCGAAGGCCGGCGCGTCGCCCGCGAAGTTCAAACGCACGACAAACATGCTGCCGTGTCCCTCGTCGTCGGTGTTCCACGAAACGATGTTCGCGTCCTCGGTGAAAAAGTCTATTCTTTGGGTAAGCGCGTCGTTGGAAATGACGTTTTCGGGGGTTTTGCCCCCCGTTTGTGCCATTGCGTTTGCGGCAAGCGTCGCCGCCGCCCAAGCTATTATAATCGCCGCCGTTTTCATATTCGTCGTTTTTTAAGCGTACAAACGCGAAATTAATCAAAAAAAGCATCGGTTCTAAAACAAGTTTCGGCAAATCCGTCGGCGTCAAGGGGCATTCGATAGAGCGTATTCGGGCTTCAAAGCCCAAGTTGGGATTCAGCCGTCGGGAGACGGTTAGGGGCACGAAAGTTTCGGGCGCTAATTTTGGGCAACGGCGGAAAAAACGACGGTTTTTTTGGGTGCGACGAGGCGAAGGGTCATCGTGCCGCGGGCGGTTTTCCATACGAGGCGGTCGTCGTTTTTTTCGGGCCGGCGGTACTTTTGGGTCAAGTGGATGCGGCATTCGCGATGGAGGTTTCGGGCCTCGGTTTCGTCGGCGAAAATCATTTCGGCGTTGATGGCGCGGATAAGGTTGGCGGAGTCCTTGTGGTATTCAACGAAAAGTTCGACCCCGGTTGCGGGACGACGGTGGAATTGAACGCCGAGTTGGTCGTCGTAGCGCGGGACTGCGGTTTCGCGTCCGTAAACGCCGTCGAAATTTTCTCGGGGCGCGAGTCCGCGAAATACGTTTGCGGTATCGGCCCAAAAGTCCCAAAAGCGTTCGGAAAGTGTTTGTTTTGGACTTGCGCACGCCGCCAAGGTTGCCGCCAAGGTTGCCGCCAACGCCGTTTTCATATCACAACGCCGGGGGGGTTAGCGGCCGCCGGAAAGGTTCGTTGCCAAAACGAAAAGCCACGCTTCGCAAACCGATTTGAGGGTCGAAAAGCAGGTGCGCCGCTTCGGGGATTTGGACGGCCTCTTCGACGCGGAAAACGGCCCCCGCCGGTACGCCCGCCGCATGCAAGGCGTTTAAAAGCTCGTCGCGTTTTCGGGCTTCGACCAACGGACGCAAGAGGGCGTTGAGTTCGGCGCGTTTTTCCACCCGAAGGGCGTTGGTCGAAAAAGGACCGGGGTCGATGCCGACGATGCGGCAAAGCTCGCGAAACTGTGCGTCGTTGCCGACGGCCAGAATCATCGGGCCGTCCGTACAGTCGTAAACGCCGCCGTAAGGGGCGATGGCCGGATGTTCGCTTCCCGTGGGCACGGGCGCCCTGCCCGAGTAGAGCCACGCCGCCCCTTGATTAATCAGCGCCGAAATGCCGGCCTCAATCAACGAGGTTTGCACCCACGTTCCGCGCCCGGTTTTTTCGCGTACGTAGAGCGCGGCCGTCAATCCGGCTTTGAGTTGATGGGCCGCCAAAACATCCACGATGGCGATGGGCGCCTTCATGGGTTTTGCGTTCGCTTCGGCGTTCAAAAACATCAAACCGCTTTCGGCCTGCACCACCGCGTCGTAACCCGCCCGCCGACTCGTCGGGCCGTAACCCGTAACGCTTCCATAGATTAGACGCGGAAATTTTGCCGACAGCGTTTGGTAATCCAGCCCCAATTTTTCCGCCGAACCGGCTTTGAAATTGACAATGAACACGTCGGCGCCGTCCAAGAGCGAAAGCAGTTCGTCTTTGTCGCGGGTCAAATCCATGGTCAGGACTTTTTTGCCCCAATTGACGCAGGAATAATACGAGGACTTTGTTTCGCCGGGCAAAAGCCACGAACGGGTAACGTCGCCGTTGGGCGGTTCGATTTTGGTTACTTCGGCGCCCAGTTCGGCAAAATACATTCCGACGGCCGGCCCCGCGAGCACGGACGCGCATTCGACCACCCGCAACCCCTCGAAAGGATAGCTCATTTCAACGGCAGTTCGACGTAGGACGGACGGCAAATTTTGAGGTACTCGGGCATCGAGGGCGGGGAATCGAAGTGTTCGTTGTCGGCGCCGGCGACGGCCACACGGATTTTGCTTCCCTTGGAAAACTTGTAGGAGGCGGGCAAAAGGTCGAAACGCATTTCTTCGGCAACGCCCGGAGTCATGGGCCGGGCGTCTTGGGAATGAAACGTACGGTAAGGACCGAACATTTTATACGGCGGAGGGGCGTCGCTGATTTTTCGATGCATGCCCCGCAACATGCCTTCGGTTACGTAAATCACCCGTCCGTCGGGCATGACCTCCTCCAAATATACGAAAACGTGAACGTCGTCGGTGGCGGAGGCCACTTGCAAATTCGCTATCGGGTGTCCGGTAAGGGTGTAGTCTTTTTCGAGGGGTGCGGATTCGTAGACGAGCAGGCGCAAGTCCTGCTCTTTGCGGTTGGGATAAGCGATGGGTGCGTATCGATATTTGTCGGTGAGGCTGTTCCAGCGCGATCCGCCGCCCGTATGCGCCAAATAATCGATGATGTAGCCGTCGCAATCCTGATGTTTGGAGGGCACGGTTTGGAGTTTACCCTTGGGCTCGAGGTAAAAACGTTGGTAGGAAAACCCGGGCGGGGGCCACGTCAAACTTTTATACCATTTTTCTTCGCCGAAGGTATAATATTTGACGGGCGGTTCTTTGTCGAAACCGTTGGGAATGCCTTTGAGGTAAAAATCCCAAAAACGAACGAGTTCTTTTTGTACGGGGTAGCGGACGGCGCGGTCTTTGGGCTTGGGGTTGTGGGGGCTGACGAACTCTTTGGGGCCGTGGTCCCACGGGCCGATAAGCAAACGCACCGAGTTGGAAAGCGACGCAAAGCCTTTGATGGCCGAATGCGCCAAACCCGCGTCGTACCAACCCGAAATCCAAAAGACGGGCGTTTTCGAGGCTTCGAATTCGCGCAGGTACGTATGGGGCGAGGAGCGGTCGACGGTCGTGCAATAGGTCAGCGATTGGTCGTCTCGGAAGGTGCAAAACTTGCTTTGGCTGATGATGTCGAAATTGTGTTCGTGTTCTTGGACGGCTTGGGCAAGGAGTTGGCGGTCGGGGTCGTCGTCGACGGGGGAAACGCCCTTGACCAAGTTTTTGGCTTTGAAACCGAAAATTTGAAAATCGTTTCTATCCAACGCTTGGGTAACGCGCCCCCATACTTCGATGAATCCGCCGAGGCGAATGCCGCCGGGATGGGTCAGGTCGGCGTAAAGGTCCCAAATGGCCGAACGCGGCGCCGCCGCCCGCAACGCCGGATGACCGCTGAACATGGCCATGAGCGCCGTCGTGCCGACGTAAGAAACCCCCGTAACCCCCACGCGTCCATTCGAATACGGACGCGTCGAAATATGGTCGAGAATCACTTTGCCGTCGCGCATTTCCTCGGGACTGAACTCCATCATTTTGGTCGAAAACGACGCGCCCGACCCGCGTACGTCCGCCACATAAACCGAATATCCCCGGCGTATCAAATCCTCGATTTCCTTGATGCGCACGTTCGTCGGAACGGACTTGACCAAGGGCTTAAAGAACGCACGCGGCTCGACCGAGCGCACGTAGCGCGTCAAAAACAAAACGGACGGAATTTTTTCGCCCGCGGACAGTCCCTTGGGCAAATATTCGTCTATGGCCAATTTGACTCCGTCTTCGGCTTGGATGTAATACGATTTTTTAACGTAGGTCTTAAATCTTTGGGCGGAAAGCCCGTCGGCGTCAAGCGGGTGGTTTTGCGCGGCAAGCGTCGCCGCGCACGCCGCCGTCAATGCCCAAAATAAAAACGTTCGTCGCGTGTGAAACATGCGTGTTTGTTTGTCGTCTTGCGCAAAGTAAAACCGAGCGTATCGGATTTGCCCAAGCAATGCAAAATTACGTTTTTTAAGCATAAGGTTGTTATCCAAACTTTTGGTTTTCGTGTCGAGCTTGGACGTTTGCTCGGCGGGCTTGTCGTTGCCGGACGGTTTGGCCGCCGTGTTGTCGGGCGCAACGGGGTTTGCGTTTTTGTTCCGAAGGGCCCGTCGACGTATCTTCACCGTACGTCGATACGGTAAATCCAAACCGTTCCGAATTGTTTTTCGGGGTTTTTGAGGAAGAGAAGGGAATCGAGTCGGCGGTCGGCGCTGAAAAAATAACGTACCCCCGCCGCTTTTGCCGCGTGGTATTGAGCGCGTGCGTCGGATTCGTTTTCGACGACCCAACCCTTTTTGTGCAAATAATAGAGCATGACCGCCCCCGAAGGGTCGGGGCCAACCAAAACGGGTTCGCCCGCGGCAACGGCGTTTGTCAATTCGGTTCTGTATTTGAGAAGGTCGGGATTGAAAGCCAAATGTTCGTCCTCCCAACGATGGTTCATGCGCAAATAGGCCGTTAGGGGCATGGCCAAAAGCGGAATCCAAATCCAATATTCGGCTTTGGAAAATCTTCGGCGCAAGGCGCCAAAACCTTCCGCCACCACGGGCGCGGTTATCGGCAACAAGACCAACAAATAATAGTCGTGAACCGTGGCGATGTGCGTCAATTCAAAAGCCAAATACAACGTTACGGCCAAAGCCGAAAGTTTCCACGTCGCCGGCCTCCGCCCGCGAAACAAACCATACGTCAAAAACGGGAGCGCCGCGTAATTGACGACCGTTTCGGGCAACAAAGAAACGAAGAACTCCCAAGCGAACTTCAGCCATAAAAAAAAGTCGGGCTTGACTTGATAAACGGCCTCGAAACCTTGCCACGTTCGCATGGCGAAAAGATACCATGCGGCCACGGGAATCAAGGCCGCCGTCGCCACGGCTACGACCGTTATTCGCTTACGGGCCGAAACGAGGGTCGCGGTGGCTGTCAAGGGTGCGAAAAAGACGACGTAAGGCAATTTTATCAAGGCGCCGAGGCACAAAAACACCCCTGCCGGCGCCAATGCGGTTGTCTTACGTGTGTTGACGAACCGGGCGGTGTAACTCAAGCCCCATGTGGCGCAGGCCCACGCGGGCAAATCGGGCAGATTGTTCGCGCCGTAATAATAAAAAAGGGGGGAAAAAGCGGCGGCCCAAAACGCGACGCCGGCGCCCGCGCTTGCCAAGCCCAAGTTTCGCGTCCACCGCGCCGTAGCCCACAATCCCCACACACCCACCAACAAGCTCATTACCCGCGTCAAAGCGATATCCTCGCCCCGGAGTCGTTGCGCCTCGGCTATGAGCCATTGCCACAGCGGAAACTCCATGCGGTGAAGGCCGTCGGTGTTTTCCCGACGGTCGATGCGCGGGTTGAGGAGACACCGGTCTTCTTCGTAAAAATTGCGGACGTTGGATTGGGTCAGAGCCTGCCGCCAAACGTGATATCCACGAACGTCCTTGTCGATGACGTGGACGTGCAAAACGATGTGCAGAACCAAGCCCGCGGGTATTAAAAGCCTCGTTCCAAACGACGAAAAAAAACGCAGTCCGAACACGACGATTTTTTATTATATCCTAAAAAACAAATACGCGCCAACGGACACGCGAAGGCGAAAATATGTTTTTGGCGGGGTGTTTGCATCGTTGCGGCCTTCGGTTGTTGCGGCGCCGATTTTTGGGCAGGCGCGGGGCGGGAGGAGACCGCGGCGGACGCGGCCTACGTCGGCGGGCGTTCCGGAAAACGCCGCCCAACCCCAAATGAAAATCGAAACGTTCATGACGCAAAAATAGTGTATAAGTTGAATTTAATTTTTTTGTTAATTGAGGGGATTTATTTTGTGTTTTATACCACACGACGGCGGGGGAATGGAAACCACTTTGAAAGTCAAACCGAAGGACGGTTTGCAGGGCTTGCGGGAAAATTGGAAAAACGACTTGCTTTCGGGTTTTATCGTTTCACTCATTGCCTTGCCGTTGTGTTTGGGGATTGCGATGGCGTCGGGTTTTCCGCCGTTGGCGGGAATTGTTTCGGCGGTGGTGGGGGGGATATTCGTCGGGATGTTGAGCGGTTCGTACGTAACGATTAACGGGCCGGCGGCGGGGTTGATTGTCGTGATTTTGCATGCGGCCGAGGATTTGGGCGGCGGCAACGCAACGGCGGGTTATGCGCCGACGTTGGCGGCCATTGTCGTCGCGGGCGCGTTGATTGTTTTTTTTAGTTTTTTCAAAGCGGGAAAACTGGGCGATTTTTTCCCTTCGGCCGCGGTTCACGGCATGATGGCCGCCATCGGCTTCATCATCATGTCCAAACAGCTGCACATCGCCATGGGCGTCGTTCCCCACGGCAAAACCCCCTTCGAACTTGTCGCCGAAATTCCCGAAACGATAAAAAAGACGTTCTCGGCCGTCGAAACCGAAGAAGCCGCCGTCATTGGGCTGATTAGTTTGGGAATTTTGATATTCGTTCCCCGGGTCAAAAACCGATTTGTTCGCAAAATTCCCGCGCCCCTTGCGGTCATCGTCGTGGCCATTGTTTTGGAACTTGTTTTAGAGTTGCCGGACAATTTTTTGGTTCCCGATATTCGATTCGAGCAATATACCGCCCCCGATTTTTCAATGATGGGAACGGGTTTGTTTTGGAAGGCGGCGGTAACGATAGCGCTGGTGCAAGGTATGGAATCGCTTTTGTGCGCGGCGGCCGTGGACAAACTTGACCCTTACCGACGCCAGTCGAAATTGAACCGGGATATCGCGGCGGTCGGTGCGGGAAGCGTGATTTCGGGATTTTTGGGCGGACTGCCGATGATTGCGGAAATCGTGCGTTCGTCGGCCAACGTCAACAACGGCGCCCGCACTCGTTGGTCGAACGTGTTTCACGGCGTGTTTTTACTTGTGTTCGTCGTCGTATTTCCGGATTTGATTCACGAAATACCGCTTTCGGCCTTGGCCGCGCTCTTGGTCTTTACGGGTTTTCGTCTTGCCTCGCCCAAGCATTTCATTGAATCGTACAAAATCGGCGTTGAACAGCTGGTGATTTTTACCTTCACGGCCGTCGTTACGCTTTTGACCGACTTGATTCTCGGCGTGGCCACGGGCATCGTCGTAAAAATTTTTTTTCATCTTTTCAACGGCGCTCCTTTGCGTTCGCTGTTTCGCGCCCGCATTACGGTGGAAACGGACGCCGACCATTCATATAGATTTATTTTTTTCGACAGCGTCAATTTCACGAACTTCATTGGTGTTCGCCCGCATTTGAACGCCGTTCCGCCAAAGGGAAAAATTATTTTTGATTTTTCGGAGGCCAAGTTGATCGACCACACCGTAATGGAACATTTGTACGATTTTGGGGAAAACTACCGCAACGGCGGCGGAACGGTGGACTACGTGGGCCTTGAACGCCTGCATTCGGCGTCCGAACATCCGCACGCCATGCGTAAATGGGCGCTCGACGCCAAAGTCGAAAAGGTCAAAAAACTCACGCCCCGTCAAAAACTTTTGGCCAAGTTCGCCCACGAAAACGAGCTTTCCTTCCATCCCAAAACCGTAACGCCGTTTTCCGTTCTACGCGAGTTTCCGTTCTATCGTTATACCCCCGTTCGCTTTCAGCGCAACGTTTTGATAAAAAATTATCCCGAATATTCGATTTTTGTCGCCGATACGATTGTCGGAAAAGGCGGGCCGCTCAATACCGTGGAAACAAGCGCCGAAATTTCCATTGCCCTCGTTACTTTCAGAAACACCCGCCTTCCGCATTTCACCCTCGAAACCGAAACCCTTTTCGACAAAATCTTCGAGGCCGCGGGTTACGACGACATCGACTTTCCCGAATACCCCGAGTTTTCCAAGCGTTATCTGCTTCGCGGCAAAGACCCCGACCTTATTCGGCGTTTTTTCTCCGACGCCATGCTCAAATGGTTCGAAGGATACAGGGGGTATCACATGGAGGCGCTCGACCACGCCGTGATGATACATTACAATTTTTCGCTTTTAAATCCCGAAGAGTTGACGAAAATGTATCATTTTGCCGAAACTTTTGCCTTGTTGGCGGCCTTCAGCCACGAAAACGACGTTCCCGAATTTAACGAGGCGCGGGAATAAAAAGCGGGGTTTTTCGCGTCGCTTCCGGCCGTAAATTTTGACCGAAGCGCCCTTGAACGACGTTTTTTTGTATATTTGGCCGATTTTTTCCGAGCTATCAACATGTGGAAACGATTTGTACGGGCGCTTAAAGCGCTGTTTGGAGGCGCGGTAGCGGCCATCGAAGACCCCAAACTCATTCTCGAACAAAACATTCGAGACCTCAACGACCAAGTGCCGAAAATGAACGAAAGCATCGCGACGGTCAAAGCCAGCGTGACGCTTCTCGAAAAAGACCATCAACGCACCCAGAACGAATACAACGACCTGCTCAGCAAAATGAGGGCGGCCATCAATCAAGGGCGCGACGACATCGCGGCGAGCTATGCCATGCGCGTCGAAACACTCAAAAGCCAACTGGCCCGAACGACGGGCGAACTCGAAGTGGCGCGACGCGCTTACGAAAAAGCGCTCGAAGTCAAAAAAGCCTTTATGCGCGAAAAAGAACGCAAAATCCAAGAGGCCCGCGACGCCCTGCGCGACCACGAACGCTCCAAATGGCAGGCCAAAATCGCCGACACCCTCGAACAGTTCGAGGTCGGCGGCATGGACCAAACCCACGACGAAATGGTGCGCCGCATCAACGAAATGACCGCCAAAAACGAGGCCCGCATCGATATGGCCCTCGATTCCGTGGACACCAAAAGCATCAAAATCGAGGAGGAGGCCGAACAGCTCCGCGCCATGGATTTGGTCCGCCAAATGAAAATGGAAATGAACATGGGTTCGGCGAACGCCGCGCCCGCCGCCGAAAACGTCTCCACCGACGTCACCCAACGCACCCGCGAGGGATTGATTTAGCGCCCCATGGGAGGAAAGGACGTCGGCCGTTCACGCGGCTCGGTTATCGCCGAACGGAGCTGTTCCCAGCGCAGGTCGGGGCCGTTGATGACCTTGATTGCGCGCGGAAAAAGCAAAAGACACACGGCCGCCGTGGCCACGATTGGCAGGTAAAGCTTGGGCATGCGGTGGTTACTCGCCAGCCGGTAAAGTCCGTATTCAAACGAAAGCACGGCAAAGAGAAGAAGCACGACGAGTACGTCCCCCCACAGGTCGGCAAAGAACGTCCAACGCTCGTAGGCCATCATGTAAACGAGGCCCAAACCCAAGGCGGCGGTGGCGGCCATCGCGCCCCCTCCCGCCATTTTCAATAATCTTTCGCTATTCACCGTTCGCAATCAAATTCTTTTGCAATATCCAAACAACCGGCGTAACTTGCAAGCCGTTCCATAATAGTTCGTTGCGTTTACGCTTGCGAACGATCAGCCATTTATGAGTACCGCAACAGCCGTTAAAAACATCGGTAAAATATCGCAAATCATCGGCCCGGTGGTGGACGTTGATTTTACGAGCGAGGGGGCGGTTTTGCCCCAAATTTACGACGCCTTGACCGTCGAGTACCAAGGCAAGACGATATATCTTGAGGTGCAACAGCACTTGGGCGAAAACCGGGTACGCACCATTTCGATGGATTCGACCTACGGCCTTCGCCGAGGGATGGACGTCGAACACTTGGGGCGCCCGATTTCGGTGCCGGTGGGCAACCAAATTCGCGGCCGGCTTTTCAACGTCGTCGGCCAAGCGATAGACGGCATGCCCCAGCCCAAAGCCGAAGGCTATTACCCGATTCACAAAGCCGCGCCCAAGTTCGACGACCTCGCCACCGAAGCCCAAGTCCTTTATACGGGCATCAAAGTCATCGACCTGCTCGCCCCCTACCTCAAAGGCGGCAAAATCGGGCTTTTCGGCGGCGCGGGCGTCGGCAAAACCGTGCTTATCATGGAGCTTATCAACAACATCGCCAAAGCCCACGCGGGCCTGTCGGTGTTCGCGGGCGTGGGCGAACGTACCCGCGAAGGCAACGACCTGCTCCGTGAAATGATAGAATCCAACGTTATCCGTTACGGCAAAGGCTTCGTCGAATCGTTGCACCACGGCGGCTGGGACCTTTCCAAAGTCGATATGCAAGAGTTGGAAAAAAGTCAGGCGACGCTCGTTTTCGGACAAATGAACGAACCGCCCGGCGCACGGGCCCGCGTCGCCCTCACCGGTCTTTCCATCGCCGAATACTTCCGCGACGGCACGGGCGACGGCGGCGGACGCGACATCCTCTTTTTCATCGACAACATCTTCCGCTTTACCCAAGCGGGTTCGGAGGTCTCGGCCCTGCTGGGACGCATGCCCTCGGCCGTGGGCTATCAACCGACGCTCGCCACCGAAATGGGCGCCATGCAAGAACGCATCACCTCCACCAAAAACGGCTCCATTACCTCCATCCAAGCCATTTACGTGCCCGCCGACGACTACACCGACCCCGCGCCCGCCACGACCTTCGCCCACCTCGACGCCACCACCGAACTTTCCCGCGCCCTAACGGCCATCGGTATCTACCCCGCCGTCGACCCCCTCGCCTCCACCTCTCGCGTCCTTCAACCCGCCGTCATCGGCCAAGAACACTACGATTGCGCCCAACGCGTCAAAAACATCCTCCAAAAATACAAAGACCTCCAAGACATTATCGCCATCCTGGGCATGGACGAGCTTTCCGAAGAAGACAAACTCACCGTTGCCCGCGCGCGTAAAGTCCAACGCTTCCTTTCCCAACCCTTCCACGTCGCCGAACAGTTTACGGGTATGCCCGGAAAGTTCGTCGCCATCGAGGACTGCATCAAAGGCTTTAACATGATTATCGACGGCGAACTCGACCACCTGCCCGAAAACGCCTTTTACATGGTCGGAGGCATCGACGAAGCCGTCGAAAAAGGCAAAAAAATCTTGGCCGAAGCCACAAAATAATTTTTTGTTTTGATTTGCCGGCGCCGTCCCCCAAAGGGACGGCGCCGCTTTTTTCCGGCCTCCCCCAACGTTCCTCCTCCCCTCAAACCTTCCGCCGAACGGCTTTGCAGCCGTCTTTATCAAAATTTTGTTGTTTACCATAGAATTTTGTTTAACTTTGCGGCCGATTATGCTACGATAAGTATTTTTACTTAATCACACTAAGAAAAAATCCTTATTTTGCAATTAATCGCAACTCTTGGATTCCATTTTGCGTAAAAGCCTTGTGACTTTAAGAAATTTATTATGGTCAAACCCGTTATTTTATTGATAGACGACGACAAAGCGATGCTCAACAGCCTCATGGACCAGTTGCGGGCGCCGTTCAAGTCGGAATACACCCTCGAGGCGGTGCAAAGCATCCAAGAAGCCCGTATGGTGTTGGCCATGCTTTACGAGCAAGGCATCCCCGTCAAACTCATTGTCTCGGACTGGCTCATGCCCCCCGACCGCACCAACAACCTGCTCGTCGAAATCTGCCAAAACCATCCCGAAATTCTTTTGGTGATGCTTTCGGGTTTCGCCGACGCGGCGGCGGTCGAACATGCCAAAAAGTTCGCGGGGCTCAAGGCCTTCATCAAAAAACCTTGGGATGAAGAGGATTTGGTTCGGGAACTTAAAGCCCTTTTGAGCGTTAAAGAACGTGTATAAACGTGGGCAAAAAATGTGCGATTATCAATCTCGCCATTCGCCCGGCTTTATCTAAATTTGAAACGTTTGTTGGCACGACGCCCGCGACCCCATCGCCGCCCATGGAAAAACCCGTAATTCTCTGCGTAGACGACGAACGCTCGGTATTGAACGGTTTGCGAGACGAACTGCGCTTCGAACTCGGCAACGACTACCTCATCGAAATCGCCGACAGCGGCGAAGAGGGCCTAAAAGTCATCGAAGAACTGCTCGAAGACGACGTATCGATTCCCGTCATCATCTCCGACCAGCTCATGCCCGGCATGAAAGGCGACGAATTCTTGATAGCCGCCCACGAACTCACGCCCCAAACGAAAAAAATTCTGCTCACGGGACAAGCGGGCGCCGAAGCCGTCGGCAACGCCGTCAATAAAGCCGAACTCTACCGTTACATCGCCAAACCATGGGACGGCAAAGACCTCGTCATGACCGTCAAACAAGCCATAGAAATCTATTTTACGAACAAAGAGCTGGCCGCAAGGGTCAAAACCCTCTCCGATTTGACGCTCAGCGCCCAAGCTTTTTCCGAAGAAATCGTTCCCTCCGCCCTCTTTGAAAAAATCCTTCGGCTTTCGGTCGACCAAACCGGGGTAAGCGGCGGCATGCTCGTCGTTTACAAAACGGGCCTTGCCGAATGCCGACGCTACGACGGCCAACAAATCTTCGTCTGCGGCGGCGAAGACTCTCCGACGGCGCTCTTGCAATGGATCGCCGCCCAAGACGCGCCCGTCACGACCGCCAAGCCCAAACGCGAAGCCCCATGGAAAGACGAACCCTTTCTCGACGCGCTCAAAATCAAAGCCGCTTACGCCGCCCCCATCCGAAAACAAGGCGAACTCCTAGCCCTGCTCCTGCTCTACGACGACAAACAGCCCGGGGCTTTTAACCCCATGAAAATCGAATTCCTCAACGTCCTCATTCGCCAAGCCGCCACCGCCATCGACAACGCCATCCTTTATCAAGACCTCGAAGAAAAAGTCGCCCAAAGAACGCGCGAAATCGAAGAACAAAAAAAAATCATCGAAGAAAACAACAAAGACATCACCGACAGCATCCAGTACGCCCGGCGAATACAGTTTTCGCTCATGCCCCCCGAAGAAGTTCTCTATGCCGCCTTTCCCCGTTCGTTCGTTCTTTATTCCCCCAAAGACATCGTCAGCGGCGACTTTTATTGGTTTTCCCAACAAGAAAAAAGCTTTTATTTGGCCTGCGCCGATTGTACGGGCCACGGCGTGCCCGGCGCCTTTATGAGCGTCCTCGGCTCCTCGCTCCTCAACGACGTTATCCGACAATATCCCGACGCCCGGCCCGCAAAAATCGTCAACGAAATCCACCGACGCGTCATCGACAACCTTTCCCAAAGCCTCAACGACCAAGACCAAGTCCAAGACGGAATGGAAATCGCCGTTTGTAAAATCATTCCCGAAGAAAAAAAGGTCGTCTATTCCGGCGCCAACCGTCCCGTCGTCCTCATTCGAAATTCCCATGCCTTCGAATACAAAACCGACAAACTGCCCATCGGACATTCCATCGTTCACGGAACGGCCAAAGACCGAAACTTCTCCGAACAGTCCTTCGACTACCAAACCGGAGACTGGCTTTACGTCTTTACCGACGGCGTTACCGACCAATTCGGCGGCCCCAAAGGCCGAAAACTCTCCAAACGCGCCTTCGTCGAATTTCTCAAGTCCATTCAACCCGAAGAACCCCAAACCCAATTCGATTGCATCAAGGCCTTCCTACAAGGATGGCAAAACAATTACCCCCAAACCGACGACCTGCTCGTCATCGGCGTATGTCTCCAATGACCGTTGCCCAAAAAGCCAAGGCCGTAATCCAACGCCTTAAAACCGCCATCCCCAAACCCCAAACCGAACTCCTTTACCAAAACGAATACCAGCTCGCCGTCGCAGTCGTCCTTTCCGCACAATGCACCGACAAACGCGTCAATCAAACCACACCCGCCATCTTTGAACGCTATCCCGATTTCTTCGCCCTCGCAAAAGCCCAAAAACACGAATTGTTTCCCCTCGTCAAAAGCATTTCCTACCCCAACAACAAAACCCAAAACCTCATCGCCATGGCACAAAAAGTCGTCGAAAAACACAACGGAATCCTCCCCGACAACCGAAACGACTTGCAAGCCCTGCCCGGCGTCGGAAGAAAAACCGCCAACGTCCTCCTTTCCGTTCTCTACCACCAACCCACCATGGCCGTCGACACCCACGTCTTCCGCGTCACACGACGCATCGGTATCGCCGACGGAAAAACCCCCGCCGCCGTCGAAAATCAGCTCCTCCAAGCCATACCCCCCAACGACCTCCACGACGCACACCATCTCTTCATCCTACACGGCAGACAAATCTGTTCGGCACGAAATCCCAAATGCCCACGCTGCCCCCTTACAGACCTGTGCGACGAATTCCAACGACGCACAAAACACGAATGAACCGCCCCAAAACACAACAAAAGCGCAATACTACGCCTTAAAAACGTTCCAGCGCCATGCGCTTGTGAGACTCGTCAACAATCGGAAACGTCGATAGCACGTACGCGAACTCCTCGGCCGTCAAACCGTACACCCTCGCCACCGCCGCGTCCAGCTCCGCAAGCATCGACAAACGCTCCTCGTCCGTCGGCGCCGAAGGATACGGTGCGTCCCCCGCAACCTCCCGCCACAATGCCGCAAACCTATCCCCCACGCAAACCAACCGCAACGAACGCTCCAACAAATACTCGTAACCCGCCTCCCCCAACGTCAAACGAGGTACCGGAATTTGATAAAGCAAATGAGTACTGACGTGCGTATTCACACGTTTGCGAATCAAAAAATCTATGACAAAAGAATTAAACAATGCCGTTGCCACAAGCATATCCGATTCATCCAATAAGGCGGCTTCGAGGTTTAAGGTATGTCCGCAAAACACGTTTTTCGGCAAAATCGCGGCAATAAGCGTACGTTGGTTGGTTGAATTAGTGATATCGCGATAAGCGATTCTATACCTTTGATAGGGCAAAATTTGGCCGTCGTCTTTTTGTTTGCCGATAAGTTCGGCGCGGCC